>DAOUQC010000028.1 GCA_030625775.1 Verrucomicrobiota bacterium
CATCGTTGATGAGCTCGTCGTCGAGGGTGGTGTAATCCCACCATTCGGGGGCGATGTGGCTGAGTTTTCTGGACATGGTTTTGCGTTATTATTTAGAGGCTGGAAATTTACGTGGGATCGGAATATTCACAAGCGAAAGCCACGGGTTTTTGTGGGGAGGGGAGAACCACGAACCACCGTCGCTAAAGCTATGGCGAGTCAAGATAGACGCTAATGAACGCGAATAAGAAGGAAGGCTAGAGTTTAGAACTCAAGAGGCTCAGCTCCGTGAAACTTGTCTTCCGGTACGGAAATCATCCGTTCATCGAAGTTGATGGTAAGTCCATTACCGGGGAGGATTTGCAGAGGCAGGGAGTCGAGGGTATTCTGATCCAGTGTTTTTAAATCCTGTCCTTCAGATTCAAGCTTTCGCAGAGTGAATGCGAGTTCGTATTGTTTGAGAACGGCTTGTGCACGGAGATAGCCTGTTTCAAACGCTTCAAGACCAGTTAAAAAAAGCTCAATTATTTTCTGGCTCTTCCGGGTGAGGTGATCTGGAATCGAGGGCATCTCAGATGCTGATGAGGTCATTTTTTCGGGATCAGCAAAATCATTCACCATGGATGAGTAAGTAGCCAATAGGGGCATGATGTCCCTGAGATTATAATCGAGCAATACCTGTTTCCACCAAAGCGCTTTCATACAGAAATGCCACTCTCCTCGCCACATGCGTGATCGTTGTTTCTGATTGTCGTTATTGTATGAAGTAAGTTCAGCCCATGGGGTGAGATCTTCTTTTGCTTCCAAAAGCAGAGGGATGATTTGTGAGTGGAGTGTATTCTGGACGCCGAGATGAATAGCTGTGGCCAAAGTTGTCATTATTAAATTTGGTGCTTCCACGTCACCAAAATGATTTCCCCATCCGCGGATAGATTTTAGTGTCAGAAAAGCAGCTTCAAAGTCTCCTCGTTTGGCTTCCATGAGCGCTCTTAACTTGAGATTATCGACGATGTTTTTGGAGAAACGTAGCGATAACATCATATAGCGGTCAGGCACAATGTTGGCGTTGGATTGTTCCGGTAGCAGGCCAATGACCAGGGCTCGATCTAAAACGCCTTTTTTACTTAGCAGGTAGGTTTCAACTGCGAGAATTTGTTCATTCGAAATAGCTTCATTCTTTTCTTTGGAAAAAAGCGCATCGGAGATGGCTTTGATGTCTTCAGGCATATCCAGATACTTCCATTTGTGTTCCAGTGAATCGATTTCCTCGCGCCACTCGATAAACATCAGAAAACCATTCTGATCATCGGGGACACTATTGTTGTTCACTTCGAGATTAGGGTAAGTCTTAATTGCCTCCGGAATCCACTGGTCAATTTTCTGCTGCAAGCTCTGTATCTCCTCGGATGGCTCATCCGGATATTCATAGATATCGAATTCTACAGCGTATTCTGAGGGGCCGGAGTTGAAGGACCCGCGGCTGAACTCGCATTGGGCGGAGTATTTGAGGTCGTGAATCCAGCCACGTCCCCATGGTTGGTTCTCCGCAACGATGCCCATCACGATGAGGTATCCCAAAACACAAATCGGGATCAGCCAACGGGGTTGTTTGAGGGTGTCGATAAACTTCATTGATGCGGGCTATGGATGACAAGAATTTTAAGATAGCTAATATTTTATGACTTACTCATTACAAAAAACGACCTAGATTATAACGCTTATAGTGCTTAAATATTGAGCACGCTGAACCTATGAAGATACCCGTTATCACAGGATTTATCCGATGCCGCTGCAGGCGGTATTGAATTTGATCATGCTTTACTGATGTGGGATATTTTGCATGAATGACATTTACAAGCTGAGATGATTGTAAAAAATTGAACCATGTAGGAATTGAAGGGCATGAAGTTTAAAAAAAGAGGAGCATGAAATACTTGAGTGAGATTTATCGCTTGGTGATTTCACTGAGTTTTGTCTTTGTTGCATCGGGTCCAGTTTGTGCGAGTGATAGTGTGTCCGTAGCCGGGCAGAGTCTTTTCAGTAAAGACAAACACATTGAATACATTGTTGGGAGTTCTTCGGTGATCATCTCGGCGCCACATGGAGGTCGGTTGGTGCCTGCGAGTATCCCTGACCGTAAGAATGGAGTTCTGCTGGCCGATGGGGGAACCGATCGGCTCGCTCGGGATATCGCACAGGCATTCCATCGGCAGACAGGCAAATACCCGCATGTCATTATCTGCCACCTCAAACGCTTGAAGGTGGATTGTAATCGGGAGATCAAAGAAGCGGCGCAAGGAAGTGTCGAAGCAGAGCGGGCTTGGACTGAGTTTCACCAATACATTGAACAGGCTAGGCGGGCAGTGATCGAGAAGCATGGGGGAGGTCTTTACATCGATTTGCATGGTCACGGGCATCCTGAAATCCGGTTGGAGCTGGGCTACTTGTTAAGCAATCTGGAACTGAAAGGTGAGGATGGAAAAGTGGAAGAGCTGCGGGGCAAATCGAGCATTCGCAAGCTTGCAGATGACAGCAAAGCTTCTTTCGCCGAATTACTCCGTGGCGATTCGAGTTTCGGTGCGTTAATGAAAGAGCGTGGTTTTCCCGCTGTGCCAAGTCCGGAATTTCCGCATGCCGGTGAGGAAAAGTATTTTAACGGGGGATACAACACCCGGCGTTATGGGTCACGGGATGGCGGAAAAATAAGTGGTTTTCAAGTGGAGTGTCCCGGCAAAGGGGTTCGTAATTCCAAGAAAAACCGTCGAATTTTTGCCAAGGCTTTTGCCGATGCTGTGACAGTGTATTTGAAAATCCACGCAGCGGTAGGAGTGGGGAAATAGTATCATTAGCAATTCACTCTATTTATCGTTTCAAGTTCAGGAGATAGTTGTCTTCCTCGGTGAGAAGGTGGTGCAGCATTCGTTCCGGGCAATCGAGAAATGATTTTGTGATTTGATAGTGCTCGGTGTCCTTGTATTCAACTTGCTCGATTTTATGATCACTCAGTTGATAAATCGTGGCATTGGGGTAGGCCATGATAATAGGAGAGTGCGTAGCAATCAGCATTTGTGAGCGGTGGTAAATGAGCCGATGCATAATGGTAAGCATCGCCAATTGTCTTTGCGGCGAGAGGGCGGCTTCAGGTTCATCAAAAATATAGAAACCACCTCCGAGTAGGCGGTAGTTGATCAGTGAGAAGAACGATTCGCCGTGTGATTGTTCGTGAAGCCCGTCGCCTCCGTATGCATCGGTCAAGGGAGGGGCTGAGTAGGAAGGATCATCGAGCCGCTCCAGTTCAGAGGCGACATTATAAAAACTTTCAGCTCTGAGGAAATAGCCGTCAGTGGGTTTTTCGGGTGTTCTTGGAACGACTAACTTGCTGTATAATTCTGAGTGGGATTCCCGTGTTGAGAAGTTGAAGTTTTTACTGCCTCCTTCAGGATTGAATCCCAGACGCACGGCGACAGCTTCAATGAGAGTGGATTTCCCTGCCCCATTTTCACCAATGATAAACGTGACGTTTTCGTCGAGGGTTATTTCATCAAGATTACGGATCGCAGGGATGGAGAAGGGGTATTGATTGAAATCTTCAACCTCGTCCCGCTTGAGCCGGATGCTGGTGTAGTAGCGCATTCGTGGGTGAATTGATGAAAATCAGATGCCGTCACTCCTGCGAAAAACACAACAGCTCTCCATTCTCCAGTGTGAGGTAAATATTGCCATCGTGATCAATCGCACTTCCTCCTTTGACGGGCACAGCGGGAAGTTTTTCGAACCAGATGTCCTTGCCGTCTTTCACATTGGTTAGAGCCATAAAGGCTTTTTCTGGTTTTTTATCAGGATGCCCAGTCGAGAGCAGTTGATCGCCGGAAACGATGAAGCTGGTGAAACGTCGTTGCTCCTGGTCCTCCCACAGGTATTCGGGTTTAGCGGCTTTGCCGCGTCGACGCAGCCATTCGCCGGCTTTGTCTCTCATTGGGCGTATGGCTCCTTCAGGCAGGGCCTTCTGCAAGGCGAGATTGGCAAAAGAGCTGCCTTCGTAAGCGGCATTGTGACAAAGAAATGTACCGTCATCGTAATCGTGTTCGAGGGAGACGTATTTGCCGTAGTCTGGATAATAGGGATAGAAGGCGGTGCGGAACTGGGATGTGACCTGGACTTTGGGTGTATTTAAGCAGGCAAGGTTTTTCAAGTTGTAACGGGCGGTTTCATAGACGCCACCGCCGAGGAATTGTAGTTCACCGTCGACGATTTTTAAATTGCCCTGCATGCTGATTCCGTTATCAACCTCGCTGGAAAGTTCGCCGGAGCTTGTATTGCTGGCTTTGAGTTTTCCTGTTGTTGTGTCCAGGGCAATCACGTAAGTGCCATCGTAATGGGTGATGCCCCCTGCGGCATAGAGGGTATTATTTTTGTCATCGACCACCACTCCACCTGAGATTGGCCAGGAGGAGATGAGTTTGTTGAAAACTGGTATGAACTGGTCTTTCAAACCGATGCGGAAGGTCCAGAGTAATCGTCCGGTTTTGGCTTCGTAGGCATAAACGCGTCCGTCGGCAGATCCAACAAAGAGGCGGTCATTACTGATCGCAGGCGGATAATAAACTGGTCCGGCGGTGTAGTTTTTCCACACGGGTTTGCCGTCTTTAGCTGTCGCATGAATGATCCCGGAGCGGTCGGCAGTGAAGATCAGTCCACCTGCGGTGACCGGTGCCGTGGGCAGGTCGCCATTACTGATTTTTGTTTTCCATTTGAGCTTTACCTTATCTGGCATTTTGACAGCGGTGGTATTAGTCCGTTGTTTGTCACTGCGATACGCGGGCCAGTCGTTTGTCTGTGCATTGAGGGCTTCGACTGCTGATGGCTCACTGTGAATGGTGAGTGCGTTCTGATACATGGCTGCGGCATCGGGGGCTCCCGCAGTAGTGAGAGTGTCCGGGCCGAGAGTGATATTTCCGTAGAGGGATAACTGGCAGCCACACATCCACGGACCCCAGTAAAGGTGACCGTTGGAGACGAGAACTCCGTCCTGACAAGCCGGACGCATCGGGGCAATGTGCTGGGCGGTGTCGGTGTCGGTGAACAGTCGAACAGTGCCGCCACTGGCACGATAAAAAATACTGTCAACACTCCCGGTAGCACGGGTGCAGGCGCGACGAGAGGTTAATTCCTTGAGAATCTTACCAGTGGCATAGTCGAGTTTCACTCCGGAGGAAGCTTTTTGCGATCCGGCTGCGTAAATGGCATCCTCACGCAGCACAAGTTGCAGGTTTCCTGCAGGGTAGTTCCAAGCCAGCTTGCCATCCCTGGTGGATGCGACGGTCATTTTTTCACGTTGCGGGCCAGCAAAAAACAGGTAATCAGCATTGCATTTAATGTAGTTGCTGGTCGAATATCCGGTGACGTAATGTTGAGCCTTTGCATTCGGGCCGATGGAAGCCAGTAGGTCGGCGTCAGAATTTTTCCAAGCTGGCTTGCCTGTGGCGATGTCGATGGCCATGAGGAATTTTTCCGGGCTGTATAGATAGATCTGTTTGTCATTCATACACACCGCTCTAGCGTCCAGGAAATCCTGGTCACGGAAGTTCCATTTGATTTTTCCGCTTTTGATATCGATCGCCACCAGGGTACGGCCGAATCCGAAGGAGGTGCGGGGATCAGCGTAATCGTGACCCTTCCACATGCCCCAGGGCCAGTGGCCGAGACCACGACGGGTGGCTTTTTGAGTATCGACCTGCACTTCCTTATTGCCGACCAGCGCATAGAGGGTGCCGTTTTTCATGCCCATCCATTTCCATGTCGGGCCGTCGGTGAGATCTTTGGGGATAGTGATTTCCCTGCGGATTTCACCTGTCTTGCCGTCGATGATTTTGCAGGATTCGTGATCGCCCATGTAGAGGGCTTCGTCGGTAGTGATCATTGTATTGCGGTGAATCATGAAACCTTTGGGTAGCGGTTTTTTCCACAGGATGGTGCCGTTGTAGGCGTTCATGCAAAGCAGAGTGTTCAGCATGAGGTTCTGGTTTTTTTTGTGAGCGATGTGACCCATCGCTTTGTATATCCGCCCACCCCCGATCACCGTTTGTTGGGGCATCGGGCTGAACTTGGGAGCGGCGATAAACTGTGTGCGGAATTTACCGCGTGCCAACTGGTCGTTAGACTGGGGATTGTTGTCCGGACTGTGATAGGGATGATTCCAGTCTTCGCTCCCTTCAGGCACAAGTTTGGTGAGTTTTCGGCCAGCAATAAATGCGCTGGCCTTGGGGCGTAGAGCCCGCAGGAGTTCTACGTCCGAAATGTAGGTAATGCCATCGGCGACTAGAATGGCGTCAGCAATATTGTTGGTGAGGTGGATAGAAGAAAGCTGGCCTTGATCTACGAAAAGACGTTTCCCCAGCAGGCCTGCGGTCTCTGCTTTTTCACGAACCTCACGAACTTGTTTGGCATCGTCTGATTGAAAATAGATCTGCAATTTGCTGGATTTTGCGAGGTCGACAGGAAAAGAGCTGTCGCTGTCCTTATCTAAGCCAATAACGCAGACAATGCCGTGTTGTTGGTCGATTTGCTTGAGTGTCTCATCGACGGAAGGTGCCGCTATGGTGGTCGTTAAGGTGAAAAATGCAATAGCCAGGATTGCACGCCAGGTATGAAGGGGAGGCATAGGGGGTGGGTGTTAGGGTTAGGAGGTGAGGGCTTAGTGAAAAGCTTATACTCCCAGATGTTTTTTTGCCAGTTTGGCGCGTTTGCGGTCACTGTTGCCGATTTCGTTGATGAGTGTTTGGATGCGTTGCTGGTCTCGGGCATTGGCGAGGGCTTCTTCATCCGAGATGAGGTTTTGCAGCAGCAGCTCAATCAGGCTGTCATCGATCGAACGCATGCCGTCAGCTTGCCCAATTTCCATGAGGCCGATAATTTGCTCGAAGCGTCGTTGGCGCAGGCAGGCTCGAATTCCATGATTCATGATCATGACCTCAGATACGAGAACACGTCCCTGACCATCTTTCCGGGGGATCAGGCGCTGCGATACGACTGCCTGTAAGGCATTGGCTAATTGGGCTACAATCTGATCCTGTTGATCAGCGGGAAAAGCATCGATGATTCGATCCAGAGATTTTGGAGCATCCATGGTATGTAGCGTGCTCAAGACCAGATGTCCGGTTTCGGATGCAGTGATGGCGGTGGAGATCGTTTCGAGGTCGCGCATTTCACTGACTAGAATAACATCGGGGTCCTGTCTCAGGGAATGGCGTAGTGCGGCTGAAAAACTGTGGGTGTCCTTGCCGATTTCACGTTGCTTGACGATCGACATGCTGTGTTGGAAGACGTATTCAATCGGGTCCTCGATGGAAATGATGACGCCGGATCGTTGCTCGCTAATACGTTTCACCATGGAAGCAAGGGTAGTGCTTTTGCCCGAACCTGTGATGCCTGTTACCAGAATGAGGCCCTCCCGCAGCCGACAGAGATTTTCTACGATGGGGGAATGTCCCAGATTCTGAAGGTCGGGGATGGCATCCGGTATATGGCGGAATGCGGCTTCGAGAAAGTGGCGGTTGTAGTGAGCATTGCCTCTGAAACGCCCCAGGCCTTCAATTGAAATAGCGAAGTCGAGCTCCCAGTCCTCTTCAAGGCGGGCCCGCTGCTGGTCATTGATGACGCTGAGAATCAGCTGCCTGCAGTGCTCGGTGGCTAAGGGGAAAGCTTCAAGAGGTTGTAAGGTTCCGTTGACACGAGCCATGGGCGGGGCGTTCACCGAGAGATGAAGATCAGATCCTCCGCGGCGGACGGTTTCACTCAAATACTCGACGAGGTCTTTGACTTGGGGGGGCTCACCCGGGGAGGCAGGCTCAGACGTTTTGTTGAATATGGACATGGGATCAGGATTCAGGAGGTAGGATAGGCTGTTTTATTCTGGATTCTGAATACGGTTCTGCTGAGTCCTGGTTTAAGTAATTCGTGCAGAGATGCCACGCAGAGCGCGGGCAAAATCATCAGGGTTGTCACAGGCTTTGGTAGCGGTGTTTTCATCGATATTTCCTGCACGGAATTCTGCGAGGATAGATTGCAGAAAGGATTGATTACCTGCGTTGTCCTCCCGTGTGATAAGATCCGCAATTTTTTGATGAGCGCCTTCGCGGATCCAATTGGGAGCCGCACCTTGAATCTGAATGTGTTCGGCGACCGGGGTGAGTGTACCAGCTGTACCCGGCAGAAGCCGTTGGGCCATAACGCCGGTCAATTGCTTGGAAAGAATGAGCAGTGCACTTTCCCGGTTCTCGGGAGGGAAAAGATTGGTGAGTCTTTCGAAGGCGTCTGAGATGTTGTAGCAGTGTAGGGTGGAAAAAACCAAATGCCCGGTTTCGGCTGCTTGGAGAGCCGTTATAGCGGTTTCAGTATCACGGATTTCTCCGACAAAAATGACGTGAGGACTTTGACGCAGAGCGCTGCGAAGACCTTGTGCAAAAGAGCCTGTATCACTGCCCACTTCACGTTGGGTGAATATTGATTTTTTTGACTGGAAAAGGAATTCGATAGGATCCTCGATAGTCACGATGTGGGCTTGTCGATGTTGGTTGACCCATTCCAGGCAGGCTGCCACGGTGGTTGATTTGCCGCAGCCTGTCGGGCCTGTAAGCAGTACCAGGCCGGCTGATCGGGAAGACCAGTCTTCTAATACAAGGGTGGGCAGGCGGAGTTGCTCAAAAGTGGGGATGTGGATTTCGATCGGACGCAGTACGGCTGCCAATTTTCCAAGTTGTCTATTCAGGTTAACTCGAAAGCGTCTTCCGTTGCTTGCAATATAGGCACTGTCCCGATCGGTCGTTGTATTTGGGTCGGCTCCGCAGTGAATCCAAAATGTTTCCAAATCTAAATGTGACAGCAGTGTGTCATCAATAGCGGATACAGCATTTTGAGCCCTGTAGTGTGGGAGGGAGTCTTCACTGAGGTAAAGATCAGTGGTGGCATTGGATCCAGTGATGGCGCAGCAAAGCTGATCTATTCGGTGAGGGTGTTCCACGATGGTGCTGTTGTTGGGCTTAAGTCTATACGGTAGGTGGCTTGCTATTGTCTGGTAGGATGAGCTCTAGCCAAAAGGTTGTTTGAATTGAGTCGTATAGATGGTTTTTGATTCACTTTCGATCTCTGCAATACGTTGTCCTACTTTTGTGTTTGGATCGGGAAACGGCGGGGCGGTTGGCCTGGGGGCATTGTTTGCCGGGGCGTTATTGTGAGCAGTAGCTTGTATCGGTGATGACGGCCAGGCAAATACGAATAGCGGGGAATGAAAGTTTCCTGCAGTTATAGCAATGATTTCCCCCAGGTTTTTAGGAATGTCGAGTTGTTTGTGGCTGTTGTCTCCCCACGCGGAAAGGGTTCCATCATGATGAAGGGCCAGGGCAAAGGGTTTGGAGTTTTTGGTATGTGCCCCCGAAATTTTCAAGGTGTGAATTGCTTTGAACTTCTCCGGCATGTGGGTGACCCCGGAAGCATTAAGTTTTTCTCTATCTCGCCGCATGATGGCTAGAGGTATCTCATCTTGATTAAAAGTTGGTATTTTTTTTATGAAAACAAAACTCTTGTCAGCTAACCGGGATTTGGTGTTTTTTGTTGTGACAGATGCGGCAATACCCTCCATTAATTGTTGTTGGCCGATCTGGGTGTTTTTTTCCGGGGCTTTGCGGGTTTTTACAATCGCAAAAATGATCAGGAAGATTGCGACAATAATAAAAGGGATGATGTAAGGAGGGCGGGATGAGTTCCTCCGATCAATGCTTCGTCTCAGCTCGGTTGAGGGGCGTGGGTTCGAGTTGCTTGAAGGGAGTGTTGTTATACGACCGGTGACTAAAGTAGGCGGTTTTCCTGCAGCGGCCACACGGTCAGCAGGGATGTTGATTTTTCCTGTAAGGGTAGAGACACGACCAGTTGTAAGGGGAGGGCTTTTCGATTTTGCTCGAACCGGGCCAGTGATAAGCCGTTTGCCGGAAGGCGTGATGCTGGGGTCGTCTACAGGTGCTTGCCTTTTTTCCGGCTCTTTTCCCGGCATCCCGTTTTTAGTGGCATGAATAGCAGCCAGACGATCAGATATTTCACCGATTGTCTGGAAGCGGTCATCGGCATCTTCCTGCATGGCCCGCAGCACGACTTCATCAAGTCGGATGTCGATGTGGGGATTGCATTCCGAGGGCATCGGAAATGCTCCTTTGGGCATTTGCCCTGTTAACATTTGGTACATGACCACTCCAAGGGCATAGATATCGGCTCGGCCATCCACCTGGGCATCTTTATTGAATTGTTCCGGTGCAGCAAAACCCGGCGTGCCCATTGAAATCGCATCTTCATCTATCTCTGCCGCGGAGTTTTCATCATCAGGATCCCATGTGGGTTTTGCCCCGGTGAGTCTCGCCAGTCCAAAGTCGGCCATTTTGACGTTGCCTTCCTTGTCGATGAGGATGTTAGCCGGTTTGATATCCCGGTGAACGATATCTCGCTTGTGAGCGTATTGAATGGCACTACAAACTTGCGGAATCCAGCCAAAAAAATGGGCAAGAGTCAGTTGGCCACCGCAAATCAGCTGAAACATGTCGGCCCCCTCGATGAACTCCATGACAAAATAGGCCTGCCCGCCTTTGGTTTCCCCGAAGTCGAAAATAGGAACTATGTGCGGGTGGCTCAGTTTGGCCATGGCCTTGGCCTCCTGCTCAAACCTGTCGCCAAAACCATATTCGTCATGGTCCATTTTTGGCAGCAGTTTGATGGCGATCAGGCGATCAAGTTTAGGTTGCCGGGCTTTGTAAACAGCCCCCATTCCACCCACAGCGATCAGCTCTATAAATTCGTATTGGGGCAGGCGCTCATTAAGGTCTTCGACTGTATGCGGGGCATAGTGATCCAAATCGGCCTGGCTGAGCGTTTTCAGGGAAGGATTGAGTGCTTCTGTATTGAAAAGTTCTGTCATCTAAGCAGATAGAGCAGTGGGAGAGTTTATAAATAGGAAATAATAGCCTGGAGAGGGCATTTTTGAGAGGAATGAAAGTGAATAAATAAAGCTGCGTTTTGTTGTTTATTCAAGCTTCTGGAAACGAGGTGACGGCACAGACATCAACCAGTTTGGCACGGCCTTTTACTTTGTGGGGGCCAAGATTTTTTTTGTATTGCTCTCCTTCGTCCCAGTTTTCAAAAAATGCAGACGAAGTTAAAACGCTTTCATCCAAGCTCCGGGTCAGACTTTCCAGACGGAAGGTGAGATTGACCGGGTCTCCAACCAGGGTGAATTCACTCTGGCTCATTCCTCCATAAGCGACCTCTCCCATGTTGATAGCGACGCCAGCGCTGAAATTCTGCCGAGCCTGGTCAAAAACTTCCCGGTGATCTGCATAGATATGGGTGCATGCGTCCAGTAGATCCCGGCTGGCTTTCAATGCCGATAGACGTTGTTCCGGGCCGGTGGAAGTCCAGTAAGCGAGCACAGAATCACCAATAAACTTGTCCACGGTAGCACCGTGTCGGGCCAAGATCTGATCGCATTCGCGATACCACTGGCCAATCGTTCTGGCGAGTTCGTCGGCAGGCAGGTTTTCGGACAAACTTGTGAATCCTTTGATATCACTCACGATGATAATCACTTTGACAGAGCGAATCAAAGCAATAGTCGCGCTGCCTATAAGGCTACTATCCTGATTGGACGAGGCGTCACCCTCTTGCTCGAAGCGGTAAATATGATCAGCTAATTGCAAGGTGTCGCCGTTGGTGAGCTTGAGAGTGGTGGTGACGCGGGCACCGTTCAGGAGGCTGCCGTTGAAACTGCCCAGATCATAAAACCAGAAGCCGTTATCCTGATGGCGGATCATGGCGTGGCGGCGGGAAACCCGCTGGTCGTCAATGTGCAGCTGGCAATCGGAGTTGCGCCCAAGAATTGTCACTGGATCCAGATCACAGCGAGAGTTGTTTGAGACATCGACAAGACTTCCTTTCATTCGTGGCCGATTGAACACAAAATTAACCTTTCAGGCAAGTAGATATACGGCTTTTTATGATTACCAGATCCGGATTTACAAGTTTGCCAGATGAATTAGCTGTGAATTTTTGTGATGGTGGAGGAGGGGGCTGTAATCAGCCTTTTAACTCGAACGGCGCTTCTTTCTCATCCTCATTTTCATCCTTGTCCTTGTCATCAGGCGTGGCAGATGCTTCCTTTTGAGAGTTGCTGCCGCTTTGTGCTGGTGGGCCGGCATTTTTTTTGACTGGGCTTTCACCAGAATCATCAGAACTGTCTTTCACCTCAGCAGTTTTACCGGCACTCACACCGTTTTCGTCAGTAGATTGCGGTGCGGTTTCTTTTTTCTCTACCGTCGGCGTTTTCTCAACTTTGATGACCTTGTCCCGGGACTTGGATTCTTCAACAGGTTCAGTTACAGGGGAGTTTTTTTTGTTACTTTTGGGTGGCTCCTCCTTTTTCTTCCTGGCGGTGTCAGTTTCAGGTGGTTTCTCTTTCTTTCTGACAACGTCAGCATGTCGAGGACGTGCATCTCCCTTTCCAGGAAGGCTGATGTCAACATCGTGCTGGATGTTCATCTGCCCGGTGAGAACAGCGCCATCTTTCATCACAATAGCCCGAGCGCTGGCGTCACCAAGTACGGAACCTGTTTTAAAAATATGAATTGTGCCTGCACACAGAATGTCCCCGCGAACCACTCCATAAATATCGGCAGATTCGGCGATGATTCCCTGAGGGAAGTCCAGTTCGCATTTTTTTTCGATGACAATGTGTTTGCAGTGCATGCTGCCCAGCACCTTGCCAGAGCTTTTAAATGTAGCGTTGCCAGAGCAGTCTACCGATCCGGAAATTTCACCCAATACGGTTAAGTTATGACAGGCGATCTCACAGCCTATGACCGAACCTTTTTTATGGATGGTCACATCACCCCGGGTACGGATATTTCTCGAATACTGACCCCTGATGTCCTGGTCACTAAGGCTGATATAGAGACTGCACCGGGCACATTGGGTAGAGGTGGCAGCTACACTGACTTCATGTATATGCCCACATTCAAAACAGCGGACTGGTTTTTTTTCTGGCTCGATGCTCGTTGTCTCATTACTATTACTCTGCAGTAAGCGCCCAAGTCCAAAAAATGAGCGCTTGGGAGCAGGAACAGGTTCATCCTTTTTTGTTAGCGATTTGTCGCTCACGTCCGGCTCATCAAAGCCTACATCTTGATATTCAGCAGCTTCGCTGGCGGTGCTACGGAATCTGGGACCGGGGTCGTTGGCACCGAAAGGCGGCAAGGCCACTCCGTTCTCGATCTGATAGTGCTGTCCGCAGGAGCGGCAGAACGTAGATATGGCTAAGCCGGGCTCATGCTGTTCCTTTCCACAATGGGGGCAGGCAAGCAGGACTTCGTTCCGGCGAACGCTTTTTAATATGCTGGTATCCTTCGTAACTGAGGGCCGTTTTCAGGTTGAGGGGATTTGCTGTTATCCGTTGTCAGAAAAAAAGATCTTATTTGCCTGCGGAGCCGGAGGATGAAGATTTTGAATCTCCCGAAGAAAAAGACGAACCCTGCTTGGTAGCAGTTGCGCCAACTGCCGACGAACCCATGAAAGTGGCTCCTTCCTCAATCGCCAGTTTCCCGGCTTTGATATCACCAACCAACTCGGCATTCTGCTTCAACTCACAGCGGTCAGACACGGTGATGTTTCCGGTCACTTTACCAAAGACCGTCACCGAACGAGTTTTCACGTTTCCTTTGATCCGGGCATTTTCACCAATCGTGAGGTCACCGTCCGAGGATACTTCTCCATCGATTTTCCCATCGATAATCAGGTCGTTTGAAAATTTAAGAGTTCCGGTGATTTCAACGTCGCTGGAAAGTATATTCTTGCTCATATTGCTGGCTGCTAGTCTGGGTGAAGTGATATTGTCGGCGAGAGGAGGATTTGATTCACCTGGAGCCGGGTCCATTGGTGAGGATTGATTGATTATTTGTTTTAAGGCCACGCTTTACTAGACCAAAGAGCTGCACGGACGTCAATCGAACATCGTCAGAAAGTTGCAAAAAAGACAAGTAAAGTTGCAAAAAAGACAAGTTTTACAGCTCAGCCAATTCCTCTGCCGGATAAGTCCAAATTTCACTGAGGGTGGGGTGGTAGTGGGGGATGGATGCCAGATCTTTCGCCGTTGATCCGAAATGCATGGCGACGACGATTTCGTGAATGAGTTCCACGGCTTCTGGTCCGATCACAGCACCCCCGATCAATTTGCCGGTTTTGTTATCCTGGATCAGTTTTACGAATCCGTGTAATTCGTTCATGATCATGGATTTGCCGTGATCATCAAAAGGGTAGGTGGCACATGTGAAGTCGAGTTCCCGAGCGACCGCCTCGTCGGTAGTCATGCCGACCCAGGCAACTTGCGGGCTTGAAAAAACACCGTAAAGCTTGAGCCGGTAATCGATCCGGCGTTGTTTTATTTGTGATTTCCCCAGCAGGATGGCGGCATTTTGTGCAGCGATTTCTCCTTGTTCAATTGCGATGTGAACAATCTCATGGGGGCCGGTTACATCGCCTGCGGCAAAAATATGAGGGATTGAAGTGGCCATCGAACGATCTGCAGCGATGTGGCGTCCTCTCATATCGATATTGACCACATCAAGATTCAGACTGCCTGTATTGGGGGCTCGTCCGAGTGCGTAGAGGATCTCATCCGCTGCGACTTTCCTTGGGTGGCCAACCTGATCAAAGTGAACCACTTTCAGACCGTCCCGGCTCTCCACTTTCCGTAAACCTGTGCCAGTGTGGATTTCGATTCCACGGGATTTCATAGATGTTTCAAGTGCCTGGGCCACATCGGCATCGACGCCTCGCAGGAGTTGGCCGCTGCGTTGAATAATGATAACTTTTTTTCCCAGTCCTTCGAGGTAACAGGCCATTTCCAGAGCAATGGCCCCTCCTCCGAGTACAGTGATGCTGTCAGGTAAGTTTTCAGCATCGAGGATGTCATCACTGGTGAGGAAGCCTGTTTCGGAAAGGCCGGGTAAATCGATGGTGTTAATGTGAGAGCCGGTAGCAACACAGATGGTGTCAGCAGTGATCTGAATTGATCCACCTGAATCTCTTAAGGTCACATCCAATGTGTTCTCATCTTTGAATTCAGCACTTCCTCGGATGAGATTAAAGGTTCCGCATTCAAGTTGTTCTTTGCGGTAGCTGGAAAAGTCGTCAATCAGACGTCGTTTTCGTTTAATGATGGCGGGTAAGTCGACCTGGACTTGCTCCGGGGCCAGGCCGAATTCAGATGCCTCCCGGATATCCCGTGCACGTTTGGATGATTCGATCAGTGCTTTGCTCGGCATACAGCCTTTGAGAATGCATAAGCCTCCGAGGGCCTCCGAACCGTCGATCACGGCAGTGCTTAAGCCGAAATCGTTGGCGGCTGTTCTGGCGGCTGCGTAACCGGCACTGCCTCCTCCGATGACGACAAATTCGAAGTGTGGCGGCGATGTTGGCATGTTTGAATAGAGGTCAGTTTAGAATGTCGAGTATGGGTCGGGCTGGTTCCACCCCGGTGAGGCGCGCATCCAGTCCGTTGAACTTATACGTCAAACGTTCATGATCAATCCCCAGTGTGTGCAGCAGAGTGGCATTCAAATCACGGATATGCACCGGGTTTTCGACAATGTTGTAACAATGGTCGTCAGTTCGCCCGTAATCAAATCCACCTTTGACACCACCGCCAGCCATCCAGATGCTGAAGCAGCGTCCGTGGTGGTCGCGTCCGGAAGTGGGATCACCGAATTTCCCCTGGCTGAAAACCGTTCGCCCGAATTCACCGCCCCAGATGACCAGGGTGTCTTCGAGCAGGCCGCGCATTTTGAGATCTTTGATGAGAGCAGCGGATCCCTGGTCGACGTCGTGGCATTGACGGGGGAATTGATCCCGGATGCGAACATGTTGATCCCAGCCGCGGTGAAAGAGTTGGATGAAGCGCACACCTTGCTCTGCCATGCGTCGTGCCATGAGGCAGTTGGCGGCATAACTGCCTGGTTTGGCAACTTCGGGGCCATAAAGATCCAACACATGCTGGGGTTCGTCGCTGAAGTCAGTCAAATCTGGAACCGAGGTTTGCATGCGGTAGGCCATTTCGTAAGAATCAATACGTGCCTGGATTTCGGGATCACCGACTTCGGCGGCGTGTTGTTGATTCAATTTCTCGAGATCATCCAGGAACCGGCGGCGTTGTTTTGCGGATATACCTTTAGGATTGGCGAGATACAATACCGGACTCGACCCTGGTCTGAGCTGCACGCCCTGATGACTCGAAGGAAGGTAGCCGTTTCCCCACAAGCGGGAAAACAGCGGCTGCCCCGGATTTTTTCCTGTGCCCTGGGATAACAAAACCATGTAAGCGGGCAGGTTGCTGTTTTCACTGCCCAGGCCGTAACTCAACCAGGACCCGAGACTGGCATGACCGAGTTGCTGACTGCCGGTGTTGATGAAAGTGATCGCCGGATCGTGATTGATCGCTTCAGTGTGTAGAGAGCGCACGATGGTGATGTCGTTCGCAATGCTCTGAATGTGAGGCAGGAGATCGCTGATGTAGGTGCCGTGTTTGCCGCATTGTTTCATGCCCCAGAGCGGAGCCATGGTGGGGTAGCTTTTTTGATTGGCCGTCATACCGGTGACACGCTGGTTGCCCAGTACAGATGCCGGCACATTGGTTCCATTGAGCCGATCCAGTGCCGGTTTGTAATCAAAAAGGTCGACGTGTGAGGGGCCGCCCGATTGGAAAAGGTAGATCACCCGTTTAGCGGTCGAGGGGAAATTGGGAAAGCCAGGGAGTCCTGTCGATCCTATGGACGGGGATGTAGCTGGCGCTACGCTTGATTTTGCAGCCTCGGCGGATCCGGGAAAAAGATGGGGGAACAATAGACTGCCAAGCGCTGCCTGACCGATGCCGTTGGCGGATTGGCTAAAAAAGTTGCGCCGGTTGATTTGGCGACTGTGATCTAAAAAGGGATTCATGAGGGAAAAGTTGAGATTTCAAATGGGTTCATTCTCGAGTGAGGGTTTCGCTTAGATTCATGATCAAGCTGGCAACGGTGGTCCAGGCGGCGTGTTCGACGGGATCGATATTTTCGGGATGGGTGGACTCGCCTATTTCAAGGAAGGCCGAGGCGGAAGCGGGCTTGGCTGAATAGTTTGCGCGTTCCCTTTTCAGAGTATTCATGATGATAGCTGTCTCGCTGGCAGTGGGTGGTCGCGCGGTGCATTCTTCAAAAGCAAAGCGGATTCGTTCCGCGGTATTTTTAGGGGCTTCCTTCAAAATACGTTGAGCAAAAGTTCGGGAGGCTTCCACAAATTGCGGATCATTTAATAATACCAAAGCCTGCAGGGGGGTGTTGGTAATGGCGCGAGAGACGGTACAGGTTTCCCGGTTGGGGGCATCAAAGGTCAGCATCGAGGGTGGGGGGACCGTGCGTTTCCAATAGGTGTAAAGACTGCGACGATAGAGGTGCTCGCCGTGATCTTGAATGAAAACCTGGGCCGTTGCCGGGCTGCTGCCGTAGTGACTGACTTCTTTCCACAGGCTGGGAGGCTGGTAGGGCAGTACGCTGGGGCCTCCGATTCGTGGTGATAAAAGATGGCTGATCTTCAGGGCTGAATCGCGAATGAACTCGGCTTGTAGGCGAAAGCGGGGGCCGCGAGCAAGCAAGCGATTCTGTGGGTCAATTTTTGCCTGTTCGGCGGTGCTTGCGGAATCCTGCCGGTAGGTGTTTGAAAGCACGATTTTGCGGATCAGGGCTTTGGTGTTCCAACCGGACTCGATGAAGTCGACGGCCAGCCAGTCGAGCAGTTTCGGATGCGAAGGCCATGCGCCCTGAGAACCGAAGTCTCCCGATGAAGCGACGATGCCGATACCGAAGAGATTTTGCCACAAGCGGTTCACTGCCACTCGAGCGGTGAGAGGGTGATTGTCTTGAACTAACCATTGAGCAAACCCGAGCCGGTTGTCGGGAGCACCTTTTAGGAGGGGTGGCAGTGTCGCTGGAGTTCCCGGGGTGACCTTTTTTGTGCGTTGATCGTATTGTCCGCGAACCAGCATGAAGGTTTCCCGGGGTTTATCAGCGGTGTTCATTACCAGGGAGGATTGGGGTTTGCCGAGGTAATCAATCCGGTCTTTCAGGTTGCCGATCCGGTAGCGCAGGTTTGCCAACTCCGGCGCATGACGGGTATAGTAAGTTAATAGTTTGTCGTTTTGTTCAGCGGAGCGTTTGTCTGATGTCAGGATGTCTTGGATTTCCTGCGGGATGTTGGTGCCGTCGTCCTGACCCGTGATGGCATACATTCGGTATTTGCGGGCGATCAAACGGTCGGACATTTTAAATTCGCCGCCACCCCAGTTCATCAAGGTGGTGAGGAAGGGCGCTTTGCCTGCGTCGAGCGCTTGATTAAAATTGAAGGTCAGGTGTTGGGCTTGCTGGTCCTCGGGGTAGGGTGACCACCCATTGCTGTTATGTTCGTCCAGGCAATCGTTGGCAGGGTATTTGGGATTGGAAAAACTCGCAGTCGCTTCGCGGATATTGATCAGCCCATACAGATCGGTTTGCGCGGAGGGAATGGTGGTAGCTGATACCGAAAATCCAGTGAGGATGAAACCGCCTTCGAATCCTTTTTTACCAAAACCACTTCTCTTATGCGGGGACTTTTCATCGGGTAAAAATTCGATACGTAGTCCGGTAACAGGCTTCTTGAGAGATTTTGGGATTTGGGCTGAGATCGAATGTGCGCTGCCTCCTGCCGTTTCGAAATCAACCAGAGTCCCATCCTTGATTTCAAATTGGTTGCCTCGATTGGGCACGGAAATTTTAAGGATTTTCAGCGGATGCAGTTTGAGGTTTTTGCCCCGCGCGGCCAGTTTTTTTAGCATGCGTTGCTGCCAGTTTTTCTGGCCTGCGGTGGACTTATTCAATTGATCCTGCAGATGGGTGAGTTCTTTATTCAGTTGAGTGAGTTCTTGATTGGAATGCAAAGCCGAAACAGCGTCGATGGATGGGATGGCGTTGATGCCGGCATTGCCATCGTTGCCTTTGTCACCAAGGGTATTGAAGTAGGCGAACATCCTGTAGTAATCCACCATGGTAAGCGGATCGAATTTATGATCGTGACATTGGGAGCAGGCCATGGTCAGGCCGAGCCACACCTGGGAGGTGGTGTTCACACGATCGACGGCGTAGTTGGTCAGATTTTCGAGTGGAATAGTGCCGCCCTCGTGAGTGATCATGTGATTGCGATTGAAACCGGAAGCCACAATTTGCTGGGGAGTGGCATTGGGCAGGAGATCACCGGCTAATTGTTCGATGGTGAACTGGTCGAAAGATTTGTTGGTATTGTAAGAGTGGATGACCCAGTCCCGCCACAGGGACATGTGACGACCACCGTCAATGGAATAACCGTTGGTATCCGCATACCGGGCCTGATCGAGCCACGGGACGGCCATGCGTTCGCCGAAGTGTCGCGAGGCGAGCAGGTGGTCGACAAGTTTTTCATAGGCCTTGGGATCTTTGTCTTCGGCAAATGCCTGGACTTCTTTGGAGGCGGGCGGTAGTCCGGTCAGGTCGAAGGACAAACGGCGGATCAGTTTGCGTCTCGTGGCTTCTTTTGAGGGTGACAGTTTTCCGTCTTCCAGCTGCTTGAGCACAAAACGATCGATATCGTTGATAGGCCAGGTGGATTTCGACTGCGGTGGAGTGGGACGTTCGGGGGCAATGAAAGACCAATGGTCTTGATACTTTGCTCCTTGTTCGATCCAGAGTTTGATCAATTTTTTCTCATCGGGTTTTAATTTCAAATGAGAATCCGGCGGAGGCATCAGTTCTTCCGCGTCGGCCGTGATGATGCGCTGCCAGGCGAGGCTCTTTTTTGGATCGCCGGGGCTGATGGCGATATGATCATCCACTTCTGCGTAAGCAGCTTCGGGAAGATCGAGCCGCAGATCAGCTTCGCGGCTTTCTGGATCCGGTCCGTGACAACGGAAACAGGTTTCGGATAAAATCGGTCGGATATCCCGGTTGAATTCGATTTTTTGTTCAGCACCTGTTAACGACGAGAAAGGCATGGTGCATCCCGTAAGTAAAGCGATGATTGAAAATTTGGGGGATCGGAGATTCTGGGGCAGGGTCACTGTAGGTAGGCAGGTTCAGGATTTCAGACGCTGATGTATTTTCGTGCTTTAAAAGCTCGTATGCTTGGAAGATAAACGCAATTTTTTGTAAAAAATCGGCATTTGACTAGGAATTGCGTTTTGCACTTGTTTGTTGCTTGGATGTAAAATTGACACCCTCTGCTCGTCGGTGGCTAGCTTTGTTTTTGATGGATAGGTCCAACATTTTTGCTGATTGGGATTTTACTGAAAAAGTAGACGCAGGGCGGAGAAGGCTTGAAGGTGCTTGGACGTGAAAAAAGAAGGGGTCCAGCTTTTACCTATTTATGAAATTGAGGAGGATTTGTGCGCCGCTCTTAGCGAGGCGGTGGAGAGACCTCGAGTGGTGATCGAGGCGCCGACGGGTTCGGGTAAGTCAACCCAGATACCGCAGATTTTACTCGATAGACAGCTGTTGGCGGAGGGGGAAGTCCTAGTGCTGCAGCCGCGCCGGATGGCGGCGAGAATGTTGGCAAAACGGGTGGTGTGGGAGCGGGGCGGGCGTTTAGGGGATGAAGTGGGTTATCAAGTGCGTTTTGAGAAGGTTGCCGGGCCGCAAACCAAAATCCGTTATTTGACCGAAGGCATTGTGCAACGGCGATTGATCAATGACGTGAAACTTGAAGGGGTAAGCGCGGTGGTATTGGATGAATTTCACGAGCGTCATCTGGATGGCGATGTGGTGCTGGCCCGCTGTTTGGATTTGCAGCAAACAACACGGCCGGATCTGAAGGTGATCGTGATGTCCGCCACCCTGGGCAGCGAAAGCTTGAAGGAATATATGGGATCGGATTGCAGATATTTGAAATCCAAGGGACGAACTTTCCCAGTGGAAATCTGTTATGAGCCCGTTAAGCAGCGCCACGGTGACCAGATTTGGGATCACACGGTCAGGGCTATTTCAAATTTCGTAAAAGAATTTGGCAATAAAGGGAATATGCTCGTTTTTATGCCAGGAGCGTATGAAATAAATCGCACTATTCAAGCTCTGGGACGAAGTGTTTTGAGCAAAACGCACCAAGTGCTGCCCCTGCATGGCAGTCTTTCCCCCCAGGCCCAGGATGAGGCGGTGAGCGGTGGGCGTGGTGATCGGCCTAAAATTGTGGTGGCAACAAACGTGGCAGAAACCTCGCTGACGATTGATGGGGTGACTCTGGTGGTGGACAGTGGTTTGGCGCGGATGGCGAGTTATGATGTGCGTCGCGGAATGGAAACCTTGATGGTGGAGAAAATTTCCCGGGCTTCGGCGGATCAGCGGGCCGGAAGGGCCGGGCGGACGGTGGCCGGGCATTGTTTGCGATTGTGGAGCGAGGAAGATCATGCGCGCCGACCGGAATCAACCTTGCCCGAGATTCATCGCATTGATCTGGCTGCGATCATTCCGGGATTGATGGCAGGTGGAGTGGAAGATGTGGCGGCTTTTCCCTGGTTCGATGCTCCTGGCAAAGTAGCGTTGGATTGTGCCTTGCGGCAACTGAAGCAGTCGGGGGTTATTGATCCGGATACAGGCAGACTTACAGATCTTGGTTGGAAACTGGGTCAATTGCCTTTGGATCCTCGACAGGGGCTGGTGTTGTTGAAGGCAGCGGAAGGTGGCTATCTGGAGTTTTTCTCAATTGTGATGGCTTCGACGCAGGGACGATCCTTGTTTTTAGGGCGGGGTCGGGCAGCAGTCCAATTTGAGGACTATGTGATGGCGGATGACTCATCGGATTTTCAGCCCTTGTATCGTGCCTGGTGCGGGGCAAGAGCAGTAAGCTATGATGTGGCGCGTTGTGATCAACTTGGGATCAGGGCGAATGCGGCACGAGAAATCGAGCGCACGGCGGATCAGTTTTTACGGGTCGTGGGGCGCTTGGTAGAGGGGGTGCAGGATCAGGGAGCTGAGCCGTCGGGAGAAGAAATTGCACGGATTTTGTTGGCAGGCTATTCGGAACAGGTGGCCCGCCGTTTGAGTGAATCGACCTTGTCCTCGGTTGTGGTGGGGAATCGACGGGGTGTGCTCGACAAAGAAAGTGTGTTGGCGCAAAAGCAGTTCGCAAAAAGCTTGTTTCTGGTCGGGGCAATGACAGAAGTGGAAGGCAAGGAAGTTCAAGTTCGTTTGAGTCTGGCGAGTTGTGTCGAGAGAGTTTGGCTCGAAGAGCAATTTCCTGATGACTTGGTGACGGAGGTGGTGGCTGAATATGAAGAATCCGCCCGGCGTGTCGTAGCTAGAAAGGAGTGTCGGTTTCGTGACCTGGTATTGGAAAGTAAAGTCTCTGGTGAAGCTCCCGAGGATCAGGCCGCTCGTTTGCTGGCCTGTGAAATAGGGGCGGGAAATTTAATCTTAAAAAAGTGGGATAATTCTGTTAATCAATGGATTGCTCGAGTTAATACGTTTTCCAGATATATTGAAGAGTTACAAATTCCAGCGATTGATGACGAAGCGAAGCTGATGATTTATGAGGAAATTTGTCGCGGGGCCAGCAGCTATCGCGAGATCAAGAATCGTGAGGTGAAAGCGGCGTTGAAGACTTGGCTATCGAGGGGGCAGAAGGTTTCACTCGATCACTTTGCTCCTGAGCGTGTGAAGCTGTCAGAACAAGGCAGCGCGAAGGTGATTTACCACGAAAGCGAGGTTGCCAGGATATCAGTGGTTATCCAGCAGTTGTTTGAGATCAAACGTACACCGGTCCTGGGAGATGGGCGCATTCCTTTGAGAGTTGAGATTCTGGGACCCAATCAACGTTCGGTACAGATCACAGATGATCTTGGTCGTTTTTGGAAAACCAGTTATGCAGATGTGAGGACTATGTTGCGCGGACGATATCCAAAGCACGCCTGGCCGACTGTGGAGGAACTGGAGACGAGGCATTCACAGTCTTTTAAGTCCTAGTTTTTCGTTGCTTCCGCCTGATATTGAAGAAATATGGGGCCTTCTTGATTCATGAGTGAAGTGACTACAAATAGTTCTGTCGACCCAGCTGGAAAAGATCTGTGCAGCAGACGTAGCGCGGGAGTACTGGTTCCGTTGTTTTCTCTTCGTCGGCAAGGGGGGCTGGGGATTGGAGATGTAACGGCCTTGAAGGAATTTGTTGATTGGGCTGCTGGCATTGGCTTGGGATTTGTGCAGCTTTTGCCGGTTAATGAAACAGGCAGTGATAACAGCCCCTACAATGCGATCAGTTCGGTGGCTCTCGATCCCTTGATGCTCGACTGTTCACCGGAAGCTTTACCTGATTTGGCCCGTAAACAGTATGAAAAAGTCCTGTCCAGTGCCGATGAAGATTTGTTGCACGATGGTAAAGTCCACTATGAGATGGTAAGGTTGCTAAAACTGGAACTGCTATGGCGATCATTTCAGATGTTTTTTTCGACCCAGTATAAAAAGCGGACTGAGCGGGATCTTGCCTTTCATGCTTTTTGCGAACAGGAGCAGAAGTGGTTGGCAGATTATTGTTTGTTCCGGCTTTTCATGGATATGGAGGGAGCCAACCAGAATTGGCAATCATGGAGCGAGGATTATAATACGGTGGACAAAGCTCGTGAGCATTTGAAACGTTTGTTGGAAGCAGAGCCGGAAAAAACTGAAAGGCAGCTGGTTTTTTATGCCTATATCCAATGGGTTGCGCAACTGCAGTGGAAAGATGTCAGTGTTTATGCCAAGGAGCGTGGAGTGGCCTTGATGGGAGACATGCCGATTGGGGTGGCATTGAGTAGCGCCGATGTGTTTGCCAATCCTGATTTATTTGATTTGAATTGGTTTGGCGGGGCCCCGCCGGAAATGAATTTCAAGGACGATGAGTTTACCCAGAAGTGGGGGCAGAACTGGGGCATCCCGCTCTATCGTTGGCAGCACATGGAGGAAGAGGGTTTTTCCTGGTGGCGGCAGAGGGTGGCAAAGATGTGTGAGATTTTTTCAATGTTTCGTATCGATCATGCCCTCGGTTTTTTCAGGATTTATGGTTTCCCATGGAATCCGGTTCGCAATGGGGAGTTTTTGCCTTTGAACCATGAAGAGGCGGCGCGGCGAACGGGAGGGCGTTTGCCGGGATTCCAGGCGAGGGATGATGAGAGTGAGGCAAACCGGGCAAGCAATCGTGAAGAGGGCATGCGTTATTTGCGGATGATTCAAGAGGCAGCAGACGATGCCGTCATTGTTGCTGAAGATCTGGGGGTGGTGCCGGACTATGTGCGTCCCGCTCTGGCGGAGATGGAAATTCCCGGAATGAAAGTGCCCCAATGGGAGTTTCAGGAACACAGCAATGATTTGCTGTGTGGGGCGGACTATGCTGATATTTCCTTTGCGACCTATGCCACTCACGACCATCCCCCCATGCGCACCCAGTGGGAGTATAATCGTGAGATCATTTTGAAGGGGAAGCAGGATACCGGAGAGTACTGGGAAGCGTGGCGCTTTCTCCACGGACTGGCCAATTATGCGGGCATTGATTTGAGCGAAGGTGAGGAGATCCCGGAATATGGTGATGAAATTCGGGAAAAGCTGCTGGCGGCTTTGTCATTTTCCCGCTCTCGTTATGCGGGGATTATGATTACTGATTTGTTGGGTTTATCGGATCGAATTAATACTCCCGGAGTGGCGGGGGATGAAAACTGGGTCTGGCGTCTGGCTTATTCGGCGGAGGCTTTGAGTAATGATCAAAATTTGGTAAAAATTGGTGGAGGAGTGAAAAAGCTCTTGAATGAAAGCAATCGTGTATCAACGGTGAGTCAGGCGCGTGATGAACACGCATTTCAGAATATATAAAGGATTTTTATGAGTGAACCAATTCATGTAGCAGTGACCGGCGCGGCGGGTCAGATCGGGTATTCTCTTTTGTTTCGTATCGCATCAGGTTCGATGTTCGGGCCGCAGCAGAAGGTCCATTTGCACTTGATTGAAATCGAACCGGCAATGGCTGCGCTTGAGGGGGTGGCGATGGAATTGGATGATTGTGCTTTTCCTCTATTGAGTGGGATCGATGCGACTTGTGATTTGAATGTAGGTTTTAATAGTGTGAACTGGGCTTTGCTGGTGGGTAGCGTGCCCCGTGGCAAGGGGATGGAAAGGGGTGACCTGTTGGGCATCAATGGTAAAATTTTTACTGGGCAGGGAAAGGCGATCGAGGCAAATGCGGCTTCGGATGCACGTATTCTGGTGGTGGGCAATCCTTGTAATACCAATTGCCTGATTGCGATGAACAACGCACAGGATGTTCCGGCGGAGCGTTGGCATGCGATGACACGGCTCGACGAGAACCGGGCCAAATCCCAACTGGCGGCCAAAGCAGGCGCTCATGTGAGTGAAGTTAGTAATGTGGCAATCTGGGGCAACCACTCGGCGACCCAATATCCGGATTTTACCCATGCTAAAATTGGAGGCAAGGCCGCGAGCGAAGTGATCTCGGACCGCGAATGGCTCGAGGGTGAGTTCATCTCTACCGTGCAGAAACGCGGTGCAGCGATCATCAATGCACGTGGGGCATCTTCAGCGGCTTCCGCTGCCAATGCAATCGTCGATACGGTGAGCAGTCTGACGAGCGTGACTCCGGAGGGGGATTGGACCAGTGTGGCTCTTTGCTCGGACGGAAGTTATGGCATCGACGAGGGCTTGATCACTTCCTTCCCTGTGCGTTCGGATGGACAGAAGCGTGAGATCGTTCAAGGACTGGAGATCAGCGATTTCAGTCAGGGCAAAATTGATGTAACTATCAACGAGCTGAAAGAAGAGCGTGAGTTGGTGAAGGATCTGCTGCCCGGTTAGAGAAAGAATTGGAAATTTATTTTCACCATGAGAAAAATGAAGTTCATGAAGGTAAATAAATAATAATATTCCTTCTATTATTTCATGTGTGACCATCGGACAAAAAACTCCGGCTGTCTCATCCCGCGTCCGCGGGACTCGGCTCACAGTGAACTTACTTGTTTTTTTTGATTATGGAAGTTGGAGGGCAGCACTATCGGACGATCTGGTTTAGTGAAGACGAGTCGGATACGGTTTCCATCATCGATCAGCGCAAGTTGCCGTTTCGCTTTGAAATCGAAAAACTGCGAACGGTTGAGGAAGCGGTGGCTGCGATTCGTGACATGCATGTGCGTGGTGCCGGTTGTGTAGGTGCGGCAGCGGGATACGGGATGTTTTTGGCGGCTCGTGAAGCGGCAGCTAGTGCTGATTTTGAACGTTCATTGAGATCCAGTGCGGATATTTTGCTGGCGACTCGTCCAACGGCGGTGAATTTGCAGTGGGCTGTCGATCGTCAGTTGGTAGCGATTTTGGCTGAGCCTGATAACGATAGACGGGTGGCTTGTGCACGCAAAACAGCACAGACGATTGCGGATGAAGATGTGTTGGCTTGCCAGAAGATTGGCGAGCATGGCCTGGAATTGATCCGACGCCTGGCATCAGAAAAGATTGATGGTGAAGTGGTGAATATTTTGACGCATTGTAATGCTGGCTGGCTGGCTTTTGTCGATCATGGTTCAGCTACAGCTCCGATCTATGCGGCCCATGGCGAAGGGATTCCGGTGCATGTGTGGGTTGATGAAACCCGTCCCAGAAATCAAGGTGCTCGTTTGACGGCCTGGGAGTTGGAGCAACAGGGGGTGCCTTATACGGTCATTGTGGACAATGCGGGGGGGCATTTGATGCAGCGGGGAGATGTGGATCTGGTGATCACGGGAACTGACCGCACAACCTATACCGGTGATGTGGCCAATAAGATTGGAACTTATCTCAAGGCTCTGGCTGCTTTCGATAATGGAGTGCCGTTTTATGTGGCGCTGCCGTCCTCGACCTTCGACTGGGAAATAGCGGATGGCGTGAAAGGGATTCCGATCGAAGAACGCGGAGGGGAGGAAGTGGTCAGGATGGAGGGGGTGGCCGATACTGATAGTGATCCACAGATCTTCCATGTGATGGGTGAGGGAACGCCGACTGCCAATTATGCTTTTGATGTCACCCCGGCGAGACTGGTGACTAAATTAATCACCGAGCGTGGAGTTTGTGATGCGTCGAAAGAGGGGGTGCTTGCTTTGTATCCTGAGAAAAAACGGTGAAGGCTTGGCAAAGCCTGGGAGTATGGAGTAGACTGCAGGTCGTTGTGAAAGCGACTCACCCCCATGCTGACATTTTCTGAACCATACGGTAACGGGAACACCTGTTCTGCTCGTTCCCGACGGAGCTTCCTGAGGGTGGGAAGTTTCGGATTGGGTGGCATGGCTTTGTCGCTGCCGCAAATACTGGCAGCAAAAGACGGGGAGCTAAGAGGAGACCAGGCGATTACGCACCCGTTGGTGAAGGATCGCTCGGTGGTATTTTTATTCATGCATGGAGAGCCCTCCCAGATTGAAACTTTCAATCCAAAAATGGACGCTCCGAGTGAGATACGCAGTGTCTCGGGTGAGGTCAAAACGAGTATCCCCGGAGTCACCTTCAGGGCGACTTTTCCCAAACTGGCCAAGCTGGCAAAGGAGATTTGCAGAGTGACATGGTGCTGTCGCTGCCGCGCGGAAGAATGGAGGATCGGCGGATGTTGCTGAAACAATTAGACGATATGAGACGTGTGCTTGAAGGAAAAGATAAAGCGGAGGGGTTGGATCGTTTTCAGCAACAGGCTTTTGATACAGTTCTGGGTGGAGTAGCAGACGCCTTTGTTCTTTCGGATGAAGATCCCAAAATGATCGCCCGGTACGACACGGCGCCACTGGTAAATCCAGCTTCAATTTCAAAGAGGTGGAATAATCATGAAATGTACCGTGATCATGGACAGACCCTGGGTAAGCTCATGCTGATGGCGCCACGCCTCTGCGAGCAGGGTGCAGGTTTTGTTGACGTGACGACCAATTTTGTCTGGGGGATATGCACGCAGACAAAAACAACGTGATGATGTCAGAGGGGCAGGGATATGCGGGAACTCCTTTTGATCACGCGGTGGCTGCTTTTATCGAAGATGTCAAACAACGCGGATTGAGTGAGAAAATCCTATTGGTGTGTTGCGGAAAAATGGGACGAAATCCGACTATAAACAAGAATGGTGGCGGGGATCACTGGGGACGTATTGCCCCATTGATGATTTATGGAGGGGGGTTGAATATGGGGCACGTGATCGGGGAATCGACTGCCAATGGAGGAGAGCCGGCAAGCAGTCCGGTAACAATGCAAAACTTGATCGCGACGATTATGCATTCACTGCTCGATATCGGCCAGGTGCATTTGGTGGATGGATTGTCACAGGATTATTTGAATGCGGTGACGGGTTACTCTCCGATCAGGGGTTTGGTGTAGAAGAAAAAGGATTCTCGCAAGGCACAAAGAACGCAAAGGAAGAGAGTTATGTTTGTTGTTGTAGACACCGAAGACTTGATTCAGCGGGTGGTGGTATTGGTGGACCTGATTTGGAGAGAGCATTATCCTGCTGTCATCAGTGAGCAGCAGGTCGAATATATGCTGGCTAAGTTTCAGGGGCCGGAATCCATTCAAGAACAGATTAGGGAAGGTTTTGAGTATTATCTGGTATGTCGGGGAGGGGGAGCCGGGTGCTGACATTCATTCAGGAGCAGTGGAAACCGGGAAGTGTGCGCCTGACCGTGAATAGAGAGAATTTGGATAGCATTTCGTTTTACGAAAACCGGGGGTTTATCAAGAGCGGTGAAGTGGTTCAGGAAATAGGTGGTGGTTTTGTGATGGATGATTATCAGATGGATCTTCTGTGGCAGTAACAGGCCAGATAAAAGCTTCGCTTACAAAAATGGGCTTAGTTTGTAATCGCGCGGATTACGGTTTGAGGCGAAACTTCTTGTAGTCACTGCAATTACGAAATGGATAACTTTCCGTCCATCGCAACTTACTCATTTCGGGGAAATGGAAAATATGTGCTGCTCTTTGGAGTGATTATGTTGCTCTCCTTCAGCCACAGGTCGTACTGGTCGAGACTAGACTGAGCCTGACGAATCGCCAGTCGGTTTCGACCATGTTTGAAATCTTGTCGATCCAGATGAGGAGGCCGTGCTGCTCGCGGTAGTCTTTGCATCCGTAGACGATAGAAAGTGGTGGACGAAAGGTGAGTTGCTCGGCTAGGATATCGGTCATGGGGCCGGTGGGTGTATTTTTTTTTGCTAAAACATATAGGCACCGTTTCTGGGTCAGGGAGCGAAATCTCGATCTCTTGACCCACCAACTTTCACTCGGAGCCTTCACTGGCTCAAGGATTTCCACGGGGCTCTAACTTAGCGTTCCACGGATCGAAGATTGGGGGTCATCTCAATGACATAAAAATGAATCAACTCCCGAAACAATTTGCGTTGAGTCGAATGCTGCCTGGACCGGTTGCCCCGGCTTCGCGTATCGTTGAGATCGACATTGTTCGCGGCTTCGCCCTCTTCGGTGTGCTGTTGGTGAACATGTACAATTTCGGCGCCGAGTCGATCGCATGGAACTCCAACGGCGACCAACTGGCGTTCGCTTTCATGCGTGTGTTTTTGCAGTCGAAGTCGTGGATCCTGTTCGCCATGCTGTTCGGATTCGGTTTCGCTTTGCAACTACAGCGCGGCGACGTAAGGAACTTTCGTTTCCTCTTCGCCTACCTCCGTCGGCTGGCCATGCTTTTTGCATTTGGCACCGCTCACGCGTTGCTCTTCGACGGCGATATCCTGATGCTCTACGCGGAGCTTGGGCTCGGGCTGCTTTTGGTGCGTCGTCTACCCACGCGAGTAATCCTTGTTCTGGCTGTCGGGCTCATGCTGATTTTTCCCGCGGGCCGTCTCGCCTTGGGCCCTGAGCGGGAAGAGGTCGAAAGCGTTGCCGAAGTACGGGCTGAGCTCGAGATTACGCGGCAAACGGACGTGTACGCCACCGGGTCGCTCGCCGAGGTCATGGCAGACAACGCGAGCGCGATCCCCGCAGACCCTCTCGAGGACATCGACTCGCCGGAATCCGGCCTCGCTGTCTTTGCGATGCTCCTTCTCGGATTCTTAATAGGTCGATCCGGGGCTCTGCGCGACATCCCCGGTCACGTGGTCCACATTGCACGTGCGCGGAACTGGGGGCTGGGTCTGGGACTCGCGGCCATGGCGGCGGAACGAGTCCTCACTGCCACCGCCGGTTACGCAGTGTTCCGGCCGCAGCAAGCGGGACCGGGCGCACAGCTCGCCGGCGATCTCGTCTTCGCCTTCGGGGCTCCGGCGCTCGCCCTTGGATATGCTGCGACGCTCGTTCTCGCAGCGCAGACTCCCCACGGCAGGGCCGTGCTCGCGCCCCTGGCTGCTGTTGGTCGTCTCGCCCTGACCGTCTACCTGACTCAGACCCTGATGTTCTCCACATTGTTCTATGGGTATGGCTTCGATCAGGTCTTTCGCTTGGGCCCAGTCGCCATCACCATCTGGGCGGTGGTGATCTTCAGTGCACAGGTTGTTGCGTGCCAGTGGTGGTCGAGACACTTCCGCTTCGGCCCGGCGGAATGGCTGTGGCGTTCGTTGACCTACTTGAAGTGGCAGCCGCTACGTCTGCGGAACGAGCTGACGCCGCGGGGAGAAAGCTGAGCGCTTCAGTCTCCTGTTGTTAGTCACTCATAGGGAAGTGTGAGCCTCGCTGTCCGCACCCCTCCCGCCAGCAGTTAAATGAAAGGGTCGAAAAATCTATTTCTAATCAATTATATACTTGAGAATCAAATTCCTATCATTTACGCTGGCGCCACTATGACAAAACAAAGCCCTATTGAACTAAGTAGCACCCAACAGATCAGACGGCGCGTGATGGGCCGATGTCTGTCATGCATTCTCGCTGCCGTGATGTTAATTGCCGTCACTCCGGCCTTTGCAGGCGGAAAGGCCACGCAGATGTGGAGATGCGAATTGGACGACGATGCAACCGAGGAGCAAGTGATAAAGTCTGCTCAGAAGTGGCTCGCTGCTGCCAAGAAGACAAAAGGTGGTGAGAACCTTGAGGCCTACATATATTTCCCAGTTGCCGTCAACAACAACGGTGACAGTGACATGATCTTTGTGGTTCGCGCGCCGAATTTCAAGGAGTGGGGTGAGTTCTGGGATGGCTACGCAGATTCTCCGGCAGCGAAGCTCGACAAGGAAAACCAAGATATCATTACTCCTACGGACAGCGGTTTGTGGGAATCAATCAAAGTGAAATCGCCGACCGCTCCGAAAACTGCGGGAAAGGCCACGCAGATATGGAGATGTGAATTGGACGATGACGCAAGCGAAGAGCAGGTGGTGAAAGCTGCTGAAAAGTGGCTCTCTGTTGCCAAGACGATGGATGGGGGTAAGAACCTTGAGGCTTATGTATACTTCCCGGTTGCTGTCAACGACAATGGTGATAGTGACCTGTTTTTCGTGATCAGCGCACCGAATTTCAAGGAGTGGGGTGAGTTCTGGGATGGCTACGCGGATTCTCCGGCAGCGAAGCTCGACGAGGAAAACCAGGATATCATTACACCTACGGACAGCGCTCTGTGGGAATCCATCAAAGTGGAAGCAGCGGAATAGAATTTGTGGTGCAAACGCAAGGCGATCGAGCTCCTTAAGTCGATTCGCCTGCGTATCTGCGTGCAACGAGTCCACCTTTCCATGCCTGAACTTCGACAGCCAGTCGTTGCCAACGACTCAGAGATCCCATTGATCGGCGACACACCCAATAGGCGGATTCAGTTGCTCATCGACGGCAGGTATCGGAACGTGCATCTGAAGCTCGAGGGCCACAACCCGGGCGGCTCCGTCAAAGACCGGACTGCGTTCAGCTTGCTTAAGAGCCTTGAGGTAACTGGACAACTGCGCGAGGGCGGGCGACTAATCGAATCGTCATCAGGCAATCTGGCCATCAGCCTGGCGATGCTCGCTCGCGATCGTGGGTATCAGTTCACCGCCGTGGTAGACTCGAGCGTGACCGCGGAGAATATGCATCGCCTTCAGGCTCTGGGGGCCGAAACGAGGATCGTCGAATCGCGTGACAAAACTGGTGGGTATCTCCTGAACAGGCTGACACTCGTCCAGGAAATGCTGGCTGAAGACCACGGATTGGTGTGGACGAACCAGTACTCCAACGCTGCCAACCCCGAAGCCCATCACTCGGGGACTGCACCCGAGATACACAGGCAGATGGAGCACAGGGTCGATGCCGTTTTCGTCGCTGTCTCCACGGGCGGCACGCTCGCGGGCATCGGGAAATTTTTCCGCGAAGCGAGTCCTGACACTCGCATCATCGCGGTCGACGCCAGAGGATCAGTAGCCCTGGGTGGATCTCTCGGTGCGCGGAAGGTGACCGGTATCGGCTCCGGCCGGCGATCCGAGTTCGTGTATCCTGAGCAATACGACGAGAGCATTTACGTTGGAGATGGCGAGGCGTTTGCCTTCTGCCGGGCCTTGGATGCCGCTACCGGAATCAAGGTCGGCGGGTCGAGCGGGGCGGTCCTGACTGCCTGCTCCCAGTATTTACAAACACACGACCAGGTCGAACGGGTGGTCTGCATTTGCGCGGATCGCGGAGAGCACTACGCCTCCACCATCTATAGCAACTCGTGGCTCGCGCAGAACGGGCTGGAGATTGGTCAGCAACACTTGGGAGGAGTATCTGAAATCCGTGGGTAGGGTCGTGTCAGACAGCCTGTTGATCCTCACTGCAGAGGAGGTAAAGGTGCTGCTTGAGGGCAGGGAGAGAGAGGTCATCGACTCTGTGCGCCTTGCCTACGAAACCCATGCCAGTGGGCAGAGCAGCCTTCCCCATTCCACCTTTCTCCGCTTTGCAAGCAAGCCGCGAGACAGGATCATTGCTCTACCCGCTTACCTAGGCGGCAGCGACCCCGTAGCCGGGGTCAAGTGGATTGCGTCCTTCCCTGAGAACGTGGAGCGAGGCATGGAACGAGCCTCCGCCGTCATGGTCCTCAATTCCGTCGATACCGGTCGGCCGGAGATGCTGCTGGAGGGTTCACTGATCAGCGCCCGGCGGACCGCTGCAAGTGCGGCGCTGGCAGCGAGACATTTAGCTAACATGGAAGAGACGACTTCCATTGGACTCATCGGCTGCGGCGTGATCAATCGGGAGATCCTTCGATTTCTCGTGGCGCTGTGTGGTTCTCCCAAGCGGCTCCTCGTGTTCGACACCGATGCGTCGCGTGCCAGATCCTTCCTGGACGAGTGTGCTTCGCTGTGTCCTGGATCCGAAGGCGTGGTCGCCAGCCGCCTGGAGGAGATCGCCGATGAGTGCCAATTGGTCTCTTTTGCCACCACAGCGCTGGCCCCCTACGTGGGTTCCGAGATCCAGTTCCAGTCGGGCAGCACGATCCTGCATGTTTCCTTGCGCGATTTAAAGCCCGAGGTCATCCTGACGGCTGACAACGTCGTGGACGACATCGACCATATCTGTCGGGCGGAGACCTCCGTCCATCTGGCCGAGCAGCAGTCTGGTAGCCGGGCGTTCATTCGCTGCACCTTGGCCGATGTCCTGCTCGGTAAAGCTCCACCTCGGCACAGCCGTGAAGGCGTGACGGTCTTCAGCCCCTTCGGTCTTGGTGTTCTGGACCTCGCTGTCGCTCGACTGCTGCGGAACCTCGCCGAAGAGAAGGCTGTCGGCACACGTGTAAGCGGGTTCCTGCCCGGATAGATGACTTATGAAATCAATACCTAACGTTTGGAGTTGTAATGAATGGGATCCGCTCCAGGAGGTCATCGTCGGGAATCCGCTGGGCGCGCGGTTTCCGACGGCAGATCCCAGCACCCAGGTGGCTGAATTTCCCGACAAGTCGCTTGAGGAGATCCCGCGTGGTCCATTTCCCCAGTGGATCATCGACGAGACGGAAGAGGATCTGAGCGAATTTATAGCCGTTCTGGAAGGACAGGGTGTTACCGTCAAACGCCCGGAGATATGGCCACACGAGGCCGCGTTCTCGACGAACGATTGGGAATCCCAGGGATTCTACAACTATTGCCCTCGCGATCTCATGCTCGTCATTGGCGATCAGATTATCGAAACCCCCAATGTCATCCGCAGCCGTGCCCAGGAATCGTTCAGCTATCGTGCCATGATGGTGGATTACCTGAAGTCAGGTGCAAAGTGGTATAGCGCACCCCGTCCCATGCTCCAGGACTCGCTCTTCGATGTCGATCTGAACAAGCCAACGCCGCGCAATGATGAACCGGCCTTTGATGCGGCAAACATCCTGCGCCTGGGTCGGGATCTCATCTACCTGGTTAGTGGAACAGGGAACCGAATGGGAGGGCAATGGCTGCAGACGATACTCGGAGACAAGTTCCGTGTTCACTTCTTCGAGGATGTCTACTACGGCAGCCACATCGACTCGACATTCGTGGCTCTACGTCCAGGCCTGATGCTGTGCAATCCGGCCCGCATCAACGACGATAACCTGCCCGAGATCCTGAAACAGTGGGACATTATCTACAGCCCCCCTATGGAAGGCACGAACCCTTACGGAGCCGATTATCTGTCCAAGAGTATCGGCAGCGAGTGGATCGACATGAATCTCTTCAGCATCAGTCCGGACCTGGTCGCGGTCGATCGAGATCAGACGCAGCTGATCAAGCTGCTGGAGAAACATGGCCTCGATGTTGCCCCGCTCAAGCTACGCCACTCGAAAATGCTGGGTGGCGGGTTCCATTGCGTGACCCTGGATATCCGCCGGGCAGGAACGCTCCAGCGGTATTTCGACGAACATCCCACTGTCACAAATGTGTGACGACTTTTCATGTTAGGAACGATTCTGGCAGTCATAATCGTGGTCTTCTTCGGCTTGACGTTCGCGGCGTGGCGGCGCTACCTCTGGGTGGCTGAGAAGGCTCGGCACCCGCAGGAGGACACCTGCCCATACAGCTTGACGGATATTTTTGATGATGGTCACATCGTGAATGTTCCGCATCAGGAGGGAGTCCTATGGCTGACGGAGATCTTCAGCCGCTCCGCCAGACGGTTCCCGGACCATCCGGCCTTACAGATTCCGCACACCGGAGAGATGCTGACGTTCGCTGAACTCGACGCGCGAGCCGAAGACGTGGCAGCGGCTCTGTCTCCCTTTCTTACCGGCCCCGATCAAGTCGTGGCCGTGGCCATGACACAGGACAACTGGCAGATTGTAGCTGGTCACCTCGGTATTCTCAAGGCTGGCGGAGCCGTGATGTTCCTCGATACCACCTTGCCCGAAGCCCTGATCACCCACATGCTAGAGGACGCGCAGCCAGTGGCCATCCTCACGCGCGGACAAGAAAACTTCCGTGAGTTGCCGACACTCGATGTCCTGGCCATGCGCGAGACGAGATCGCAAAGCGTGCCGCCGTCATGGCTGGACGACCCCACACAACGCCTGGCGACCATTTTCTACACGAGCGGAACCACCGGGATGCCCAAGGGGGTGGAATGCGCACACGCGGGGTACGTGAATCTGGCGCTAAGTTACGCGGACTACTTCGATCTCACCCCGGGTATAGACGCGACTTCGCTCACGTCGTCACTGGGATACGACGGAAGCATCTCCGAAATGTACAGCGCCTGGGTTGCAGGTTGCTCGGTAGTCTTGCTAACCAAGGAGCAGGTCCGGTCCGGTCCAGATCTTGTTTCTGTGCTCCGTGAAGCTGAGGTCACGGTTCTGTTTTGCCCGCCGGTTCTGCTGACCACACTCACACCGAAACCCGAGCAGGATCTCCCTTACCCATTGTGCCGCTACGTCGTTCCGGCGGGCGAAGCCTTCCCTTCCTCGCTCGTGGAGCCGTGGACACGAGGTCGACGGCAGATCATCAATACCTACGGCCCGACGGAGGCGAGCACCGACACGAGCCGCCAAAGCTTGAGACCGGGGGAGCCCGTGACCATAGGCCCTCCGCTTGCCAACGTCACCTACGTCATCCTTGAAGTCGGCGAGGTCGACCCGCTGCCCCACGGGGAGGTCGGAGAGCTCTGCATCGGGGGAGTTCACGTTGCGCGCGGCTACCGCAACTTGCCAGAGCAAAGCGCGGAGAAGTTCATCACGCACCCTCGGTTCGGGCGTCTCTACCGCACCGGCGACAAGTGCAGGATCGATGTCAGGACGCAGCGTGTGCACTTCCTCGGCCGAATCGACACTCAGCTCAAGGTGCGGGGGCATCGGGTCGAGACCCAGCCTGTTGAGGACATCCTCCAGACGCAGTTCCCTGTGATAGAGGCCGCTGTGCTGGATTACCAGAACGAGGAGTTGGTCGCCTTTGTCGTTGCGCCGTCAGTCGCCGAAAGTAAAATCCCGGTCGTCTCTCCGGCCCCGACGGAGTGGGCAGCCCTCGTCACGAGGAGTCTGAGTGAGCAGCTTCCGGCACCGTCAGTCCCGACGAGAATTTTTCTGGTCGATGCATTCGTTTTGAAGCCTGTGTCCGGGAAGATTGACCGGGAGCGCCTGCCCGTCCTTTCCCGCCTACTGTCGAACGAGGCGTCGGCAGCGGGGGGAGCAGGGGAGGGCTTTGGTGTCTTCGAGACCAGGACGCTGGACGAAGAGGCCAGCAACATGCAAGCGCCCAAAGCTGATTCAGTGGAAGCGCCGGGCGCAGCGGAAGTGCTGGAGATCTGCGGGGAAGTGTTCGATCATGCGCTTGGATGGGATGATGTCTTTGCCGATCACGGAGGGCATTCGATCGTCATTGCCCGTTTGGCGTTCCGCTTGCGGGAGGCGGGATGGGTGGTCTCCGTTCCGGCTCTGCTGACCGACTGCAACACTGCGAGGAAAGTCGCCCACTGCTCACGGGAACAACCGCAGAGCTCTGGGGCCAGTACGTCCACCGTGCCATCTGACAGCAAGCGAGGTGAGTGCGCAGAGGTAGGCGCAGAGGTGATTTCCGTCGGCTACTTCACGATCTTACAGATCCTGTTTCTGCTGCTACTTTACTCCCCACACCTCGTGGGCTTCATCGGATTTGTCGCCTTCGCGGAGATTGGCGAGTTTTTCGTGACTGCTGACCTCGGGGAGTTCATCATCGTCGGTTTCTTGACCTACTTACTTGCTCTCACGCTGCCGCTTGCAAGCCTGATCTGGGTCAAACTGATCAAGCTCTGCTTGGGTGTTAACTTCCGCAAAAACGGAATGAAGCCGGGCGTCTATCACAGGTGGAGCCGAATGCATTTGCGAATCTGGTGTATCGGGAGGATGCAACTCTCGGTCCTCCGACCGCTGAACGCAATGTTCCGCAGTGCACCGTTCATGGTATGGGTGTTGCGTGGGCTCGGAGCGACCGTGGGTAAAAACGTTCACTGCGCGCACGCCGTGGAGTTCTCCGGGCCGCTGGGACTCCTCTCCGTTGAGGACGATGTCACCATCCAGACTGGAGCTTACCTGTCCATGTCGAGGTGGGTGGGGAGGGAGTTGCATATTGGTCCGGTTCATCTCGAGAGTGGCTGTAAGATCGGCATGCGGGCCGGCGTCGCCAACCATGTGACGGTGGGGCGGGGGAGCTGGATTACTCCACTAACGCCCATACTTGATGACGTGGGTGCTGAGGAAATGTGGGAAGGTGCTCCCGCCCAGTTCGCAGGCCGTTGCATGGCGTTGAAGCGCCCGACAAAGCACTGTCGTAATGCATTGCCGGTCTGGTTTCTGGAGACTCTCGGAATCCTCCAGCAGATGTTCCTGGATTTCTGCCTCCTGGTTGCTCCCACGGCCTTGGTCGCCTGGTTCACCGTCCTCTTTCTCCCCGCCGGTGAGACGGTCGGCTCCAGTGATTACTTTCGGATCACACCGCTGCTAGAGATCGTCTGGCACATGGGCCTCTACGCGTTCGTCACCACCTGGGTGACCATGGTTCTGGTGTCGGTTGTTGGCTGCCTTTTTCTTCGCTGCACGCCCGCCTCGCCGGGGCTGTATCCCACCCGCGGGCTTAGGGCGCATCTCATCCTTTACCGGGTGAAGATGATGGATCAGATTCAGCGCGTCTGGACCTGGAGTATTTTCGGACAGTATCTGCGTTCTCTTGCTGGTGTGCGCTTTACACACACCGGCGCGTCTGAGTGTGACGCCATGTTCAACCTCGTCCCGGAGCTCATCAAGGCCGACTCCCAAGTGTTCTGGTCTCACGGGTGTTATACAAACATCCTCGACCAGGGGGCTGAGCACCTGACACTCCGACGGATCGAAATGCCAGCGAACTCTTTCTTAGGCAACAATTGCGTCGTGGAGCACGGGAACCTCGCATCCAACTTCCTCATCGGTGTCTCCACGCCCGCGAATGACATCCGGTTCAGGCGCCAGATGCGGTCACGGCTCGGCGAATCCATCACAGTGGTTGGAAACCCTCCAGTGAAGTTCGGCAGTGCGGACTTCAAGGTGGAGAACGAAGCTCAAAGACCGCCGAGCCTGCCGATCTTCCTGGCACGTGTTTTCCTTCATGACATCTTCAATGTTGGCATGGTGCCCATCGCCGAAGTGCTCGTCTACGCGATCCTCTATACGGTTTTACTGAGCCTTGGAGGGCATGCGGTGGTGAGCGCATGCCTTGCACTGGTTCTCGCAGAATTTGCCTTGCTTGCTTTCTGTATCCTGCTCAAGCGACTCGTCGTCGGCAATCAATGGGGAAAGTCGCACTCGACTCCGTTCTGGTCCTTGAGACACTTCACCTACTTTTTCATGCAGGACTGCTTTTTTGCCTGGTGCGGGAGATCCATGAGAACCCTCGCTGGGACAGTGCTCGCTAATCGCACCCTGCGTTTGATGGGGTGTCGGATAGGGCGGCGGACCATCATCGCTGATCCGCTGCAGGCCTTTGACTGGAACGCAGTGAATTTAGGCGACGATTGCATCATTGACGGCATGCTGCAGCTCCACACTTTCGAAAACATGATGCTGAAGGTGAAGCGCACGGAGATCCGGGATGGCACCTCGGTCAGCTTCGGTGCCACGGTCATGGGCGGCGCGGTCATTGAACGCGAGACGACGCTCCTCCCAATGAGCCTGGTCCTGAAGGAGATGCGACTGCCCACAGCCATATACGAAGGCAGCCCCACGGAGCCAAGCTGTGATCATCTTCATTGCAACCCCTCCAATCCCGGCTCCCACAAGCAGCCAAACGAAAGGGTTGAAAAACCAATTTCCTAGCAGTAGTCAGTCGGAACCCCGGATCAACTTTTTAACTTGATGCAGGTGCCCATCCTGTAGTGGAAAGGGGATTGATATTACTGTTCATTATCAATTGTTCCACTATAATTGTCACTCAAATGAGGCTTCGTTTCCTCCGTTACGGTTATGCTTCGTGAGAGCTTGAGTCAGAATAGTCTGGAGGTCTGGTACACCTCCTGCGCGGATATTGACGACGACACGTTTCATCGCGCCGAAACACAAACCCTTGCCCGCGAAGAGAGGGAGCGTATGTATCGCTATCGTCAACCTTCTGATAGACGGCTTTACTTGACCTCCCGATTGCTTCTACGCTCGATGCTTGAAGTGTTTACCGGCGTGGCCGCTGAGGATTGGCGTTTTCGCTTTAATGAATACGGTAAACCTGAGCCTGAAGAAGGTTTCCCGCCTGTTCATTTCAATATCTCCCATTCAAAAGGTCTTGCCGTCTGTGCTATGCATCCTGGCATGGACGTTGGCGTCGATGTGGAACCTTTGGGCCGGCAGGTAGATTCAGGCACCGCATCCAGTGTTTTAATTGCAAGAGAGTGGGAGTCTTATTCGGAATCACCGCAAGCACAGAGATCTGAAATTTTCATCAAATACTGGGTTTTGAAAGAAGCTTATATCAAGGCAACGGGCAGGGGACTTTTCATGCCTCTCACCGATTTTTCCTTTGAGTTTGACCAAGCGGGCAATCCTCAGCTCAGTTTGACTCATTCCGAAGGAGATCAGGTAAATGATTGGCTTTTCTTTGAATTCCAGCCTTCGCCGGACTATTCGGCGGCAGCGGCCATTCGAAAGCAGGCAAATGAGGAGATTGATTTGAATGTCAGGCAGTTCACTCCCTGATGTGTATTAGGCACGGTTCATAAGGCCCTATGTGGAATGGTGCTAGTTTAAGCGGTTTTCGACCACAAACAAGAATAGTGGCAGGGATTACTGGGGGCGTATTGCCCCATTGATGATTTACGGAGGAGGTTTGAATATGGGGCAGGTGATTGGCGAATCGACTGCCAATGGAGGGGAGCCGGCAAGCAGTCCGGTAACGATGCAAAACTTGATTGCGATAATTATGCATTCACTGCTCGATATCGGCCTGGTGCGTTTGGTGGATGGTTTGTCACAGGATTTGTTGAACGCAGTGACAGGCTATTCTCCAATCAGGGGCTTGGTGTAGGAAACACACTGCTTTTTAAATGTCCACTGTCAGAGGCAAAAACATCACTTCCTAGCTGAATCTCCGGGAAGGTTTTTTCTCAGTGAAAAATGATTCCATGCGGGTGCGCATTTCGCTGTAGTAGGCTTGTGCCATCTCCTCGAGCATGGCAATGCGTTCAGGTGAGCGACCTTGTGCACGTTCCTGGGCGATTCGTTCCTCGAAGGACTGTTCGAGTTCCATCAGCTGTTCAAGGAATTCCTTGGCGGCACGGGAGCGGTCAACGCCTTCCACCAAGGCACTCTCCAGCGGTTTGTTCCGGGTGAGATGCAACATTCGTCCATCTGCCAGTTCATCCATGTAGCGATGGTAGCTCTTGAGGAAAGTCTGGCGTTCTTTTTCGAAACGAACTTCCTCGCAATCCACCAGTGTGTCGTAAGGGCCCGGCTTGGAGAAAAATTTAACAATCAAGGGGATGGTATCGATGAGCATGAAAAGCAGTGCGAGAATCACATAAGCCGTCAGTGCAAACCGGCCACCTTTTTCTCCGGCGTTGAACAAGTCGTGCAGAGCCAGTGTCTGGGTAAGTAGATCACGACGAGGTTCTTCTTTAATGGAGGCAACGCGTTCCTGTTCGTCAACTCCAAGGGCGACAATGTCTGCCTGGAATCGTTTGAGTTCCTCCAGGCGGGAATCGATCTGGGTGGCAATGGTCGCACGAATAGCGTTTTGTTGTCCGACAAACTGGCCTGCCTGCTCTTGCTGCACATCGCGTTTCAGGCCGGCGATGCGGTCGGCTTCGGCTTTGCTGGCCAGGTTTCGTTCAGCAGCAATGCCGACGTATTCCGCCTTTAATGCCAACTCGGTTGCAACGACAGTTGATTTCAGGCTGCTTTGCTGTTGCGTCAAGCTGTCTACAACCGATCCCAGGCGTTTGGCTTCTGTCCGTCTCCACGCCAGTTGGTCGTCGCGAATGCTTTTTGCCCTCGGGCCAAGTCCGACGATGCCGCTGCGTTGACCGTTGACTTCCCGTTCAAATTCACGTTGCCAATGATCGAGCTCACTTTGCATGGTCTTGTAGGTCGCCGCTCCCTTGGTCATTTCGAGATTGAGTTTGGCCAGCTTGGTTTTGAGTGGCCCGGTTTCTTCCAGAATCCTCTGATCGAGTTCTTTCTGGGTTGCGGCATCAAGCTCGCTGGTGGCATCTTTGGCATCACTTACCTTGTTGGCGACAAGGAACTCGGCGTTGAAGGTTTCATCCCATTTGCCTCGATGGCCGGCGATGTTTTCTTCGAGCGCAACGACTTTTGCCTCGATTTTTGTTTTTTCGGCGGAGGCATCCTGGCGGACTGCGGCGATGTCGGCTTCGCGCTCTTTTTCGATCACCGAACTGATGGTGTCTTTGAATAAGAGTAAGGTCAGTGGGTGGGAAATAGTCAGGCCCATCAATACGGCGACGACAAAACGTAACATGAATTGGTTGAACTTCCGGTGCAGCGGTTGATAGGAGCGATAGGTGGAGAGCAGGGCACGGTCTATAGTCAGGATGATGAATCCCCAGACAAGGGAAACGGGAACGATGATGCGCCAGTTGTCGGTGATGGTTGAGAGAGCGTAGGCACAGGCAATAAAGGCAAATACGGTGGGCACCAGCACGGTGGCTCCGAAGGCAACATATTTTCGCTGTTCCCAGTCGGGGCAGTTTTCCAGGCTTTCGCTTCCGGCCCCTGAGAGCCAGAAAAAGAGATGTTTGGATTCTGGATCAGATTTCATGATTCTTTAAAGGTAATTGAGTCGAAGAAAGTTATGCATGTTTATGACCACGCTTGATGGTTATTGTTTAAAAATACTTAAATATTTTTCAATCCCTATTTTTCAAATCGCGTTTCCTGTTGACGGCAGGAAGTCTGGAGGGTCTTTCGCAGACTGTACCCGGGTACGAATTCATGCATCTCTCAAAAGATAGAAATGCAACAGCCGTGTAAAGGGGATAGCTAGAGGGCAGGTTCTCACCCATGAGACGGGGTAGCCCAGTCTGAGTGTGCGTTAGCGTTTACTCGCTCGCATCAGCAGTCTTTTTTTTAGCTGACTTCTTCTTACTCGCAACTTTTTTTGCAGGGACTTTTTTCTTCCGGGGGGGGAATTGCCAGCTAAGGATACGTCGACCTTTGGCATTGCAGCCAAGTTTGGCAGAAAAGGGGCGGCCTTTTTTGGAGATGAAAGCTTCAATCAAATCGGTTTCACCTTCGGTAAAAAACTTGAGTGCCTGTTCACGCGGGATCTCATATTTGCACATCTCTTTGGAGAGGCGGCCTTTGCAGCCGTCACCCAGGACGCGCTCACTACAAACATAGGAAGTCGGAGTTTCGTAAATATCACCTTTTTCACAAACCGGACATTTGCACATGGATTCACCGTTATGCATCGCCTCCTTGATTGAAGCCTCCTCGGCTTCTTCAGCTTCAGACTTTTCAAAAACGAATCCAGCCTTCAGGCCGTTTTTCTTGTCTTCGCTAAGTATGATGGCGGCATCAAAGGGTTTCTTGAATCGGCTGAGGAACCCTGTTAGTGGGCCGACATGCTTGGTGGTGAGCAGTTGTTTGGCCTCATCTTCACTCAATGCACGACTGGCAACTACTTTTGAAAGATTGAAATTGCATTCGGGTTCAATGCATTTGTAGCGTCCTGCATCCTGGCCGAGTTCGGCAGAGCCGCAGACGGGACAGGGGACGGGGAAGGGAGGGTATTCCCGGTTGAGCTCTTCCTCGGCATAGGCTTTTGCAGTACTGACTACATTGCTGGTCAGGCTACGAATTTCTTCCATGAACACCGGGCGGGAGAGTTGCCCCTGCTCCATTAACTTGAGCTTGTGCTCCCATTCACCCGTCATTTCAGGAGAGGCGAGGATGTTGATTTTCATTTCGTGCAACTGATCGATGACACGTGTGCCACGGTTGCTGACAAAGATCTCCCTTCCTTCGCGGGAGATATATTTGTCGTAGATAAGCCCCTCAATGATGGATGCGCGAGTGGCGGGAGTTCCTAGTCCTCGTTCACTCATGGCGTCCCGCAGCTCTTCATCTTCAACACGCTTGCCTGCCGTTTCCATAGCAGAGAGCAGGGTGGCTTCGTTATAGCGCGCAGGTGGTTTGGTCTCTTTTTCCTTGAGGGAAATTTCTTCGGCTTTGGCATTTTCGCCATCATTGACGGGCACCAGGTTTTTGGCATCTTCTTTTTCACTTTCACCGCTGCCGCCACTGGCATTTTTTCCATACACTCCGAGCCAGCCTGGCACAGTCAGAACCTTGCCGTCCGATTTGAAGGCGTCTTCACCGATACGGGAAATTCTCGTAGTGATTTGGAATTCTGCAGTGGGATAAAAAACTGCGATAAAACGGCGGGCCACCATGTCGAATAGTTTCTGTTCGTATTCATCGAGCCCTTTGGGGACTTGTCCGGTTGGGATGATGGCAAAGTGATCACTGACTTTTGCCCCGTTAAAAATCCTACGGTTGGGTTTGACCCATTGTTGATCCACCACGTGCGCGGCGAAGTCAGGCAAATTAGTAAAAGCTGAATTACCCGCTTCGGCGATTTTTTTCAGGGTCGAGATTGTAGTGGGAATATAATCATCGGGCAGGAAACGCGCATCGGTTCTCGGATAAGTGAGAGCCTTGCGGCGTTCGTAGAGTGATTGGGCAATCTGCAGAGTGCGGCGTGCGCTGAAACCAAAACGACCATTGGCTTCCCGTTGTAAACTGGTCAGATCGTAGAGCAGTGGAGGTGCCTGTTTGCTTGGCTTTTTCTTTTCGGTAACAATGGCGGTCTGGCTAGTGCAGCGGGTTACGATGGTATCCGCTTGCTCTCGATCCCAGATACGTTCAGCACGGCGGTGGGCGTCGTTTTCGTCCTTTTTGAAAGATTCATCAAACCAGCGACCGGGATAATTGCCTGAGGACACTGCAAAGTCACCGTGGATTTCAAAATAGGGACGCGAAGTGAAGTCTGCGATCTGCTGTTCCCGTTCGGCCAGAAGAGCAAGCGTCGGGGTCTGAACTCGACCAACAGGGGTTTTATTAAAGCCGCCGTATTTGGAATTGAATGCCGTCATTGCCCGGGTGGAGTTGATGCCCACCAGCCAGTCGCTCTCTGACCGGCACACGGCGGCGTCGGCGAGTGGCTGCATTTCTTCGGCCGTGCGCAAATTGTCGAAAGCATCGAGGATGGCCTGATTGGTCATCGATTGAAACCACAGCCGTTTGGTGGGTTTGTTGATGCCTGAAAGTTTGATGATATAGAAAAAAATCAGCTCTCCTTCTCTTCCGGCATCACAAGCATTGATGATTTCACTCACGTCTTTGCGCTTCATCAGGCGCTTGAGCAAATTGTAGCGAGCCTTGTTGCCATCAATCGGCTGGAGATCAAACTCATCAGGCATGACCGGCAGGCAATCAAATTTCCATGGCAGTGCCTTGCCATTGGGGCCGAGTGGCAGCTTTTGCTCTACCAGATGGCCAACGGCGGAAGAAATGATGTAGTGATCGTTCTCGAAGAAGTCTTTCTCCTTTTTGAATTTTCCCACGTTTGGAGAGCCGCCAAGAACTCGGGCCAGATCGGTGGCTACACTGGGTTTTTCGGCGATGATGAGCGATTTGGACATGAGATTTAGAGCAGCTTGACGAATTGTTTGCCTGGCAGTTGTTTGACGAGCCTTTTCATTTCAAGGCGCAGCAGGGTAGAGGAGACAGTAGGACTTGGCAATTTTGTTCTTTGGATGATGATGTCAATCTGGGTTTCAGATGATTCGAGAGCCTCGTAAACTGTTTTTTCCGTGTCGTCAAGTTTCGCGGTGGTGGAATGAGCTTCGTTTTCATCTGAAAACAGGAGGGCAGTGCTCTCATTAGGGAACAACATTTCCCGTTCTTCGAGGATGTCGTTGGCATCGGTCACCAGAGTGGCGCCTTGCTGGATCAGGCGATTGCAGCCCACGGAAGTCGGGCGATCAATGGGGCCGGGCACGGCGTAAACATTGCGTCCTTGATCCAGAGCCTGATTGGCCGTGATGAGTGAACCACTGCGGGCGGGAGCTTCGGCCACTAGGATGCCGAAGCTCATTCCGCTGACGATGCGGTTGCGCAAGGGGAAAGACTGTTTGTCCGGCACGTAGAGCACGGGGAATTCGGAAATCACCGCACCGGATTGGGTGATTTTTTCTGCCAGGGCGGTATTTTCCGGTGGGTAGATATTGCCTATGCCACTGCCAAGAACAGCCAGGGTTCGTCCTTTGGCTGCGAGAGCGGCTTCGTGGGCTGCAGTATCGATGCCTCGAGCCAGTCCCGAGATGATCGTTAAACCAGCGTAGGCGAGTTGGAAACTCAGTTTTTTGGCAGCTTCGGTGCCGTAGTGGGTGCAACGGCGGGCACCGACCACAGCAATGGCATGACGATCCCGTTCGAGCAGTTTGCCTTTTACGAAGAGCAGGAAGGGCGGGTCGTGGATTTCCCTCAAGCTGGGTGGGTAGTCCTCAGAATCCAGGGTTATCAGGTCAATGTCATGCTCATGGATACGGCGGTATTCTTCGGGAAGATCAACGTGATCTTCCCAATGAACAATGAGATTGGCCATTTCGCTGCCAAATCCATTGACTGATTGGATTGCCTTCGCAGAGGCGGAAAGGATGTCCGGCGGAGTATTGAATCGCTCCAGTAGTCGGCGGACGCGCACGGGTCCGATTCCTGGCAGTAAAGTCAGGGCAAGATAGGCATCGGTGGCGTTCATGAGGGGATTTAAAATTTGGTATTAAACAGGCCTCCCCAATTCCTCTCATCGGCTTAAGGGGGGCTGTAGAGGTCGTCTACTGCGGTCTCGATATCATCAAGGGTAACTTCATTGCTGACAAAAGCGTTACCCAGTGACTTGAGTAACACAAAACGGATTTGCCCGTCTACAAATTTTTTATCCAAACGCAGAGTTTGCAGGATGGTTTCACTGTTGATGGCCTTGTTGAGTTGGGTGGGGAGGGAACAAGCTTGCAAGGTGTTGATCAAACGTTTTGCCTCCTGCTCCGTGAGGGTGCTGTATTTTTGAGAGAGGCGAATGGCTGCCACCAAGCCGAGGCTGATAGCTTCTCCGTGCAGCATTTTCCCATAACCGGCAGCCGCTTCGATTCCATGGCCAATCGTGTGGCCGAAATTCAACAGCGCACGGGTGCCGGAAATCTCGTGTTCGTCTTCTTCTACGACGGCTGCTTTAATGGCGACGTTGCGGGTGATGAGTTCAGTCAATTTTTTCCGTTCGGTGCCGATTTCTTCTACCAGATCGAGGAGGCTGGCATCGCGAATGGCGGCGTGTTTGATAATTTCACCGAAACCTTCATTGTACTCCCGGTCGGGTAAGGTGTGCAGCGTGGACACATCGGCGAATACCAGATCCGGTTGATGAAATGCACCGATCAAGTTTTTGCCTTCGGGTGTGTTGACGCCGGTTTTTCCGCCCACCGAACTGTCGACTTGCGCTACGACGGTGGTAGGGATTTGCACCACCGGAATGCCACGCTGGAAAATAGCAGCTGCGAATCCTGCTGCATCGCCGACCACACCGCCACCGAGGGCGATGAGGAAGGAATGCCGGTCAAGTTCAGCCTGCAGCATCAGGCGGCAGATATCGGTGATCTGTACCATATTTTTCGAAGCTTCACCAGCTGGAATGACGATACGGGTCAGTGTCATTCCCTGCTGCTGTAGAGATTCAATCACTTGATCTCCGTAAAGCGGATCGACATTGCTGTCAGTGACCAACACCCCGCGTTTGCCAACTCTTGCTTGTTCAGACAGCCACTGAGGCAATTGAGCAAGGATCCCCTCGCCGATGATGACCTCACTGGAACGAGGAGAGAGATCGAGTGTTATGCGGGTAAGCTCTCCGGAGTGAAGTGTTGGCATGATGGTTGATGTTTATGAAATTGAGAGGAGATCGGGAAAAGCTGCCAGGACTTTCCCGACAAGCGAGTCTGCCTGTTCGTCAGTCTCGACGCAAATTTTTTGAAATCCTTTTTCCCTTCGAAACCAGGTGGCCTGGCGTTTGGAAAAGCGTCGTGTGTTTTGCTGGATGGCGGCGATCGTTTCTTCTATTGATCCATGTCCCTCGATCAGTTGACGGATCTCGCGCAGGCCGATAGCTTTTTCTGCAGTGCACGAGCAGGGAGCGAGTTGCTTCACTTCTTCGACGACGCCCCGGCCAAACATCTCCAGAGTGCGCTGATTGATGCGGGTGTAGAGCTCCTCTCGTTCGCGTAGCAGAACGATACCCCGAAATGTGGGTTCGGGACTCATTTGCCAATCCTTTTTCAAAGTGGATGAGGGGCACCCAGACAAGAGGGTGATTTCCACAGCACGAGTGATATAGCGTCGGTTTTTCAGATTGATGGTGTCGGCTGCCTCGGGGTCGATGATTTTCAACCATTTGATCAAATCCTCAAGGGGGAGGGTATCACATTTCGCCCTCAACTCGGCATCAGCCGGAGGAGTTGGGGACAGTCCATGGGTCAGAGCCTTGATATACAATCCGCTTCCTCCGGTGATGATAGGAAGTCTGTCACGGGCGATGATGTTAGTAATCACCGGGTGGATACGTTCGATGTATTGCGCGACATCGAAGTCCTCATCCGGCGGGATGATGGCAAAAAGATGGTGGGGGACTTGCGACTTTTCCCTGGCGGAGGGCATTGCCACCAGTGTATTCATGCCTTGATAGACCTGGAAGGCATCGGCATTGACGATTTCCCCCCGGCAGCGTTCAGCAAGCTTGAGTGCAAGTGATGTTTTTCCACAGCCGGTAGGCCCGGCCAGGAAAAACAAACGATCTAGTGGAAGGGCTCGTTTCACGTGCCATTCCGGATAGGTTTTAGCTTTCGACAGCTGGAGTGGCTGTATCCTGGCTGGTTTCAGGGTCTTCGCTTGCTGCCTCGCTTGTTGCCGCAGTTTCACTTGCAGTTTCCACTACTTCGTCATCGGCTTTTTTCTCAGCCCCACTGATGTTCAGTTTGCGGCCCATGAAATCCTTGTTGTTCAAAATTTCGACAGCACGCTGGGCTTCATCGATGTGGCTCATTTCAACAAAACCATAACCTTTGGATTGATGGGTGTCGGGGTTGGCTACCACTTCAGTGCTGACTACAACACCGATGCCCTTGAACAATTCTTCGAGTTCATCTTCACCGACTTCATAGTCGAGGTTGTCGAGCTTGAGCCGACTTGATGTGATAATCACAGGAATTTCCTCTTTTTTAGCGCGACGAGGTTCTTCCCTGGTTTCAGAGCGACGGTTACCGCCGCGGTCATTGCGGTCATTGCGTCGATTGCGATCACTACCCGAGCCTTCACGCCTTTCATTGCGGCGGTCGTTGTTGGATCGATCACCACCTTCGCCACCAGCTCCCAGGCTTTTTGCTCCATTGACCAGCATACGGCGCCCCATGAAGTCTTCATTGTGGTAGGTGCTGACTGCCTTACGGGCTTCGTCGATGCTGCCCATTTCGACAAAAGCAAAACCCTTTGACTGTTGGGTGCGGCGGTTGATTACGATTTCCGCCGATTTGACGGTGCCCACCTGGGAAAAATGTTTTTCAAGGTCGGCTCCAGTGGTTTTATAGTCGAGGTTGCCTACATAGAGGCGTTCTGAAAGCACTTCAACTTTTTCAGCAGAGCGGTTGTTGTCACTTCGCTGTTGTCGTTGCTTGCCGCTGCCGCTGTTGCGGTTTGAGGATTGTGCTTTGGTTTTGGTATCACCACCCAGCCCCAGAAAAGACAGTATTTTCTGGAAAAAAGATGGTTTTTTAGCAGCCTGACGACCGCGGTTGGACGGACGATATTCGCGTTTGCCTCCCTGGCGGTTGCCTCCCCCATTGCGTGGGCGGCGATTTGAGTTGCCTCCGCTGCTGCTATTGCGATTGTTTTGACGGTGGCGCCCACCACGATCTCCCTGACGATTTTGACCTGAGCGATTTCTGCGTTCGCCTGATGATGAATTTTCCATTTTGATTTGAATTATTGGGGGATCCTTCCGGGATCCAGTTATTTGTAATAAATTCGGAGTTATTCGCAGTTGCCGGTGAAGGAGAAATCACCAATTCATTGGTGTTATCTCCGTTCATCCAAGACAAGTCCGATTGGCAGTTGCTGAAAAAAGTGACCAGCCAATTTGTGAAAAAGCTGGCCAGAACTGCCCATAAACTCCGATGAGTCGATGTGCTGCAGCTCGCTGGATGAGTAGATCCAATGGTCAATACCAGTGGATCATCCATGTTTTGAGTGACATGAGCGCGGAATTTCATCTTTGGATGAGATCCTGTCATGAATTGATGAACACTTAAGAACATTTGAGAGCCTACAGCAGTTAATAATAAAGTGCCGAGTGTTCGCAGAGAGCTTACTGCGCGAACAAACCCCAGCACATAATCACTATAATTCAAAAAAGGTGCTTGAGCAAGTGCTGATTCGCGCTCAGGCCGAGTGTGGCGAAAATTTGATCAGATGGGAGATCATGTCGTCAACGCTGACGATGCCAAGGGGACGTTTTTTTTCATTGTGAACCGCTGCCACACTGAGTCCTGCCCGTCTCAGGCGGCGTAAAACATCAATAGCGCGGGCATCCGGGGAAGTTTCGACCAGTTTCCGCAGATAGTTTTTCACCGAACCCTGGCTGACAGCGGCATTTAGTAGTTCTAACACATCAACGAGGCCGACAAGCTCTCCCTTGGAAGAGATCACCGGAAATTGTGAGATATCCGTTTCCCGGGCCAAATTGAGAACAGAAGTGATTGGCATTTCCAGAGGGACGGCGGTGACTCGGGAAAGAGGCAGCATCACCTCATTCACTGACAGGCTTTGAAAATCGAGCACCCGGTGAATCATATTTTTTTCCCCAGAGCTGAATACCCCTTCCCGGTCGAGAATGTCGGTCAAGACACGGAGTTCATCCCTGGCGGCATTGGCAGGCAGTTGCTTGTTATTGTTGGATTTTCCGGATACCAGCTTGATAAAAGGCCTGGAGGCATAGATGAAGGGGCGGGTGATGCCGTCGATCAACAAAAGGATGGGAAGGAAGCGCAACAGAGCTTTATGGGAAAGGTTTTTGAATATCGATTTTGGGAGCAATTCGATCCAGATCAGATAGACCGGCAGTGACAGCAGGAAAGCTATCAGGTAGCCCCATCGTCCAAAGCTATCGACGGTGAGCCGGGTTACCAGGGCAAAAGCGACTAGGTTTATGGCGGCATTGATCAGTAAAATGGAGATGAGTAATTGTTGCTGGCGGGGCAGAAGCCTTTCGAGACGCAGGGCCTTGTTTTGGCCCCGCCCGGCCTGCTGGTGCAGCCGGGCGGGGCTGATTGACAGCAGTGCGGATTCCAATCCCGAAAGAATGAAAGAGGTAATCAAGCAGAGGCTGATGGTCAGGATTAAAGTCATCGTGTATTTTTAGAGCTGCTTTTTTCATCCTTTTTCCAGACCATGGCTTCGGTGATGCGGTTGCCTTGGCATTTTCTGACAAGGATGCTTACCGCTTGCAGATTGATTTGTTGGCCGGGTTCAGGAACTTTGCCGTTTTTGTTGAAAATCAGCCCGCCGATGGTGTCGAGTCCGTCCGATTCCAAATTGAGATTGAGCTTTTCCCCGATGTTATCGAGTCTGGCACTGCCGGAAACCAGTAGTTGTTCGTTGCCCAGGTCCTGGATGGAGGAAGCTTGTTCGGGTGAAGGAGCAGTGTCCCCGATGATTTCTTCGATCACGTCCGTGTGGGTAAGTACACCTTCGACTCCACCATATTCATCAACAACGATGACGAGATCATAACTGCGGTGGAGATAACAGCGCATCACTTCCAGCGCCATCATGGTCTCGGGAACAAAAACCGGTGGGCGGATGAAATCCTCGAACGAGGAATCGGGGTGCTGAAGCCAGGATTTGATATCCAGGATGCCGGTAATGACATCCTGGGTCTGCTGGTAAACCGGGGCCTGCCAGTGACCGCTTTGGCGCACACTGTCGAGCATGGTTTTTTTTGTTAGTTTAGAAGAGATCATGAAAGCATCGCGGCGCGGTGTCATACAGTCTTTGGCTGTTTTTTTGCCGATCTTGATGATCTCATGAATCAGTCCACACTCTGTTTCCCGCAGAACTCCTTCGTCTCGTTTGATGTCGATCAGGCTTTCGAATTCTTTTTCGCTCCAGTGATTGTCTGGATCCGTGGTGGAAAAGTTCAGTTTTTGACTCATCCATTCGGTGAACAAAATCATTTGCCCAGTGACGGGATTGATCAATTTTCCGATATAAACAAATGGCGCCACGGTGATTCGAAAAACTCGTGCAGGTTGGCTGAGGGCGATCATTTTAGGGAGCAAATCGACCGCAAAAATCATAGTACTGAACAAGATGACCGCAGTAAGAATGGGGCGATTGGGAATGCCGAAGCCGGACTCTCTGAGGAAATACAGTGCAAGAACCGCCAGACTCAGATTGGCGGTTGAACTTAGGACGAGGGTTTGGTTCAGACTGCGGCGGGGGTGGCGGGCAATTCCGAGGACTTTTTTCTGCAATGCAGTGTCTTTTTTTGTTAGGGACACCACATGATGCTCGCGCAAACAGAGCAGAGCAGTTTCTAGGGCCGATGACAGGGCGGCTACGGCAATGGTAAGGATCAGCAGGGCAGCCATGATGGAAAAACCAGCCGATGAAGCTGGAGGAGAAACAAAAGCGAAAGACTGTTCACTGAAGTAGGGGTCAGATGTTGAGATCTGACAGGGGATAAACCAAGTACCGGCGGAGGGAATCGAACCCTCACTCCCAAAGGGAACAGGATTTTGAATCCTGCGCGTCTACCAATTCCGCCACACCGGCATTCCTGGTTTTGTGTGAGCCGCGAGTGTATCTGCTTGAGCGGGGAATGCAATGGATAATTGAAAATGGACAAGGGAAAATTGACAATGCT
>DAOUQC010000147.1 GCA_030625775.1 Verrucomicrobiota bacterium
AGAGCGCTTGATGTAGGAAAAAGGCAGGATCTGGTAATTCATATTGATCTTGCCCGCCGTTGAAAGCGTTTCACTGATGGCATAAGGCTCCACCACCGGCATCCAGAACAAGTCCATGATCAGGTGGTCTTTGGGAGACAACGCACCGGGATGGGAAGCGTAACCACTGCCCTCAATATCCGGCCGGAAGAGCAGTGTCTGCCAGGCCCCCTTGTTCAACCCGGTTCCTTTGTTCGTATCCAGTGCTGCGGTCGGCAGTGATCCGAACATCCCGGGTGAGGGCAAAATTCGGTTGGGTGAAAAATAGGAAGCTCCTCCCGGTTCATGCACCCAGTCCCTGACAAAATAAGGGAAATCTCCATAGTCCCTGCGGAAATCATAGGCCGTTTTGGGTATGCTTCCCGGCGCCGGACGGTTCAGGGAATGGGTATTGCCTTCATCCGGTTTGTTAATGTAAGGGCCGTCGGCAAAATTGCCCACCCCATTGTCAAAATCACCAAATAATTGCCATGTTGCCGATTTATCAGGGAAAGGAGTCGGCCGGCGACCATAGTATTTGATATCCGGCAGGATGTTGTGGATGTCATCACTGTCGACATCCTCCCTACCATCCTCGGCAAAGGAAAAACGCCAGCCTGATCCAGAAACCAGAGTATGTGCTCTTCGCGTATCCCCTGTCGCCTCGGGGTGTTTTTTGAAAATACCCTGTGATTTCGGCTCGGATAAAGCAGCAATCAATCGCGTATCCCCGTGTTCAACCCCGTAGGACCAGATCGTATCTTCCGGTCGGACAAAATTACCATGCCCACCGATTAACCACTCATTGCCAATTTCCATCTTGCGTCTTGAAATCACTCTGGAAACCCTTTGCAGACGCCCGCTGCGAGCTAAATATTCTGCTGCACGGGGATTACTACCCTGGGGAGCCAGAGCCTGGGCACCGTCAAAAGACAAACTCCACCATTCCATCGGTGTTGTTTCCGGAGCATACACATCGCCGAATTCATTGGTCAGCTGCATACTACCTGTTCTCACCAACTCAGGCATGGCCAAGGTGCCTCCTTTAGGGTGTATAATGATTTCCTGAACCAGATCCGGATCTGTACCCCCACCCCCTTGAGGAGCTGAATTCCGATTCTGAGCGGTAGCACCTGCCTGGGTAAGCTTATTACCGTTTCTATGAGCATAAATCCTGATTTTGAACTGCTGCCCCCATTTCACCGGAACACCTGCGTGAGTAGGACCAATTCCCTGGTTAACCTTGAAAGGCGGCGTGATCCACGGATAAATGTTTTCAGCCCCGATTTTTCCACGCCTGACTCCCACATCAAAAGGAGCACGTCGCCCGGTCGACGGATAAAGAAGCTTACGGTTCGAATTATTCTGGCCAAGATCCTGAAGGTCCGGGTTTTTATATCCAAAGGGCTCGTAGCGGGCGGGTGGGCGCCCCAATTTGGCCTCAGTAAAGTCACCACTGGCATTCCAGGCAGGTTCGTTTGCCCGCCCCCAGGGATGGCGGTTTCCCTGCATCAAGCTGCGGAAACCACCTTCTCCACCGGCGTGCAAACCACCCCAGACATTGGCAAAATTCCGCCAGTTGGTGATCCAACCCTGCCACCCGCCTTCAGTTGATACCATGAATTCATTACCCGCATACTCTGAATTTATTGACTTACTTGTAAACGAATCGACAGCCATGTGATGAAAAGTGACATTCGTTGAGCCCGGTCCAAAACTCATCTTCCCGGTATCTATTTCGATCAGCATGTCAGGACTGATCGGCACCCAGCCCTGACTCGGACTGAACAGGCGCAACAACATCGCCACCTGCACCAGCTTTTCATGTCTGCCGGTTGGGCCTGTTTCATACTTCAGACGCATTTCTTCGAACTTGGCTTTTTCATTCGCCCTGGGAAAAGGGTCACCCGGATAGTACAAGGGCGCAGAACTGGTAGGCTGCATCGCACTGAGCAGCATATAATTCCAGTTGCGTGGATTGATCGCTATATCAAATTTAGGCTTATTATTCTGCTCCATCTGCTTCAGCCAATTGGGCCAAGTTCCCGGTTTATTCAAATCGAGGTTGTTCAATGGCGGAAAGTTGCTGTATTCCGTCAGATTATCGCCCTGCGCTATAGCTGCTGGCACTCCCGCATCCAATTGGGCGCTTGAGCTATCCGTTCCATCCAACGGATCTGCATTACAGATGACCATGAACGCGACCTCCGCCACGGTATAAAAACGACCAAAGCCTTTGGTATCCACCCCCTGATAGTTAATCTTGATCGGTGCCACCTGGCCATGCCCCATGTGCATGCCCCGACTGTTCTTATCTGCCTGCCTATAGTTGGTATAAGTTTTGTGGTCATCCTTGTTCACCGCCGTGAAGGACTCCTTCCACCCCTCGGGATTGTCTTCGGTGATATTAACCGTATCATCAAAGAGGTTGGTAGAGCGAATATAATCAAAGATTTGAGTCAGCAGCTGGTTCTGGTTTTCGTTGCCGTATTTATCACGAAAACTTCCCCCAAAACCCGGTATAGGGGTTTCCATCAACTCATCCAGATACTCATACAATTCCTGATTGCGGGTGATCTTGATATAGTCATTCTTTGTACTGTCCGCATCTTCCCGTTGAAAATGGTAGATGTAACGCTGGTTATACAAACTACCCGCTTGATCCTCACCCACCTCCGCCGCAAAACGAATCAGGTTATCAAAAGGCGTGGTGTAATCTTCATCCTGCTTACTTTTTTTGTTGTAAGTTGGCCAGATGCTGATCCTCGGGGTATTGAACAAGGTCACCTCCGGTGCCCGGCTGGTGGCCGTCAGGAAAAAACGTGCGCGCTCCAGTAACTGAGCCACCCCGCCTTTCATATACTGGGCTGGAAACTCATTTTCTGTACGATCCGGACGCAGAATAAACTCATCCAGAGAGGGATAGAGCCGGTCTTTATCCGGCACCAGACCATTTGGCTCCTGTGATTTCATCGATCCCGCCCGGGAACCACCCCCCACCACTCTCGGCGTCAAGGCATAGATCATACCCATCGCCTTGCGGTTACGAACAATGCCAGCATTTTCAGAACCAGGAAAAAATACCGGTGACAACGAAGTGGTCGCCGGGTGCGCCGGGTAACGTTGCCACTCGTGCTGGGCCGGCTGATAGCGACCAAAGTCGCGGTCGATGTCCCCACCCGTTCGAGGAGTGTCCCACACCATGCCGCCCGCTGCGGTGTTCACATTCAGCTTGGAAGTTTCATCATCCGCCCAGAAGGCCACCCGGCCGACGATCGGATTCTGCAGGGTTGGAGATGCCCCCCCCCCCAACCGGTTTATAAGTGCCCTTGCTGCCACCCCCCGTCATATAGCCCATAGAGCCGTCCTCCAACTGATACAACCATTTCACCGGCATCGGCAAGCTGTCCGCTTGACTATCAGCTTTTTTCACCGCACTCGCCAAGGGGCTTGTCCCTACTTGGGCACTATCATAATCAAAACCATCCACTTGCTGAACCGTCTTGGCCCGGGGATCGACAATCGGGTAAAAAACTTTTTTGCCGCGAATCACCGGCTCGTTCAAGTCGACAAAAACGGCAGGATTGGATGACCAGGTCTTAAGCTCGGCCACATCACTACCCACCAAATTCGACTCGATGGCCTCGACCATTTTGTCATCCGAGTAGAGCTTGAAGCCCATATTCATCGTTCCATCCACCGCATATTGCCTGATCGCGCCCGGCTGGGAGGCCCAGGCAAATTTGGTGCTTGGATCATTAGCATCCTGCCCCAGAGTCGCTTTGCGGATCTGCCCGATCACCATGTTCACCGCTGTTTCAGACAGATGCCGGGCTTCCATGCCGTGGGAGTAACTCGTTGCCGATTCCAGTTCACTCTGCGCCATAGTGAAAAATGTCAGCACCAGAATGGTCGCCAACGACATCACCGTTAAAACCGTGAGCAAGGCCACGCCTTTCTTTTTCTGCCGCTCTGGTCGCTTTTCGTTCAGACCGTTAATCTTCATTTTTGTTTTCATGATTCAAAAAACCGGAGGTTCCGTAGCCATATTCTACCTGCTATCAATTGTTTTACAATGTAAATGTCGTAAACACAATGTTAATACAAGAATAAAATCATTTTTTTGCTGATTCCACCATTTCATGGGGTGGATGGCCCTATTTGCTGTCTGTAATGAGAGCAAATGCAAGCAGCATTTTAAAATCGCCCACTCGAGCCTTTTTTCTCATAATCAGCTGGCTTTGACAAGCGAATGTCACCTCCCAAGCCAATAATTTCCTGCTGGATACGCTTGATTTTTCCTCTGACCATCGACGATTGGGAGCTAGTCAGGGCGCCAGATGCCAATTCGCTTTGATAGCCCCTGATTTTCTCCTCCAGCTTTCTGATTTCCTTTTGCCGGTTCTCCAGCTGTCTGTCTGCTGCACTTGTCACAGCAATGACGGAAATCGGCAGTTTGTTAACAAAATCCTGATCCCCCTCAGAAAGTTTTGCAATGGCAAGGTCGAAGGCTTTTTGATCCGAAGCTCGCACGATTTTAATGTGCTTCACCGAGCGCCCCACAATAGTCACCGCCAATTTCCTCCCGTCCTTCCCCGTGATTGTCCGCTGGATCGGCAAAGATAATTCAGGAACAGAATCAGAAGGGACTGCCTGCTCCACCAAGGCCGGGCTCTCTGGTTTTTTGCATCCTGTTAGACACAAGGCTATTATTCCCGTTATAAATATAACCAACTTCATATGCACAACCATAGCGAGATTTGCACATTTGTCATGTAGGGTTCACTTCACGCTCAAATGACTCGTGGGACAAATTTGACTTTGACCGCTTTGCTTGACCTTGCAGGTCACCTGACTCGCTTCGCTCGGCTGTCTATCTTCCATGAGAAGACAGTCAAATATTAAATCAAAAATTCATTTTTGGTAGATTTGTTTGTTTTGATATTGGGTGGGCTGGGGTGAACAACGAAATCCTGCTTCCATACGCACTCTATTTGAA
>DAOUQC010000121.1 GCA_030625775.1 Verrucomicrobiota bacterium
TTCAAATAGAGTGCGTATGGAAGCAGGATTTCGTTGTTCACCCCAGCCCACCCAATATCAAAACAAACAAATCTACCAAAAATGAATTTTTGATTTAATATTTGACTGTCTTCTCATGGAAGATAGACAGCCGAGCGAAGCAAACCGGAACGCAGTGTAGATAGCCGGAGGCAAACAGGTGACCTGCAAGGTCAAGCAAAGCGGTCAAAGTCAAATTTGTCCCATGCTCTCATTCAGGTGCAGCCACAAACACTCGATTCCAATATTTCCTCGGAACTTGCAACACATCGATCATTTGATATGTTTTCATAAAAATAACCCTCACCCTCCTTCATGCCTGACTCCAGCCCTGTCCCTGATAGCCCCTGGTACAAAAATGTCACCCGCTACCAATGGCTGGTATTGCTGATCGCTTCCCTCGGTTGGATGTTCGACATATTCGAAGGGCAGATTTTTGTCACCACGATGAAGGAAGCCATGCCTTCCTTGCTTCCCGAAGGAAGCAGCGAAGGAACTGCCGCCCGTTACAACGATATCGCCTTTGCGCTATTCCTCGCAGGTGGAGCGGTGGGCGGCGTATTTTTCGGCATGCTCAGTGATCGTATTGGCCGTGCCAAAACCATGTTGATCACCATTCTTATTTATTCAGCTTTCACCACTCTGACCGCCTTTGTGACTGCCCCCTGGCAAGTCATCACCCTGCGTTTTCTCGTTGCCCTGGGAGTAGGGGGAGAGTGGGCAGTCGCCTCGGCAATGGTGGCCGAAGTTTTCCCTAAATTTGCACGGGTCAAATCCCTCGGCATCTTTCACGCAAGCTCAGCACTGGGCTCATACCTTGCCATCGCTGCCGGGTTTTTCATCGTATCCAATGAAGCCTTGCGCAATCATTCGATCGAAGGATTGAACTGGCGACTCTGTTTTCTCATTGGGGCACTGCCCGCCTTTCTCACGATATGGATCCGCATGCGACTCAAAGAACCCGAATCCTGGGTGAAAGCCCATCAACGGGCCAAGACGGATCCCACACAACGAGTCGGACGGCTGCGCGATCTTTTCACCCCTCAACTTCGCCGTAATACAGCCACCGGAGTGTGTCTGGCAGCCATCGGTCTGGCTACTTTCTGGGGAGTCAAGGTTCGCAGTCAGGACTTGATGCGCAGTGCGGCAGAGCGGGATATTGTCGCACATGCACAATTAGCGCCAACCGCACCACCTGCTGAAACAAAAAAATTGCTCGCAGATCATTTCAAACCGCTCAAACGCTGGGAAATGACCGGCCTATTTCTCATCATGACTGGCGGCATGGTCGGCATGCTCTGTTTTGGTCCGATGAGTGAACGTATCGGACGTCGGGGAGCTTTCCTTTTTTATCATGCTGGCGGTTTTTTGTCAGGCATCCTGCTGTTTGTATTTTTTGACCAGCAATCGATCAATTTCTATTGGTTCGCCCTGCCCGTTTTCGGCTTCCTGGTCAGCGGCATGCACGCCGGTTACGCTGTCTATTTTCCCGAGCTCTTTCCCTCCCGTCTGCGCTCCACCGGAGCCGGGTTCTGCTTCAATGCCGGACGCCTGCTCGCCGTCCCCGTCTTACTGCTGCGTGGTTTCATGCGCGACAACCTGGACTGGTCCCTGAGTCGCACCAGCGCTGTACTGAGCTGTCTTTTCCTACTCGGCTTTGTCGTGCTGATCTTCGCTCCGGAAACGAATGACGAAGAACTGCCGGAGTGAGCTCACCCACCAATTCGATAGAGAAACCCTTTGGAGCGTACAAATAGCGAGCCATCGGATGCTGCAGGAGAAGCCAATGATCCGTCATCAAGTTGGTTTTTTGCCGTCAGCTCATATTTTCTCCCCGGTTTCACCACCACCGCTCCACCGTCTTCATCAAAAAAATAAACCTGCCCTCCCCCGTAGATCAAAGATGCGGTCACCGTCCCTCCCAACCGCTCCGACCACAGCACTTTGCCGGTTTTAGCATCCACACAACTTCCTACGGTATCTGCAGCGAGGTAAAGCTCATCACCTACCAGAACCGGTGATGACTGCTTGGGCACTCGTTTGATCAACTTCCATTCGACATGACTGTCGGTGATGTTTCCCCGCGCCTCCGGATCCACCTTCACCGCCCAAAGCTGGGGTTTTCCCAGGCCGGTATTGATGTACAACAGTTTCAGCTTTTCACTGTAAACCGGCCGTGACGAAACCGAATGCTGGGGATAATAAACCGACCACAGCTCCTCACCCGTACTAGGATCATGAGCCCAGCAAGCTTTGGCTCCTGCGCTTATCATAATGGTTTTATCTCCGGCCTCTATAAAAATGGGAGTGCTGTAAGCCTTGCGCCAATCCCCGCTGTTTGCAGGTCGCCCCTTCTCATCCAGATCACCATAATCCGTCGAGCGATCTTGAATCCACACCGTTTCCCCGGTTTTTTTGTCCAACGCCGCCAGATACTGCCGATCAGCACCGTCGAATGTCAGAACGAGATAATCTTTCCACATCGCAAGCGATGATCCCGGTCCTCGCCAATGACTGCAGCGCAAATCAGTACGCCGCCAGATTTCCCGATAATTTTCGCTATCCAGACAAAAGGTTCCATAAGAACCAAAGTGCATATACACCCGCCCTTTTTCTGCGGCTGGGGAGCAGGCGGCGTAATTATTGATCTTATTCGATAACGGTTCAGGATTGTCATTGGTAGTCAAAACCCGGTCGAGCAGGATTTTTCCCGTCTCTTGATCGACACAAACCACAGACATGGTCCGCCCATCCGGAGTAGCTGTCGCCATCCACACCTTGCCATCCATGACAATTGGAGTCGCCCAACCCGCTCCATGAATCGCCGTCTTCCACTTCACATTCTCCTGCTCACTCCACTTCACCGGCAGCGTCTCACCCTGCGCCACATGACCCTCTCCGCCAGGGCCACGGAATTCCGGCCAATCTGCCAGCGCTGCATTTGCAGCAACACACCCAAACACCAGAGCAACAACAGACCTTACGAGGGATTTCATGCAGCAAAACAAACCCACGAAGAAGCTTTCGTCAACGGCTCGCTGAAGCCGGCGTGTTGCCTGCCATTATTCACCTCCAGGTTTCCGCATTATAATTTTAAGTAAATTTTCTAATTGGTAGGAACCGTAAAACACGGCAGGTTTCTCTATCATGAACAACGAAATCACTCCCTCCAATTTGCCAAATCCAAACCTCCCGCCCACGGACAACTATGCTGCCGACACCCACAGCAAAACAATCGGCTATCTGTTGTGGATTTTCGGCTTCACCGGCTCACACCGGTTTTACTATGGTAAACCTATCAGCGGCACCATCTGGCTGTTTACTGGCGGCTTGTTTTTGATTGGCTGGATCATTGACCTCTTCCTCATTCCCTCGATGGATCGAAAAGCCGATTTGCGCTTTGAATCAGGAGAGATTGATTATTCCCTCGGCTGGATCCTGCTCACATTTTTAGGACTGTTTGGCATTCACCGCTTTTATATAGGCAAGATCGGTACCGGCATCATTTACCTCCTCACCGGCGGCCTCCTTGGTATCGGATGGCTCTACGATTTCTGGACCCTGAACACCCAGATCAGCGAGGTGAACCACAAAAGAAGGCAATAGGTATTTAGCGGTTTAGGCTGTAGGCACCTAACCTCGCTTGTTTGAACTGATAAGAAAGCATTCCAAATAACGGTCGGTTTTCTGAAAACATCAGACTCGTGTCTTGTCAGGCTTAAGATGGTGGATTCACCGTGGGACAGAATTGCCTCCGGCTGTCTGCGTTACACTCCGGTTCCGATTCTGTCATTTAAGGCCAGCGTAAACCACCCCCGACAAATATGGAAATTTGTCCTACGATCCTCAACACTTTAAGGTGATCGAAGCACTAGCCACCAGCCCACATTTACCTAAAAGCCTACAGCCTAAACCGCTATAGCCCTGGATTTTACACTTTCGTAAAATCCTAAGCTGCCGATTCATTATTATCGTCGTCCGCCTTCGTCAGCATTTCGACATCCGGCTCGTCCCCATCCTCTTCAATCTCCCTCCTCCATTTACGCGAAATCCACGGCCTGACCCCCCCATAGATCAAGTAGCTTGTGAAAATTATAGCTGGCACCACATGCCAGAAAATCACCGCACAAACAGCCACCAGTATGATGACAAAAACCCACGGCAAAGACCGGCGGGTTCTCCAGTTGATCTGCTTGAAACTCGGATAATGGTATTCACTGAGCATCAGAAAAGACAACAACCACATCAAAAACAACAGCCCGTATTTCCACGGGCCCACCTCCTTTTCTCCTTCGTTCAGCCACAACAGCAATAAGGTCAATGAAGCGATCAAACCCGCAGCGGCCGGAATAGGGAATCCGTTGAAATCCTTACTACCCGACTCGTCCGGTTCCGCTGCCATGCAATTGAACCGTGCCAGCCGCATGCCTCCACACAGCAGATAGCCAAAGGCCGTCAACCAGCCCAAACGATCATTGAAATCATTCAAGACAATGTCCATCACCAGCAATGCGGGAGCAATCCCAAAGGAAACAATATCCGCCAGTGAGTCGAACTCCCGCCCAAACATCGATTCCTGACCCCTCATCCGAGCGACCCGGCCATCCAGAAGATCAAAAACACAGGCTCCCAGAATCAGGGCAATGGCCTTATAATAAGGCATCACGCCACTAGAGGGATTTCTCATCCCCTCAAAAATCATCAAGATTGCCAGAAACCCGCAAAACAGGTTTCCCGCAGTCATCAGATTGGGTAACAGATAAATTTTGGGTGAGTTATTGTTTTTCATCTCCCTTTTGCAATACAAGGCAGCAATTTTAGCCTAAAACCAGTGCTTTGGCGATCTTTTTGAAGATTTGCACTCAGCCATGCTTGTCGATGGACAGACCTAAAAAGCTGCCCTAGTTTGAATTGCAGCCTGAACTTATCTGTCACATTCATGAACACCAACAAGGAAATCGAACTCACACGGGATGTCGAAGCCATCCAGATACCCAGCGGAGAAAGCATCTCTCTACCTGTTGGCACCAAAGTGATGATCACCCAATCGCTCGGGGGCACCTACACGGTGGCAACCCAAGCCGGCCTTGCCCGCATTGCCGCTTCCAACGCCGACGCCCTGGGCCTTGATTCCGACAAGGAAAAAGGAAGCCCCAAAACAGCTCCCGAAAAACTCGCAGCAGACGGCGATCTCGAAGGCGCCGTCTGGGAGCAACTGAAAGCCGTTTATGACCCCGAGATACCAGTCAACATTGTTGATCTGGGATTGGTCTACGATTGTCAGATTGCAGAAAATGATGCCGGTGATAAAGAAGTCACGGTCAAGATGACCCTCACCGCACCCGGCTGTGGCATGGGTCCCACCATCGCGGCTGACGCCCGCAACAAAATCATTTCTCTGGAAGACATCGAAGAAGCCGTGGTCGATCTGGTATGGGATCCCGCGTGGAATCAGGACATGATCAGCGAAGAGGGCAAGATGAAGTTGGGAATGATTTAGGGGGGGGAAGCAGTTTAGCTTTTTAGTAGTTTAAGGCTGGCGATCGAAAGGTTTCAGAGAAATCGCACCTCTTCGAATAAATTTTCAAAATCAAAGCGCCTGCTCAATTCAGCACCCTAAAAAGCTAAACACCTTACCCCCTAAACCCCTCGAAAGCTACGGTCGGTACTCGGTTATTTTCCCGTTATAAGGATCAATCTGCACGGTATAAAAGTTTTTCGGGATTCCCTGATCCGAGCCTTCTTTCACCAGAGTGATGAACCAGGTATTACCACTCTGCGACTTGCTCGGTAAATCGGTCGACCCATCGGGGCGGAAACGAAAGGAAACATAGGACGCCGACTTTCTGCCGCTGCCACTGCCTCTGGGAATAGGCGATGTCCCTTTGACCGGGGATGCACCTCCCTTCCCTGCTTGCAATAAAGTAGATAGCTTGGCCTTGGTACTGATCACTACCGGAGCCTGTACCCGGAAAAACTGGCTGACAGGAATCGCCTCCCCTTCTTCATTGTATTCATAAAATTGGAAACCTCGAATCGCATCCTCCGTCTGGGCCTGCAAATCATCTGAAAATTTAAAAAACCGAACCTCCACGTCGATATTTTTCGACAAGGCAATCTGCTGGGCCTGGCTCAATTTATTGCGCAACAAACTCCCTGCTGAACTCAGGCTGCTGGCTTGCAGCAAACTGAACAACTGGGGGGCGGAAAAGGCGAACAAGACTCCGATCACAGTTAATACGACCAGCATCTCCATCAAGGTGAAGGCGGAAAGACGATGCCGCCGCTGCCGACGATTTCCTCCGGCACGAAAACTTCGACTGCCGGTATATTTCGATTTGATTTGAGTAGAAAATTTCATCTTAATATAAACGTTATTGTGTCGTGCTCCATTTTGAGCTGCGAATGGCCACCGTCGTACTGAATATCTTAAAACTGAGGGGCGGTTCGTACTTGTTCAAGGTATCTTTCAAAGTCTGGATATCGCTCTCATAAGATGCCGTAGAGCTGAAAAGCCCTGACGGAATTAATTTGGGCATATTCGATCCACTGCCTGCCTGGGCTTCCAGGCGAACCGCCGAGGTTTCATCAATCGCTATCATCGTCACCTTCACCAAGGGTGGCACCTGTTGAACAAAAAGTGCAAAATCAGTGTTCTGGTCATTGGAATCATAGGAATAATTCGGCGCAATTTTGCTGTAGGTTTTCATCTTATCACCCGACACTTCCAATGCCTCGCGAGGCGACGCGATCAAGCCAATTATATTTTCGGCCAGTGGATGACTGTAATCATCCAGCTTGTATTTATACCATTGATCATACACCGCCACACCATTCGGACTGCTCTGCCTCTCTTTATCTCCATCGATATAGATCTGGTTCGCTTCCGCAGGCGGCAGATACTCCATCAAGCGAAAGCGATATTTGGGAATGGATTCTACAAAAGATGGCTTGAAATTACGGTCATCCCGATACTCAACATAATAACCGCGTGCATTGAATAAATTTTCCAGCCCCTGGTAGATATCAGATTTCCCTAATGGAGCCTGGAAAAATATCGCATGAGTCGTGGTCGGGTGCTTGGAGTTCAACTCACTCGCCCGCATAGTCTTGAAGTGCAGCTCGGATTGCCGCTTGTATTTGGTTACCTGGTTATTTTTATCGCGCTCGTAATCCAAATAGGTGTGCAGTGTCGCCTGCGACAGGTTTTTAGTAATAATGTCAAAGGCCACCCGAGCCTCGCGGAATTGTGAAATCCGAGCCTCTGAATTGGTCCAGGTCTGCTGCACCTGGGAGAGCAGCTGCGTCAGCATCAACAGCAGGATCGAGAGTACCGTCATCGAGACCAGCAGTTCGGCCAGGGTGAAAGCCGACGACTTGCCCTGCTTCGATTTCGCTTCTTTTGAATGTTTCATGTTATTGCCAGTTTATAAGCTCAAAAATCCCGGCCCATCTTCGTAATAGTCGCCTGGAAAGTCCGAATCGTTTTTAGAAATTTATCGTCATCAAAACCGGAAGCCTTCTTAAATGCATCGTCAATTACAGAGGTGATTTCGACAATCACCAACTGCAAATTGGGATCAGCATCCGTTGCCGCAGGGACAAACACCCCACTGTAAGTCGACGCGCTCTCTCCTATGCTTTTTGGCAATTTCTGTCCCTTGGTAGGCACGTTGATCCTCGCCGTGTAGACGTGGATCAAATCGAAATCAGTATCCGAGTCTTCAATCTGTATTCCCTGGTCATCATAAAAACGAACCCCTGCTCCACCGCCGGATCGATAATCGTATTTATACCGTGCCGGCCAGCTGGCCAATTGAATCTCACTGAGCACCTGTTGATGAATCCGGGTTTCCACTGCCCGGTCAGCAGCTTCCCGCATCGTTTTCATCCCCGCCGGCAGCATCCCCATCAAGGATACCAGCGCCACAGCCGTGATGGCGATGGAAATGGTCACCTCAATTAAACTGAACCCCGCATTGCGCATTTTATTCTGCGAATTTTTTGCTTTTGTATCAACTTTCATTGCAACATTCATAATCAATTTTCCTGTTCAGATTACGGAGAAAACCGGCGGGTGTTCAACACTCGATAGCGATAAAACTGGTCGATTGAAGTAGCGTCCACATTAGTGGCATAATCGGGAATGTCCGTATCATTCGGATCGATATAACGCTCGACCACCGTCGATCCACGGTACTCTCCCACTGACTGGTCATACTCTGGATCCCAGGTTGCCGGATTCTGCCCTTTGCCCTTCCTGATGACCTGGGCCCGGAAGTGCACTTTGAAGGTATTCGATTTGGTTGTCAGTCGCGGATAGATGTCTGCATAGGGTCGTTCACGCCCGTTGTCACCAACCACCTGATGATCCTTGTTGTATTGACCACTTTTCATCTGAGCCACCGTCGGCGTGTAGGTGCCCGCCTTGTTAGTGAAACCGGAAGCCTCACCAATATCCTGGGGAATCAGGAATATATCGCAGATTTCCGTAGCTGATTTGAAAATTTCATTCTTGTCGAATTTTTCTGTTTCAAACTGCTCCAGGGTTTTATCCGCTACAATAAAGGTCCGCATGCTCTTCTGCTGCAACGTTCCTGCATACGGACTGTACTTCCAGTGATAGCCAAACCCACGCCCTTGTCCCGATTTATAATCCCGCGCATGTTTGTTAGGCACCGTCATCATGACCTCCGACTTGAACACCCCATACAGCCCCGTAGAGCGCTTGATGTAGGAAAAAGGCAGGATCTGGTAATTCATATTGATCTTGCCCGCCGTTGAAAGCGTTTCACTGATGGCATAAGGCTCCACCACCGGCATCCAGAACAAGTCCATGATCAGGTGGTCTTTGGGAGACAA
>DAOUQC010000060.1 GCA_030625775.1 Verrucomicrobiota bacterium
CACGCCGCCCTATGCCGCCAATACGGCGTCACTTGACGAGCTTAAGAAGATCAAGGCCAAGACCATTCGTCTGATCGAGACTGTGCCTGATGCCCGCAAGCGCACTTGCCGTCTGATCGATCGCATGATGGCGCGAAAACCGGCTGACAGGCATCAGAACTACAAGGATTTGCTGGCTGAAATCATTGAAGTGGAGAATAAACTCGGAAGCCGCAGGCGACCGGGTTCAGCTATTTCAAGTGCGCCCCCCAGTGAAGAAGCCAAAAAGCCGCTATGGATCAAGCCAGCTGTTGCCGCCGGTCTTGCCCTGCTGCTGATTGCTATTTTGGCCTTTGTGTTTCGTGGCAACAAGGATGATGACCTGAATGCCGCTCTCCTGTCGGGGGGGAATGACCGGGTGTTGGTGGCTGGAGAGCAAAATATCGCAGCCAGATATGTGGAAGCGAGAAACTTGTTGGGTGAAGGGAAGACGAATCGAGCACAGAAGCTTTTCCAAATTATTTTGAAGGCGGAGGATCTGAAAGAGCCGACCCGGACTTGGACGGAATTCAATCTGGGGCTGTGTTTACTTTTGCAGGGGAATGAAAAAGGTGCCCGGACGGCTTTCCTGAAACTGAGTCAGGCGAATAAAAAGCCGGACATCGATGAAAGTGCTTCAGCATTGATTGATTTTTTCAGCCACACGGGAACTGTCCTTAATGACGTTCTGCCCGTCCGCAACAATATCACCGTATTGTCCGGTAATGGGGGGGCTCAAGAAGGAATCGCCTACCTTGCTTTTGGTCTGAAAAATTGGAACCAGGGGCAATTCGATTCAGCTCTCCGGTTTTTCAAACAATTTCAAGCGAGCATCTTTCCGGAACCCTATAGCTGGATCGAGAGTTTGAAGAAACAAGTCTCGAATTACCAACAAGATGGTGAAGTTCTGAAGGGTCTGCCAAATCCCCATATCTCGATGTCTAATGGGGAACTGGGCAAAATAGAAACCCAATTGATTCAGGCTAGAAAAAAACTGACAAGTTCCGGCTCAGCTCCCCAGTTGCTGGATGACAGAATCGAGCGCTGCAAAACACTGCTTATAGAAAAGAAGCGCCTTGCCTCGTTGCCCAAGCCGACATTGCCGCTTTTGCCTCCAGTTGTAGCACCTCCTACCGTTTTTGCAGCCGTTCCAATGCTAGCCGACTCAGCTAGTACCGCTCCTCAACCCAATGACAAAGGACCTGCCATTGATGCCAAAAGCATGGAGGAATTGAAAAAACTTTGGACAGTGGAAGATGTGGCGCTGGGCTTGGGAAGCAATTTTGAATTTCCCCAGGCTTTGTCTCGTTTTGAGATGGTTCAAGCTGAAACTCCGCTGGCCAGGGAATTGCTGGCGGATGAAATGCAAATCGTCAAAAGGGCCGAGTCTTTTCTGGGGCAACTCATCAGCAAGCTGAATGAGGGCAAATACCAGGGAGAGGTGCTTCGCAAAGAAGGAAAACCTCTGATCGCCAAAATTACCGGAGCAACTCGATCGTCCATGACCGTTGATTTGGGCTTTGGGGGCAATGAAGTGGCGTTGGAAGAGTTTTCTCCAGTGTGGTTATTAAATCTTGCCCAGGATTTATTCGGAGACAGCGCTAAAGAAAACCCCGAGCTAGTGGGGGATGCTGTATGTTTTGCCTGGGCAACAGAAGAACATGACCTTGCACTCAAATTGGCCAAAAAAGGGAAGAGTCATCCTGATGAATTCGTGGCCATGTGGAAAAGGATGATGAAAAACCGCCCTCGTGATTGAATTGTCATCTTGAGGCATGGATAAAGCCGGACGATAGTATTGCCATGTCTAAAGATGATGATATTCCACCGGTTCCCACACCGGAAGAAATTTCTCGCAAGCTTTCTGAGTTCATGAAAGCAAGTTTTGGGGATTCGGTTTCGTTCAGTACGATGACTGATGACAGTCCGTTCCAAACGGAAGATTTCAGCGAAGAGGATGAAGGTTCTAAAAATGAAAAAGCTGACAGATTCAGCAGTATTTTCGATTTTGATTATTTTCCCCGGGATATCAAGGCCCATCTCGATCGTTATGTGATTCGTCAGGAGGAAGCCAAAAAAGTTTTATCCATTGCTGTTTGCGATCACTACAACCACGCCAAAAGTTTCAAACGTCTGGAGGAAGAGCGCCCTGAGAAAGCGCGTCAGGTTGAATTCCAAAAACAAAATGTGATCATCGTAGGGCCGACCGGGGTAGGAAAAACCTATCTGGTTAAACATATTGCCGAGTTAATCGGCGTGCCTTTTGTTAAAGCGGATGCTACCAAATTCAGTGAAACCGGTTATGTCGGAGCTGATGTCGACGATCTGGTCCGTGAGCTTGTCCGCAAGGCTGATGGGGATGTGGAGCTCGCAGAATACGGGATTGTTTATATTGACGAAGTGGACAAGGTAGCCACTCGCGGAGAGATGATAGGCCGCGATGTCAGTGGCCGGGGGGTGCAAACCACGCTGCTCAAATTGATGGAGGAAACTGAAGTCACTTTGCGCAATCCGAATGACATCCAATCGCAGATGCAAGCGATGTTTGACCAGGGTGGGGGTGGCAAAACCAGCAAGAATACGATCAGCACACGGCACATTCTTTTTATTGTAAGCGGAGCTTTTTCAGGGCTTGAAAAAATCATGCATGAACGCCTTCGTGAGGGAACCATTGGTTTTGGTGCCAGCAATAGCATCACTTCGATGGATACTTCATCTTTTGGAGAAGTTGAGACCCAGGATTTCATTGAATTTGGTTTCGAAGCTGAATTCATCGGGAGGTTACCCGTTCGAGTGGTGTGCGAGCATCTGGAAAAAGAAGACCTTCTCGAGATCATGAAAAACTCAGAGGGCAGTTTGATCCGCCAGTATGAACGGGAGTTCGAGGCTTACGGGATCAATGCAAAATTCAAAAAGAGTGCTCTGGAAATGATCGCAGAACGTGCTGCCAGGGAAAAAACCGGAGCGCGGGGTTTGATGACTGTATGTGAAAGAATTTTGAGAGATTTTAAATTTCAGTTACCAGGGACTTCACTCACAGAGATCAGCATTGACCGCGATTTGGTGGAAAACCCTGAAAAAGCACTGCTTCATTTCAAGGAATTGGATGAAGGCTTTTCCGGCTCGAAAATAATATCCGAGTTGAATTCTTTTCGACGCCAGTTCAGCGAACAACATGGAGTGGAATTAGTTTTTGATCAGAAAGCAATGAAGGCCCTGGAGGAATTAAGCCAACAGAGAAACCTGAGTGTGATGAAACTCTGTTCGGACTTGTTTCGCGATTTCCAGTATGGAATGAAATTGATCCAGAATAATACCGGGGAAAAAGTATTCAAATTATCGTGCGATGCGGTTGATGATCCGGATGCTTATCTCAGTGCCTTGGTGGTGGATTCTTATCCTGCACATATGAGGAATGAATCGTTAGAAAAAAATGCAACTGAAGATCTGCCCACTGAAGACAGGGCTGAATCTGACGTTTGACTATAAATGAAACGATACCTGCTAGCTTCAATATTAATTGGACTCTCTGCTCTTGCCTGTGTGGCAGTGATTCACTACGCCGGGGTATTCCAGATGCTCACTACCTGGCTCGAGCAATTCTATGTCGCTGCAAATCTCTTCCCGCTGCTGCAAGCAGGAACTCCTGACGCCCGATGGTGGGCACTTGAATGGATTTTACTCCTAACCACAGCCTTTGGTGTCGCCTGGTGCGTGATCGATGTACCACAGGTTGGTCAGAAAATGCTGTTTTTTTTGACCCTCGTCCTGGTTGTCTGTGGACTGTCACTCACCCTGGCTCTCTACGGAGTTACCTTTTCACCATTCGCCACACTAACGGCTTCAATAAGCAGCCTGTTATTGGGCCTTGTCTATGCCGGCACTGAAAAAGGGATGAGGAAACGTATTTTGCAAAATGTGCTGGGAGAGCGGGTTTCAAAAGACAGTTTTTCGGACCTGATCAACGCCTCTGAAATGATTTCTCTGGAAGGAGGAACTTATGAAGCCACGGTTCTGACCTGCCGCTTGTTCAATCATGAGGAATTGAAGGGGAAAATGGAAGCGGCGGATCTCGTCGCCTTGACCAATCGATTTCTCCGCAATACGGCGGACTTCCTGATGTCACGCGGAGCTTACCTTGATGAATCCAGCCCGGACTGCGTTCGCGTTTTTTTCGGTTTGTTGTCTGCCGAGAAAGATCATGCGCAACAAGCTTGTCAAACTGCCCTCGAGTTGAAACAGCGTTTGCTCAACCTGGATGCCGAATGTGAAAACCGCTGGTTTCATCGTCCCAAACACGGTGTAGCCATTAGCTCAGGCATGATGACGGTGGGAGTTTACGGCTCTGCCCGACATTTTTATTTCAGTGGGGTTGGCTGGGTGACGGATTTTTCAAGGAGGATTTGTGCGATGAACCGGATCTACAGTTCTGACGTGCTTGTCAGTGCGCGTACATTTCAGCTGGCCGGTGATAGTATTGAAGTCCGACCTATGGAAATGATTTATGATCCTGAGAGCGAAGTGATGACGGAGGTGTATGAGTTACTGGCTGCCACAGACAGCTTTGACGACGACGACCGGGCACGCCGGGACAGCTTCTGGGAGGCGATGATCCTGTATCGTGAAAAAGAATACGCAAATGCCCTGGGGAAATTCAGTCAGGCCCGCAACGCCGAGGAGGGAGGAGAAGACAAGGCCCTGGATTTTTTCATAGAACTGACGCAGGAACGACTGACGCGTATCGGGCTTGAATCGGGAGCCAGCGATTCACATCAAATCAATCAGGGGCACGCCCGTTTGTTAAATACACTGTAAACCAATGAAGCAGGTAGAATATCCAGCCCCTGTGAAACAGCTGATACTCCAGCTGAAACGATTGCCCGGTATCGGGCCAAAGAGTGCCGAGCGTATTACCGTCTGGTTGTTACAGATACAAGGGGATTCAGTGATGAAATCCATTGCAGAATCGCTAGCCACAGCAGAGCTCGAAATAGGGGAATGTGAAGTGTGTGGTTTTTTTGCTACCGAGGAGGGCTGTGGAATTTGTGACCGAAGCGGAAGAGATGATTCGGTGCTATGTGTAGTCGAACAGGCTACAGATATTCTGCCTTTGGAAAAAAGCGGCGCCTTCCGTGGTTTTTACCATAGTTTGCGCGGACGCATTGCCCCTTTGGAAAATGTGGGGCCTTTGGATCTCAGAATAGAATCCCTGATCACTCGCCTGAAATCAACTGCCTTCGAAGAGGTGATACTCGCTTTGAGCTCGGATGTGGAAGGGGAGGCTACTGCTAATTATCTGGCAGAATTATTAGCCCCCTTCGACATAAAGATAAGCAGGCTGGCTCAGGGCCTGCCTGCAGGCGGGGGACTCGAATCGGCAGACGAACTGACCTTGTTCCGGGCTTTGGAAGGGCGCAGAACGGTGTAGAACGCTCTACTTCTGTAATTCCAGCTTGATGGCCTGCCGCAACTCAGCACCGCTCAAAAAACTCGCGGCGATTTTGCCATCTTTTCCGATCACAAAAATAGAGGGCAGGTAAGGAATATTGTATTTTTTGGAAAATTTATTTTCCTCCAAAGACTTGCCCTCAATCTGCATAAGCCAGGGGATTTTATTCACCTCGACAAAGCGTTTGGCTCCCGCCACATCTTCATCGAGGGAAATGCCGACTATTTCTAAACCTTCGTCATGGTATTCGGAATACATTTTTAACATATTGGGGAACTCCTCCAAACAGGGAGGACACCAGGTCGCCCAGAAATCGACCAGCACGACTTTCCCTTTCATTGCCGCAAGGTCCACCTTATCCCCATTGATATCGGTGAAGGAAATATCCAGCACCTCGCCGCCTCCCGGTGCATCCAGCATGGCTTCTATTTGCTGCAAAAACGGGGAAAGTTGCTGTGCCATTGGGTGACCAGCCAATTCGCCCTTCACTCGTGCATAAAATTCCCGGGCCTCTTTTTTCTTTCCCGCAGCTCTCAGGGACATAATCAGCGGGCGGGCGGCACCTCCCAATAGTTCATCCAGGCCTACATCCTTGATATCCTTTCCAGTGACCATAAGGTCATATTTTTCCTTGAGCAAAGGTTCAAGCTTGTCGGTCTGCCCGAGGTTCATATAAGCAATGATCAGATGGGAAACTCCTTCCAGACGATCTTCCGCTTTTGGGTTTTCCTGCAGGTAGGCTTCAAGCTTGGCTGCTTTTTCTTTTTGCAGCCCGTCAACGATCTCTTTGACGGAATCCGCCGCAGCCGTCATGGACAGGGAAATCAAAACTAATACTACGAGAGGTGAGGTAAATAGGGTTTTCATAAACAATATAAGTGAATCAGCCACAAAGTAAGCAGTTGAAACTGAAAAGAAAGTTCAATTTACAATTCCAGCACCAAGCCATCTTCAAGCACGGGAGGAGGAGACAAGCTTTTCCAAGCCTCGACAAAAGCTTCTTTTGAGTCAGCAAACTGAGGAGAAATTTCAATTTTTATTTCAGGAGTTCCCTTGGCATCACAAGGCAAGTCCATCCCGGCAGCCCTGAACCAGCGGGCAAACTGTCTCTGCTGGTCACGACGTGAGCTTTCAGGTGAATCCTTGCCCTGGGCATTTTTCACCGGGCTGAATTCAGACTCGCGCAAGGTCTCCAATACCAGAGGATTTTTGGCGAAGGGCAGTGCGTCAAAAATAAACATCTCAAATTTGACTGCGTCGATCTCGCTTAACTGTCCCTTTTGATCAAGGGCAGTGACTTTTTTATTAGCCACATGAAAAGGCAGACTTCCATCGCAAGCATTGCCTCCGAGTTGTTCGATCAATTTCCGATCAAAAAGATGCACGGCAATCGATCCTGAACGGAAACGCAGGGCTCCACTTGAATCAAGCTGGTGTTGCAGTTGCTGCGGTAGGTCCGAATACTCAACGACACAGGTATTGTTATCTTTTTGACAGAAGACCCCCACCTTCTCATCGGGACTGTTCTTCACTATGGTTTTACTCGAAAGTTGAGAAACTTCATCCAAGTGAAAGCCTATGAAATCCGGGTCTATGCACTTGACCAAGGGGTTGTCCACCTGGAAACAGGATAGAATATCGATTCCCTTGGCTTGCATTTTTTGAGTGGCCCCTGAGCGAACCAGTGCCCTCAGGGAGCCGCCGTGGCCGTCTGGACTCAGGGCGATGCGGTGTTTGTCCGCCAGTAATATTTTCCCCTCCCGGTCAACTGCAGGGAGGGTTCCCTGGGAAAAAAGATTTACATTTTCAGCCTGCAGCCCAAACCATGCATGATCGCTGAAAAAATCATAGGTTTCTTCATGGTTTTCCTCGGAGGTCATGATGAACCAGGGAATATTACATTGATACCTCTGGGAACAGGCGATCAACTTCTCTGCAAATATCTGAAACAAAGATTTTTCCCTGACTGGGGAAATGGGAAAGGTTCCCTTGGGGCCTGAAAATCCAAGGCGAGTACCTTGCCCCCCGGCGACAGTGAATGCGGCCACCCGCCCTTTACGAATAGCCTGTTCACCCGCTGTCCTTGCCCGTTGCCAGCTCAAAAAATCCTGCTCTTTTGAAGCGTAAGGAATATACTCTGCCGGCTCAATTTGAGCGGAAGAGGGATCACTGCCTGGTGAATGTTTTACCAAGGTCTCCACCAGATGATCTATTTCATCGAGATCTATCGCAGAGGCCTGACGAGTGAGCTCATCTTGCCTATCTGGAGATAGATCATCAAAGTAGCGGAACACCTGCTCTTGCCCGTGTTCCTCAAAAAGATGTCTGGGATGGATCATGTTGGAAGCGAGTAATTATTTGAATAAGGGGGAAGACATCAGGCCCCAAGCTCAATAGAGCGATCATAGGCAGCTTTCATAGCATCGTGAATCACAGAATTAAACTGATTTTGATTCAACGATTCAAGGGCTGCAAATGTGGTGCCATTAGGACTGGTAACATTTTTTCTGAGCAGGGTGGGGGAGTCTCCCGTTTGAAGCACCAGTTCTGCTGCTCCTGAAACCGTATGTGCCGCCAGATCGAGAGCGGTCTTTTCATCAAGTCCCAAATCGACCGCTGCTGCCACCATGGCTTCTATCATGGCAAAAATATAAGCGGGACCGCTTCCACTAAGAGCCGTCACCGGGTCTAGAAGTTCCTCGGCTACCTCAGTGACATAACCAACAGCTCCGAGCAGCTCTCGAGTGATTTCAGCATCGGCTTGAGTGGCCGTGGAACCCAAAGCAAAAGCAGAGGCGCCTTTGCCTACCAAAGCGGGTGTGTTCGGCATCACTCGAATGATCCGATGCTGCTTATTTATCGCAGCTTCGATATTGGCAATGCGAATCCCTGCAGCGATGGAAATGAGCAAGCGGTCTGTAGCCCCGTCGAGTGATTCTAGCATTTCCGGAAAACCCTGCGGTTTGATACACAGTAATATGGTATCGGAACCTTCAACCACCTGGTTATTGCCTGCCGCTGCCTTGACCCCTAATTCCCTGACCAGACAATCGACGGCTTCCGTGTAAGTATCGTAGACCAGCACTTGCTCAGGGCTGACAATTTTTTTACTGAGTATGCCTTCGAGAAGAGCTCTGCCCATTTTTCCACATCCGATAACACCTAATTTCATGATAAGATTTGTTTGCGATACAGTGATATAATGTATGACGGGCAACACCTTCAATCCATGTTTTTTTCTCTTTGGAAGACTAAAATCAAGTGCAGTGCATATCTGACAGTGGTGGTAATTTTACTGCTGTGTTTTGCTTTGTTTGAAAAGGCCGAAGCCCATCTGGAACTTTATCACAATGTTGAAGTGAATTTCACCGAGACAGCTGAAACAGGCGTCGTCCGATTGTATTTTACGATTCATGCTCCGGAGTTGTTGGTGGGTTTTGAAGATGCAGGTGCAGAAATTTTTGATGCTGCATGGCTGCGAACCCGGTCTGATGAACAATTCAAGCTTGTATTCAAACGCGGCCGCCATTTTGTGAAAGAGAAATTTGGGTTTTGGATTGATTCAGATACCGAGCTGGATTTGACCGACTTACTCAGCTTTGAAAAACTGGAAACTATTCGTGATGAAAAATACCAATCGGGAGTTCCAGTTGCTTGCCTGTTGGTTTCAGCTGAAATAAATCTTGAGGCCACTTCAAAGCTATTGCGAGTGAGATTAAAAAAAGATGCCGGCAAAAGGCTGTTGCTGGTATGCACGCGGAAAGCAGCTTTTCCCGAGACCAAGGATATGGATGCGGGTGATTCGGTGGAATTTTTATTACCAGAAAGAGAAGTGAAAAAAACGCTGAAAACGGATAGGGTCAGTGTGGCTCAAAACGATTATTCGTGGAAGGGGATCCTTGTAAGTATAGGTTTACTTGCAACTATCTTGGTGTGGTATATGAAAAAAATGTCACCGTGATTTCCTATTTTTAGCTGGCTGTAAATGAGACGGGCAGATAGAGTTAAATTTTATGAAATTGGATTGTAAATTGTGGAGAGTAAGTATTGCAGTGGTGTTATTCTCCATGTGCGTGTGCATGAGCGCCGGCGCGCAGGAACGGATGGTTTACAAAAAGAGGGTTCACCAAGAGGTCGGCAAAGATTTTGAATTAGCTATCAATATCTACAAACCTAAGGGGTGGAAAGCTGAGGACAGCAGGCCTGCCGTCGTATTTTTCTTTGGCGGAGGATGGAGAGGGGGCTCGACCAAACAATTTGACCAGCATTGCAAACGCCTTGCTGAAAAAGGAATGGTGGCGATGACGGCTGAATACCGGATCAAGAACAAACATGAATCCACACCGTTTGAAAGCACTCAGGACGCCAAGTCGGCGATGCGTTGGGTAAGAGCGCATGCCTCGGAACTGGGAATCGATCCAGAAAAAATTGCCGCCGGAGGGGGGTCGGCGGGTGGGCATCTAGCGGCTGCGACAGCAACGATTGAAGCGTTCAATGACCAAGCGGATGACCTTGCAGTCTCGGCAAAACCGAATGCCTTGTTGCTTTATAATCCCGCTCTCGACCTGAATTTGCCCGGAGTGGAAAAAAACTGGGGTAAGGAAATCGCAGGCAAAATTATGGGCATATCACCGTTACAGCACGTCCGGGGCGACTTGCCCCCATGCATCATTTTCCATGGAATAGCAGATTTAACCGTTCCCTATGCCACGGCTGATGCTTTTACTAAAAAAGCAATAGGCCTGGGTGCGAAGAATGTCGTGCTGGTTGGCTACGAGGACCGCAAGCACGGTTTTTTTAATTACGGGCGTGGCGACGGGGCGGACTTTCAATCCACACTGGAAAAGACGGAAGCTTTCCTGGTGAAGCTGGGATGGATAAAATAATCGTGCGCCGCAACTGTTCAGCAAGCGACTAAGCCTTACGACCGCAGCATTGTTTGAATTTTTTTCCACTACCACAAGGGCAGGCATCATTGCGGCCCACTTTGGGGAGCTCTCGCTTGAGAGGCAAGGTGATTTGAACTTGCCCGGAATCCTCTTCGCCACTTGCCGCACGGTTGGCACTCGACTGCTTACCCGCTGAACCGCTGCCATCAAAATCCGTAAGGATATCGGTATCATGGCTGAGTTGTTGAGGCAGGTCTTTGAGGAAAGCTTCGTATTCTTCCGGGCGTGTGGTAGTGCGAAACAAGCTACCCAGCACTTCGTTGTCGATATTATCCATCAGCTCCACAAAAACGGTGTAGGCCTCTGTTTTGTATTCAACCAGAGGATCCTTTTGAGCGTATTGACGCATGCCAATGGCATCGCGAACACCATCCATCACATAAAGGTGCTCCTGCCACAAACGGTCGATGGCGCTCAGGATGATGTAGCGCTCGAGCTCTTCCAGCACATCGGGATCTTCATGGTTTACCTTGAGCTCGTAAGCCTGGTGAACTTTGTCGGTGATAAAACGGATATTGGCCTCTTCATCGCGGGTGGCAAATTCTGCCTGCTCACTTGTCAACCTGAGGGGGAAGGTGGAGTTCACCCAGTGCAGGATGGCTTCATAATCAAGCTCCCCGGTCTCAGGATCCACATAGCTGGCGGTGCGTGTTGGTACCGATTTTTCGATGATTTCGGATACCAGACCATGAGGGTTTTCAGTCTCCAGAACTTCATTGCGATAACCGTATACGACTTCGCGCTGCTGGTTCATCACGTCATCGTATTCCAGCACCCGTTTACGTGAAACGTAATTGCGTTGCTCAACTTTTTTCTGTGCATTTTCGACACTTTTGTTCAGCAGGGGATGCTCGAGCTCCTGACCTTCTTCCAAACCAAAACGTTCCATCATTTTGGTCATACGATCCGATGCACCGAAGTTGACCATCAGTTCGTCTTCGAAGCTGACAAAAAACATCGAGGCTCCCGGGTCACCCTGACGAGCACAACGCCCACGCAACTGGCGGTCGATGCGGCGTGACTGGTGTCTTTCAGTGCCGATAACTTTCAGCCCTCCAAGTTCTTTCACCCCTTCGCCCAATTTGATGTCAGTGCCTCGCCCCGCCATGTTGGTAGCCACCGTCACCGCACCTTGGAGACCTGCCCGGCTGACAATTTCAGCTTCCTGCATGTGGTATTTGGCGTTCAAAACACTGTGCGCAACTTTAGCACGCTTCAGCATACGGGATATAGTTTCAGAAGATTCCACACTGGCGGTTCCCAGAAGAACTGGTTGCCCTGTAGCATTGGCTTCGCCCACAGAGGCAATCACCGCATTGAATTTTTCCCGTCGGGTTTTGTAAATCTGATCGTTCTGATCGTGCCGTTGAATCGGTCGGTTGGTGGGAATCACCAACACATCGAGACTGTAAATATCCTTGAATTCAGCCGCTTCTGTTTCCGCCGTCCCTGTCATCCCTGACAGCTTTTCATACAGCCGGAAATAATTCTGGATGGTGATCGTAGCATAGGTCTGGGTTTCGTCTTCGATTTTGACACCTTCTTTTGCTTCCACCGCCTGATGCAGTCCATCAGACCAACGGCGACCGGGCATTTTACGCCCGGTGTTCTCATCCACAATCATCACCTGGTTGTCTTCGACCACATAGCTCACGTCCCGTTCGTAGATGCAGTAGGCTCTCAGCAACTGGGAGATATTGTGCATGCGCTGTGCCTGGGAGTTCATCTTCTCCTGCAATTCCTGCTTGGATCGTTCCCGGGCATCTTCTGTGCGGGCCACATCACCATCAATTTCTGCAAAAGCGGTAGCCAAATCAGGTAGAACAAAAGCGTCCGGGTCATCAGGGTTCAGAAAGGACCGGCCTTTTTCAGTGAGATCTGCTTCGTGGTTCTTCTGATCCAGAATAAAGTAGAGTTCCTCCTTGAGTTGGAACAATGCGGTCTTTTGCGCATCCTGATAAAAAGTCAGTTCGGTCTTGTCAATCAAACGACGGATGTCGGGATCCTCCATCATCCTAATCAAGCCACGGTTGCGGGGTTGCCCCAGCTTAACAGCAAACAGATCAACTCCTGCTTCCGACTGGTTATCCGCTTCAATTTTCTCTTTGGCATCACTGACCATTTGATTGCATAAAGTGGTTTGACGACGGGTCAATTGTTCCACCAGGGGCTTGAAACGATCATACTGGTGTCCCTGACGTGAGGTGACCGGCCCACTGATGATCAGTGGGGTTCGGGCTTCATCAATCAGGACGGAATCCACTTCGTCGATCAGGGCATAATAATGACTGCGCTGAACCAGGCCTGCCTTACTCGTAGCCATGCCATTGTCACGAAGGTAATCGAAGCCGAACTCACTCGAAGTTCCATAAGTAATATCGCGCTGGTATTGTTCGCGGCGTAAATCCCCGTGTTGATCATTCTGGATGCAGCCAACACTCAAGCCGAGATATTCAAAAAGATGTCCCATCCACTCCGAATCCCGTCGGGCGAGGTAGTCATTCACCGTGATGACATGCACCCCGAGACCGGTCAGTGCATTCAAAAATACCGGCAGGGTAGCCACCAGGGTTTTTCCTTCACCTGTTGCCATTTCTGCAATGGTGCCACGGTGCAGGGCGATGCCGCCGATCAACTGCACGTCAAAGTGAACCATTTCCCAAGCCACAGGATGATCGCAGACATCCCAGCTCGTTCCGCAAAGCCGCCGGGCGGCATTTTTAACCACGGCATAGGCTTCAGGCAAAATTGTTTCCAGGTATTCTGCTCGTGCATTTGGAAAGCTTGCACGAAGATCACCAAAAGCCTCTTGCGCAGTAATAATGGCCGCAGCCAGATCATCGATGCTCAAGGTGTCAACCTGTCCAGTTCTCGGCAACAAGCCATTCAAGCTGGAAAATTCATCCTGCAAGGTTTCATAGCGTTCAGTCCATCCTGTAAGAACCGGACGGATTACCTCGGTTTCCATCGACTTGAGCTTGCGCTCGCTGTAAAACTCAACGTCCTCGTTGTAGCGATTCAGATGCGCTTTCCATGCCGTCGTTTTCTCTTTGAGAACCGATTCATCCTGGGATTGGAATCCTTCTTCAAATCGATTGATTTCTCCGACAGTCGGCCAGATTTGCTTCAGCACACGCTGATTTTTTGATCCGACTATTTTGCGTATGACCCACTGGAACATCGTGAACAGAATTAGTGATTTATAAAACAGATAAAATGGTGAAAACCGGGATGCCTGGCTGTTGTTTTCTCCTGGAAAAGACAGCAAGTATTAGGCAAACGAACTTTGCGTCAAGCCAGCGGATTAGCAAGGCCATACTTGATTAGTTCTCGCAGCCTTTTTCAGCCTGCTACGACAGGGGAGTGACGTTCTAGAAACTCTCCAGCTAGAGCCTGGTAAGCTTTGGCCCCGGCACTGGAAGGCTTGTAATCGATAATGGCCCGTCCATGACTGGGGGATTCACCCAAGGCAATGCTGCGGGGAATGATGGTGTTATACACCGTGCTCTTGAACACCCTTTGCACTTCCTCGATCACCTGTTGAGTCAGATTAGTCCGGGAATCGGCCATTGTCATGACGATGCCTTCGATTTCTACATCTGGATTTGCTCCGGAAGTGGCAACCATTTCGAGGACCTTGACGATTTCCGACAAGCCCATCAGGCCGAAATATTCACACTGCAGGGGGATGAGCAATTCATCCGCAGCGGCCAGAGCCGAAGTCATCAGGATGCCCAGGGATGGGGGGCAATCGATGAGCATGTAGTCGGCCTCGGCAACCGCCCGGTAGGCGTGAAGGATGCCACGCAGGCGAATGAGGTGGTCTTCTGCCCTTGCAAGTTCGATCTCACATCCGGCAAGCTGTAAATCGCAGGGGATGATTGAGAGGTTTTCGTATTTAGTGGGCTGGATCAAAGTCGCCACGTCGGCATCTTCTATCAGACTGTCATAGATGCTCGGGTGCTCACCCGGGATAAAGTCCAGTGCACTGGTGGTATTTGCCTGGGGATCAAGATCGAGCACAATCACTCGTGAGCCCTGCGCGGCAAGGCATGCGCCTAGATTGACGGAAGTGGTTGTTTTTCCTACGCCGCCTTTTTGATTCGCAATGGCAATGATTCTCATGAAGGGATGTCGGGGGAAAGTCGTGAAAAGGGAGGGATGGAATAGGAAATCAGTGTGCCCGAAAATACACGCAGTGACCAGTATTTTGTGAAAGCCTGGAGGTTTTTTCCAGAAAAGGAGTCTGTTTTAAAAAACCTTTTAACCAGTAAGCCTATTTGTAAACCTCGTTTGGATCATAGGATTTTTCAGAATATCGGGACTTCAAGGCAATCACCTGATCCTGCGATTTGATTCCATTCTTGAATGGAACCGTCCGGTAAAAGCAAGTTTGGTGACCTACGTGGCAACATCCCGGGCCTTTTTGTTTCACTTTCAAGACCAGGGCGTCCTGATCACAGTCGATGAGAATTTCAAGCACTTCCTGCACGTGTCCACTGGTGGCTCCCTTGTGCCAGAGCACCTGACGGCTGCGGCTCCAGTAGACGGCTTCCCCGCGGCGCAGGGTGTCGCTCAAGGAATCTGCATTCATATAGGCCACCATCAAAACTTCACCACTTTCAGCATCCTGGGCGATGGCGGGGATCAATCCGTTTTCATCAAATTTCGGAGCAAAGTCTAATTTTTCTTCGATAGCTTTGTGGTCGGAGCGATCTCCAAACCAGGCGGTATTTGCAATTTCCATGTCAGTAATTCGTATGAGTGTCGAAATAAGTTCGACAACTTTAGTTCGACGGGGCATAGATGCAACTAACGATGCATAAAGGCCGATTTATCAGTTTTGAAGGTTCCGAGGGTTGCGGAAAATCCACCCAAATCCGTCTGTTGCTTGAGCAGCTGGAGCAAGGAGGGCGCAAGGTGTTATTGACCCGGGAACCGGGAGGAACCGTAGTGGGAGAACGCATCCGCGATCTGTTGCAGTACACTCCCGAGGCGTCAGCAATGTCTTCTGAAGCAGAACTGCTGCTGTTTGCGGCCAGTCGAGCTCAATTGGTGCGAGAGATCATCGCTCCTGCGTTACAGCAAGGACAGTGGGTGATTGCTGACCGCTTCCTCGATTCGACAACGGTGTACCAGGGCCTGGGACGAGGCCTGGATCTGGAGGCAGTTCGAACAATCAATCGTTTTGCAATTGGTGAAGTGGAGCCTGATCTGACCTTTCTACTCGACATGGATGCCGCAGAAGGGCATGAGCGGGCTAAAATGGTGAGTCAAGCCGAGGGCAGATCTGACCGTATGGAAGATCAACCCCCAGATTTTTTTGAAAGAGTGCGCCAAGGCTATCTGGACTTGGCAGCAATCGAAAAAGAACGCATAGTGATCATCGATGCTTCGCATAGCATTGAAGAAGTCCACCTCAGTATTCAGAATTCGTTGAAGAAAAAATACGATGAGTTTTCCGCCTGAAGAAGCTTTTAAATTGCTCTGCAATGCAAATCAAAACAGTCGCCTGGCTCATGCTTACCTGATCACTGGCGCTGAAGGAAGCGGCAAGCAGGAGCTAACACGAAAGCTCATCTACCTGCTGAATGGGGCTGATGGAATTGATGATTCCAATCAAAGTCTGGATTCCTTTAGAAGTGAAACTGTCAATGTGATTGGTCCGGAATCCAAATCGCGGAGGATCACCATTGAAGGCATCCGACAAGCTGAGAGGGCCTTGAGGATGGCTAGTCAGAAAGGTGTAAAAAAAATTGTAGTGATCAAAGAAGCTGACCGGATGATGCCTGCTGCCAGCAATGCTTTTTTGAAAACCCTGGAAGAGCCACCGGACAACTCACTACTCATTTTATTAACGGCGCAACCCGAGCAATTGCTCACCACCATCCTTTCACGTTGCATCCGGATCAGCTTGAAAGGGAATTCGGGAGATTGGGAAATCAGTGAAGAGGCCCAAGAGTTTTTGGATCAATTACGCCAATTTTATAGAGAAAACCGCAATGGAGTCTCTGCGGCATTGAGTTTGATGAAGGTGTTTTCAGGAGTCTTATCACAAGAGAAAGCCCGTATCAGCAAATTGAACGAGGAGTCACTGAAGCTCGAAATTAAAACTTACAAACAAACGACTGAAGGAGATTGGTTAAAGCGTAGGGATGTTTATTATAAGGCACTTTCCGAATCAGAGTATCTAGACTTTCGCAGCAAACTCATCGAGTATTTGCTGGCTTGGTTCGGGGATTCTTTACGCCAACAAAATGGTTGGAATCAATTGGATCTGCCTGTTTACGCCGATACGACGAGAGACTTGGCAAAGAGTCTGGGTGCCACCAGCCTAGGAAAAAAAATAGAAGCGATCGAAAAATTGCGCAGCAATTTGAATACCAATGTACAGGAAGCCCTGGCACTGGAAACGGCATTCATCCAGGCTTTCGCATGAAGAGGATTGCTGAAGAGTATGGCGTAAAAACTAGTATTCATCGACATCTTCCATGAAGTTCTCAAATCTTTTTGTGCCCACCGGCGCTCTCTTTTGTACTGGTTTGGCTCTGATTTCTTCATCTTGCTCTTCACGACCTTTGCTGGACTCCATAGAGACTGCTGGAGTTTATCAAGTTGATGCCACTGTAAATGGTTTTTCAGGTGGCTATCCACGTTTACGCGATCTTGATTATTTGGACTATAAGGAACTGTGCATACTGTCAAAAACCCCAAAACCAAAAGGGGCTTTAGGGAGAAAAGTTGAGCGTTTTTTTAGCTCGGCACTGATCGACAATAGCGCCTGGTACCGGGGTGTTCGCCCCCATGTAGCATCAACATCAAAACTAGGGCCATTACTGCGTGTGGGAACTTGGAATATTGAGAAATCCATCCGTGTAGCGGAGGTGATCGATGCGCTCAAATCAGAGGAAGCATACAAAGAGATGATTGACTCTGAAAAAGCACCTGAGAAGAGTGCTGTGCAGCAAGAGATGCTGCGACAACGTAAACGATTGTTCAGTGCGGACATTCTTTTTCTTCAGGAGATGGATGTTGGAGTCAATCGCTCAGGTTATATCAATGCGGCCGGGGAACTGGCACGTGCACTGGACATGAACTACACTTACGCCCCCCAGTCTCTCGAAGTTGATCCGGTATTGCTTGGTCTGGAACCGGTTAAAAAATATCGGACGGGTGAGGTCGATGTTGAAGCAACTGGGTTTTTTAAGGCGGAGCCATCCCGCTTCAAGGGGGCCTTCGGTTCGGCTGTATTGTCACGCTACCCTATTAAAAAGGTTCAAGTCATTCCTCTGAAAACCATTGGTTACGATTGGTATGAGGAGGAAAAAAAGAAGACTACGTTTCTTGAAGGGGCCCGCCGTATTGGTGCAGAACTAGCTTTTGAGAATATTGTGACGCGTGAAATGAAAGTTGGAGGACGGCATTTTTTCCGAGTTGACGTTGAGGTGCCTGGGTGTGGGCCAAGCAATACCCTGACATTGATCAATGTCCATCTTGAAATCAAGTGCAAGCCGGAAGTCCGGGCATTGCAGATGCGTGAGATCTTGTCGTATACTGCGAATATCCCTAATCCAATCATCATGGCGGGTGATTTCAACTCATCCGCGATTGATGTCAGCCCCACATCAATGCCGCGAGCGATTTACCGGACGGCGACCGACCCTTCCACTTTGATTCCGGTTGCCTATGAAGTTTTTCTGGACCTTGATCTGGCATCCTTTGCCCATCGAGGGATAAATTTTTTAAAGAATCTGCATAGCCCCCTGGCGACGAACATCCCCATTATTTTTCCCAATAAAGTGAAGCCCCTGTTTAATGAAATAGAAAATTTCCGTTTTGCCGACGGCACGGCATTTGATTTCAGGGGAGATAAAGAACGTTCGTTTGGGCGTTACAAGGGGACTTTATCAAACTCAAACCAAAAATATCTCAAAGGCCATGTATCAACCTTCCAGATGAAACGACCAATAGGGCCACTAGGTTTATATCGTCTCGATTGGATTTTTGTCCGTTCAGGATTGTTAGACGAGCCGAGTAATGAGGAGGGTAGCTATCAGTTTGCACCACATTTTGGTGAAACTCTGCGTTCATTTAACTATTTTCTAAAGAAGCCCTTTTCTGACCACCGCCCCTCTATGATTGATTTCCCCTTGAGCGAACCTGTTTCAATGCAATAGGCTGACTGTAGCTCAGAATTTATAACCAAATCACCATTTTCTCGAGACAGTTATCCCCCCAGCAAGCTCAAGGCGATCAGGAAAATGGAATGACTCCCATTTCCATCCAATGCCTTTCGCATTGACTGATTCCTGTAGCAATGGCAGTTTTCTAAACATGAAGACATATAGCTTCATATTTTTGAGCTTATCAATATTGTTATTATCTCCGGCATATGGGGATGACAGGGATCAACTAACTCTTGTCCCCGACGATGCGATTATCGTTCCCCGGCTCATTGAGGATCCATTGGAGCCTATCAATCGTAGGATTTGGAGCTTCAATTCAGTAATTAACAAGCGCCTGATACACCCGGTTGGCCAGGGTTACCGCTTCATCGTTCGCAAGCCGGTACGAGAGAAAATTAACAATTTCTCGGAGAATCTCACTTTTCCCAGGCGCTTCATTAACAATCTTTTGCAAGGACGTTGGAAAGGTGCCCGTCGGGAGCTTCACCGCTTTGCGATAAACACCACGATTGGCGGTGTAGGTTTGTTTGATCCTGCCTCTTCATTCAATTTATCTAAATCAGAAGCTGACTTTGGCCAGACCTTTGGACGCTGGGGCTGGGATCCTTCGATGTACGTGGTTATCCCGGTTTTTGGGCCCAGCAACGAGCGGGACTCCATCGGCCTGGCTGGTGACACAGCTGTGAACCCAGCGTATTGGCTTTCCAGCCCTTATCTGTATGGAACCTATGGTTTTGCTTTCAACAACATTGTAGATAAAACCGGTGAATTCAAACGTTTCACCGAGGCTGGTGCCGATACCTATTCTGCTGCCCGTCAAATTTCAGCAGTGTTGCGAGAAAATGATATCAGTAAATTTCGTATCCCCGAGATGCCTAATAAACCCTCAATCAACTTGCTGAGCACAATATTTACCACACTTCGCAATCCAGTTTTTTCTGATCGAGTAAAAACACGCTCTGCTCTTATTCCCAGTACAGGCAAGCGCCTCAAATTTTCTGTCTGGATGCAGGGTGGCCGTGAAGCCCCCCAGGCACCAGTGGTTTATTTGTTGTCCGGCCTCGGTTCCCACAGGCTTAGCTCTCCATCTTTGGCTCGCGCAGAACTTATCTATTCACAGGGCTATTCAGTTGTCAGTATCAGCGATGTATTCAACACCGAATTTATGGAATCGGCTTCGACTACTGCTGTGCCGGGCTATTCTACAGTTGATAACCATGACCTTCATGTAGCGCTGGATGCCATTGATCGAAACTTGACCTCAAAATACGGCAGTCGCATCGGCAAACGCGCCCTCTTCGGAGTTTCAGCCGGAGCGTTCCAGACAATGATGCTGGCGGCCTCCTGTGCATCAAAAAATAGTCCCTTGATACAGTTCGAACGCTATATTGCTATTTACCCCCCTGTAGACATGCTCAATAGCCTGGACACCCTCGACGATTTGTATAATTCCGCTCTCAACTGGCCTGCCAGGGAGCGGAGTGGACGAATTGTGAATACTTTCCGTAAGGTCGGATATATCCTAGCGGCCAGTAAGGGCCAAGATAAACCAGCAAATCAAGCGGCACCACTGGCTTTGCCTTTTGATCGCACTGAGGCGGATTTCCTCATTGGTTATGCCTACCATACGGTCTTGCGTGACATCATTTTTTCCAGCCAGTCGCGAAACAATTTTGGATTGCTTCAGCAGCCAATTAGTAAATTCCGCCGGGCGGCTGTTTACGAGGAGATTGATCACTATAAATTCACCGATTATCTTAACTCTTTCGTTATACCCTATTACAAAAACGGTGATCAAGGAGATGCGGTGAATTACAATGAAATAAGACGTGTGGCGAATTTAAAAAATTTTACTACCGGCCTGCGTCGTGTTTCCGATCTCCGCATTATCAGCAGTGATGATGATTTTCTACTAAAAGATGGCGATGTGCGCTGGTTGCATTCTTTGGTCCCCGACAAACACATTAAAATTTTCCACCAAGGAGGTCACATGGGGCAATTGGCTACTAAATCGGGACGGGCTGCCATGATCGATAGTATTGACGAGTTGTGAAAATCCCATCCAACAGCAAAATTAAACGCCCGTGTATTTCCAGTGCAATTGACCTCTGTGAGCACTGCTGATTACTGATATCGCGAATGAATTCAACAGAGCTAGATAATGAGTCGCTTGACCGCCGTGATTTCCTTAAATCCACCACATTCAAAAGTGGAGCTGCCTTATGGCTGGGAAATACGATGCTTCAGACCTCTTCCACGACAGCTGCCGGGCAATCACTATCAGAAAAAAATACTGCTAAGGAAATGATGAATCCGAATAAAATGAAAAAAGCCCTAGGCAATTGCCTGGGAGGGCCCTGGCCAGATACGGCAGATTTGAAAGTGAAAATCCGGGAAAGCATCCAAAAAGAGGGTTACCGAATTGAATCTCTGACTTATGAAGCCGAACACGGTGACGCCGTCCCGGCGCTATTATTAATACCTGACGGCATCGATGCAAAAAATCCAGCACCCGCTGTCGCTGTCTGGCACCAGCATGCAGGGCAGTATCATCTGGGTAAAAGCGAACCTGCCGGGCTGAATGGCAATCCCATGCATCACACTGGGGTAGACCTGGTCAAAGAGGGCTATGTGGTTTTATGTCCAGATGCCCTGTGTTTTGAAGAACGACAGGATCCAAATAAAAAACTGAAAAATGGTAAATACGAACGTTTTATGTTTCTCGAATATGTCCTCGAAGGCAAATGTCTGGCTTGGAAAAATATTCTCGATATGAAGCGGGGAATTGATTTTCTCTGCTCAAGGGCGGAAGTAGACGAGCAAAACATTGGCTGTTTCGGGCATTCGATGGGCTCAACCCACGCCTGGTTGGTTGGACCATGGGAACCACGGATTAAGTGTGTGGTGGGCAACTGTTGCCTGCCAACCTACGCAGCTATTCACAAACATGAATTACTACACTGTTTCCCCAACTTTATTCCGGGTTGGTTACAATACGGGGATACTCCTGAAATTGTTTCCTTGATTGCTCCACGGGCCCTGCATTTGAATCTGGGAGAATTGGATGGAGGCAGCCCCATCGAGGAGGCAAAAAAGGGGGTGCTTAGAATTGCCGCCGCTTATGAAAAAGCGGAAGTCTTTGAACAATTCAGCCACTACATAGAGGCCGGGGCGGGCCATGTGCTGTCACCGGAAATGTGGCATCGAACGCGCCAGTGCTTCGCAAAACATCTACAGTAAATGCTCACCAATAGATGACATTTGGAAAAGACGGGTGTAGGAATTTATCATCATGAAAATCTTTCACCATATTGGAATGCCTACTGATGAGGTACAGGAGGGCGAAACGTTTGTCGAAGACACTCGGGTGTGGGTAACCCGCCCGGAAAACCATCCGATGCGGGTGGAATACCTTCGATTTGAAGCGGATTCACCTGTGACAGGCCCGCTTCGCGACATGCCCCACGTGGGATTTCGGGTTGATGACATTCACGCTGCTTTAGAAGGAGAAGACGTCATCCTTGAACCTTTCACTCCAATGGAGGGCCTTCAGGTGGCTTTTTTCATGAAAGACGGGGCGGTGTTTGAATACATGCAGTTTCGCGAGGGAGCTACTGAGTTTAGTGACCTTGATTGAGCTTTGCCACATTTTCCGCATGAGTCCCCTAAATGTGTAAAAAATAAAAAACCAATCTGACTAGCCATGGACATAATGCCCATGCAACAAACTTAAATTATGAACAACTTGAAAGACAAAGTCATTATAGTAACCGGTGGCACATCGGGCATGGGGGCCGCCAGCAGCCTGCTTTTTGCTGAATTGGGAGCCAAGGTTGTTGCCGTTTCCATTCAGAGAGAAGAGGGGGTCACTTTAGCCGAACAAATCCAGAAAAACGGTGGGGAAGGCCGGTTTATTTATGCTGATGTTTCCGATGAAGAAAGTGTGAAACGAATGGTAAGCGAAACCGTTGATACCTATGGCCACATTGATGGGGTTTACTGCAATGCCGGCGTCTGGGGCAAAGGACTGGTAACCGATTTTGATGATCGCATCTGGAATAAAGTAATGGGTGTAAATGTGAAAGGGGCCCTGTGGTTAGCCAAGCACACTATTCCAGTTATGGAAAAAAATGAAAGCGGGGGAGTTTTTCTCACGACTACATCAGTAGCCGCTCAAATCGCCTTTCCTGCGCATGCTTTATATTGCGCATCGAAGGCGGCACTCGAGGCCCTCGTTCGCTCTCTGGCAGTGGATCATCCGGGAAAGATCCGCTCAGTGGGTATTTCCCCCGGCACCATTGAAACTCCCATGTTGGCGGAAACCTGCGAAGGCTGGGATCGCCCTGTAGAAGAGCTTTACGAAGAAGTAGCTAAAAAAATACCTGTGCGACGACTGGGGCAACCGGAAGACATCGCCAGAACTGCAGCTTTTTTGTTAAGTGATGCCGCCGCATACATCAACGGTACGATCATCGTTCTCGATGGTGGCACCGGCCCGCTGCCCCCCTGGTAGGGGAAGGAAAGGGGGATTCGTTTAACTAGTTAGGCGGTAGCCCTTTGGGCCGGAACATCCTTGCTAACATCCTAAATCAGCCTTTAAAAATAATAAACTTCCGGGCGATAAAATTCACCAGAGCGGACGTTATAATGAAACCAAAATTGGCGATGTGTTCGACGTATTCTTGCAAATGAACTTCCTCCAGTATTTCAGAGTTTTTGTAGATCAGCCAATTTACCCCGGAGGCTGCAGCCAGGGGTAAAGCTGAAACGGCAAAAAACAGAAAAACTTCCAGCAAAAAATTATGGCGGCCGGGTTTGAAAACAAACTTGATGTTCAACCAATAAACAACACACCCCGACACAAAAAAGGCGATAATGTTATTGATCGTACCGTTATGCTGTTTCAGCTCAACCGGCAAATCGGTTCCAATGGCGGGAAAGACTGTGAGCCCTAAGGTGTAGACAACGGAAAGATGAATCAACACGGCGGCAACACCGCAAGTGGCGTATTTCCCAAACTGGATAAGAGGATGAGCATCATGTGAAAGCACGTGCTTCACGACCGTTTTATTATCGTTTTCACGTACAAACTTAAGTGCCTGTTTACTTCTTTTAATCACCGTATTTTTCTTTCCAGGTTGCGAGGGCTGTTTTGATGTCGTCCGACTTGCGCCGGGGATTCATTGTCCAAACTATAGGGATATTTTTTGGCACTAGAGGCATGAGTTGATCAAAGTCAATATCTCCCTGAAAAGGAATTGCATGAGCTTCTACCGGCCAGACTACGTCGTGAAGGTTGCACCCGATCAGTCGCGGAAGCCTTTTTTCCAAGTATTGCCGGTGATTGAGCAAACCTAGATTCTCTTTCAGCTGAATATGTCCGAAATCATGCCAGTAACCGAGCGTGGAGCTGTCATACTCTGTTAAAAGCATTTCCATTTCGCGTTCTGTCGGAACCTGCTCATAACGGCCACGACTTTCCAAACCCAGACGAATGCCTTTATCCCGGGCGTAAGGAATCAATTCGTCCAAAGCTCGTCTGACTCCGTCGAAATAAGCACCATTCAAGCCCTCACGTTCCTGGATCATTTCCAACTTCAAGGCGGCGTAAGCTTTGCTGTAAAGACCTCCTTTACTCATCAATGTGACCAGTTGAGAGCTATAGTCTTTCATTGGTGCCGGCCCGAGCTGCAGAATCACATGTCCGGCCTCCAGGTCAGCAGCCAGGTCGATTGATTTTTTTGTCAGTTCGACGGCATGATCATGATGTGCCCGCTGCTGGGTAGTGAGTTCATAAACCCTGTCCAAAGCCCCGGACTTATCATCCGGGGCAGGGGTGAAATTGTGGACTCCTGAAAAACGGATAAAAGGTTTGGCTCCAGGTTTGTTTTTTGTGATGGACTTGTAGAAACCAGGTATGAGTACAGCGGGAAGGCCTTGCCCAAGCTCTATGTGATCAAACCCGAGCAACAAAGCCTCATAGGCCATGTGCAATCCATCTTCTTCATGACGGTGGCTGTTCCAGCATGTCGAAATCGACAACATAAGGCATTTAATTTGAAGAGGGGTTATGGAAAAAACAGCTGAAACATATAATTTAAATTAAGCTCCAAGTGCTGTTTTTTTGCTATTTAATTTGTTAGTTTTTTGTTTGCCCCCAATAACCAAAGTGATTTCCCCCTTCACCTTGCCCTTGTCAACAAGCGCGAGCACTTCCTCAACGCTGCCCCGGTACCAAGTCTCGAATTTTTTACTGAGCTCGCGGGCCACACATAGGGGATGACCCGGAGCAAAAGACTTTACCATCTCCAGACTGGCTACGATGCGATGGGGGGATTCAAAATATACCGAGCTGCAGGATCTCAGAACAGCTTCTTCCAGTTCTCCCTGACGTTTGCCTTTTTTGTGAGGCAAAAAACCACCAAAATAAAATGAGTCTGTCGGTAGCCCTGAGCCTAGTAGCGCCATCAATACTGCGGATGGGCCGGGAAGAATTTCAAAAGGCACATCACAGGCAAGGCAATCCTGAACCAGCCGATAACCTGGATCGGAGATACCCGGCATGCCTGCGTCAGTCAGGCAGGCAATCACTTTCCCCGTTTGCACTTCATCAATCAAATGTCGCCCACGTCTTTTTTCATTATGCTCATGAAAACTGATCAGAGGCTTTTTTATCTCCAGACGATTCAATAACTTTGAAGAACGACGAGTGTCTTCACAGGCAATGAGGTCAGCTTCCTGAAGGGCTTCGATGCTGCGTAGAGTGATGTCACCCATATTGCCAATCGGGGTAGCGATGAAAACGATGCGCCCACCGTTGTTTTCTTCTGCCGTCATTTTTAGGATTAACCTGCAATTATTGCCCTGCAATTTAAAAAGCGGGCAAAATAATATGATCCCGGAAATCAGACCTGCATCCAAATCCCCTGAGAATACGGCAGGCCGCCGAATATTAAATTACCACCCTTCGGTCAGTTGGCTCGTCAATACCTTGGCTGCATCTTGAGCAGCTAGTGGAAGCGCATTTCTTTCGGTCAACTGGAAGTTCTCATCCAGGAAGATTTGAGTCTGGCCAATCACTCGTCCAGGCCGGATTCTCAAGCTGGTCGAGCTATCGCGACTGGCCTGGTCAATACTTTTGGTTTCACGATAGTCGAGTTTGTCGTTGGTAACTGGATCATGCAAAGACCACTCGATGATCATGAAAATTAACATTTCCCGCGTTTTGAGAGTGTCCTTCCTGGCTGATCTCAATTGACGCCTCTCAATGCGGGTGATCTTACCGCGCAGCACTGCGTCCGCATTTTCCTGGTTAGTAATTTGATAAGTTCCGTCAGCTTGCAAGCTTTTGATGACCGCATTCGTTGTCAGCACCGCGACCCTTGGTTCAAGTGTGGCATTCTCGAATGTGGGAACATGAATCTTGTTGATATTGGCATAAACCGAGGGCTTTACGGAGCCGAGTTTATAGCCTGCACAACCATTCGAAAAAATGGCAGTGGTGATGAGAAATGCCAACAAACAGATACGGGATACCGTTTTCATAATGAGTATTTCTAAAAAAATGTGGGAAAGGGTGACTTATCTGCCTGTTATACTTATCTCTGCACAGCATTTCTGCCAAGACACTGACCGTTTGTAATCGAAAATCAGTAAAAAATCAAGTGTAGCCTGCACAGGACACAAATAAAAATTGAATGCCTAAAAAATGCGACACCTACAGCTGTCCGGCCTATGCGACAATACAAATTATTAATTAGCTGTCTTGGGCGTTGGGCTTGAACTTGCGGTGGGGTCTATTGGTAGGCTTGGCTCCAGGGTGTTCGGTGCTATTGGAGTCACATCGGCCGGCGAAGTTCTCATCCTTGGTGTAGAAGCATCAAGCTTAGGGGGAGGGGGCCCCAAATAATCTTTACGCTTATTCAGGTCCGGCGGGGTCTCAACGTGCCTTGGGGTTCCCGTGTGTCTAACCAGAGTTGGATCAAGTGCCTCCAGCTTGTCCAAACGGGCTTTAGAATCAGCATAGTATTTGCCACCTGGGTGTTCCAACACTTCTCTATAATAAACTGCAGCTGATCGTAGTTTACCCTGTTTTTCATAAAACCTCCCAATATTGAAAGCTTGCTCAAGGTCCCTATCCTCCAGCTTGCCCAGCTCCGCCTTTACATCCGAAGCCAGTGCATCCCCTCCGTATTGATTGAGAAAGTCTTCAGCCGCTTCCCGGTGTTGACGCGAATTAGCCGGATTATAGGAGTCCTGACTCGTTGAACCCAGAATTTGCACTATCTCATACTGGGCCTTAGCGGCAATCGGGGTGCCCGGGAACTCTTCGACAACCGACCTGAAGGCTATCAAAGATTCTGTAACTTTACCCGAGCGGTTATTAACCACCCCCACGTTGAAGAGAGACTTGGGGGCCTCCGGACTGTAGGGAGCATTTGTGCTGACTTGCATGAAAAATTCGATCAAATCGCTCGGTTGAATATTAGCACCGAACCCCAGGAAGCCCGTTTTACGGTTCTCCAGATAATAATTGGCAATATGAAACTGCCGCTTGATCGCCTCCTTGAAACGGGAGCTATCCTTATATGAGTCGATGAATTTCTGATATTCTTCGAAAGCTTTTTTGGGTTTATTGTCTTTTTCAAGTAAAACCCCAAGCCTGAACTGGCTTTCTGCTGCCGCTGTGGTCAAAGGGTAATTTTTTACAACACTTTTGTAAACCTTGCGGGCTTTGCTATTTCTGGAGGATGATTCAAACGCTTGGGCTTCGGCCATCATTTGATTGGCAGAAACCTCCTGCCCCTGTAATTCTCCAGCAGAGGGAACCTTGATCGTTTTATGCTTTTTGCCAAAACCCAGAATCGCGTCAGCGGGGCAGGGATTCCCAATCAGCAAGAGGCCCGCCACTGCCAGAGTGATTCCATATTGGGTGCGAGATAAGTATACGCTCATTGTTGCCATTTTGTGAGTTTTAAAAGTTATTGTTGTCACCAGGGCTCTTATTGAGTCGTAAACCAAAAGAAAAATATCATTGGTGATTTTGTTTGAATCTATTAACTAATTAGGATTGCTTAAGACTTCAAGTATTTAGTGAGAATCTTTGCAGTTTTTTGACACAGATTCGCGAATCCTGACATTTTAGGAAAAGAGCAGAGGCTTGCAGTTGAATGATATTAACAAAAACTCTCCGAGACAACATTGCGTATGGATTTAAGTAGAGCCTGGTTGATGGAGACTGCCGGATGGAAGGCAGTTAAGGAGGGGAGGCAGCTCTATGAAGCAGGGGGCGTGTCTGATGCGGGCATTAAAGGGGCCCTGGTGAAAGGGAATGTCCGAATAGGCCGTAAAACCCAGATCGCCGGACTCAAGATCCACTCATCAACAGAGGTCGATAATTTATGCTGTTGTCGCGAATCGCTACAGGATGGTACGATCTGCTGCCATTCTGTAGCGGTAGCCTTGGCTGCGGATGACAGGCAGCAGTGCCTCCCTGAAAGGCTTGATGCAAAAAAGACAAGTCAGGTATCCGACAAACATCCAGAAATTGACTCGAAAAACAATGGAGAAGGATTACCGGATAGGCTCTTATCCATTAAATTAGAGGAGGTTTTTACGAATTTATGGGAAAAAGACAAATTCCCTATACGACTGATTAACAAGCCTAGTTCAGAACATCCGGGCAAAGTCCACCACCAGCAGCAATCCAATCGGATCAAACAGTGGCTGAGCAGCCAATGCCAATCGAGCAAACAGGACTTGCCACCTTTTCTGGTATTGAATCGCAGGCAGGCCAGCGAGTTATTAAAACTTGCTGCTGTTTACCCGTATTTCTCAATCGATAAAAAAGATACAGCCTTGTCGATTGATGAGCAGCCCGTCAGATTGAAGCTCCAGCTGACAAAAAACAATCTGACAGATGATATTCACATGCGCTTGACCGGCTTTGCGGCTGGAAATCAGATTTTATTAAAACAAGAGGACTCAGATGAGACTCCCTGGATTTACTGTTGCGACCGGCAAAAAATATGGCCCGTCCGCTTACCTGAAACACCATCTTCAAGAGTGATGGCCCATGATTTACTGATGACAGGAGAGCGGGGGATGGAGGTGAACGAAGTCTGGCTCGCCAGCATAATTGCAGAATGGTCGGATGTATTTGAAATAGAAGCAGGGCAGGACTTCCATTTACCATCCCTGAAACTGGGACGTCCTGAGTTTGAACTGCAGCTAGAAGGATCGCTCCATCATGTTTCAGCCACTATTTGTGCCTTCTATGAAGGCCACAAACTAAACCCGGGACAGGAGGTCAATGGAGAATCGGATGATTTTTTCCCTTATGAAAGCAGTGATTCGACTCAAGCCAATAGTCGCAAATGTTATTTTACGCGCAATATCCAGGCTGAAAAAACGGCACTCAATGAATTAACGTCTGCAGGATTCACTTCTGCAGACCAGCGGGGAGTGCTGCATTTGCGTGGCCAGAATGAAGTATTGCATTTCCATGCAAGCCTGGTGCCACGCTTACGAAACAAATGGCGTTCGGTTAAATTCAACGAAAAATACCGTGCAGCGACTTCGCACATACAAACAATCCGGCCAGTCGTGGCTTTTGGGCAGAGTGCACAAGGAGAAGACTGGTTCTCCTGCAGTTTCGAACACGATTCCACGGGCAACCGCACATCCATCCCGGAAAATGAAATTCGGCGTTTTTTGGCCACAGGTCAAAATCAGCTCAGGCAAAACAGTGACGGAACGGTGGATGTGCTGGATAGGGATGCCTGCGAGGACTGGTTCGAGGTTTTGCGGGACTGCAATCTCCAGCAAGAATCAGGTGGCTTCCGCATCCCGTCGGCACAACGGGATTATGTAGAATCCAGCCTGGCTCATTACCAGCAAGGTTCTCAATCAAATGATCCACTAACCGAGCGGCAAGGATTAAGCGAACATGATTTTACCACGGGGCTGGGACAATTGAATGACATTCTAAGACCCTATCAGAGAGAGGGCATTGCCTGGTTATACCGCAAATTATTACCTGAAAATGGAGGAGGGGCCTTGCTGGCTGATGAGATGGGCCTGGGGAAAACCCTGCAAACGCTGGCTGTTTCGAAGCTATTAAAATCCATGCCTGAAAACCGGGAGCAGGCAAATACACCTGTTCTGGTGGTGTGCCCGACTTCACTGATCGACAACTGGGAGCAGGAAATCCGTAAATTCACCCCTGAATACAAAACTTTGCTGATGCGCGGCCCGAGACGATCAGGCCATTTTAAAAACCTGCGTTTTGCTGATGTGGTCATTACCAGCTACGCACTTTTGATTCGCGATATCGATCGCTACCAGGAGCAGGACTTCCGCCTGGTTGTTCTGGATGAAGCCAGTTACATCCGCAACCCGAAAACCCGCAACTCACGTAGTGTCAAGAAACTGAACGCAGATTCCCGATTAGCTTTAACGGGGACCCCGGTGGAAAATTCGGTGCTCGACATCTGGTCAATCAGCGATTTTGTCCGCCCTGGCTATTTAGGCTCACGTGAAGAATTCAAAGAGCGATACGAAAAGCCAATCAATTCAGGAAAAGCACCAGTTCAACTGCATCAACGCTTCCGTCGACGCCTTAAGCCTATTATTTTGCGCCGCACCAAGAGAAAGGTAGCCACCGACCTTCCCGACAAGCTGGAGGAGACTATATATTGCGATTTAACTGACTCCCAGAAAGTTCATTATACATCAATATTACGAGAATCACGTAATAAAATTAACAAAGCGTTTTCAGGTGGAGATGAACGTGGCGCCCGGGCCAATATGCTGACGGCTCTGCTGAGACTACGCCAAATCTGCTGTGATGAACGTTTATTAAAATCATCTGACAAGCAGTCGTTAACAAATGAAGCAAAAAGACACCAGAAGCACTCGGATTCAGCTAAAATGACCCTTTTGCGGGAAATGCTGCAGGAATCTATCCAAGGAGGGCACCGGGTGCTTATTTTCAGCCAGTTTGTAAGTATGTTGAAGCTCATTCGAGATGAACTGGGTCAAGCTGACTTTTTTGATGGTGAAATCGCTTACCTGGACGGGTCGAGTCAGGACAGAGCTGCGCAGGTAGATAGCTTTCAATCAGATCCTGAGATTAAGGTTTTTCTTATCAGCCTGAAAGCTGGCGGATATGGATTGAATTTAACCGCAGCCGATACCGTCATGCATTTTGACCCTTGGTGGAATCCAGCTGTAGAAGCCCAGGCGACCGACCGCGCACACCGTATCGGTCAGGACAAGATTGTCACCAGTTATAAATTTATCGCCAGAGATACGGTGGAGGAAAAAATTCTTAAATTGCAACAGCGCAAACGTGATGTCTTCGACGCCGCCATTGATGATGACAGACCTCTGATGAGCGGTTTGAACACTGATGATCT
>DAOUQC010000048.1 GCA_030625775.1 Verrucomicrobiota bacterium
CAGCCGACGATTGTCGATGATGAAGCATCATTGAAAGCAGCCAGTCGCGATGAAGACGCCCGTACTCTGGTGGGTGAAGATGTGGCGAGAAGCTTTCCTGAAGCGGGAGTGCCGACGCAACAGCAGCAAAGGCAGATGATCATAGAAGCCGAAAAACCACCCAAAAAGAGGAGGGGGTTTTTATGGTTCAAGAAAAGGACCCCCAAGGAGGTGAAAAATTCTTTTGGACGACCTTAGTGGTCGAATCTCACTCAATGACGATCTTTGAGGGATCAAAGTCGACATCGGGGTATTTCATATCGAGGGCTTCAAGGGTGTTGATCATCAGCTGGGTCACCACCAGATTGCGGTGCCATTTGCGGTCGGCAGGAATAATGTGCCACGGGGCATGATCGGTGCTGGTTTTTGTGATCATGTCCTGGAAGGCGGTCATGAATTCGGGCCAGCGGGCACGATCGTCGAGGTCGTCGACATTGAATTTCCAGTGTTTTTCAGGATCATCGAGACGGGCCTGAAGGCGTTGTTTCTGTTCTTTGTTGGAAATCAGCAGGAATAGTTTTACGATGGTGGTGCCTTCATCGCTGAGCATTTTCTCAAAGGCATTGATGTGTTCGTAGCGTTTGGACCAGACACTTTCGGGTGCAAGGTTTTTTACTCTGACGGCGAGGATGTCTTCGTATTGGCTGCGATTGAAGATGGCGATCTTGCCTTTACGGGGTACGCGGTAGTGAATGCGCCAGAGGTAGTCGCGGTCGAGTTCGTTTTCGCTGGGTTTTTTGAAGGACTTCACGCGCACACCTGCGGGATCGGTATCGGCGAATACTTTGCGGATGGTGCCGTCTTTGCCTCCGGCATCGATGGCTTGGAAAATGACCAGGACTTTGTGTTTGTGTTCAGCGTAGAGGAGTTCCTGGAGCTCGCCGAGACGGGCCGTGAGAGCGGGGAGGAGGGCATTGCCTTCTTCCTTTCCGACCGGATGCATGTCGTCGTCCTTGGTGTCGATTTTGGAGAAATCAACCTGGGTGCCGGGTGTGATGAGGTATCTGGATGGCATGGGGTGCAGAATTAGGAATTAGGAATTAGGAATGGAGTATGGAGAATGGAGTATGGAGAATGGAGAATTATGAATGGAAGATTTACAATGAAGAAGGGATCTCAGGGGTCTCGCAAAGGTGCGAAGAACGCAAAGGGAGAGTTGTGAATGATTATCTGATTAGTGAGGAGATCCAGTTGATTGTCGGGAATACCGCTAGACCTAAAAATGCGAGCAGTAGCCATACGCTGATCATTCCAAGCTCGAGAAAAGCAGATGGAATGATCCCGTAATGTGGTGTTTTATTTTCTCGACCATCGTTCACGCTGTATCGGAACTTTAGTATTCCTTACGCAGTGGAAGCAAGACGAAAGAGGTGAAATGCCTTCAACTATTTTGCCAGGCTTGCTACTTCCTCATCAGTCAAAGCGCGTTTGTAGATGGCGGCTTCGTCGAGGCGGCCTTCCCAGTTGTCGCTGTTGTCGCAGCGGCCACCGATGAAGATCTGGTTGAAATTTGAGGGAAACCTGGCGGGCAGCTCGGCGTCGATTTCTTTTTTGCCGTTGAGGTAGACGCTGACGTGATTTCCTTTACGCACCAGGGCGACGTGATTCCATGTCCATCGCGGGATGACATTTTTTCCTGCGAGTTGTTTGTCTGCGCCGTGTTGCAGAATGAGTTTGCCTGCATTGCCGGAGCTGCCGCCGATGCCGAGGTGGTCCCCCTGGGTGCCGAGCATGTAGTTCTTGTCGCGGGAAAACATCCAGCCGGTGAAGGGGCGTCCTTCGTTGGGCATGCCGTTCCAGATCCACAGGGAGATGGAGTAGTCCTCGCCAAGATCGGCGATCTGCGAACGCAGACGACCACCGGCAAAGTGAGCACTGCGGTTGATGTCATCACCCTTGCAGAAGGCATTCGAATGAGGGCCGTCAAGATGAAAGACGATGCCGGGTTCGTAGATGGCGTCATTATGATGCGGGGAGGAGTCGATTGCATCCGGAGCTTCGAATTCATCCAGTCGCCACCAGGCGGAGGGTTTGCTGTTGGCAATGGCTTCAGCTGCGGCGCCACGAGAGGCGACATAGTTGCGACGATTTTTTCCGGAAACGACTTCCTGGAGTTGGGTCAGGGTTTCGACGATTTTGGGCTCGGCCTGGACTTCGAGTCCGGCTGAGCGGGCGGGCCAGGTGTTGTAGCCACCGAGCAGATGTTGTTCGGGTGGGGGAATGTAACCTTCGGCACCGTTGGCAAGTTCGACCGTCATGTTGCCATCGAGTGGAGTCGAGGCTTTGAGCTTGAGACCAGTCAGGGCGTAGGTTTCGTTGGGGGTGGTGGTGATGCTGAAATTGCCAATCCGAATTGCCTGCAGGTGAATTTTGGTTTTTTGTTTTTCGTGCAGCAGGACGGATTCACGCGCATAGACCTCTTGAAGGGTTTTGGGCTCTTCGGTTTTCATTTTATCCAGTACACCCATGGCCCACTCGAGGCGTTGCTTGTCCGGAACACGGTAGTTCAGCGGCAGGATGCGTTCCGCCATGGCGAGAGAGATCTTGTCGTCGTACTTGATTTTGGCGTGAGCTTCAAGCGCGATGTCCAACAGGCCGTCGGTGTAGCTGTGGATGTCGTGGGGTTTTTCTTTCGGTGCCGGCTTGGAATAGTCCCGATTGTAAATATCACCACTGGCTCCGTGGGTCATGGCACCAACAAAATCGGGTTTACCCTCAGGTGCTTTGGGGGCGAGTTTTTGTTTCAGGCCTTCGGAAAACAAGCCAAAATAATCGGCGCTGACTGCTGTGTCACCGTAGTAGTGCATTGAAAAATTGGCGAAGAGAGCGATGGGGCGTCCGTCTTTGGCTTGAAAGGACAGCAGAGTGAGATCCGGATCTTCAGGGCCGGACTCGCCGGTGGCTTCCTCGCTGAGATAACCGGGATGCATGTTGGCTCGAACCGTGTAATTGCCAAAAGGGTCGACTCTCAGGCGGTCGGGGCGACGAATCCAGCGACGCAGGGCGGTGTATTCCGGAGCCTGGGCAACCGCCCATCCGAAACGGGCAGGTTCGAGATTTTTTTCAGCGCTGATGATGGCTTTGGCAAGGCGTTTTACCAGCAGTCGCTGATAAACCGGATCGGCATCGGTACCCAGGCAGCCGAAACTGGATGGGGCCGAATGAGTGTGAGTGGCAGAGATCAGCATGTGATCGGGTGAAATGGAAGTGCTCTTGGCGGCGAGGGCTTTTGCTTCGTTGAGAAGTGCGGTCGGCATCATGCAACTGTCAGTGATGACGATGGCGAGCCGGTTTTTTGGATTGCCATCATCGAGCACCAGGGCGCGGGCGTTAACTTCGGTTTTCACTTTGTCGGCTTTGCGACTGGTCATTCCGCCATTAATGAGGACGGGAAATGTTTCAGGTGTTACGCTTACCACGGCTGCCCCGGCCTTGAAGGTGGTATCAGCTGCTTGAATCAAACCGAGTCCGGAACAGGTGAAAGCGGCAAGACAGAAAGTGAAGAGGGGTAATTTTTTCATAAATTGAGTTTAACTTGGGAATAGTATAGACAGGCTTTGGCGGCTTGTGTTGAAAAAAATGGCAGGATGAGTGTAGGGGCAGGAATGATTCCTCGCGGCTTGCCGCGGGGAGAATTCAATTATGAAGTGAGGAAATAAGACAATGATAAGGGGTAATCAATATTTAGTGGTCACACTGGGATTGTGCTTGGTTTCGGCAGGTTTGACGGTGGCTGAAGACTGGCCAAATTGGTTGGGGCCGAATAAAAACGGAATTGTTGCAGAGAAGGCTCCGGCTGATTTGGATGAAGTGAACTGGAGAAGCAAAGTGGGGATTGGGTTTTCGAGTGTGGTCGTAGCGGGAGACCGTTTGATCACTATGGGGCATGATGGGAAAAAGACGGGAGGTCAGGAAACGGTCTGGTGTCTGGATGTAAAAACGGGCAAACCCTTGTGGTCGGATTCGTATGCAGCACATCTCTTGGACAATCTGCATGTGGGTGGGCCGGCAGCGACTGCTCTGATCGATGGAGAGCAGGTTTTCACCTTGAGTCGTGACGGGCAGCTGCATTGTTACTCGCTGAAAGAGGGCCAGCAGATCTGGCAGCGTAACATGATGAATGAAGCGGGGATGAGCCAGTCGCCGGAGTGGGGGTTTTCGGCATCACCGGTGGTGGTTGGAGAAACATTGATCATCGAAGCGGGAGCGACTTTTTGTCTGGATAAAAATTCAGGCAAGGTGCTGTGGAAGAGTAAAGTTTATCGACCGGCCTACGGCACCCCAACTGTATTCCAGGATGTTTCAGGACATAACTGTCTGGCAGTATTAAAAACCGACGGTTTGGTTATTTTAAACTTGAGCGATGGGAATACCCTGGCTTTTACAAAATGGGAATCCCCTTTCAATACCAACTCGACTACTCCCATTGTGTGGGACAAGCATTACATTTTTGTCTCAACGGGTTATGACCGGGGATGCGTTTTGTATGACTTCAATGGAGCTGTATTGAAAAAAATCTATGAGAAACCCGTGATGAGCAATCACATGAGTAACAGCGTATTGATCGATACTTATCTTTATGGTTTTGACGGCACGGCTCACCGGGGCAGGCCGACAGAATTTGTCTGCATGAATTTGAAAACAGGTGTCGAGCAATGGCGTGTGGGATCCGAAATTTTGTTGGGCTGTGGCTCGCTGATTGTGGCGGCTGATCAATTGCTGATCCTGAGTGAGCAGGGAGAATTGATTCGGGCGAGAGTGTCACCGGAGGAATTTGTGCCCAAGGACCGTGCTCAGGTGTTGGGAGGACGGTGTTGGACTCCTCCCGTGTTGGCAGGAGGGCGTGTTTACTGCCGCAATTCCCGTGGTGATCTTGTCTGCATTGGCAATGGGCAGTGAGCGGCTTTAGACGGAGCTTGGAGGATGATTAAAGGTTTATTTTTAAAATGGTGACGATTTTTCTTTATTTTGGCTACGGTTTTCATGCACAATACAACAAATGTCTGAAGAATCTTTCATGAAGACGCAGCGGGAAATGATCGAGGAGTTGATCTGGTCAGGTTTTCCTCAAGGCTATGTTGCGCTACGAAACCCTGAATACCTGGCGGGAGTGCTCGATGAATTCATCGATAAAGAAAACCATGACCCGGTGGATATGCTGCAGGATTCTGTGTCATTGAATCACGTGGCTTATCGGATGGCCAAGCCGGAAGAGCGCTTGGAGGATGACAAGGTTCAGATGTACCGCGATTTGGCAGAGTACGTCTGCAGAGGTCTGGCTTTAGCTGGTTCGATGGAGAGTTAGTCCACTGATTGTCATTTCATCAAAGCATTGGATCTTCTGATGTAGAACGGATTACCAGTCCGGTTGTTCGGGTACACAAAAATAGGCGAGGTATCTTTGACTGCGTCTGTCTGCTCATGTGCCTGCGGGCACTGACTTTGGTGTTTCCACGCACTTCCAGTTCGGAGGAAGCGGGGGTGCCACTGGCTAAAAAGCTGACTGGAACAGCCAGTAGAGCATGGCGCACAGCAAGAGAAAGAGGCAGAAGAAATTAAACAAATGGCGGTGACGTTCCTGGCGTGCCACTTGTTGGTGTTTGCGGCTCAGCCTTTTTTTCTTCTGCGGTGAGTTGCGACGGTGCCCCTCATGAGGTGAAATGATGTCGCGGGTGGTGATTTTGTGTTTACGCTCACGGAAGGGCGCATCTGCGATGAATTCTTCAAGCCTTCCAATTTGGGCATGAAGCTTTTGCTCGGTTTGCTCCAAATTTTTCCGACGGGATCCACTCGGTGGAGTTTTTTTCCCAGAAGAACGGCGTTGTTTTTTCATGACGCAGGTTTTTATCCAACCTTTGGAGAGATGAAACGGCGGGAGAAGACAGGATTAGCTTTGCTCTAAAAACAAGGTATTGCCAGGAGAACGACTTATCTGGCCAGGAAAAACTGGATGGCCAAAGTGAGGGAGCCTGCAATCATCAGCGGTAAGGTGAAAGCCAAACCGCGCATCATCCAATAAGAAAAACTGTTTTCATCGCCGCTGGCCAGGGCATTTTTCATCGATTGGCTCTTCAGCTTGGGGATCGACTTCATTCCCTCCATGATATGGGATGATTTGACCAGTTGTTCCTGGGCATCATCTATTTTTTCTATTGCCCGGCTCAATTCATTGCGTAGCTCTTTGCGACTCCAGAGTTCCGGGCGAAGAGCTTGTACGGTTTTTAACTGGTGTTCGAAATTCTCCTTGGTATCGAGATAGGAATCAGCACGTTTTTGCGCTTCCACAGCTTCCCGGTCCAGTGAGGTGATGCAGCGGGAGAGCTTGTCGCTCACCTCGGTACGCCCTTTCATAAAATCATCTTTTTTCCGATGGAGTTCTTCTAGTTCGGTTTTTTGGCGCTCGACAGCTTCTTGTTTGTGGCGTAACTCCTGAAGTTGTTCCTGCGCCTCATGAACCTGGTCTTCAAAGTCCTCCTGATAAGGGGTGACAGCCTCAAAGGCGTTGTCATCGAAGTGAATCAAAACTTCCTGATCGTCGAATTTGGTCACTGTACTCATAGATCTTAAAACTAGTTAAGGTCTATTAATATTACAATTCGTCTAAAAATACCAGCTTATTTATTGTTTTTATGGAAAAAATAATAGGTAGGGCGATTGCTACGCTAGTTATGGCAAATGCGCTTAAAACAGCATAACGAGCGGAAGGATTGGCCATAATCGAGTGAATTTCGGTAGAAGATCCGGCTTTCAAAAGGGCAATGTGGGCAAAAATGAGGCAGCCGATGAACAGGGCTACGTAGGCAAAACTGGTAATCAGGCAGAGAGTGCCGCCAAAACCGGAAACGATTCTGGCCGAGTTGCTTTCCTTCAAATTGGGAAAGAGGGCACCGAAACCCACGGCAATGGCATTCAGGCCAAGGCTGAGTAAGACGATGGCACAGGCAAAAAAGGTGATGTCGCTGTCGGGGAGTTGCAGCATATGGCCTGAAAGCAGGAGGATGGCGAAAGTGGCGCTGCCGGTGAACAGCGTGCTGAGAACGAGCTTCTGGATGATGATCCGGGACAGTTGAAGCGGTGACATGGCAAGAATCCAGAAGCGTCGCCCTTCCAGGCTGAATTGGGGGAAAACAAAACGGGTGGTCAGGGTGGATAGGGTCAGAGCACACACGGTCAGGTTGAGGAAGGCGAACATTTGGGTTTCCTGGGGACTGGAACGGTTGTATTCCATGTGTCTCAGGCTGAGGGCATAGAGGGATAACAGGCTGAAGATGATGAGGAATTGCAACCACTGGCCGGGTTCGCGGACGAAGCTGCGCACATCTTTGAGGCTGATGGCAAGCATTGGGGATTGCGGCAGATTGAAGCGGCGCACAGTCTGTTGATAAGAAAATTGGAAATTTCCAGGGCGTGCCCGTTGGCGGGCGGCGGTGGCTGCAGCGTATTGCAGGCTGCGGCTTCTTGCCGGGAAAAAGAAGTAGCGGGCTAACCAGGCGGCAATCAACAACACCATCAGGGCATTGCTATAGAGGAGAGTTACGTTCAAGGGATCCTTATTGAGTCGCCACGGATGGCTCCAGTCAATGATGGATTTGGCCAGCCAGCTTGAGGGCAACAGCGGCGAGGTGCTGACATCGGTGTGTTGCAGAACCAGTTGTAAGGTCAGGGCGGCACTGAGGCCGGTTTTGTCGCTGAGTTCTTTGTCTGACTGGTAGGTTTTCAGGCCAGAAAATGCAGCTACCAGGGTGATTGTTATAGCAGCGTAGATGAGGTGGGTGCGTTTGAAGTAACGGACAATGAATAATAACAAAGCAACAGCAATTCCTGTACTGATGATGACAAAAGGAATCAGGCTGGCAATGGTTTTGAGATAAAAAACACTGCCTACTTCCCGATGTTGAGCAAAGGCGATCAGCAGGGGGGTGGTAATGAACAGCAAACCCCAGCTGGAGAAGAGGGAGGTCTCCAGACATTTCCACAAACACACCACACGGTGAGAGAGTGGCAGTGTGAGCATCCAGGAGGTTTCTTTGCTGCGGAAGAGAGCGATATAACTCGCGACACCGGAAGAAAAGGCCAGCATCAGGAAAAAGCAGAAAAAAATCAGGTAAATAACGCGGTCGGTCAGCAGGTCACCTGCAGCAGGCAGGCGGGAAATGTAGGCAAGCCCATGACTGAATATGAGGTAGGCGGTGACACTGTAAAGGATGAGGAACAGGCCGATCGTAGCGCTCATCAAACGTGAGCGGCAGACATGGGCAACGAACCGATGGCGCAATATCCTCAAATGGACTTTGCACAGCAATCGGAACTGTTCGAATTCACTCACCAGGTGGCCATTTTTTGGAAGATGAATCCTTTGAGATATTCGGACTCGGGAATGGTGGGAACAATGGGGTGGTCCTGTCGCTGGGAGTGGGACGAGAGCAAGCGCAGGGTGGCTTTGGCATCGACGGCCGAATCGCAAATCGTATCGAGGAACATTTTGCGATTTACGTGGTGGGAGCAACAAAAAGTGGCGAGAATGCCGTCTTTGCTGAGCAGCTTCAAGGCGCGCAAATGAATTTCCTTGTATCCGCGCAAGGCGTCTTTCACTGATTTCCGGTTACGGGTGAATGAGGGTGGATCGAGAATGATGAGGTCGTAGGGAGGGGTTTCAGCTTCGCTCTCCTTGAGGAAATCAAAAACATTGGCATTGGTAAACTCGATCTCAACCTGGTTGCTGTCTGCATTTTCCCGTGCGCAGTCGAGGGCGGGTTCGCTGCTGTCAATGGCTTGAACGGACTGGGCTTCGTTGCGGGCGCAGTGCAGGGCAAAACCAGCTTCGTTGCAGAAGCAGTCCAATACCCGTCGGCCTTTGGCCAGGTCGGCTACGGCCTGATAATTGTCGAACTGGTCGAGGTAGAGGCCGGTTTTGTGTCCGTCGAGTGGGTTTACAGCAAAATTGATGCCTTTGACGGTGACTTGGAAACGACCGGGCGCCTCTCCATAGAGAAGACCTTTTTCGATCTCCAGGCCTTCAGCTTTCCGAATCGGACTGTCATTGCGTTCGATGATGGAGGCCGGGGAGAAAATTTTGACGAGGGCTTCGGCGATCAGCTCTTTGCGCTGATCCATTGCGAGGGTCAGGGTTTGCAGCACGAAGTGGTCGCCATAACGGTCAATGATGACGCCGGGCAGGCCGTCGCTTTCACTCCAGGTCAGGCGATAAACCGGATCATCGAATGCCATGGTTTCGCGTAGCGACAAGGCACGCTCGAGGCGGCGGATGAAAAAATCGGTATCGAGCTTTTGGGTACGCCGGGAAAAACGCCGGGCGATGATTTGCGATTCGGGATTGTAAATGGCGGTGCCAAGTTTGCGGTCTTTGAAGTCCTTGATGGAAATGACATCACCGGGTTCGGGTTTGCCAAACATTTTGTGAACTTCACTGCTGTAGACCCAGTCGTGACCGTGAAAAATACGCGACCTGGGTTTAACGACGATTCCTGCCATGATATTAAATTTTTTTAATTGAGCGCTGTTTCTGGATATTCAGAGGCCAGGCATAAGCTGGAATTCTACCTCGCTGCCTGATTTTGCTGCGTAAATTCCCTTGGCTCAGACTAGCGGAGTTTCCAGCGTTTTGCTATGCAAAATTTTTCCATGTGCAGTGCGTGATACAGCAAAGGGCGTAATTAAAAGAGAATAAAAAGTAACACGCAATGCTATTGCGTGAGGGGCGAAGGTGGTCGAGTAGACGGATTGGTAATCCCTCCTACTACTCATCAATCATCCTACGCTGTGCTGCTCGCTGCTTGTTTTACTTCATCGCATCGAAGCGCTTTTTCAGTAAATCGGTGGTCGAGGCATCGCCGATTTTTGATTTTGTTTCGTCAATCCAGCGTTGTTCCAATTTGTTTTTAGTCGGACGATCGGTTTCGTAATACACACCGAAACGACCGGGCCACTCTTCATTGGCGAGGGCGAAAGCCGCACTGTTGTCGCTGACGTCGTGGCGGGTTTCATCTTCCGGGGTGCCATCCCATTTTTTTTCTTCGATGATTGTGAACTCACCGCCTTTGCGCGGGTTGCCTTCGTCGAAGGCTCCCGGGTAAAAAATGACACATTCGGATTGAACTTCGATGACAGAAAATCCTTCGTGTTTGATGGCTCGTTCGAACATCGCCATCATGTGCTTCACCTGGGTCGCGTGAGTGCGGGCGACAAAGGTAGCTCCACCGTAAACCAATTTTTTCATTGGGTTGATGGGTTGGTCAATCGCACCTGTTGGGTCGGTTTTGGTTTTGAATCCCAGTGGTGAAGTCGGAGAAGTTTGTTTTTTGGTCAGGCCATAGACGAAGTTGTCCATGATTACGTAAGTCAGGTTGATGTTTTTACGTGCCGCATGATCGAGATGGTTGCCACCGATCGAATAACCGTCGCCGTCGCCGCCAAAAGCAAAAACATGCAGGTCGGGGCGAGACAGGCTCACTCCACTGGCTAGCGGCAGGGCACGACCGTGGATGAAATGCAGTCCATGACTGTTGACAAAATAAGGGAAACGCGAAGAACAGCCGATACCAGCAATAGTGACGATTTTTTCCTGTGGGATTTGGAGCTTTTCCAGAGTTTTGTAAAAAGAAGCGAGGACGGCAAAGTCACCACATCCCGGGCACCAGGTAGGGTGATCGGCAGTGAGCGCTTTTTTGGTCAGCTTTTCAGGTTCGGCGGCAGGTGTTGCAGAGGCCATGATGATCGTGGGTTGTCAGGTAGGTTGTATTGGAAACGGATTAAGACAGGATGTCTTCGACTCTCTGAAGGATTTCTTTGATCTTGAAAGTCAGGCCGTCTGTTTTGGTGACGCTGACGATTTTAGGGTTGGCGTATCGAGCACGAAGCAGAGTGGCGAATTGGCCAAAACCATACATGCCTTTGTCATTCATCTCGATAACAACCACGTGTTTGAACTTGTCAAAAATATCAGCCAGGTCATTTGGCAGCGGGTTCAGATAACGGACGCTCAAGCAAGAGTAGGACAGGCCCTTGTCACGGGCACGGATGGTGGCTTCACGAATGGGGCCCCAGGTGGATCCCCAACCAAGCAGCAGCACATCCCCACTGTCATCCCCAAAGACTTCACAGGCCGGGTAGTCCTCAGCCAGTTTGCTGATTTTATCACGCCGCCGATCCATCATAAGCTGATGCATTTCCGGGCTGCCGTTGGGGTGGCCCCAGGCATCGTGCTCCAGTCCCGTCACCACCGGGTATTTGCCTCCGGCCATTTTGGTGCCTGGAGGGGCGTGACGGGTTTCGCCTTCAAGCGGGTAGGGGACAAAATCTTCCGGGCGGGTTTCGAGAGCTAGCTCAGGTTCGACGACCAGACTTTCAAAGTCGGGCTCGGGGAAGGCTTCAATGCGGGTAGCCAGTGCCTGATCAGACAGGATGAATACAGGAGCACTGCACTTTTTGGCCAGACGACAGGCTTCCACAGCAGTGTGGAAACAGTCTTCAACATTGATCGGAGCGAGCACCACGCGTGGGGTATCTCCATGAGATCCGTAGAGGGCTTGCAACAGGTCACTTTGCTCGACACTGGTTGGCAAACCTGTACTGGGACCGCCTCGCTGCACATTGACAACGACCAGAGGCAGTTCGGCCATGGTGCCATAACCGAGCGCTTCCATTTTCAGGGAAATACCAGGGCCGGAGCTTCCTGTCATTGACAAGTGGCCGGCGTAGGCCATTCCCAGTGCCATGGTGACGGCCGCCAACTCATCCTCGGTCTGCACAAACAGCCCGCCATGTTTTGGCAATTCGGAACGCAGGTGCTCCATGACGGTTGTCCAGGGGGTGATCGGGTAAGCGGCTCCAAAACGTACGCCGCCGGCAATAAGTCCCAGGGCCAAAGCGGTATTTCCGTCGGTGGTGACATGATCAGCTCCACTGGATTCGCCGGTTTTGAGATTGAAAGATTCTCCCAGAAGGTCGCCAACTTGATAGGCGTAACCTGCATCAAAAGCGACCATGGCGTTGCGCAGGATGTCGTCGCCTTTGCGTTTGAATTGCCCTTCGATCAAGGTCACCAGTTTGGTGCGATCCAACTGGAACAGTGCGGTGACGAGTCCAAGCACAAGAATGTTTTTACCCCGGTCTCTGGCGGTGCCGCCGAGGGCTTCAACGGTGATCGATGTGATCGGAACCCCCACATGACGCACACGTTTGTCATTGGTGTCAGGAGTGACGTGATCACTGTCGTAGATGCAAATGCCGCCATCGCGCAAAGAGCTGAGATGGGCATCGTAACTGTGCTGATAAAAAGCAAAGAGGAAGTCGGCTTCATCTCCGGATGAAAGCACTTCGCCCGATGCCAGGTGAACCTGGAAAATGGAAGCTCCTCCGGAAATGGTCGAGGGGATGGTCATGTAAGTCATGACCTCTCGAGCACTTCGTCCCGCTAGTTTGGCGAGGAAGCCGCCGATGGTTTGAATGCCGTCTTGTGAATTTCCGGCAAAGCGGATGACGGCGTCGGTGATATCACCGGATGAATGATTGCTGTCGGTAGGATCGTCAGCGTCAGATTTCGGGGCGGAGGTGGCAGTCGCGCTCATCGAGTTTATACAGTTATTCGGAACTATTCAGTATTCGTTTTATGCTATCAAGGTGGATTGTGAAGAAAGATTCGTTTGTAAACTAATACTTTATGTCGTCGTTGTTTTGATCTCTTGGATCACGAATACCTTGTGCAGTCGTTACCAAGTATAAGATAGAGCAAGATGCAAGGAGGAAAAGTGTATCGGCGAACGTTTTTTTCAAAAACTTCCGTCAGATGCTGCTTTTGAGCACAATTTCAGGTCAAATCGATGGCTTCATCGAGCAGCATGACGGGGAAACCTTCTTTGACTGGATAAAGTCGTTGGTGATCCTCTCTTACCAGTCCTGCTTCAATTTGGTCTTCGACGAGCTTTCCACCGCGATTGCTGAGCTGCTTTCGAGCGATGCTTTTATTCAATTTGAGCAGGATTTCCGTATCAGCCAAAACCAGACTTTGGTGATTTTCAGGACAACGCAATAGAGCGATCAATGATGGTGATAATTTCATGGTGACGTTTTAATATCGAGGCACGTCGGGGTCGATGTGTTCGGACCAGGCGTCGATGCCGCCCTGGACGTGACTGGTTTTATCAAAACCACTGCTGATTAAAAGTTCCAGGGCTTTGGCGCTGCGCCCGCCGGCTTTGCAGTGGATGATAATCTCGGTATCGCGATCCAGTTCATTCAGTCGTTCGGACAATTCCCCCAGAGGGATAAGCACTGCATCGGGCAGGCAACAGATTTTGTGTTCGACCTGTTCACGAACGTCGAGCAAAACAAAGGGGCGTTGTTTGCTCTGTTGCATTCGGGATTTTAATTCGTGCACATCGATCTCAGGCAAGCTCGAGCTGTCCCCGGTGCCACGCCCGGTGCCGCAGAATTCATCGTAGTCGATCAATTCTGTGATGGTGGGATTTTCCCCACACACCGGACAGTCGGGGTCACGGCGCAGTTTGAAATCCCGGAAGCGAAAGTTCAGGGCGTCGAAATGAATCAGTCGTCCCAGCAGAGGCGTGCCGATGCCCATGATAAGCTTGATGGCCTCAATGGCTTGCATATTGCCCACAACACCGGGCAGGACGCCAAGCACACCGCCTTCTGCGCAGGAGGGCACCATGCCGGGTTCCGGGGGTTCGGGAAACATGCAGCGATAACAGGGGCCGCCGAGATGGGGGGCGAAGACGGAGCATTGGCCCTCGAAGCGAAAAATGGAGCCATAGACATTCGGCTTGCGGGTGAGCACTGCCAGATCATTGCTCAGGTAGCGGGTCGCGAAGTTGTCGGTCCCGTCGATGATCACATCGTAGGGCTCGGCGATCTGGCGGGCGTTTTCACTGGTGAAGCGTTCTTTAAAAGTCTCAATGGTGACTCCGGGGTTGATGCGTCGGAGCGTATCAACCGCAGAATCCAGTTTCGGGCGATCCACATCATCAGTACCGTGCAGGATCTGGCGCTGCAGGTTGGAAAAGTCCACCGTGTCCGGATCGACCAGCCCCAAACGACCGACACCGGCGGCGGCGAGATACATAGCAATCGGTGATCCAAGACCGCCTGCGCCGATGCAGAGAACGGAGGAGGCTTTCAAGCGGCGTTGCCCTTCCTCGCCAACCTCGGGAATGCTCAAGTGACGAGCATAACGTTGGAATTCCTGCGGGGTCAGTTCGCATTCTTCGAGGCGAGCGGGATCAATGATCGAGGTCATGGTCAGGAGTGATGAGTTAGAGCCGGAGTGTAATGGAGTTGGATGGAGTCAACTTAGAGGATAGCAGGCGACGGAGTTTCAAATTAATCATGCGAAATCCGGAGTATATACAAAGTATTAAACAAGAGCCTCAAATCACAACGCTTTCAAGCATAGACAACAGCAGTATCAAGCTCTTGGAAAAAACAGCAATCAGCTCATGCTGCCTCAAACCAGTCAAAATAGCTGGGCAAAAATAATTGAAACAGGTAAATATAGATATATGAAAACAGGAAAAGGCTTTTTGAAAAGGATGGGAGCACTGGCAATGATTTTTTTCGTTGGAGCTGCGACTGTGCTTCAGGCAAAAGATGTCAAATTCGAGGAACTGAGCAAAAATCTGAAATTTGACAAAACTCCGCTGAAAAAACAGGTGGGAATCGTAACTTCCTATGCGGACGTTATCGAGGGGGTCACTTCATCCGTCGTGACAATCCTTTCTTCCAAAGAGGTTAAGGAGCGCCCACAGTCTCCGATGTTTGACGATCCCCGTTTCCGTAAATTTTTCGGGCTGCCGAAGGATTTCCAAATGCCGGAGCAACACAAACAGGAAGGTTTGGGGTCTGGAATCATCATTACCTCCAACGGTTATATCCTGACCAATAATCATGTGGTGGGTGGAAAGGGAACCAAGGTCAAGGTGACTTTGGCGGGTACCAAAAAAGATTACGATGCGCGTGTGGTCGGGGCGGATCCCCAGACCGATGTGGCTTTGATCAAAATCGAGGCAACTGGCCTGAAGCCAGCAACGATCGGAGACAGCTCCAAGTTGAGAGTGGGTGATGTGATGCTTGCGATCGGTAATCCCTTCAGTCTTGAGCAATCAGTGACCATGGGGATTGTCAGTGCTTTGGGTCGAAGTGATCTGGGAATAACTGGTGGAGGTTACGAAAATTTCATCCAGACCGATGCGTCGATCAACCAGGGCAATTCCGGCGGAGCCTTGATGGATGCCCAGGGGCGTTTGGTGGGTATCAATACCGCGATTCGTCCGGGAATGGGCGGCGGCAATATTGGAATTGGTTTTTCGATACCAGTGAACATGGCGATAGGCATTGTGGAAAAACTGCTCGATTCGGGTGGCAATGTGCCACGGGGTTTTCTCGGGGTTTTCCTGAAAGACATCAATACCGACATGGCGAAGGCGCTCGGTCGTCAGGATCGCAAGGGGGTCTTAGTGACTGAAGTGGGTTCGGACACTCCTGCAGAAAAGGCCGGTTTCAAGCCTGGTGATTTGATTCTTGGATACCAGGGGAGTCCGGTGAACAGCATGGCCAAGCTGCGGCTGGCTATCAGTAATACCGCACCGGGCAAGAAGGTTGGTTTTGAATTGCTGCGCAATGGAAAAACGGAAAGCAAGGATGTTGAACTCGGGGATCTTGGAGTGAGAGCTCAGAAACTCGGTTCAGTGACAGCGGAACCCGAAAAACCTGAAGTGAAGGTGAAGACGGAGGAGCTGGTCAAGGGGGTTGTGATTCGTGATCTGGATCCTGAGATGACCAAAGCTCTGGGATTTGCTGCCGATGTGTCCGGGGTGATCGTTGAGTCCGTTGACAAAGGCAGTCCGGCTGCAGAGTCAGGGTTGAGAGCGGGGCAGGTGATCACACAGATTGCCCAGGTAGCCGTGTCCAATGTGGAGCAGGCAACAAAACAGTTAAAAGGATTCAAAGGCGAGGTTCTGTTGCTGCAAGTGTATGAGCAAGGTCGACGGGATATCATCGCAGTTAGACTTAAGTAAAGGTAATTGGTAATGGAATAACCTGCTGAAATGACAGGGGTGCCGGGTGCTTTGCAAAGCACCCGGCACCCATTTTTTCCAGGGAAACGGGATGAAGGTTTGGGAGTGAGAGGTAATGGGGAGGAATCTGCGCAGAGTATTGGTGATGGTATTGGCGACCGTAATTTTCGGAGTGCTGGCGATTGGCGGTTTTTTCTATTTTATTCAGGATCATGTGATCTATCTGCCGCAGGCATATGCCCGGCAACCCGAGCGCATTTTATCACAGGAGCTCAGGGCGGGCAGGCAGAGTCGCTTGTTATCCTTTCAAACGTCGCAGGGCCAGCAGCAGGCGATCTACTTTGGCAAGGAGCGTCCTGAAAAGGTGTGGCTGATGTTTGGTGGAAACGGAGCGAGGGCGCTTGACTGGCTGTCGATAATTCACCAGGTTCCCGTCAGTGTGGATGTGGGTTATTTACTGGTGGACTATCCTGGTTACGGCTGGTGTGAAGGCAAAGCTGATCCAGAGGCCATTCAGGAAAATGTTGTCGGAGCGGTGGCCATGCTTGCGGATGAATGGGGGGTGAGTGTGAGTGATTTGCAAATGAGTGTATCGTGCATGGGACACTCTCTCGGCGCAGCGGTGGCCCTTGAAGCCGGGGCGAGGATGAAAGTGAGGGAAGTGGTGGTGATTTCAGCTTTTACCAGCATGCAGGCGATGGCGGATCAAGTGGTGGGCAGACCGATTTCCTTTCTTTTGCGCCACCGCTTTGATAATGTGAAATCACTGCAACGCCTGCAGCAAGCCGGGGGAGTGAAGGTAGTGATGTTTCACGGGGAGGAAGACGGGATAGTCCCGGTTTCCATGGGGCAATCCCTGGGTCACCAGTTTGCCGATTTAGTGACCTTTCATCCGGTTCCGCAGGCCGGGCATAATGATATTCTCAGTTTTATCGATGCGGATATTATCAAATTATTGGGGGCCAGATAGAGATGGAAGGGGTGAGAGAGGAATAAAATGGAGATCAAGGCTGGGTGATCGTTTTGTGTTCACTCGAAACCGTGGCATCGCGTTCATCGGTGAGGGTAAGAAACCAGGTGGTGTCTTTGAGGGAGGGGAGAGTGGCGCTTGCGCTGTTGCCTTCTATTTGAGCATCGAGGCTTTTCCATTTGCGCTCTTTCCACGGGCCGGTGCCGGTGGTGTAATGAAGGGATGCGCTTTTGATGGGGAACTCACTTTGGAAATCCACGCTGACCTGTTTTCCGCTTCGCGATATTTTACCGATTCTGGCCAGGGCTTTGCCCTTGATTAAAATGGAATCGACAAACAGGCCGATCTCCTTCGGTTTCCATCCGGACGGATGGCCGTGGGGCATGCGGACGGTGATGCACAGAGTGCGTGGGCCTTTGACCGCACGGTAGCTTTTCTGATAGCTGTCCAGCGGGTAGGCGAAGTCGTTGGTGCCGTTGACAAAGAGCATCGGCATATTTGCCTGGTGAAGATAGGAGGAGGGGTCAAAATTTTTCACCCATTGCCCGGCGAGTTCTGGTCCAAGGGTTTTGAAGTCCTTGAGCCAGGTGCTGTTCTGGTGAAGAAAGCCACAGCCGTAAACCGGAACAGTGACTTTGAGTCGCGGGTCGAGGCCGGAGGCGAGCGAGGTGAGGTAACCTCCCCAGGAAATTCCGGTCATGCCGATTCGCTCGGGATCCACTTCGGCTTGGTTTTGCAGCAGGGAGACAGCACGAAGAATATTGGCGACCGCGTGATAGGTCCACGCGCTCTTTACGCCCCCGTCGAGGTCGGTGAATTTCTCCTTGTGAGATTGGTCGGGGCCGCCGTCGGGAAGCGCTTGGCGTTCCGCTCCTTTGCCGGCGAGATCCATGGCAATGGCCACGTAGCCGCGTTTCACCCAGATCTCGACCCATTCCCTGAAAGCCATACCGCCGCCTCCGTGCACCAAGACCATGGCGGGTTTTTTGTTGTCTGCCGCGGCTCCTTCGGGGATTCCGTAATAGGCAAATACCCGCGTTTTTTTGCCTCGGTAATCTTCTCCGGAATAATAGAGTGAGCGGATGGGGCCCGATTGGTCGATCCATTCGATGGAGGGTGCTTTGGACAAGTCGGCGAGATCCCAGGGACCGGTATTGTGATTGGCTGCGTGGGAGGCTGGGTTTGCCAAGAGCAAAAACAGCAGGGTGAGGAGGGCTGTGATGGGAGTTGGATTTTTCATAAGAGGGTTTTAGAAGATGGAAAGATGTTCGTCATTTTATTTTTCTACCAACCATACATTCCGATAAGCGGTCGGGTTTCCATGCCCCTGGAAAATGATCGGGCCTTTGCTCACTTCGGGGCGCGAACCTCCGGCGCCGGTGCCTTTGGGCAGTTCGACATCAGCGTGAATCTTGACTCCGTTGTGCAGGATGGTGATGCGGGCATTGGCGGTTTTTTTGCCGTCCGAGTCAAACGTTGGTGCAGTGAAATCGATATCATAGGTTTGCCAGCTCAATGGCGGCAGGCACATTGGCGTATCGGCAGTTTTGAATTTGTAAAAACAGCCGCACCACTGTTTGGGGTCGCTTTTCAAAGGCAGGTCGATCCAGTCCTTGTTGTAGACGAGGCCGAAGGTATCGAGCACCTGGGTTTCGTAGCGGTTTTGCAAATAGAGGCCACTGTTGCCACGATCCTGACTTGAAGGGGGAGCGGAAGGTTTGTAAGGCAGGCGGAACTCGACGTGCAGGTGGAAGTTTCCATAGTCGCTGGTGGTTTCGGATCCGGCCCACAATAGGCCGTCTTTGATTTCCCCTTTGATGAGGGAGTTGGCTTTGCCATCGAAAAGCACCACGGCGTCCTTGGGTGGCTTGGCACCAAGAGTCGGGCTTTTTCGGACGATTTTCTCAAGTGAGCTGATTAGTTTTTTAACTTCAGCGCGGTCGAGGGTCGTCACTTCTGGTTTTGATTGATCCCACCCAGCACCGGGCAAGCCTCCTGAAAATTTGCTGAGGTAAAATTTTCCTTTGCTCAAAGCGACGATCTGCACCCCACTTTTGCCATCGAGGTATTCGCCCTGAATGATAAAACCAGGGGCTTCAGCAGCGGCTTTGGTGGGATCGGTCCAGGTGGGGATATTTTTTTTATCGGCCGCCTGGGCGGCGGTGAAGGTGAAGGCGATGAGGATCGCAGTCGTGGTGATTGAGGTGAAAAAGGGCTTACGCATAATTAAGCCCAATTTGCACAGGCCTGAACGCCCTTGCAAGCATGGGTTTTATTCCACTCCAATAGCCGCACTCGCCTCCGCGCAGCGCACTCCATCCAGAGCAGCACTGACAATGCCTCCGGCAAAACCGGCTCCTTCTCCGCAGGGATAAAGTCCGGCGATTTCAGGGTGCTGTAGGGTGGAGGGATCCCGCGGAATGCGAACAGGGGAACTGGTCCGCGTTTCGAAGCCTATCAGGTTGGCATCACTGGTGATGTAACCGTGCATTTTTTTACCGAAAAACTTCAGGCCGATATTCATTCGTGTGGTCATCCATTTAGGCAGCAGCTTATCCAGTCTGGCGGGGTTGAGACCCGGATGGTATGAGCTGTCGGGCAAATCGGAGGAGTCTTTCAGGCTCATGAAATCAGTGAGTCTCTGAGCAGGGGCGACCTGCCCACCGCCACCGGCTTTTTTGGCAGATTGTTCCAGGGATTTTTGAAAAGCAACACCTGCGAGCACTCCGTGTTCTTTTTGGAAAGCTGCGGTGTCTTCCGGCTCAACGGTCACGACCATGCCGCTGTTGGCAAAAGGTGAGTCGCGTTTGGACAGGCTCATGCCGTTGACGACTACTTCATCGTTTTCCGTAGCGCAGGGGACAATGAAGCCGCCCGGGCACATGCAAAAGGAATGCACCCCGCGGTCATTGATCTTTGTTGCGAGCGAGTAGCTGGCTGCGGGCAGAAGCTCATGCCGTTGGGCATCTTTTGCTAGATGGTATTGAATGCGGTCGATCAGAGGCTGCTGGTGTTCAATGCGCACCCCCATGGCAAAAGGTTTCTGTTCCATGCGCACTCCTTTTTTTTCTAGTAGAGTATAAATATCCCGGGCGGAATGACCGGTAGCCAGGATCACACTGGTGCCGGTGTATTCTTTGTCGTCAGCAGTGGTCACTCCTTTGATTTTATTATTCTCGATCAGGAAGTCGGTGACTTTTGTCTGGAAATGCACTTCGCCACCTGCTGCGATGATGCTCTGTCGCATGGCCATCACGACTTTGGGTAGCAGGTTGGATCCGATGTGGGGGTGGGAGTCGATCAGGATGCGTTCGGGAGCACCGTGGGCGACCAGGGTTTCATAAATGCTTGAGATGGTCCCACGCTTTTTTGCCCGGGTGTAGAGTTTGCCATCTGAAAATGTGCCCGCCCCGCCTTCGCCAAAACAATAGTTGGAGTCTTCGACGATCCGTCCCTCCCGTAGAATAGGAGCCAGATCAAAACGCCGCGCCGAGGCGTCTTTGCCGCGTTCGAGAACAATAGGAATACGTCTCAGCTCCAGACAGCGTAGGGCGGCAAACAGGCCAGCAGGTCCCGAACCGACGATGATGACCCGGGGAGCGTCTGGTCGCAGAGGGCGATAATTGGGAAGCAGCGGCTTTTCAGGCGGCAGAATGTCATCGATGCCCACTTCGAGCCTCAACAGGACTTTGATGGCACGCTTGCGGGCGTCGATCGAGTGTTTGCGCAAACGAAGACTCCTGATGCGTTCGCGTGGAATTTTTAATTTTCTCGCAACAGCATAGGACCACGCTTTTTTGTCCTCTGACGTGTTCAGTGGAAGGATCACGTCGACGGTTTCCACTCGGAGTTCGCTCATGTTTTCCTATCAAGCCCATAAAAGGGAAGGATGCAAGCAGTCCTGTGGAAAAGGGTGAATGAGCTGATCTGGCGGGGATTTAAAGCGAGTATATAAGGAATGTTTATTTCGCTAACTAAGTTTCTTTGAAAAAGTTCTTGCCTAACATGAAAGAAACCTATCTATTATGTTCTAGTGAACAGTGTTCACATGACAACTGTTTAAACAAGCTAAAACAAACAAACTAAGATAATAGTTAATGAGAAAGGAACCTGAATGATGAAAATGAAATCAATATTAAGAATGGCCGTTGCTCTCTTGGCCGCCTTTGGCTTACTGGCTGGAGTGCCTCAGCAAGGCATGGCGAAAAAAAAGGCGACGGCAACAAGTAGTGCCAAGGCGGATAGTGGGAAAAATACCAAATCTTCCAAGAGCAGAAAGACGTCCACGTCGAAGAAGGCAAGTGCTTCCAGTAAAACAAAGGAAGAAAACAAACTTAGCAAAGCGGATGCGGATGCCAAAGAGTTGGTATCGGATCTGACCACTACCCAGAAGAAGAAATTACTCGGCTTGCTGAATGATGGGGATGTGGAGGCTTTGACGGCGGTCACCGGCGTAGGGGGAGTGCGGGCCAAGGCGATCATGAAAGGGCGACCATTTACATCGATAGAGGATCTTCGCGAGGTGGAGGGAGTCGGGAGTAAAGTGTTCGGTGATGTGGTGGCGCATGGAAAAACAATGACTGGCAGTTCTTCCGCAAAATCAGCCAAAAGTAAAACCGGAAAAAAATCGAGCACCAGGACAAAGAAGAGTTCTTAGGGGTAGGAAATACGGCTGGTGCAGCCGGCAATGACCCGATCGGGACCAGGTTCCCGGTCGGGTTTTTGTGTTTTGCTGGGACTTATTCGGATCTGTCTCATTGAAACGAATATTCTCCATTGATCATTTCCTTGTTCGCCATACTCTTCGACTACAATAAAATGGCCAAAATCAACCAGTCTCCAAATACGATTCAAACTGCGGCAATCGCGAGTGCAAGCGAGCTTGTGATGCGCTACGGGGATCAAGTGCTCCTGGATGGGGCGACTTTGGCCATTCATGAGGGGGAACGTATCGGTCTGGTGGGACGAAATGGCTGTGGGAAATCAACTTTTCTCAGGATTGTAGCGGAGGAGTTAAAACCGGACTCGGGAAAACTAGCTCATCGCAAAGATTTGATCATTGGTTATTTGCCTCAGACTTTTGAATTGGATGAGTCGGCGACGGTGATGGAGAATGTGCTTTCGGGAGCCAAGCATATATCGGATTTGATTGACGAATACGAAACTATGGATTCGGAGAGCAGCAAAAGCGGAGAGTTGCTTGATAAGATCACTCATTTGGATGGCTGGAGTCTGGAGCAACGTGCGGATAGCTTGATTAATCATTTGCATGCGCCGTCTGCTGACAAGGAAGTGAAGACTCTTTCCGGAGGAGAAAAAAGAAGGGTTGCCTTGTGTCGGGCTTTGCTGGCACGGCCGGATTTTCTGATTCTCGATGAGCCTACCAATCATTTGGATACCGAAGCCATTGAGTGGTTGGAAGTTTTTCTCTCTCGATACAAAGGGGCATGTTTGTTTGTGACTCACGACCGGTATTTTCTCGACCGGATAGCAACGCGTATGGTTGAGTTGTTTCGTGGTGAGTTTATTAGTTACCAGGGGAATTATACCGAGTACCTGTTGGCACGTGCAGAGCGGATGGCGACTGAGGAATTGCAGGAGCACAAGAGGCAGCGCTTTTTGAAAAAAGAGCTCGATTGGGTAAGACGGGCGCCCAAGGCCCGGGGCAGTAAGGCCAAGAGCCGGATAGATGCTTATTTTGAAGTAGCTGAAAAGGACGCGCCAGAGCAGGATCTGGATGTGGATTTGATCATTCCTCCAGCACCGAGGTTGGCGAACAAAATTATCGAGTTGCGCGACGTTGGCATGGGATTTGACGGTAGGCGTTTGTTTGATCACTTGGATCTCGATTTGGAAGAGGGGCAACGCATTGGCATAGTCGGCCGCAATGGTTTGGGTAAATCGACCTTGATCAAGATTATGTTAGGCGAACTGGAGGCTGACAGTGGAACGGTGGAGATTGGAAAACGGACGCAGATCAACTATGTTGATCAGAATCGTCTGGCACTTGATGATTCCAAATCGGTTTGGGAAGATGTGGGGGAAGGCAACCAGTATGTGAGGCTGGGTGATGAGAATATTAGTTTACGCGCTTATTTGAAGCGTTTTTTATTCACCGATGACCGTATTAACACAAAAATTGAGTTGTTGAGTGGAGGAGAGCGTAGCCGGGTGCTGCTGGCCAAGATATTGAAACGTGGCGGCAATGTGATCGTATTGGACGAGCCCACCAATGATTTGGATTTGGGTACTTTGCGGATGCTGGAGGAGGCATTGACGGGTTTTAGGGGCTGCGTGATTGCGGTCAGTCATGATCGCTATTTTTTGAACCGGGTTTGTAATGGTATCCTGGCTTTTGAGGGGGAAGGGGTGGTGAAGTATAACGTGGGCAATTACGACTATTATCTTGAGAAACGAGCAGAGGGGAGCAAAGCGGCAAAAACTGGATCCTCTTCCGTGGTTTCGGGGGCTAAGATAGAAAAAGTCCGGGAGCCTGCCCGCAAGTTGAAGTGGAAGGAGGAAAAAGAGCTGGAAGAGATTGAAGGAGTGATCCTGGCGGCTGAAGAGGAAGTGGCTCAGCTGGAGGCCAGCTTCGCAGCACCGGACTTTTACGAAAATCACAAGGAAGATTGGAAAGAGCTTGAGGATAAACTGGCTGCCGAAAAAAAGAAGGTGAGCAATTTGTATGCCCGCTGGGAGGAATTGAGTGCGATCAAGGCGGCGTGTGAGGCGGGAGGTTAAAGATGGGAAATTAAATGTTTTTGAACCACAGATGGCTCTCTATGGTTTGATTTTTTTCCCTAATAATCACAGATCCCTTAAGCACTATCGACTTGCCGCGGGCTTTGATTCGCATTAAGAAGGGCCACAATCGATCAACCTGCTTTTATCTCATGCTCACAATCCGAAATCTTAAAATGTCCTATGGTGGGCGTACTCTCTTTGAGGATGCGTCGATGCAGATCAACTATGGGGATCGTGTGGCACTGGTGGGGCCGAATGGGGCGGGTAAATCCACTTTGTTTTCGATTATTTTGAAAGATCTGGAACCGGACAAGGGAAAGGTTGATCGTGACGAGTGGACCATGGTTGGTTTTTTACCCCAGGAAAGTGAGTCGGTGGGTGATGAGACCGTGATGGATGTGGCAACGGGTCGGGTGGGAGAGTTGGAAAAGCTGGAGGTCGTTTTACGTGAGTTGGAGGAGGCGGGAACCGTGGATATTCCGGAGTATTATGAAGCGCAGGGAAAATATGATGCGCTGAGTGATCCGGGCATCGAAGCCAAAGCGGCCAAGATGCTGAGTGGTCTGGGATACAAGAAGGAGGATTTTAATCGGGCGGCAAAAGAAATGAGCGGGGGGTGGATCATGCGTGCCCATCTGGCACGATTGTTGGTGATGGCACCCGATTTATTGATGTTGGATGAACCAACCAATCATTTGGATTTGCTGTCACTACTGTGGTTGCAGGATTATTTAAAAAATTACTCGGGTGCGGTGTTCATGATTTCCCATGACCGCGAGTTCATGGACGAAATCGTAAAAAATGTTTACGACATCTGTGACAAAGAGCTGATTCCTTACAAAGGCAATTATTCTGATTATTTGAAGCAGCGGGAAGCTAAGTATGAGCAACAGCACTCAGCTTGGAAAAACCAGCAAAAAGAGATCAAGGCGCTGCAGGATTTTGTGAATAAATTCCGGGCGGTCCAATCGAAAGCATCCCAGGCTCAGAGCAAGCTGAAGCAGATCGATAAAATTGAGAAGATCGAAAAGCCGCAAGCGCCTAAAAAGCCCTTTCGCTTTCAGTTTCCCCAGCCTCCGCGTGGCGGGCAGAGATCAGTGACCCTTGAAGGCGTCGACATGGCTTACGGGGATTTGCAGATTTATAAAGGCCTGGATCTTGAGATTGAGCGTGGTGAACGCACGGTTTTGGTGGGGCCCAATGGTTCTGGTAAATCGACTCTGATAAAAATCCTCGCTGATGAAGTGGAGTATCAGGCTGGTGAGCGCAAGTTGGGGCACAATGCCAAGATTGGTTATTTCAGTCAGCATCGCTCGGCTTCACTCAATCCTAAAAATACGGTTTTGCAGGAGGTGATGGACAGCGCTCCAAACATGCGTGAAGACGAGGTGCGGGGTGTGTTGGGGTCTTTTTTGTTCCGCAAAGAAGAGATTTATAAAAAAACGGAGGTGCTCAGTGGGGGAGAAAAAAGCCGTTTGAATCTAATTAAGTTTTTGGTCGACCCACCGAATTTGTTGTTGATGGATGAGCCGACGACTCACTTGGATATTCTAACAGTGGAGTCATTGATCCTGGCGCTTGACCGTTACGAGGGGACTCTGGTTTTCATTTCCCATGACGTGCATTTCATCCGCAAGCTGGCGACCAAGGTGTTGCATGTGAATGGTGGCAAGGTGACGCCCTATGCGGGGGATTATGATTATTTCCTCGAAAAGGCTGGTAAGTTGGGAGATGAACGGGCGGCCTTGACGGCTGGGTGATTAATGTGGGGCAGATTTGACTCCGTCTATCTTCGGTTCCATATCTGCCTGGTGAAGCGTAAGTCTCACTCGACAGATATGGAAATCTGTCCTACAACAATTCCAATTCCACATCGTAAGCTCGTCGCTTTCATTCAGACTCATGTTTAGGTCGTGACTTCGATAAGTCTTTTGATTACTATCGTCTCAAAATTTATCGATCCACTCGATCCAGCCAAGACAACACGTCATTGAGCACGACTTTGACATGTTTTTTGTCGAGCCCGACGTGATCGGAATCGTACCAGATCACTTCCGCCTGTTTGCCGGCGGTTTCAATGAGGGCTTCTGCGGCGGCTTGGGGAATGATGCTGTCCCGGGTTCCGTTTTGAATAAGCAGAGGGCGGGAAGTGAGTTTCCCCGCGAAGAGCAGCGGGTCGGCAGGTGCCATCAGGAAGGCCGCTCCAGTGACGGCTTTTGAGGTCCAATTACCGAGCTCTTCCCGGATGATTTTGCTATCACCGAAGTGGCTCCAGCCGCCTCCTCCGTAGATCAGCGCAGTGGCTGATACCCTCGGTTCCTGTGCTGCGACGATGGTTCCCATCATGGCTCCGAAACTGGCCCCCACCAGATAGATGCGTTCAGAAGAGATTTCTGCATTGCTTTGCAAATAATCAACCAGCCGCCGAGTTTCCATCACGGTCAGGGCGGCCCGGCGCCGGATGGCCAGTCCCTTGGATATAGGGTTGGTACCAGCGGCAAGTCGTCTTTCGCCACGGGTGTACTGATCGAAGCAGACGATGGCGTAGCCATGCTTGGTGAAATAGGGGGCGATTATTTCGAGGAAGGATTTGCTCTGGCCGATGCCATGCAAAAAAATTACGCAAGGTAAAGGGGTGTTAGCTTGTTTGACTGGATAAAATGAGATCAGGGGCACCGGCATGCCATCAACTCCTTCAAAAATTACTTCCTGTGACCGCAGCTCTTCTTGAGTGTGCTGGGATAGAGTTCGGGCATTCAGAGGGGCATCAGAATCATAGGCAGTGTAAAAGCTGCGATCTGATTTCACTTTGAGAAACCACAGGGAAAGAAGAATGATCAGACCGACGCAACCAAGTCTTAAAATCCAACGGAATAGCGTTTTCATTTTTACAGGGAATAATCTACTTCATCACTGTAGCGCAAAAATGGTTTCAGCCCAGGGAATTGAGTATCAGGATGATTGCCGTCCCTGCCGCCACTTGGTGCGGTAGTTCATCACCCAGTCAAGCAGGGTGGCGTCAAATCCAATGTCGTGACCGACTTCTTCACTTTTGAGCCATTTGTGGCGCATGATCTCTTCGCGCTCGGCGAGGAATTCTTGATAGAGGGAAGATTTTTCTAAGAGGGGATCAGGGGTCGTGGTTTTTGAGGGTTTTGCAGACATGGCAGGAGCTGGAAGGATAGGGAACTGGACTTCGATACGCTTCTCCATAGTGGAAGCAAGGGAAAACCAGTGGCTTTTGAGCAGAATATGACTTCTTTTGTCAAAAATTAGGATCGGGGGAACAGCTCTGGAAAAGTGCATGGCTGTTCCACCTGTTTTCTGATCCTCAAACCCACCCTGCCTGTGTTGAAACTCACAATTAATTCGAGCGTATTTAAGATCTCTCCTGTGGGGCTTGTATTGTTTGCTGCATTGGCTATTCCCCAGGGACATGCAACTCCAGCAAACAAGAAGGCCTTCGAAAGGCATATGGGGCCGCTGTTTGATGTGCAACTGGATAGCTGCGCGACTTGTCATGTGCATGCCGAAGCTGCAGAAGGGGCACATACGCTGGAGGATTTTCCTCACAATGTTTTTGGTGAGCAATTGCGTGCGGTGAAAGAGGTGTGGAAGAAGGAGGGCAAGCGGGCATCGATTGGTGAGCGTCTGATCTTCGTTGCTAAAGAAGATGCGGATGGAGACGGCGTCAGTAACCTCGATGAAATTCTGATGGGGCGTAAGCCGGGCGATGCGGAAGATTTTCCCGATGCAAAAGAGAAAACGCAAATTGGTGAGCGTGCTCAGTTGTTTGCAAAATATTTAGACCGTTACCCCTGGCATCCGTTTGAGGCCGTGAAGCGTCCGGCGGTTCCTGAAGTGAAACCCGAGCATCAGCAATGGGTGCGAAATGAGATCGATGCTTTCCTGGTGGCCGAACAGGAAGTGCGGGGCCTGAGTCCGAGGACTGAAGCACCTAAAGAAGTGTGGCTGCGCAGAGTGCATCTGGATCTGATTGGCTTGGCACCGACGCCTGAAGAAGTGAGGGCTTTTTTGGCGGACGAGTCGGCAAACGCACACGAGAAGGTGGTCGATCATTTGTTGCAGAGCTCTGCTTATGGCGAGCGCTGGGGGCGGCACTGGATGGACATCTGGCGTTACGCGGACTGGGGAGGATACAAAAAGGCGGTTCGTTTTAGTCAGCCGCATATCTGGCGTTGGCGCGACTGGATCGTTGAGGCTTTGAATGAAGACAAGAGTTACGACCGGATGATTGTTGAAATGCTCGCAGCCGACGAGGCCGCTCCCGAGGATGAAGAGGCCTTGCGTGCGACTGGTTATTTGGTGCGAAATTTTCATGGAGGCAGTCGTGACGTCTGGCTGGACAATGTGGTGTCGCACACTTCGCAGGCTTTCCTCGGCGTGTCGATGGGTTGTGTACGTTGTCACGATCACAAATACGATCCGATTCCGCAGGAGGCCTATTATGAAATGCGGGCGATTTTCGAGCCGTACCATGTGCGCACCGATCATGTGCCTGGCGAACTGGATACCAAAAAAATGGGGATGCCGAGAGCATTTGACCAGACAGTCGCGGCGAAAACTTATCTATTGGCGCGAGGTGACGAACGTTTCCCGGTGAAGGACAAGGTCATGCTGCCCGGAGTTCCGAAGGCGCTGGGGGGAGATTACAAAGCTGTGTCTGTGAAGTTGCCGCGTCTGGCCTATCAGCCCTCGAAACGGGATTTCGTGAAGAAGGGCATGATGGATGCCGAGCAGGATGAAGTAGCGAAGGCAAAAGCGGCGCTGGCGAAGGTGAAAAAGGATTCATCTGATGATAGGGCCAAAGTAAAAGCAGCCGAATTGAAATTACTGGCGGCACAAAGCAAACAAAATGCCTTGGTATCCTTGTTCAAGGTGGAGTCGATGGAGGACAAGGGCAAGAAGGGCAGCGCGGAATGGAAAAAGGTGGCAGCTGCGACAGCGAAGATTCAACAGCAACTGGTGCTCACCGAGGCGAAGGCCAAGCTGGCGCTTGGCGAAAGTGAAAAAGTGGTGGCTGCTAATCGCATGAGCAAAGCAAAGAGCGGAAAGGATAACAAGAGCATGGCCAGTGCCAGCAAGGCGATGAAAGCGGCAGGTAAGAAAATCGAGGATGCCAAGAAGGCAGTGGTGGCTGCGGAGAAGATGAACAAAAAGCCTGTCACGGAGAAATACAAAGTCAGGGAGGGCTTGAACTATCCCGCGACCAGCACCGGACGCCGACTGGCATTTGCCAAATGGTTGGGTAGTGAGGCCAATCCGCTGACAGCGCGGGTGGCGATGAATCATATCTGGTTGCGGCATTTTGGTCAGGCCATTGTGCCGACGGTTGCCGAGTTCGGTGCCAACGGGCGTGAGCCAACGCATCCGGCACTGCTGGACTGGTTGGCAGCGGAGTTCATGAGTCGTGGCTGGAGCATGAAGGAGATGCATCGTCTGATCGTGACCAGTGCGGCCTATCGCATGAGCAGCACACCGGAGAAAAATAATTTTGCCATCGATCCGGATAATATCTATCTCTGGCACATGCCTTCTCGCCGGATGGAGGGCGAGATTGTGCGCGACAATCTGTTATGGATTGCTGGTCGAATGGATCCGACGATGGGTGGGCCTGACATCGATCACACCACGGCACAGGAATCCCAGCGGCGCAGTATTTACCTGCGGCATGGGCGTGAAAAGCTGGTCGAATTTGTGCAGATTTTCGACGGGCCTAAAGTCAGTGAATGTTATATGCGGGAGGAGAGCGTGCAACCGCACCAGGCACTGGCAATGGCGAACAGCAAGCTGACCAATCTGGCAGCGCACGGCATTTCGGAACGAGTGAACGGTCAGACAGGTGCGGACTTGGCGGATTTTGTAGAGCAGGCCTTTTTAACCGTGTTGGGAAAATCTCCCAAAGCGGAAGAAAAAAAGCTATGCCTGAAATTTTTGGAAAGTGGCGACATCGTGCGAAAAAAAGAACGTCTGGTTGCCGTATTGCTGAATCACAATGATTTTGTGACGGTGCGCTAGTTGAACATTGGATTGATGATGAATATTGGAAACGGAGGGGGAATGAACCGGCGGACTTTTTTGGGTGATACCGGAATGGGATTCACTGGTATGGCGCTGTCAGCGATGATGTTTAAGGGAGGGGAGGCTCAGGCGGCCAAAGGCTGGGCGCCACCGACCGGCAAACCCTATTTTCCAGCCAAAGCGAAATCGGTGATCTGGATTTTTAATATTGGTGGAGTCAGTCACTTGGAGAGCTTTGATCCCAAACCGGCCTTGAACACTTATGTTGGAAAATCAATCAGCGAAACTCCTTACGCTGATCGCATACTGAACAAGGATGCGATCAATAAAATCCTGCTTGATCCCAAAAAACAGAAGCGTGAGGTTTTGCAAAAAATTCTTCCTTTGCAAACGGGTTACAAACGTTACGGGAAAAGTGGTCTCGAAGTCAGTGACTGGTTTCCGCACATGGGTTCCTGTGCCGATGATATCTCTGTGCTACGCGGCATGTGGACGATTGATAACAATCACGGGGCGCAACTCACATTTCACACCGGGCGTAAGATCACCGAGGGCGCGTTTCCGACGATCGGGTCGTGGGCGAGTTATGGTTTGGGAACGCTGAATGAGAACCTGCCGGAGTTTGTGGTGCTGGGTAATCCGAGTGCCGACTGTTGTGGTGCGGCCTGGACACATGGATCTGCATACCTCGGACCGGAGTATGCGGGTGTGCGTTTGAAGGTGGATCCCAGGAATCCGATTTCCTTTGTGCAACCCGATGATGTGAAAGCGACTTTGCAGGAACAGCGGGAGAACTTCGGTTTGCTCGGGCAACTCAATCGGATTTCGGGCATTGATTACCCGAATGACAAAAAACTTCGCGCGCGCATCAAGAGTTACGAACTGGCTTTTGAAATGCAGTCATCGGTGCCGGAGGTGATGGATCTCGGCAAGGAACCTGAACACATCCGCAAGTTGTATGGGATCGATGCCAAGGAAACCAAAGCCTTTGGTGAGAAATGTCTGGCCGCACGTCGGATGGTCGAGCGCGGGGTGCGTTTTATACAGATATTCCATGGCTACCGCGGCAACGCAGGTGCCTGGGATTCCCATCGCGACATCAAGCGGCTTCATGGCACTTTGTCGAAAGAAGTGGATCAACCAGTGGCAGGATTGATCAAGGATCTCAAACAACGTGGGCTGCTGGATGACACTATGATCGTATGGGGTTCGGAGTTTGGCCGCACGCCTGGAGGACAGGGAGCCAAGGGCTCGGCGATCACGGGTCGAGATCATCATCCGCATGGATTTTCTGTGGTGATGGCCGGTGGCGGATTGAAAAAAGGTTATGTGGATGGAGCGACGGATGAACTGGGTTTTCACGCTACCGAAGAACGACACTATGTGACAGATATCCACGCCACGGTTTTGCATCAACTGGGTTTGGATCCCCGGCGCATGGAAGTGCCCGGTAGAAAGCGCCTCGACCGCGACTTCGGCGAGCCGATCAAAAAAATCATCGCATGAGGTTGGGGGGCAACTATAAGGCTCCGGATAAGGTCTCCGAATAAAGCGGGTAACTAGTGAGATGGTTTACGAAATGATGGAGGATCTTGGAATTTGATTTCATGCATTTGCTGGACATCAACGTTTTGATTGCATTGTGCGACTCGGAACATATTCATCATCAGAGGTCTCAGGACTGGTTTCTTTCATTACAACGAGACGCCTGGTCGACTTGCCCGATTACGGAGAATGGATTTATTCGAATCGTTGGTCAAAGTGCCTATATGAATTTTGATGGCGGGACAGAGGATGCGCGTGCGGTCTTGCGCGTACTCATCGATACACCGGGTCATCAATTTTGGGCTGACGACCTGAGCTTGGCAGATGAAAATACTTTTCCAACACTCTCGGCGTCAAAGTACCTCACTGACCAATACTTGCTTGCTCTGTCGATACATCATGGGGCTCAGTTAGCTACTCTTGATGAACGCATTGATCCTATGCTAGTCGGTGGTGGGACAAAGGGCTACTTCTTGGTGCCTGGCTGAGCCAAGTGCTTGAGGTGAGTTTGATATTGGTTAACTTCGTGCCGAATTATTCACTCGAGTGTATTAAAAGTCGCAGTGAGTTCATGATGACCAGCAGGGTGGCTCCGGTATCGGCGAGGATGGCCATCCATAGGGAGGCTTCTCCCAGGATCGCCAGAATGAGAAATGCGGCTTTGATGCCGAGGGCGAAGGCGATGTTAAAACGAATAATACTGAGAGTGCGGCGTCCGAGATGGATCGTTTCAGCGACTTTTTCCAGATCATCCTGCATCAGGGTGATGTCGGAGGCTTCGATAGCGGTATCGGTGCCGGCGGCGCCCATGGAAATGCCAAGCGTTGCGGTGGCCATGGCGGGTGCGTCGTTGATACCGTCTCCGATCATGGCGACGTAGGTGTCGCTTTTCAGTAGTTCGTGGATCGCATCGATTTTGTCTTCGGGCAGCAGGTCGCCCTTTGCCTGATCAATGCCGACTTGTCTGGCAATGACCTCAGCGGCGCGCTGGTTGTCACCGCTGAGCATGACGATATTGCTGATTCCTGAATCTCGGATCGCTTCGATGGCGGCTTTGGCATTGTCGCGGATTTTGTCACCGACTGAGAGGATGCCAATGATTTCTCCCTTGCAGTCATCGTGGGGTTGATGCGCAACGACAACGATGGACAGGCCTTCGTTTTCTATGTCCGCCAGAATCTTTTCAGTTTGTTTGGAACAAATACCGAGGTCGTGGACAAAGCGGTGATTGCCGACCAGATAGGAATGTGAATCAATGCTGCCCTGGGCACCGCGCCCCTGCTTGGTCTGGTAATTTTCGCTGCGCGGGTAGTCGATGTTTTTTTGATCTGCGTATTCTATAATCGCCCGGGCAATCGGATGATCGGAATGCGTATCGATAGCGGCGGCGATACGCAGGACCTCTTCTTTGCTACTGCCGTTCAGAGGAACGATGTTTTGCACAGCGGGTTTGCCCTCGGTGATCGTTCCGGTTTTGTCCAAGGCCAGCGCACGCAGGCGGGCGACTGCTTCCAGGCTGACGCCTCCTTTGACCAGAACGCCGCGCCGCGCCAGCAGGGTGAGGCCGGAGACGATGCTGACCGGGGTGGAAATGACCAGAGCGCAAGGGCAGGCGATGACCAAGAGCACCAGTGATCGATAAAACCAGACGCCCCATTCCTGATTGGCAATCAGCGGAGGTAAGAGGAAAACCAACAGCGCCACGATCATCACGATGGGGGTGTAGTATTTGGCAAATTGATCAACAAATTTCTGTGACGGTGCCTTTTGCGTTTGGGCTTCTTCGATCAGGTAAATCATTCGCGCCAGCATGGTGTCTGCGTAAGCCTTGGTGACACGAACGAGGAGTGAACCATCTCCGTTGACCGTGCCGGCGAATACGCTGTCACCGGTTTTTTTGGAGACCGGCATCGACTCGCCGGTGATCGGTGCCTGGTTGATATAGGACTCACCTTCGATGACTTCACCATCGAGTGGAACCCGGGCGCCGGATTTGATAGCGATGACGGCATTGCTATCAACAGATTCAACAGGTACTTCTTCGAAGTCATCGTTGCCGTTTTGCACCAGAGCAAGTTTGGGGGTGAGATCGAGTAGGGATTGAATCGCCCGCCGGGCTCGCGAGACACTGTAGGATTCGAGTAGTTCGGAGATGGAAAAAAGCACCACCACCATGGCGCTTTCTGACCACTCGCCGATGAAGGCCGCTCCGATGACGGCGATGGTCATCAGCAGGTTCATGTCGGCCTGGAACCTGCCCAGGGCCGCCAGTGCTTTGGGGTAGATGAACCAGCCGCCGGAAATAATGGCGATGACAAATATCGGAGTCGTGAGGGATGGCGGTGCCAGCTTTTGCCAGCCGAGCAGCAGTCCCAGTCCGCAGGCGACTGCAGAAATGATGACGGCGATGAGACGTTGTTTCTGTGCTGTGGAAGTTTCGTCTGTTGAGGCTGAGGGGCTTCGTTGTTGGTAGATGGACGCTTTGAGTCCGGTTTTGTCGATGGCGGTGATCAGGGTAAGCGCATTGATTTGAGTTTCGTGGCCGATGGTGACCCGGCCGGTCAAGACATTCACATCCACTTGCCTGACTCCTTGAATGGGTTCCAGTGCCTTGCGGATCAGTTTGGCTTCGTCCGGACAGTCCACGCCTTCTACGGTCAGGAGGGTGGTCGAAGGGGCGTTGATGTCGGGTTCAGTCTGTGAGGGTGATGATTGGAGGTCCGTGGGGTCGCAGTTGCAGGATGAGCAGGCGTTTTTATCTGCTTCATCCTGATGGTCGGCCTTGTGATGGTAGCGGGTCATGTCGGGAGATTTCTAGCGATTGGCATGGGATTTGCAGGCAGTGAATGTGAAATAAGGGCCGGACTGGCTATTCATGGGCATCCTGCCCATGCTACTTGAGGTGAATTTGGGGTTGATGCATTTTTGTCCATTGTTAGGTTCAGAGTAGAATGACGCACAATAAAATAAAAATTGCAGGATTGTTTTTTGGCCTTTGTGGATTGCTGACCACCTGGGGGCAGGCGCAGGAAAAACCAAACATCGTTTTTATCCTTGCCGACGACATGGGCTGGCCGGATCTCAGCTGTTATGGAAACAAGTATAATGAGACCCCGGTGATTGATCAACTAGCAAGCGAAGGGATCAAGTTCACCGATTTTTATGCAGCCACTCCGGTTTGCTCGTCCACACGCTCAACGATTCAGACGGGGCAATATTCGGGACGCACGGGGATCACGGATTTTATCCCGGGACACTGGCGGCCTTTTGAGAAGTTGATTGTGCCGGAGATCGATCATCACTTGAAGGACGGGGTGAAGACTCCGGGCGATGTATTGGCGGCGGCGGGGTATGCAACCGGTTATTTTGGTAAATGGCATTTGGGAAACGATAAGGCTCATCAGCCGAACCAACATGGCTACCAGGTCACGGAACGGGAACTGGGGAAAGCGTTTGCAAAGTGGAGGCCGACTAAGGACCGCGGGCCCAAGAAAATCGATTCTCTTACGGATGCGGGCATCTGGTTTATTGAACAGAACAAGGACAAGCCTTTTTTTCTGACCGTTTCACACTATGCGGTTCACATTCCGCTGGAAGCTCGTGAAGCAACGATTGCCAAATATGAAAAGAAGGAGAAGCCATCAGTGGGAGTTAACAATCCACGTTATGCGGCGATGACGGAAGATCTGGATAGTAGTGTCGGGCGCATCCTGGATAAATTGAAAGAACTCAACCTCGAAAAAGATACCATCGTTGTTTTTGCCTCTGATAATGGAGGGCTTGGTAAGATTTATACTGGTGTTGGAGAAGTGGTATCGAGTAACACTCCTCTGCGGGATGAAAAGGGCACTTTGTATGAAGGCGGGATTCGCTCGCCCTTGATTGTGCGCTGGCCAGGGGTAGTGAAACCTGGAACGGTCAGTCATGAACCCACGACAACAGCAGACTTGCTGCCGACTTTCAGTGAGATGACGGGAGCTAAATTACCAGCCCAGGCTATCGATGGCTCGAGCTTGGTGGGGATTCTAAAAAAGCCGGATACTTCGATCAAGCGGGATGCAATCTATTTTCACTACCCGCATTATCATCATTCCATTCCTGGAGGAGCAATCAGAGCGGGGGACTGGAAGCTGGTGGAGTTTTTTGGTGACGAAGGGCTAGAGCTTTATAATCTGAAGGATGATATTGGAGAGAAAAATAATCTGGCATCCAAATATCCTGAAAAAGTAGCGAAGCTACAGATGCAATTAGCCCAGTGGCGGAAGGATGTGGGAGCGAGGATGCCTACGGTGAATCCGAAGGCGGATCCGAAACGTGCAGCCGAGTGGTGGAATCGGAAGAAGAACGAGCCACTGGATGTCGAGGCGATGCGGAAGCGGTATGAATCGAAAAGAGTTAAATAGACAGCCCTGTGTAAGCTGGGATACCCCCGAAGGGGTGCGCCGGGGGACGCATCAATCGCGGAAAGTGAAGTGAGGAGAACTGCGAATAGATGCGAATAACAAGAGCGAAGAATAGGAGGTTAACGATAACAGGTATGACCGGCCCGGTTGTTCGTCGCTTGTCATATAATTAAGGACATGAAAAAAATTCGAGCGGGTTCGGTACAGTTCAATCATGCGCCGGGGGATAAGACCTATAATCTGAAGCGGATGGGGGATTTTGTCACGGAGGCGGCCGGGAAGGGAGTAGATCTTTTGGTTTTCCCAGAGATGTGTGTTTCGGGTTACTGGCATGTGAGAAATCTTTCGAGAGAGGGGGTGGCGGACTTGAGCGAGGCAGTGCCGGATGGAGAAACGACCCAACAGTTGTTGGCCTGGTCTAAGGAAACGGGTATGTCGATCGGGGCGGGGATTATCGAGGCGGCGGAAGACGGGGAGCTGTACAATTCTTTTGTGGTGGCGATGCCGGACGGGGACTTTGCCTGTCACCGGAAGCTGCATACCTTCATCAGCGAGCACATGGCCTCGGGCGATGAATACACGGTTTTTGATATTCCGCAGGGAGCACGGGTGGGGGTGCTGATTTGTTACGACAATAACATCGGCGAGAACGCCCGGATGAATGCACTGATGGGAGCGGAAATTTTGTTGTCACCGCATCAGACGGGAGGGTGCAATTCACCAAGTCCAAAATGCATGGGCACAATCGATGTTGACTTGTGGGAGAATCGGGAGAAGGACCCGCAGGCTATTGAAGCAGAGTTCAAGGGGGCGAAGGGTAGGGAGTGGTTGCGGCGTTGGCTGCCGGCGCGTGCGCATGACAATGGCATGTTCCTGATTTTTTCAAATGGTGTGGGTCGGGATGACGATGAGGTGCGTACCGGCAATGCAATGATACTGGATCCCTATGGAGATACGTTGTCGGAAACCTGGGCGGCAAGGGATGAGCTGGTGGTGGCCGATCTGGATCCGGAGCTCAGGGAGATGAGTACGGGTGAGCGCTGGATACAAAGCCGGCGGCCTGAGTTGTATGAGACATTGACGAAGCCGACCGGGAAGGAAAAATCGACGCGGGAGGTGAGGTTTCAGGGGCAGAAGTGATCACACGAAGATAAAAAAGAAAAAATATATTTATGATGAATATTGGGAAAATTTTAATTGGCTTGTTGCTGTTGGCGTACATAGGGGCTGCTGCTGCAAATGAACCGGTGGCAGTAATTTTTGATACGGACATCATGGGTGATGTGGATGATGTGGGATCTGTAGCCACACTTGTTGCGCTTGTGAATCGGGGGGAGGCAAAAATTCTTGCGATGGGCGTGTGCTCAAAAGGGTCCGAGAGTGTGCAGTGTTTGAATGCTCTCAATACCTGGTTTGGCATGCCTGACATTGGAATTGGGGTGAATAAGGGGGAAGGATTTTTGCGGGACTCAAAATACAATCGACAGATTGCTGAGGAGTTTCCTCATAAGCTCAAATCCGCAGATGAAGCGCCGTCAGCCGCCCTTTTGTATCGCAAGGTTCTGGCAGGGCAGGCTGACGGAAGTGTGGTCATGATTTCAGTCGGGCAGTTGTCGAATATGAGTGAATTATTAAAAACACCTGCTGACGAAATCAGTCCCCTAAACGGCAAGGAACTAGTGAGTAGAAAGATCAAAGCCTGGGTGTGTATGGGGGCAAAATTTCCACAGGGGAAAGAAGCAAACATCTGGCATCATGCGAGTGCCGCTGTGTATGCGGTGAAGGAGTGGCCGACGCCGATTATTTTCAGTGGCTTTGAGATTGGAGTGAAAATATTGACGGGAGGGAAGTTAAAAGAAGCGCCTGAATCGAGTCCGGTACGCCGGGCCTATCAGTTGTATAATGGGATCCGGCCGCATAAAAGTTGGGATCAGACAGCGGTGTTGTATGGAGTGCGGGGTATCGATGGAGGGTTAAAGGAGATGTGGGATACAGAAAGAGGGGTATGTACGATTGATGCTGACGGAACGAATCATTGGCAAAAAAACCACTCCGGGCGCCATCTCATTCTGAAAGAAAAACAGGCGCCTGCTGAAGTGGCCAGAGTGATCGAGGAACTAATGATGGAGGAGCCAAAGTAGTTGGCCCTTTTCACTCAAACTGGAAGGCATAGAGATCGGCGTCGCGCAGGGTGAAGTGGAGGCGGACGGTTTTTCCGGCTAAGGCGGAGACATCGCTGCCTTTGTTTTTCCAGTAAACCGGGCGCTCGATGGCGTCACCGAAAACTTCATCGTTATCGGCTGCTGAATATCCAGGGATGGCTTTGCCTTTTTCGTCACGTATCTC
>DAOUQC010000125.1 GCA_030625775.1 Verrucomicrobiota bacterium
GTCCACAGCAGAGTCGCGACAAAAAGGATGGAATTGAAGCGATGAGTGCTGGCAAAATGCAGTCAGTCGCTGCTGATGAAAAAGCCTCTAACCATGTCCGCGGGGAGATTGGTTTGTCTGAAAGGGGCCGGAGCTCAAAAATGGAGTCTGAAATCGAAGCAAATGACTTGATGAAGCAGACGGTGGGAGATGATCCAGAAATGGCAGTGACCCTGGCACGGAGCCCGGATCATTCTGCCAACCCTGCGGTCGATTCGGGCGTGATGCAGGAAGTGATTGGTCAGGAAAGGGAAGGTGCCCTGGGCCGATTTCTGGATGATGGGCTGCACTTGTATCTTTGGTATCGTCCCGAGGTATTGAAATCAAAAATTTTCTGGGTTGAGCTGGATTTGAATGAAATTCGTAGAGAGTTACAGGGAATCATTACCGGTGTGGATTTTTCGGACAGTGAAGCGTTCTGCCTGGCTCTGTTGGATGAAAGAGGGCAGTTGGTTGGGAAAAATAAACAGAGTTTTCACAGTGATTGGGCAAAGAGTCTGGTCAACAGTGAGGTGGGATCGATTCTTCCACGGTGGATGGTTGCCGCTTACCTGGTCAACCCAACTGAACTGGCCCGGTCAGCACGCAGCCTGCATTTGACCATTCTATTGCTGGTGGGGTTTTTGATAGTGGCGATTGGCATTGGGGGGTGGCTGATTATTAAAGAAACCGGTAGAGAGATGTACTTGGCCCGGCAGAAGACGGATTTTGTCAGCAACGTGAGCCATGAATTAAAAACACCGCTGACATCCATTCGGATGTTTTCCGAACTGCTGGGGAAAACCGGGAATGTAGACGATGACAAGAGGGTGGAATATGCGGGGATCATCGATAATGAAACGGGGCGGCTTACTCGATTGATCAATCAATTGCTGGATTTTTCCCGATTGGAGAGGGGCGGGAAGCGTTATGATTTTGAAGAGTTGGATGTTGCGGCATTGATCAAGGAGACCGTGGAAAATTACCGTCACCGACTGGAAGCGGACGGAGCTAAACTGAGCATTCAGGATCGAAGCGAGGGCAATGCCACTTTGGTTAAAGGTGATAAAGACGCTCTTTCACAAATCATTTTGAACCTGCTTTCGAATGCAGAAAAATACGGTGGCAGTTCCCCGGTAATTGATGTGGAAATCAAAGCGCTTGATGAAGAGGCGGTGGTCGAGATTCGTGTGAAGGACCGGGGAAAGGGCATCAGTCGCCGGGACTCGGCCAGGATTTTTGAAAAATTCTATCGCGTGGATGATTCCCTGGCCAGTGGCATTGAAGGCTCGGGCCTGGGTTTGTCTCTCGCGCGTCAATTGGCCAGAGCGCATGATGGTGATTTGTTGTATCGCAGTCGGAAAAAGGGAGGCAGTTGTTTTGTGCTCAGTTTGCCCGTTTGCAGGAAATCCTAATTATGAAGAGTGGAGTCAAAATTGTAGTTGTTGAAGATGATGCCAGTATTCGATTCGGCTTGCAGGAAGTGTTTGCAGGAGAGGGATTCGAGACGGCCTCCTGTGAAAGAGGCGATGAAGCGGAAGAGTTGATTGGCAGGGAGCTGCCCGATCTGATTATTCTCGATGTGATGTTGCCGGGAAAAAACGGCTATGAAATTTGCAAAGCTTTACGTGAACGCAAGTGCCGAATTCCCATCCTGATGCTAACGGCCAAGGGGCAGGAAATCGACAAGGTGGTGGGCCTCGATTCAGGGGCTGATGATTATGTAACCAAGCCCTTTGGGGTTCAGGAACTGGTGGCGAGAGTCAGGGCTTTGCTGCGCCGGTGTGAACGCCTGGAAACAAGTGGAGGCGATCGGACTGGTGATGAAGAAGCGACAACATTCCAAGTGGGTGTGGCTGTGATCGATGAAGGGAAATACGAGATTTCCCGCGATGGTCAGTCGGAGCGATTGACGCCGAAAGAAATGGAGCTGTTGAAGTTTTTCGATGAACATCGCGGTGTGGTGATGAGCCGGGACAGGATTCTGGATGCAGTGTGGGGGATTCGTTATTTTGGCACGACTCGAACACTGGATCAGTGTGTCGCACAATTGCGGCGCAAAATTGGTGATTCCGGAGCTTCACCCAGGTTTCTTAAAACAGTACACGGAGTGGGTTACCGTCTGGAAGATGGGTGAGCAATCGAGCAATCCGTTCACGCAATCAACTCGTCGATAGGCGTGCCGCCAAACTGGGAAAGTTGCTTGAAGCGACCCGCGTGATAGAAAGTCAGCTTGTTGTCATCCAGACCGAGAAGCTTGAGCAAGGTGATGTGGAAGTCCCGGATGTGGTGAACGCCATCCACCGCTTCCCCTCCGATTTCATCAGTAGCTCCAATAGTGTGACCGGCCTTAACTCCGCCGCCAGCCATCCACACGGTCATTGCTTTGGGATTGTGATCACGTCCGTATCTGGTATCACCTCCACGCACGCCGTTGTCGGGAGTTCTTCCGAATTCGCCCATCCAGACGATGAGAGTATCATCAAGCAGGCCGCGCTCTTTGAGATCCTTGATGAGTGCCGCGATGGGGCGATCGACTGCCGGGATCAGACTGCCATGAGCTTTTTCGATGTAGTCATGGGAATCCCAAGTGCCGGCATAGAGCTGAACAAAACGAACCCCTTTTTCAACCAGCTTGCGTGCGAGTAGACACTTGCGCCCAAAGGAGTTGGTGGGCTCTTTGTCCACGCCATAAAGGTCACGGATTTTCTGTGGTTCCTTATCGATATCAAGGATGCCCGGCACCTGCATTTGCATACGGAAAGCGAGCTCGTAACTGGTCATGCGAGCTTTGAGCTCTTCATGTTCGGGATGAGCCTCTGCGTGTTTCGTGTTGAGCACATTCAGTAGATCCAAATTCTTGCGCTGACGTGAGGTCGTGACACCTGCGGGTGGTTTTAAATCCAGAATTGGAGAACCCTCGGGACGTAAGGGGGTTCCCTGAAAGTCAGCTGGAAGGTAACCGTTGGCCCAGTTGGCAGGGCCTCCCTGGGGATGAGCCAGCTCAGGCAATACGATGAATCCAGGCAAGTCCTGGTTTTCGGATCCAAGACCGTAATTTACCCATGACCCGATGGCGGGATCACCACCGAAACGATTGCCCGTATTGGCCTGATACATGGCGGTGGGATGATTGACGGAATCCACCTGGCATCCACGATAAAAACAGAGGTCGTCCGCGACATCGGCGAGTTGCTCCCAGAGCACATTCATATCTGCACCCGATTTTCCGGCTTTCTGGAATTCGAAGGGGCTCTTAACGTAATAACGTTTCCCGCTGGCCATCGCAGACACCATTTCGTCATTGCGTTGAAATTCCTTAAGGTGCAGATCCTGCAAGCGTGGCTTCGGGTCAAAGGTGTCGATATGAGACGGGCCACCTTCCATCATCAGGAAGATGCAGTGTTTGGCTTTGGCCTTGGGGAAGTGGGCGCCAATCGGCTTTACTCCTGCGGCACCCAGATTCTCGGAAAGCAGGGCATTCAAAGCAACTGCTCCGATGCTGGCATTGAGCCCGTAGAGAAAATCACGGCGATTCAAGTGGGAGTTATTATGTGATGAGAAGGGTGGTTTCATGGTCTGCGTTTTTTTTTGGCAACAGGCGCATCAATAGAGATAAACAAACTCGTTGCTGTTAAAAAGAATGAGACAAAGATCGGCAAGTCCTCTTGTTCTGGCATCGACTTGATGCGGTTGAAGGTCTGGAATGTAATCTTTATAAGTGTGCAGGATTTCGGTGAAGGTAAAATTTTCTCCTGTGTTTTCTTCAGGAGCCTGACGAATCACTTCGGTAGGGAAAATCCGTGGTTCAGGTTTTGAGGCGTTCTGCATTTTCTCGAGTTCGTCCCAGTGATTCTGGCAGGAGCTTTGCTCTTCTGGATTTGGGTTGCGCCCGAAGCATAACTGAAAAATACGCGCGATTGATTTTTCCCGGGTGAGTTTTTCCTTCATCACCTTGTCAGCCAGGGCGAGAGAACGGTCGTAGCTTTCCTCACCGTTAAAAAGTGCAAACACCTGGGGGGTGACTGTGGATGTTGCCCGCATTTCGCATGATGTTTCAGAACCAGGCTTGTTGAATGTGTCGAGAAAGGGATCACGTTGTCCACGTGTTTTATGGGTGTAGACACTGCGACGATTTCGTTGCTCTGGCTTGGGGTGAGGGACGTAAGCAGGAGCAAAAGTTCCCATGATCATGCGTGGCTGTAGCGCTGCTTCCAGATTCATATCCGGTCGGGCAGGAATTCCGCCCAGTACAGGATTGAGTTCTCCAGAGCAGGCAAGCATGGCATCACGCAATTCTTCCGCACTCAGGCGCCGTGGAATAAATGACGCAAAACTGCTGTGAGCGGGATCGAGTTTTTTCAGGGATTCCGGATCAGGATATGAAGATGAGCGCTGATAGGTTTCCGACGTCATGATCAGACGATGAAACTTCTTAAAAGACCATTTGTTGTTGCTGAAATTTACCGCCAACCAGTCAAGTAGTTCGGGGTGGGTGGGTTTTTTACCTGTCGCCCCAAAATTATTCGGGTTGCCTGCGATTCCCTGCCCGAAATGATTGGCCCATATGCGATTGGCGATGACGCGGGAAGTGAGTACGTTTTCCGGTGTGGCAATCCAATCAGCAAGAGCCTTGCGTCGTCCTTGATATTGCTTGGGAATATTCGCTTTTTCGCTTCCTGGCGTGGCACTAATGACACCTGGGTCGACAGGGATGGTGGGGGAGAATACACTGCCGCCACCAAGGATAGAGGTCTTCTCCAGAGATCCTTTGCCCATCGGATTGCCCGGCATGTTCGCACGACCGTATTGGAATCCCTTGGGATTGATTGTTTTTCCGCTATAGACTGAAAAGGCAATAGGCTGGTAACGATCGAATTCCCACTTGAAACGATTCTGGTGTTTACGGCCAATTCTCTCCCGGCCAAAATCATTGGGAGTGAAGCCCAGTCTATTGGAAGGTATGTCCTTTTTTGGGGCTTTTGCTTTGAGGGCCTCCTTGCGGGTTTTGTAAGGAAGGTTTCGTTCGTCAAACCAGCGTTGCTGATTTTTTGCCAACTTTAATTGGATTTTTTTTAGCATTGCCTCGTTCGTATCACTGCGAAGCTGGTGATAGCGCTTATCCCCATCCATTCCGGCAAGATTTTCCCCGGGTATCCAAGCCGCTTCTCTATCTCCGAACTGAGTGGTCGAAAAGCAGGCCTGCATCGCGTAATAGTCACGCGTCGGAATCGGGTCGAATTTGTGGTCATGACAGCGGGCGCACTGCAGAGCGTGCGCGAGAAACACCTGCCCGACTGAGTCTGTTATGTCATCGAGAAACTGTTGGCGGGTGATCTTCGCAACCGACATTCCGGTGTGTTCCCAGGGACCCATGCGAAGAAATCCGGTAGCAATGAGCATCTCAGGGTTGCTGCCATCAATTTCATCACCGGCGATTTGTTCTCGAATAAATTGATCGTAAGGTTTGTCGTCATTGAAGGAACGAATGACGTAGTCCCGATAGCGCCAGGTGTTAGGCCGTTCGTAATCATTGGCGAATCCCGAACTGTCAGCATAACGAACCACGTCGAGCCAGTGTTGTCCCCATTGTTCGCCGTAATGAGGTGAAGCGAGCAGGCGGTCAATCAGCGAAGACCATGTTTTTTTCGGGTCTTTTTTATACGCTGTGAGAAAGGCTTCGATTTCACTGGGATTCGGCGGCAAGCCGGTGAGATCATAAGTGGCCCGACGAATTAACTCCCGAGGAGTGGCTCGTGGTGCGGGCTTGAGTTCGATTTTTTTCAACCCGGCATCAATGAAGGCATCGACCGGGTGCTGTTCTTTTTTTGTGCCGGCCGGAAGCACTGGTTTTTTTAAGGGCTGATAGGCCCAGAGGTCCTCCTTTTTGTAGCGTCGCCCGGTCCAGTCTTCACTAAGGCCTCCACTGGTTTTGACGATCACACCTTCAGCGTAGTTTTCCTGGACCCAGGCTACTCGGGAATCATCCGGCCAGGGTGCTCCCGCATTGATCCAGTCACGAATGACTCCTGTCTGTTCCTCGCTTAGCATGTCAGCTTCCTTGGGAGGCATTTCGAAATCAGGCTCTTCGCGGATAGATGTCAGGTAGAGCATGCTCTCTTTCGCCTTTCCCGGAATGAGAACTTCCTCGCCGAAGGTTTCGCCTCCCTTGAGCGTATCCTCAAGGGTCAGCAGGTTGAGTTCTCCTTTGATTTTTTCCGGATCTTCACCGTGGCAGGCAAAACATTTGTCCTTCATGAGGGGCTTTACCTTCAAAGAAAAGAGGAGTTCTCCTTTGTCGGGCTTTGCCGATGCGCTCTTTTTTTCGGCGGCAGACAGTGAGAGGCCTGAAAACACAAAACAAGCTGCGATAATGGGGGTGGAAAATTTCATGTGAATCCTGTAATCGGAAAAATTAATTAGGCTTACCTATTCGATACATTTTGTAGATTTCTTCAGTGCCCAGAGCAGCGGAAAATATCGCAAATTCATCAATGGCACCGTTCAAGTTGCGGATTGCAAACCAAGGGTCGTCGGGACGCAGGGGGAGTCCCCAGTTACCGATTTCGCCTGCACCAATTCTAGTGGTTTGGATTTGTCTTTCTGGAATAACTTTCTCATTACTGACTGACTTGCCGTTGACGTAGTGCGCAACGGTTTGAGTTTTGGTATCATAGACTGAGGCGAGATGAATCCATTGTCCACTCATGGTCATATCCCAGATAGGGGGGGAAAAGTAAGTCCGATTACCACCTTTTTTTCCTGCGGCGTGCATTATGGAGAGCATCAGCTTGCCATCGTTTCTGATCTGCCAGTGCAATTCACCGGGTTGAAAGCTGTCAGATAAAAACAGTGCATTGTAATGTCGGTCGAGGCTATCAACTCTTGCCCAACAAACAAAAGACAAGGAAGCAAATTTATCGGGGATGAAGACCCGCGTTCGACTGCCGGTGGGTTTGAATTCCAGAGCATTCTTTCTGCCTGGCCATCGGCCATTGACTTTTTTTGCTCCCACGATTGCGCCATCTAATTCAGAGCCGCTTAGCGCTTCATTTTTCAAAGTGCGGTTCCAGGAGCGGGGTTGATCAAAAGTATAATAAGCAATCAATCGAGGATCCTTACGTAGCTTTTGGGAATAGCTTTGCCATTTTTCAAAACGTGAACGTCCGGACAAATCAGAGCGTCCGTCGAGATTGGCTACGGAAACAAAAGAACCGGGTTCGGGAGCCTGGCTGGTAGGGGTGCGGCTGGCGAGCTCAAATCCCTGACCGGTCTTAAATGATTTGGTTTTCTGTTCTTTCTGATGAACTTCGATTTCACCTTCGAAGACATGGACTTGGGATTTGGCATCACTGATATCAACAGCGAAATCGGTGCCAAGATCAACAATATCACCTTTAGGGGTGCGTAACACAAAACCACGGGCAGCGGGGGGGACGTGGGCTCGTATCTTGCCAGAAAGGCATCGCGCTTCACTGGTTGAAATAATTTCGAGGTCAGTCTCACCTTGCAAGATGAGCGTGGCGCCACTGAAGAACTCCACCTGGGCAAGGCCTGATTTTAATCGTAAATGTCCGGGAGGCAAAACCTGGCCTTCGCGATGCTCGGAATCATCTGAATGCCATTCGGCATCGATCGTTCTTGTTAAAATGGCGAATCCTTGATGCATGGTTTCTTCAGCAGGTCTGTTCGCAGCTGACTGAACCCACCACACCAGAATCCCCGCCACCAGTGATGCTGCCATCGGTAGGGCCATCCTCTGAAAAATAGTCCTCTGGGAGCTTTTTGATACAGGTTTTCCCTGCTGCATCGATTGCCACAAAATGTTTCCACTCACCAGTTGATCGCCTTCGATCTGATCATAGAGGGCCGTGTCGAGATTCAAATAACGACGAAATTCCCGGCGAGCTTCCGCATCTGTTTTCAAGGTTTCTTGAAGTTCATTGAATTCAAGATTCGACAGTAAGCCGTCGAGGTGTTTTTCAATTAAGGAATGCAGGGATTCCTTATTCATGATTGAGAGCGGGGTAAAGATTTTTCCTGTTTCATGGTGTGCTCTATGCAGGTCAAAAGCTGTTGGCGGGTTCGATTGAGGCTTTTGTATAGGGCGGTTGCGCTTTTCCCTATTTGCTGAGCGAGATCCTTGATTTTGCTTCCTGGCTCGTAAGCGGATTTCACCAGATCCTGCTGGGCTTTTGGAAGTTTGGCCAGGCAGCTTCGCAAGGCGATTCGTTCGGCTTCCAGCGAGTCGCTCTCTTCCACGGATTCCTGGGCGAGTTGGCTGATTAGATCTTCATCAAAAACATGACGGTCCCGGGCGATGGTGCGGCGGTACTTGAGTACCTCGAAACGGGCTACGACAAATGCCCACTTCAGAAATTCCGTATTTTGATCAAAGGTATCAAATTTTCTCCAAAGAACCAGACTGGTGTTTTGCATCACTTCAATCGTATCTTCCCAGGAGGGCAGCAGAGAGCGGATGAATGCACGGAGTGCGGGCTCGCTGCGCGTGAAGCGAGTGACGAATTGCTCGTAAGAATCGTTCTGATTGTCAGGATTCATCATGGTGTGGACAGCAGGGGGAAGG
>DAOUQC010000072.1 GCA_030625775.1 Verrucomicrobiota bacterium
CGGCCTGAAAGGGCGTCAGCCGGGAGTGATATTCGGAGTGGCCAACCGCGAGTTGACCCCGGAAGAGCAAGAGCGTGAACGTCGCCGTCGAGCGCGTTACCAGCGTCAGGTGAGCAACGGAGGTCGGACCTTCTGGACCTACGACGTGAACAGTCGCCAGTATAGCAGCTTCCGCTTGTTCGGAACGCCGAATAGACCGAGCCCTAATCCATAAGTAATCTGTAAGGATTGGAGAGGGGTTCGCATGAAAAGGGGGGTAGATAGCTCCCTTGTGGTGCAAGAGTTCTTGAATGCTTGATCAGCACTGTCATTCGCCTGTCGCGAAGTACTGGCAAAAAAAGTAATAAGCAATGCTATTGCGTGGGTGTCGGGCATGTTCGAATGAAACGGATTGGCAATCCGTGCTACAGTAAAAATTTAATACAAAAACACAGTTGATATTTCTCTTATTTCTGTTAATACTGAAATAAGAGAAATGAAAGATTTAACAGAAGTAGCGCAGAAATTTGTTCTTCATTGGGGGGAGATGGGAACTCGTTGGGGGATCAACCGCACTGTGGCGCAGATTCATGCTTTGTTATTTATAACAGAAAGCCCCTTGGATGCTGAAGAGATTTGTGAAGTATTGGGAGTGGCGCGATCAAATGTGAGCAACAGCCTGAAAGAATTACAGAATTGGGGGATTGTGAAGGTGGTTCATCTACAGGGAGATCGCCGGGATCATTTTGAAAGTATGAAAGACGTTTATGAGATGTTCCGAGTGATTCTGGCAGAACGTAAGCGCAGGGAGATTGATCCTACTGTCTTGACCTTGAAAACATGTGTGAGTGAAGCTGATGGGGATGGGATGGAAAACTATAGCAAGCAACGATTGAAGGACTTGCTCGATTTTTTTGAGACAACGACTAATTTTTATGAGCAAGCCAATCGTTTGCCTACCAAGGCCGCAGTGAAAGCGATCAAGATGGGAGATAAGTTTTTGAAGACTTTTTCGTAAGAATGGAAGAGGGGAATTGTCGGACTATGATAATCAAATCTAAGTGCCAGGTTGGACGTTAACAAAATTATACAGGATGAAAAAACATAGATACTTAAGCTCCTCGAAAGGGAAACGAGTCTAAGTCAAAATTTTTTAAACAATAATTTCTCATTCAACAGAAATGACAGAAATTACAGATATAAACGTAAATGAAGAGGGGATAGGGGTTCTGTTTTTCGATGGGACTTGTCGGATCTGTGCAAAATGGGCGGCACGGCTTGAGCGTTGGTTAAATGGCAAAGGACTGAAAGTGTTGCCCTTTGAGGATGGCGCCGCTCAGGATGAGATGCGTCTGATACTGAATGATGGCCAAGAATTGGGTGGCGCCGATGTTGTTTATTTTCTTGCAGGGAAACTCTGGTGGGCTTTGCCTTTGAGGGGATTGGCCTGTTTGCCGGGAGGGCATTTTTTGATGAGGAAGATTTACCGGAAAATTGCCAGCAACAGGTATTGCATAGACGGGAGGTGTGACATTGATCAGGGGAGAGGGATGGAGGAGATGCCTGTGACAGTGAAACCTGGAATGTCTTGTTTTACCTGCTTTATACTAACTCTGATATTCCTTGTTATGGTTAGTATGTATGGGTATGTTAAAATTCAACGGGTTGGATAAAATGTATGAGGCGAAGACCATGAAAAATGTAAGACGAAAAATTGTCATTGCCGGGGGTTTGGGATTCCTCGGGAGGACATTGATAAAACACTTTGCTAATGGGGCGTATGAACTTGTGGTCCTCAGCCGGAATGAAAATGAACTGCCTCACGCAAAGGTGGTGGTGTGGGATGGTATCCATCTTGACCAGTGGGCTGCGGAGCTGGAAGGGGCGGAGCTGTTGATCAATCTTGCAGGTCGTTCAGTCAACTGTCGCTACAACAGGAGGAATCGCTGCGCAATCATGGATTCGAGGGTGTTTTCAACCAGGGTTTTAGGACAGGCGGTTCAGGGATGCCGAAAAGCTCCGGGGCTTTGGATCAACTCGAGCACGGCAACCATTTACAAACACCGTTTTGATAGTTCTAATGACGAAAAAGACGGATTGATAGGGGCTCATCCGGATGCAAAAGATGCATTTTCAGTCGATGTCGCATTAGCCTGGGAGAAAGCCTTTAGAGAAATCGATGTGCCGGGCACCCGGAAAGTGATTGCACGAACTGCGATGGTTTTTGGCAGTGAAGAGGGCGGTGTGTATGAAGTGCTGAGAAAGATGGTTTGTTTTGGACTGGGGGGTAAAGTGGCAAGCGGTCGTCAATACGTGTCATGGTTGCATGAGAAGGATTTTTGTGGTGCGATAGAATGGCTGATGGCTCATAAAGAGGCGAGCGGGGTTTATAATTTGTGCTCGCCCTGCCCGCTTACGAATAGGGAAATGATGAAAACCTTGCGTGATGCGATTGGAGTTTCTTTTGGTCTGCCTGCCATGCGCTTGATACTGGATGTGGGGGCTCTGGTGCTGCGAACGGAGGTGGAGCTGATGATCAAAAGCCGCCGTGTCGTTCCGGCTAGATTAGAGGGGGCGGGTTATGTTTTCACTTTCCCCTGTTTGCAGGGGGCGATCAAAGAATTGGAACAAAAAGATAAGGGAAGAAAATGAAACAGGTCATTGATATTACAAAGGGGATGAATGCTTCGCAGATTGGTCGAAAGCGTATGTTGTCATGTAAGGGAGAGCCTTTGTTTTTTGCTGATTGGGATCGCGCTTTGTTTATTCATTACGAAGTTGAAGTTGGTATTTTGCAGAAGTGGGTGCCTTATCCTCTCGATCTGTATGAGGGACGTGCGTTTGTTTCTCTGGTTGCGTTTACGATGCAGGGGATGAGACCCAGTGGTGCTGGTGAAATTGGAGCCAGGTTTTTTTCTCCGATCAGCAGCCACTCGTTTTTGAATGTGCGAACCTATGTGAAACAAGGGGATGAAGTCGGGATTTATTTTATTCAGGAATGGCTTCCAAACCGATTGGCCGTTTGCTTTGGCCCCGGGGTATTTGGTTTGCCTTATCGTTATGGACGATTGAACTATGATCACCGTCATGAGGCGGGGAGATTGAGTGGGCAGGTTAGGGGAAGTGGAGGGTGTTTGAAGTATCAAGTGGAACTGGGTGATCAGAAATATGGGCCAGTAGAAGAGGGAAACCTACATGGATTTCTTTTGGAGCGTTACACGGCATTCACAAAAGGCTTCGGAATGCAGCGTTTTTTTCGAGTATGGCATGAACCCTGGCGTCAAGTTGAGGTTGATGTGGACATCATCGAGAATACGCTGCTTGCCCGTGCCTATGGTGGTGAGCAGTGGGCTGGTGAAGCTCGTTTGATAGGAGCCAATTACACCCCGGGGGCGAAAGAGGTGTGGATGGGCCGGCCCCATTTTGTCGGAGATAACTGAATTCACTCTGTTAGGAACCAGAAAAGTTGTTCGCGTTTTTTATCGTCGAGAGGGCAGGCGTATTCACTGATTTCATACACTTCGGCAAAGCTCACGGATGTGCCGATTTTTTCGCCGTAATTAGTGATCAACTCTTTACGGAAGGCGTTGGCAACAGCACCATACAAGCTGGGCATGAAAAATTCAAGCAACCACCTTTTACGCTCTTTGTCACCCGTGGGCACGGCGTCGGCGATGCCTCGGTTGAAAGGCAACCATTCGAAAGCCTGCGAAACGTGACAGGCAAACATCTCATTGATGGTATCTTGATACGCATCGACGTCCATACAAATGTCTGCTCTCAAGGGAGTAGGGCGGGTAAAGGTGTCAGCCATGTAGGCCACCACAGGATCCTTTGAAAGTGCGGGGGTGTCAGGAACGATGGCGGGTAAGGTGACGGAAAAAGAAGCGTCCTGAACCAATTGGGCAACGGCCCGGTGATCAGGATGGTAATCGCAGGAGCGGTGAGTGAGCACGAGGTCAGGTTTGAAGGTGCGGATCGCTCGAATAACCTGCCAGCGCATATCGAGAGTGGGTTCAAGCTGGCCGTCATGGGCGTCCCATATTTCATATTCGGCACCGATTACGGCTGTTGCATTTGCTGATTCCTTGACACGGATTTCAGCCAACTCCGAGCCGCTAATCAGGTGATGGCCTGCATCACCATTGGTTACGGATATCCATTTTACCACATGGCCGGCCTGACGGTAGATGGTCATCAGTCCGCCGCAGCGGCCTTCAGCGTCGTCGGGATGGGCTCCGATGATGAGCAGGCGAAGAGGAGTGGTGGAGGGCATGGAATAAAGAGAAATGATGATCGCTAAAAGGAAAGCGAAAGTTAATTCTCTTAGGCTCACCTCCGAAACCCTTATGTTGGTGGGAACTGGTGAAAATCTCCGCTGATGGCGTCGCTGGGAATCCCGCTATCTCAAGATAGCGCTCCACCCCATCTCCCTACCAGCATAATTTTTTCCTGCGTTTCGTCTCAATAGCGGGTTTCCGGATGCTCCCTAAACAAAGTTATCTATTATTCCTGCACGATTTTGATCGAACCCCAGTATCCAAATTCGTTTTTCCAGTCGTTGGCACCGTTCTCGACGATGACTTCGATATTTTGACCTGCGAATTCATTCAAATTAATATCTAGATTGAGCCATTCATCGTTAACAGTTTCGTAAGAGATGATTTGATCAGCGAGGATTTTTTTTCCAACTCGAACACGTAATTTCCAGTCGCCGTGAGGGTGATAAGAAGCGCGAATTTTCAAGTGGGTTGATTTGTTTTTTGGTACATCCAGACGGCGCGTGATAAGACAAGGTTTATTACGATCTTTGGGGTGAGTCTGCACGGCAACTTCATTGCGAAAACTAGTGAGGTGAACCACTCCACCCTCACCGACATTCCTGACGTTAAATCCGGGAGCAATGCGTTGGATCGTTTGTCTCCACTTCGTTGCCCTGATAGCAGCTTTCTCTTTATTGGAGACTTCGCTCAGATCGCCACTGACCAGACGACGGGCGGTGAATTGCTGAAGATTGGGAATTTTTCCAGCGATGGCCAGCTTGAGTGATTTTTCGGGATTAGCCGGAATCATGGGTTCGAGGGCGAACCACAGCATGCGGGGGATGTTGTTGTCTGTGATGTCTTCTTTGTGCTCAGCAAGTTTCGACAGAATGGGCCAGCGTTGAGCAAAGTCGATTCGTTGCAAAGCACAAGCCAGATAGAGACGGACGACAGGTGATGGGTCGTCCGTCATTTTCACGAAATGAGCGAGTGCGGTTTTAGAAGGGTCGTTATTTTCACAGAGCAATTGTATGGTCCAGGCACGGACGTATTCGTCATCGTGGCTGAGCAGCTTCAGCAGTCGATCTTGTTTCAGTCCTTCGGTGACGTGCAGAGCCCAGAGTGCACGCAGGCGTTTGCCGGAAGTCGAAGCACTTGCGAGCAATTTCTCCAGTCCCACATGCACGGCTTTTTGATCGAGCTTTCCGGCGCTCGCCCGCATCTGCATCTGAAGGCGGGACTGGCGAACGTACCAATCATTGGAGTGATTCTGTAGGGTGACGAGTTCAGTGTCAGAGAGCTTGCCGACATTCGGACGTTTGATTGGCTCGGCATCTTTTGGCAGAACGCGATAAATGCGTCCGCTGTTGGCAAATTTGATCGCATTGCCGCAGATGTCTGTGTCGTGCCAGTCGAGGATATAAACGGCTCCCTCAGGTCCGGTTTGAACACTGAACCCCACCCAGGCGAGATCATTGGTACTGATGAAATCATCGCCGTGGCTGGCAATATAACTCGACCCTTTGCGGTTGATGATATCGGTCAGCACCTGGTGCTGATGGATGTTGCACATAAAAAGACGGTTGCGGTATTTTTCGGGGAAGGCATCGGCGAGATAAAAACGTGCGCCGCCATGAGCCGAGCGGTGTTCGTGATCGCGAATGGTTTTGATGTCATCGTAGATGTAGGGATTTACGTGTGGCCGGCTTTGTTTGTGATAAACTCCGCCCTGCACGACGTGGAAAATGTGAGGAATGACACAGCAGGACGCAAAGCTCTGCCCCTCGTCATTAAAATCGAATCCCCAGGGATTGGAGAGACCGCTGGCGAAAATTTCGAACTTCTTTTTAGTCGGGTGCCAGCGCCAGATCCCACCATCGATGAATTTGCGTTCCGATTCCGGAGCCCCGGGTTTGCCGACCATAGACTGGGTGAAAACGCCGTGGCAGCCGTAGAGCCAGCCATCGGGTCCCCAGATGAAGCTGTTGAGTGTTTCGTGGCGGTCCTGGATTCCCCAACCGTCGAGCAGAATTTCTGGAGGGCCATCGGGTTTGTCATCACCGTCCGCATCGGGGATAAAGCTCAGGTTTGGTGGTGATCCGACATAGACCCCGCCGAAGCCAACGGCGATGCCTGAGCTGAAAGTGAGTTTGTCGGTGAAGAGTTTTTTGCTGTCAAAGATGCCGTCACTGTCAGTGTCTTCAAGGATTTGAATGCGCGTGACTTGTTTGTCCGTGTGTTCGCGCCGATTCACGTAGTTGTAGTTTTCGACCACCCAGATGCGTCCGCGATCATCGAAAGTGAAAGCGATGGGTTCACCAATGTCAGGCTCGGCGGCGAACACTTTTACTTCGAACCCTTCGGGGATGTCCATTTTGGCCACTGCTTCCTGCGGTTTGAGGAAGGGTGCGTTGCTGGTTTTCTGCTCTGCGGCCGAGACCGGTAGCGCAAGTAGAAGAAGGGCAGAGAGCAAGGAACTGAGTGTGGGAAAAGTTTTCATTTGGGCAAGTTGACTTGTTGGGTGCTTTGCAGGTATTTCACCAGATTGATGACTTCGTCGTTTTTCATCGTTTGGATGAGGCCTTCAGGCATCATGGAGAGGGGTGAAATTTCGCGCTTCTTGATGTCTTTTTTAAGCACGGTCGAACTCAGCCCAACCATATTGAGCACGATGCGTTGATCGTCTTCTGCTGCGATGGTTCCGGCGAGTAACTGCCCGTCCTTGGTGGTGATGGAAACGAGTTTGTAGGCGTCGGGAATATCGCCGCTCGGATCGATCATGTTGAGCAAGATGTAATCGAGATTGGCACGGTTGGAGCCGGTGAGCTCGGGGCCGATTTTTCCACCTTCACCATAGAGGGTGTGACAGGGGGTGCAGGTTCGTTGGTAAATCACCCGGCCTTGTGCGGCATTCGCAGCAGCCAGCGCGCGCGGGGTGAGCAGCTTTTCGTATTTTGCGATCACCTTTTCCTTGTCAGTTGAAAGGGAGGCGAAGCCACCGAAAGCAGTTTTATAAGCTTTGCTGTGTTGTTTTTGCAGGGCGCGAGCGATGTAGGCAGGCACGTCTTCACGGGCAACAGTTTTTGAACCAACCGCTCTGAGTAGGGCCAGGGAATATTTATTTCTCGTGGCCAGGGTTTCTAAGATGGCTCGCTTGCTTGCAAAATCGAATTCTTTATAACGTTTCAGCAGGATGGCAGGAGCCTGCTCATCTTCAAGCGCGCTGTAAGCACGGATCGCATCCGGCCGGATTTTCGGATCATTGATCAAATTTTTGAGTTCTCTTCGAGTCTCTTCATCCTGCTGGGTGACCAGTGATTTTAAAGCAGCGCGGCGATCATCCAGCGGGGCTTTGCTGTTTCGCAAAATAGCGAGCGATTTTGCAGTGGCTGCCTTGTCACCGAATATTTGACTGAGTAGTTGTGACATCCTCACGACTTCGGAATTGGAGCTTTTTTCCAGCTTGGCACTGACGGCGCTCCAACCCTTGGGAGAAGGAACCTGTCGACGTCCTTCGAGGCCGTCCAGCATTCCACGCATCAGGGAGTCTTGAGTGGTGGTGTTATCTGTTGCGGCAAGACTCCGGGTCAGGAGATCAAGGGAGGTGCGGGCATCCATCGCATGGATGGCCTTTTGACGTAGAATATCCCGGTCGACGGGTCGCTGTGGAGTATTGGTCGCTGGCGCTTTTGGCACACTTTTTGGTGTGAGTCTATTCACATAAACATAATAAGCTCCACTGATCGGAGAGTTGGGGGTTTCGTTGAACCAAGTATGTAGTCGGATCGGGCCAGCTTGGAGTTTGACCTTGAAGGTGGCAGCTTTGTCTTCGGAGTGCACCACCTTCGAATACCACATGTCATTGATGAATAGACTGGCTTGATTGATAGGCAATGCACCTGTCGAGTTTAAGGGGGAATTGAGCGGCAGATCGGCATCGCGTGGCCAACGACGAAGTTCAAATTCGTATTCTCCTGTCTGGGCTACTTCCAGTGTCCAGTAGCTGTTTTTACGTTCACCGCGCTGGATTTGTTCTTGCTGATCAATGAAAACATCAAGCCATTCGCAAGCTGTGAGCATGGAGGGATTTTCCTTTTGGTGACCAATGATAATACGTTGGGCTTCATTAGCTATTCCTGCTACATCTTTCCACCAACGATTCAGATGGGTGCGCATTTTTTTTGTAATTTCAGGATAGGAATCAATCACGTTTTTCTTTTGCAGAGGATCTTTTTCCAGATCATAGAGTTCACGGTCTTGTAATAGTCGCCAGCGCTTCCAGAGAACAGCTGCGCCTTCACGTCGCATGATGGAGGGCGAATCCGGGGTGGGGTAATTCAGCTTGCCTGGCATGCGGCTGTAATTAATAACTAACAAACGATCATCGGGTACCTTGGATTTTCCTCGCATTACCGGGGCGAGACTGATGCCGTCAAATGGTCGCTTGGTAGTGACTTCGCCTGCGCCACTAAGTTCAAGCAATGTAGGTAATAAATCCTGAACTTGGGTGAGACCGCCAATATCACGGGGCTTGCCGAGTTTTCCTTTAGGCCAGCGGATGAAGCAGGGTACGCGGTGCCCGCCTTCCCAGAGTTGGGTTTTTTTTCCGCGCATTCCGGCGGGGTAGTAGGCGTGACCAAAGGTGCTACCATTATCAGTGAGAAATACAAGAATGGTATTTTTGGCTAGATCTGATTCATCCAGGAATGTTATTAGCCGTCCCATGTTATGATCAATATTTCGGATCATGGCCAGGTAGCGTATGAGCTTGGCTTTTGTTCCAGCATCCAGTTTCGGTAGTTTGTCAGCAGCTTCCGAGATAGCTTTTTCCATATCATCGACATCTTTTTTTGGTGCATAAAACGGGCTGTGGGGTGTATTCGTAGGCAAGTAGGTAAAGAAGGGTTTCTTGGAAGCGGCACATTTTTTCATCCATGCCATGGCATGATCAAAAAAGATATCAGTACAGTAACCCTTGAAAGATTGGAGTTGGTTGTTGTGACGATATTGATCATCAAAGTAGTTATTACCCCATGCGTCCGGAGTTGAGCCGATATGTGAAGAAGGGAACCAGAGTGCTTCCTGAAAGCCTCGGTCGTTTGGCCGATAGGGGTAGTTGTCGCCAAGATGCCATTTTCCGAAAAGACCGGTGTGGTAACCCTGGTCGGCAAATAGCTTTGCCATGGTGGGGAGTTCGGCACGTAGAAGTGTACGGCCACTGCTGACATTGATTGCTCCATGGCGTGCAGGATCGAGCCCAGTCATGAGGGACCCACGTGTGGGGGTGCACATGGGGGAGACATGAAAATCAGTGAAGCGGATGCTTTGGCTGTGGAGTTTGTCAAGGTTCGGGGTGTTGAGAACTGGATTGCCATGGGCAGAGAGTTCGGGGTAACCCTGGTCATCTGTCATCACGACGATGATATTCGGGTGTTGTGCTTGTGCTGTGATATTTAGGAAAATAGCACAAGCAAAGGGCAGAAGGGTGGTTGCGGCTGGTAGTTTTTGTATAGTGATCATATTGGAATGGAGGGGACTACGCATTTTGTTGCACCAGGTTCACTGGAAGGCCGATGTTGTAAAAAATATAAATATATGGATAGCCTTGTCTTGCCTAAATAAGACAGATTTTATAAGAAATCGGACAAGTAGAGCTAAGAAGACGGAATTCAGGATAAACAATAAAGCCACATGGCTACCTAAAGTGGCCGAATGCTGTGGAGGTCACAGTCCTTTTGCAAGAGATTGTTGGATCACTGGGTGGATGAACGTCACCCTTATCGAGATCGGTTTTTGAATCACTATCGTAGACAGGTAAAAATGCTTTTTTCTTCTGAGTCTTTCGATGATGAGCAACTGGATCGGAATTTCCGTAAGCAGGGAGAGAATTTGAGTAAGGTTATATGGGGAATATCGCCGGTGTTTGGCAATTTTTTCTAGGAGTTATTTGAAAACCAGAGAAGCAAAAAAACTATGATACTAAACAGAAGACCGGATAGGGCTTTCCAAAAAAGGACCGGGTCTTTTTCGATGAGAGGGAGGGATTGTTTTTTCAGATATTCCGGATTGGGATGACGCAGGTCGTGCATGAATTCGGACAAGCTGTCGTAGCGGAGATCCGTGCTTACATTGAGGGCTTTTTTTAATGTCAGATCAATCCAGTTTGGAACCAGCGGCTGATAGTGACTTGCCGGAGTGTATTTGAGTTGGTGGAAATCGGCAGGGTTGGCCGCCGTGTCCCATTTTGAATCGTAGGGATGTTTGCCCTTGGTCAAAAGGTGGTAGGTAATCATGGCGATGGAAAACTGATCCGATTTCGGGCTCGCGGGTAAATTGAGCCGGTATTCCGGTGCACTGAAGTTCACCGTGCCAAGAGCTGAAGGACGGTGAAAGGGTTGTTCGATTTCCTGAATGCCGGCGATACGGCAGGAACCGTAATCGATGATGACGGGGGTATTGTCGGCGGTAAGAATGATGTTTCCAAGCTTGAGATCCTGATGAAGTGTTTCCCGTCGATGCAGGGCGCGGACGCCTTCGATGATGCCGGCGGTGATGTTGATGACGGTGGGGATGTCCGTCGTTGAACCTGAATTTTTCATCCACTCTGCGAGGGTGATACCCTCTATATATTCCTGGAGGTGGTAGAGAAATTTTCTAGGGCGTGCGGATCGAATTCCTTTGTTGAGATGGGAATTTTTGACGCGACTGCCGATCCATTCTTCCATGGCAAAGCGTTCGATATAGGCCGCATCATCCCCGAAGTTCACCGATGGTGTTTTCATGACGAGATGTTGTCCGTCTCCTTCTTCGTCAATTACGACATAAAGCTGACTGGTTTTGCTGGCGTATAGAAGTCGTTCCACCCGAAATCCGTCAAGCTTCTGGCCGGGTTTGAGATCGGGGGGAAAGGGCAAGGAGGTCAGGCTACGGTAAATATCATCGCGTTCAGCTCCTGGCAATTTGTCCACTCTGACAAGTTGGCAGGTCAGATTGTCCGGGCTTTGGTGATTTCGAGCTTGATCGACCAGTGATTCAGCAATGGGATCAAGAGCATTGTTGAGCTGGGCTTCAGTGAGAGTATTTTTAAACTCAGCAGGTGGCACGTAGTCATGAACGCCATCGGAGCTGAGAATGAAGAGATCGCCTTCTTCAATAGCGATTGTATGGAAGTCGACATCGAGATTCAGCCCGAGTCCGACGGCACGACTGAGGTAAGTGGATTCTTTTGAAATCCGGGTGGCGTGATCGCGAGTGAGTTGTTCCAGTTTGCCATTGCGGTAGAGATGAATTCGAGTGTCTCCGACGTGAAAGAGATAGGCGGTTCTTGATTTGAGAATCAGAATGCTGAGCGTGGTGACGTATCCTTTTTCATCGTGGTACCCCGCTGATTGAGTTTGGCCGTATAACCAGCGATTGAGTGAGGTGATGACTTTATGCGCCGATGTTTTGACGCACCAGGTGTCGGGTGTGCTGTAGTAATCGGTGAGAAATCCCTGCACACAGGTTTCCGCTGCATCGCGTCCCGCGCTGGCGGCACTGACTCCATCCGCGATGACGGCGGTGATCCCTTTGGTCGCAAGCAATTCATCGTTGGGAATGCGAATGCCGATGATGTCGTCATTGCACGCCTTCGCACCAGCCGTGGTCGACTGGCCTTCGCTGACTGCTAATGAAAGGTCGTGTTGCAAAAAATGGTTATTAATGTTCAGGAAACTTCGATGAGCTCGACCGTTCCGTCAGGAAGAACCTCTGTCATGTGTCCCTTGGGTTCAGCAAGGAAACAGGAGGCGGCGAAGCCGACCACACTCGAAGCTGCAATGACCAGGAAGAAGGTGGAAGCGTTCACAAAGGAGAAAACGGTGAGGAATACGACGGCTCCAACATTCCCATAGGCACCTGTCATTCCTGCTATTTGACCCGTCATTCGACGTTGAATGATGGGTACAATGGCAAAAATAGCTCCTTCGCAGGATTGGACAAAAAAGGAACAGGCCATGGTCATGATGACCGCAATCGGTAAATCCCAGGTGCTGTCAATCTGACTCATGCCGAAATATCCGGCGGCCAGCCCTGCCATCATGATGAGCATCGTACTGCGTCTGCCAAAGTGGTCACTGATCAATCCACCGAGAGGTCGCGCCAGCAGGTTCATGAAAGCGAATCCGGCGGCGAGGAATCCGGCGGTTACGGGCGAGAGTTTGAATACTTCGATGAAAAACATCGGCAGCATGGAGATGACTGCAAGTTCGGATCCGAAAGTGATGAAGTATCCCACATTGAGAATGGCGACCTGACGGAAGGAATAGCGATGCATCTCGGGCACTCCATTTTTCAACATGTCTTTGTTTACCTGGTAGGTTTGATAAATTTGAAGCAGACAAAGCCCTGAAATGATGACGTAGCTGAGGTAGTAAGCGTTTTGACTGATTAATCCGACACCCGAGGGAGAGAGTTTCCAAGCAAGCAAAACCAGCGCGCCATAAAGAGGGAACGTCATGGCAATGAGAAAATAGAAATCTCGTCGACTGCTGACTTCGAGCCCACCGGATTTTTTAGGTTTGAAATAAGTGGATCCTTTGGGTGTGTTGCGTACTGCCCAGTAATAAATGAAGCCGTAAACAATTGAAATGGCTCCAGCAGTGAGGATGGAGTAGCGCCAGCCGTTGTCTCCGCCGAAGATGAGCGCCAGTCCCGGCAAAATCATAGCAGCCCCGGCAGCCCCGAAATTGCCCCATCCGCCATAGATGCCTTCAGCCAGGCCTACTTGTTTGGCGGGAAACCATTCGCCGACCATGCGAATGCCAATGACAAATCCAGCCCCGGCAAAACCCATCAGGAATTGGGCGAGGGCGAGTTGTTCAAAGGAATTCGCCAGAGCATAGAAACAACAAATAATTCCGGAAATGATCAGCAAGAGGCTGAAGGTCAGGCGAGGTCCAAAGCGATCTACCAGAATGCCGATGACAATTCGAGCGGGTATGGTTAAAGCGACGTTGAGGATGAGCAGGGATTTCCATTGTGACTCGGACAGGTCGAAGGCTTTGGTAATGGAACTCACCAAGGGAGCGTTGTTGAACCAGACCATGAAATTGATGAACAGGGCGACCCAGGTGAAATGCAGGGTGCGAATTGACGGATCACGAAAATTTAGAATATTGAGTTTTGGTGCTGATGCCATGCATCTCTCAAAAAGCATCGGCTGTGCCAGATAGAGGGATTTCAGGATATCTTGGGCTCGAACTATTGATGCTGTGCATGAATGAAATTCATTCGATTTCTGATTCCATAAAAAGTGGCCCGGATATTGCTATTAAGAGATATAGGAAAAGCAAAAGCTTTTCGGGGAACTATGGACTTACCTGATATTCGACAACTTAAATCCTTTGTAGCACTGGCCGAGACGCGGAGTTTTACCGATGCGGCTACCAAACTCTTTCGAACTCAGTCAGCGATCAGTCATTCGATCAAGGCGCTTGAAACTTTATTAGGTGTTCAATTGGTTGAGCGTATGGGAAAAAATGTTGTGCTGACTCCGCACGGCACGGTTTACCTGCAACACGCGAAACGGGCATTGAGGGAGTTGGAGCTGGCGGCGACCAAGTTGGAGACTTTGAAGCGCTGGGGAGTGAGTAATATTCGGGTGGGGGCGACCGATACGATTTGCCAGTATGTCTTGCCAGGGGCGTTGAGGAAATTTCGAGAAAGTTCGGGTAATTGCGATATTCAAATCGAAACGGGAGATACGCCGGAACTGCTCGACATGATAAAAGAGGGCAAGATCGATTTTGTGATAGGCATTGAAACAGGGAACAGCAGTGGCTTCAAAAAAACTCGATTGGCCTCTGATACTCTTGAGATTGTCGTTTCCCCCGATCACCCCTGGGCGCAGTTAGAGATGATTGATAATAAGCAGTTGGAGTCAGAAAGTTTCATCATCTATGGTTACCAAAGCGCAACTTACCAGTTGGTGGAGGAACATTTCAGCCGGGAAGGGATTCGCTTGAGGCCGCCCCTGGCTCTGGGGAACATGGAAGGGATCAAGGAAATGGCTCGACTGGGACTTGGCGCGGGAATCGTAGCGCCATGGATTGTCAGGCAGGAACTGGCTGATGGCCTGCTGGTGAAAAAAGCGATTGGAAACAATCCGCCCAAGCGGCGTTGGACTGTGTTCACGAATCGTGGCAAGACCTTGTCCCTGGCGGAGGAAACCTTTATTACGACCTGCAAAGAGACTTTGTGCACGGTGTTGAAAGGGAAGTGAAGTTAGATAGCTTCAATTCTCACTGCACATGACTTGTAATTCGGTTGGCGGGAGTGAGGATCAAAAGAGGGGTGAGTGAGTTGGTTGGTGCGTTCGTCGTGCATGGGCAGGAAGACCTGGCCTGGTTGGATGTTGGTGGTGATGAAAGTGATGACGGTGATGCTGCCTTGGCGGGAGGTGATTCTGACCGGGCTATTTGCATGGATTCCGAATTGCGCGGCATCGTCGGGATGGAGTTCCAGCAACAACTCCGATGGGTGAAGCTTTTGTAGGGCAGGGGAGTTGCGGGTTCGAGTTTGCGTGTGCCATTGGGCTGAACTGCCACGGCCGGTGATTAATCGGAAAGGAAATTTTTCGTCGGAAGGGTCCGGGTCAGCTTGAGGGTCGGAGAAGATCAACCGAGCGCGTTTGTCCGTGTGATAGAAGCTTCCGTCTTTAAAAAGGTGGCGTTGATTATTTGTCGGGCCTGATCCTTTGGGAAAAGGCCATTGGATGCCACCCGTTTCGTCGAGCATTCGATAGTCTTTGATGCCGGTGATATCACAGGGTTGATCCTTGGTTAACCGAGTCAGAATTTTGAAAACATTTTCAGGGCTGTTCCAATCTGTAAACAGATCAGCGCAGCCCCAGGCCTCAGCGATGAGACGAAAGATATGAAAATCAGCCAGCGCTTGTCCGGGAGCCTGGGAAATTTTTTTGATCACTGAAATCCGCCGTTCGGAATTGATGAAGGTGCCGTCTTTTTCTCCCCAGGCGGCAGCCGGCAGGATAAGGTCGGCGTACCGGGCTGTTTCGGTGTCATGATACATGTCCTGAACAACAAGGAAATCGAGTTTGCCAAGTAAACGCTTGAGGCGCTTTTGTTTGATCCATGAATGGGCGGGGTTGGTGCCGATAATCCACAGGCCACGGATTTTTCCGCTTTCAATGCCTTGAATAATTTGATCATAGCTCCAGCTATTTTGACTGGGAATGCGTTCTACGGGGATGTCGAGTTGTTCGGCGATTTTATCCCGGTGCTCCGGGTTAGTGAAATCATGACCGCCGAGTAAATTGGTCGTATTACTGAACAGCCGTGAGCCCATGGCATTGCACTGACCCGTGATCGAGTTGGCTCCGGTGCCGGGACGTCCGATGTTGCCGGTGATCAATGCCAGATTGATAATGGCTTGAGCCGTTCGGGTTGATTCGTATCCCTGATTCACTCCCATAGTCCACCAGAACGAAACGCGTTTTCCTTCATGGATGAGCTGGGCAAGTTGGTGCAATCGTTCGACGGCAATGCCCGAGCGCTGTGAAGTGATCTCCGGAGTGAAGGATTCGACGTGTTGCGCGAAGCCTTTGAAATCATTGCAGTGGTTGCGGATAAAATCGGAATCGATCCACTGGTTCTGGATCAGGATATTTGCCAGTCCGTAGTAGAGAACAAGATCAGATTTTGGATCGATTGCAAAGTGTTGAGTCGCGGCATCGGCGGTTTCGGTTTTTCTTGGATCGATGACCACGATTTCAGGTGAGTGTGGATTTCGAACAATGCGTTGCCATAAAATGGGATGGGCGATGCAGAGGTTGGAACCTATCAGGATGATGACGTCCGATTCCTCGAAATCCTGATAGCTGTAGGGTGGGGCATCAAAGCCGAAAGACTCTTTGTAGGCGGTCACCGCGGTGGCCATGCATTGGCGCGTGTTGCCATCGCCGTGTCGAATTCCCATGCCGAATTTGGTAAGGGCTCCGAGGAAAGCGAGTTCTTCAGAACAGATCTGTCCGGTGCCGAGGAAAGCGATGGATTCAGGGCCATGCTTTTGTTGGATGTCTTTGAAGCGGTCACAAAAAGTCTGTAAGGCGGTGTTCCATTCCACAGATTGGGCTTCGGCATTGCGGGTTGGTTTCCACAAGGGCTGGCTGGCTCGGTTGGAGGCTGATAGTGGGGTCAATGCTTCCCAGCCTTTGGGGCAGGCCATTCCTGAATTAACCGGGTATTGAGTGGCGGGCGTCAGACCGATGGCGTGTGCATTTTTGTCGAGGTGAACATTGAGCCCGCAGCCAGTGGCGCAGAAGCCGCAGGTCATGGTTGTGGTTGCATCGGGTAATCGATGGCCCGGGATCTGGCCGAGTCCAAAGCCGCCCGGAGAACGAATGAGTTCTTCAGTAATCGGGCCATAGTGATCACGGAGGAGGGGGAGTTTTTTGCTGATGGTTGATAGGAGAGACATACTTTAAGTAGGAGAGAATTATTTCACTATGAAGGACTTGAAGGTGAAGAGAAGAAGAGGTTTGTATTTTGTATTCTTCATGAGCGTTAAGTGTTGCCTCAAATAATAAAATTCGGCTGTTTGCCCAAGGGCTATCTCCACTTCGTTGCGATTCAGCTGCACTTCGGCTCGTGGTGAATTGAGTTGATTTATGGTTGAGTGGTGATTGTAGATACGGCGCGGAAGAATAGTGAGCGGGCACAAAGTTCTCCTGTAAAAATGGTGGTGAAAATCAGTAAAGCTGTGATGGGAGTCGCTGCCAGGGGCAAGAGGAGCAAGCTGATGAGGTAGAAAAATAGGCGAGCAATGAGAAGAGGGCGTAAGGGGCGCCATTGCAGCATGGCGGTGTGTTTGGCTGGCGACCAATCAGCGTTTGATGTGAGTGGAAGCAAGGCGCTCACATCGAAAGCTACTTTTGCGGTAAGGGTGATAGCCAATGTGATAGCGAGTCCTGTGATGGAGTTTCCTGAGAGACAGAAAAGGACAAGTGTGCCGGCTACACCGAGCACAAAAGTGGTGCCAAAAAAACGTAGGGCTGTGCGAGGGAATGACCAGAAGGGGCGAGGGGTGATGGCGTAAACCATCACCGAGCAGAAAACGGAAAACAGACCGATCAATACGGTAGTTGCACCCAGAATAATTGTTGCGGCGGTGGGGATTTTGAACCAAAAGCTGGCGGTGTAGAGAAAGGCTAATGGCATCCAGAGGCCAAAGGCGATGATTTCTCGGCTGAGCCAGGAATGCCTGAGTCCGAGGAAACAGCGCCAGGCTTTGGAGGGCTGGCCAAGATGGGCGACGCTGGAGACGATGCCTGTCAGGCCGGTTATCAATCCTGCAAGAGCCATCCATGGGAGGGAGTTCAAACTGGAGAAAGCAGATGATTGAAAGAGTAGGAACTGGAATAAAAACAGTCCGACTGCTGTTTGCGTCAGGCAGAGCATCCAGACGAGAGGTGAGTGTGCGTGTTGAGGGGTGAGCTCGTAAAGTTGATCAGGAGCGGCATCGGCTGGCAGATTTTTTTCACGTAGATAAACTGTAGACGGATGAGAGTGGGAGGAGCCGAATACACCAGGTATCATGTGCCCTGTGGAGGGGATGTTTTCCGTTTTTATAATGCGAATTTTGATCGCTTCATTTGGGCAAGCTTGTACACAGGCCGGAGCTTCTCCTTCGGCGAGACGTGATTGACAGAGGTCGCATTTGCGGACGATTCCGAGACGTGCATTAAACTTCGGGACGTCGTAGGCACAGGTGAGGATGCAGTATTGACAACCGATGCACTGGTCGTCGAGATGACGGACGATTCCGGTGACTGGGTTTTTTTCGTAAGCCAGCACCGGGCATCCACTGGCGCAGGTGGGATCCTCGCAATGGTGACAGGCGCTGGTGACAACTTGTCGACGGGAGTTTCCTCCCGAGCCACCGATGAGCAGATGAGTGTCCCGCCAAGCCTCGTCGGGGTCGAGACCGTTGAGAGAATTGCAGGCGGTGACACAGGACTTGCAGCCGGTGCAGGCATCGAGATCGACTTCAAAGGAATACTGTTCACCCTTGCCTGGGTCATTCAGCGGGATGAGGTCACGATAGTAGCGTGCTTGAATGGGTTTTTCGACACTGCTGTGTTGTTGGCTGAAGCTGGCGACGGCGGTGAGCGACTGCTGTTCTGCCAGCAGTTGATCAATCAGCGTGGTTTCGCCGGATGCGAGTTTTTCAATAGACGTCACGACAGTAGCGTTTTTCTTTCTTGAGACGATTGACATAGGCGGATGCTTCGTCGCCACTCATGCTGCCCTGGGTTTGGATGGCCAGGTAGAGGGCATAGTCCACGTCCTTGGCCATGCGCGAGGCATCTCCACAGACATAAAAATAGGCACCTTCTTCCAGCCATTTGAAAATTTCCGGTGCTTCTTCGATCAGACGATCCTGGACATAGACTTTTTCTTCCTGATCTCTTGAGAAGGCCGTGCTGAATTGATTCAGTAGGCCCTCTTTCTGGAAAGACTCGAGCTGATCCTGATAGAGGAAGTCGGTCGAGGAATGAGGATTTCCAAAAAACAGCCAGTTTTTACCTGTAGCCTCCGTCGCTTTGCGCTCCTGTAAAAAAGAGATAAAGGGAGCGATGCCGGTGCCGGGGCCGACCATGATCATCGGGGCGCTTGGATTGGTTGGTGGCCGGAAGGCTTTGTTTTTATGAACAAAGACCCGCGGTGAAAATTCGCCTTCAGCGCGATCTGCGAGATAGGTGGAGCATACACCTTTGCGCTGGCGGCCAAAGGTTTCGTAACGCACAGCACCGACGGTGAGATGGACTTCGCCGGGGTGGGCTTTGGGACTCGATGAGATTGAATACAGGCGCGGATTGATTTTTTTCATCAGTGCTGCGAAAGGCTGTTCTTCCGAAAAGTGGATTGGGTAATCTTTTATCAGGTCGATCAACTCGCGGCCCTCCAGATAATCGTCGGTGGGTGGTGTTCGTTTGGAAACCTTGGTCCAAGCCTCGACGACTTTTTTGTTGAGCCCGCCAATATCGAAATCGGTGAGCAGGGCCTGCCTCAAAGTTTTGCTCAAGCCGTCACAGGAGGTGATCGATTTGTCTCCGTCGAGAGCGAGTTTTTTGAGAATTTCATCAACCAGATCCGGGCAATTGACGGGGTACACTCCAAGTGCATCTCCGGCTTCGTATTCGAGGGGAGCGTTACCGAAAGACAGGGCCACGTGACGGGTTTCCTTGACGCTGCCCTCTTTGTTGAGCTTGATGTTTTCGATCAGCTCGACAATGAGTGGATTTTTCCTGCTGATGCTGCTTTCCTCTTTTTCATCGTCTGCTGGGCTGACGAGTCCCATAGCATCGATGACGCCCTGAGTCCAGGTGGCGAACGGTTCTTCAAAGTCCACATCGCAATCGATACGGTTGAATATTTTTTTGGCCCCCAGTTGTTGTAAACGTTCGTCGAACTCGATGCCGCATTTGCAGAAGTCCGGGTAAGAGGAATCGCCGATGGAAAGAACCGAATAAGTGAGGTTTTCCAGTTTTGGAGCTTTGTCACTGAGCAGGAATTGATGGAAAGCTGCGGCGTTGTCCGGTGGCTCACCGTCGCCGTAAGTGCTGGTGAGAATGACGAGATGCGTTTCTTCAGAGAGTTGTTCGTGAGGGTATTCGGCAAGGTCGATAATTTTTGGTGCCAGGCCGGATTTCTTTCCCTTTTTGGAAAATTTGGCAGCCAGCGTTTCAGCGGTGCCGGTTTGGGATCCCCATAAAACGGTGATTGGAGTGGTGGAGACGGGAGCATTTGCCTCTTGCTGGGCTTTCAGTATTTCTGAAAACTGGGCGAATACACTTGCCAAAAAACCGTCGAGCCACTCCCGTTGCTCGGATGAAAAAGGGGCGTCCTTGGGGAGGATGGGTGCTTCGAGTAAAGTGGATTCAGGCATGACAATTGAGGGTGAAAAGTTCTTTGAGTTGTTCGGCCGAGTGACGGCGGGTGAAGTGTGCGAAAGATTCACTTCCTTTGCGTGAATCGAGATAGATGCTCAGCATGTTTTTCAGCAGTACGGGGATCTCGGTAAAGGGGATGGATGAAAAAACGTCACGAGCAATGAATCGATTATCGTCAACTCCTCCACCGAGCACGATGTGATAACCTTCAACGGTTTCACCATCGACTTTGCATGGTGTGGCCTGAAGGCCGATGTCTCCGATGTAATGTTGTGCGCAACTGTGGGGGCAACCGGTGAGGTGGATGTTCAGTGCTTGGTCGAGCTCGAGTTTTTCCTGTAGGTATTGAGATAATTCAATCGCGTTGCCTTTGGTGTTGGCGCCGGCATATTGGCATCCGGTATTTCCCGTACAGGCTACCAGCCCACTGGATAGGGGAGTGGCTTCATAATGAAGGCCGATTTTGAGGATTGCTTTTTTTGCCGCTTCGATGTGTTCGTGGGGGACATGGGGGATGATGAGGTTTTGCCATACTGTGAGACGCAGATCACCCTTGCCGTATGTTTCAGCGATGCGGGCCAGTTCGTGCATTTGATCAGGCAGTAGGCGACCTACAGGAATAACGACTCCAATGTAGTTGAGTTCGGGATCTGATTGCGGATGAACACCAAGATGGGCCTGCCGTTGTTTTTTCTCACTGACCTGGGCGACTTCCAAAGGGGCTTTGCGAAGCGGAAAAGCGAGTTTCTTTTGAGTTTCCTCGAGTAGTTTTTCTACCCCCCAATCATCCACGAGATATTTCAACCGGGCTTTTTTGCGGTTGCTGCGATCACCATTTTCAATAAAGACGCGAATGAGGGCTGCTGAAACCGCGATGCATTCTTCAGGTTTGAGTAAAAGGCCGGAGTCGAAGGCCAGTTGCTGATGCCCGGTGATTCCGCATAGTCTCATGCGAAAATAAATCCCCGGCTCCAGATCATGACCTTCGACAATCCGGACGGCGTAAAAGCCGATGTCGTTGGTATCGGCACAGACGCTGACGGCGCCACCGCTGTCGAAGGAGATGTTGAATTTTCGTGGCAGGCCATAGAGGTCGCGGCAATTCAAAATGTAATGATGCATGCCGAGGCCCAGTGGCATGACATCGATCAATTCCTGAGAATCAAAGCCCGAAGTCGGCGTGGCGGTGATATTGCGTACGTTGTCGGCTCCTGACCCTTTGGATGTCAGGCCGATTCCAGTCAGTTTTATCAGGGTGGAAACGGTGTCACGTGGCATGATCTCCCGGATCTGGAGATTGCCGCGGGTGGTGATGTCGGCGTAACCACCGCCCCAGTCTGCGGCTATTTCAGCCAGGCCGTGAAGTTGGGTGCTGTTTAATTGGCAACCGGGAATCCGGCAGCGCAGCATGAAGGAATCCTGAGCGGGTTTGACGTGGAAAAGACCGTAAAATTTGTAGCGGAAGACATCGGAACCTTCGGGAAACTGATCCTTGTCTGCATTGGCGACGATTTCATCCCAGACATCGAGGCCGTTGCGCTCGTATTTGATCTGCTCTTCTTTGCACAGTTCATCCACCGGAGTGACGAAGAGCCATTCTTCTTCGATCGATTGATCTTGATCAGGCGTAAACTGCCCGGCAGCATTTTTTCCCAAGAAGGGAATGGAGCCCAGAATATGTTGCTCCAGATATTTTTTCTGTTTGCTGCTGAAAGTGCTGGTCATCTGCTGCACTAAAAAGCACAGGTCATGCCAGCTATTGAAAATGTGTCAAATTCACCGGCAACAAGTTCTCATGCTTACCATGAATTTGATTCATGGATCGTTGTGGGACAGATCTCCGTATCTGTCAGGGTGCGGTGCCGTCGCGAGACAAATATGAAAATTTGTCCTACGAAGCGTAGAGGGCTTGATAAAAGCAGTCGCTTAATCCTTGGCGACATCGCCAAGTAGTTTGAGCAAAGTTGCACGAATTTTAGGTTCGGAATCGGTGCTGAGGTAACTTGATTTGGCCCGCCAGGTTTCGTATCCGCCCAGATCATGCTGCTCGGGGGTGGGCAGGTAGCCGTTGTAGCCATTGGCCAGTTCGATGACAAATGTCGTGCGCAGAGGGCTTTGCTTTTTGATCGCCAGACCGGTTTCAACAAAAGTTTCGCAAGGGCTGCTGACGATGCCGAGTTCACCGATGCGAATGGCCTGTAGTTTCACTTTTACCGTGTCAGGGTATTTCGCCATGTCGAGGGTTTCAAAAGCGTAGATTTCCTGTTTGCCGCGGGGAGCTTTTCCTCCCACTGCAGCGACAATTTTTTTTGCCCGGGCCAGACCGGCCTTGTCAGCTTTGCGCACACCCAGCTCGATCTCGGTCTCCGCGACTTTAAGAGGCACCCAGTCGTGGTATTCGATGCGGTCGTAGGCAATTTTTGCAGATTTTGCGACATCACCTGCGACGTAGCGGATTTGCTCAAAAGGTTTTTCCCTGACTCTCCCTTCGAAAAAATTAACGTTGTTGATGTCACCGCTGGTGCCGTTGGACATGATGCCGACGAATTCCGGGCCGGCACCGATGAGTTCACCAAACTGTTTGGCAAACTCGCCGAAATAGTCAGCTGATAGCTGTTTTCCCGGAACCCCTCCACAATAGTGTAGCGAATAATTCGACAGCATGGCGATCGGCTTTTTGCCATCCGGGCTCTGGATGGAAACGACCATGACATCGGGGTCGACAGGGCCTGCGGGTTTCACTAGTTCTTTGCCGCCTGCGGGAGGGTTCATGCGAACCTTGTCCTGTTGGTCAAAGGGGTTGGTGAGATCAAAACCTTTCCGCATGAACCAGCGGCGGTTGAAGACATGGTTCGGGTTGTTGCCCACGGCCCAGCCGATTCGCGCGGCTTCAAGTCGTTCGTTGGCCTTGATGATTCCCTCGGCAATGCGCTGGGTCAGATAGGGGAGGTAGTCTTCCTGCACCAGTGAGCGGAAGGTAGGGCCTGCGGTCACTGCGGTGTGGGTGTGAGTTGCGGAGCAAAGAATGTTTGATACGGGAATGCCGGTTGCTTTCGAGGCGATTTCCTTGGCGGCATCGTAAACTTCTCGAGGGATCATACAAGAATCACAAATTGCAAAGGCAATTTTAGTTTTGCCATCATCGAGCACAATGCAGCGGGCGTTCAAGGGGTCATGTGCGGAGTCAGCGGTGCGGTGGGCCATGCTGCCGGCAGAACTCACGGGGAAATTTTGCGGGGTGATGTCCATGGCGTAAGCACCGGCACGGAATGTTTGTGCCTTGTCCTGGGCAATAAGCGATGTGCCGAGAAAGGCGAAAGTGAGAGTAATCGTGAGATTACACCAGAAAAAAAAGGAAGGGGGGGATGAGGAGGGTTTCATAGGTTTTGTATTGTCTCACAGATTGAGAAGAGTTCAAAGGGGGCGCTTACGGAGAAGATTGAGTATTGCCTGCTGTTATTTTCCGATGATCACTGCCAGCAGAACGAGGAAGCCAACAAGCAGCCCGATGACGCTGAAGAAAATGCCGAGTGCGATCAGGGCGTAACAGCCGGGTTTTTCTTTCGCAAATTTCTCTCGTTTGCTGATCTTGGGAACGATCCGCGGTCGCGGATGGCTTTCCAATAATTCGGCAATTTTGCAAAGTGTGGACAGCACCTCCCCCAAATAATTTTCGCTGTATTTTTTGATGTGGTTTACGGAGGAAGTTTCCAGTTCGCCCTCTGGTCCGAGTTTGAACCCGGCGTTCCCCTCGTTGTCCAATGCATCGATCAGTTTTTTTAACAAGGGAGGAAAACGGTCGTCGGTCAGGATCTTATCGGCCCAGGCGGGTTCCATCGTCCAGAAATCCATACCAGGCAGCGATGCTTTGGCCTCCATTTTCTCCAGCTTTGCCAATTTGTTCATCTTAGCAAACACCTTTGAAGCTCCCTTTGGCTCGCGATGCGCAAAAAAACGGGTGTGCACCTCGGTAGGGAGGATCACTCTCATGCTGTGCCCGGTGTAGATACGGCCTCCGTCTCCTGTTCGGTTGCCGGGATCGCGGCTTTTTGATAGCCAGCCAAATGACACCTTGATTTTGTGCCCTTCGAACTCGCCTTCATAGCAAACATTTCGACCGCGATTTGAAAGAACACCCTTGAGGTCATGCTTGGTGAAAAAGGGGGCGAGATGGTCGCTGATTTCGCTCATAACTATTAATTTGTATTTATTGAATCTTTGTTTGTTTTTTCTAACAAGGCATCCCGCGTCATGGAGGCATGTCCAAAAAGGACTAGCGTAGAAATGGCCAGGCCGACGATCACCCAAATTAAATTCAACCAGGACCACCCTTTGACAATGATAGATTGTTCCGGCTTGTCGGGGTTGACGAAGACTTGGATGGCGGCGTTGGGGCGGTATTTCAGGACGCCGTCTCGATCCCCTTCGTTTTTATAACTGTAACGCTTTGAAGTATAGGTTTTTCCTTGCCAGACATATTCGTATTCGAAACGGTAAACGGTGCGTGTTTTTTCACCGGAAGTGTGGGTCAAGGCTTTTGATTGGATCACCGTGCCGGATACTTCGCTATTCATCTCATCTGCAAAATAGACCCAGAAGGACCGGCCTCCCCAGAACAGGAATATGAGTCCCAGTCCCAAAATCGCCAGCAGGAAATTATCTGCTTTGAAAAAAGTTTTCAGGTAGTGTTTGAGAAATGTCATAGAGGAAAAGTAAACAACAATGAGCTTGGAAAATCAATCGTGAGTATTGGGAAGAAGAAGCTTTGCTGTGAAGTGACTAAAGGGAGAAAAAACCTTGTTCATTCCCATTGCAGTGGGTAAGCGTATGGCATGAATAAAAATGATCGACGTCAGTTCCTTGCAGTGAGTGCCGGTGCCATTGCTGCAACTTCATTTTCCAGCACAAGTGGATTCGCTGCGACTTCCCGAAAAATGAAAATTGATTTATCCTGTGGTAGAATCGGGGCCAAGGCGAATCAAGAGCAGGCAATTGATTTTGCAGCACGTAATGGATTTGAGGCAGTGGTGCCGAATACGGGAGATTTGGCGAAACTTTCAGCAGGTCAGTTGGCAGAATTGAAGAATGGGATGAAGGAGAAGGATCTGGTGTTTTCTGCGGCAGGGATGCCAGTTGATTTTCGCGGGGATGAAGAAAAGTTTAAGAAAGGTCTGGCAGCCTTACCTGAGCAGGCGGCTGTTTTACAGCGGGCCGGAGTGACGCGGATTGGCACCTGGTTGAAACCGTTTCATGATGAACTGACTTACATGCAGAACTTTCGCCAGCATGGGGTTCGCTTGCGTGAGGTTGGGAGAATTTTGGCGGATCACGGATTGAGATTTGGACTGGAGTACGTCGGGCCAAAAACTTTATGGTCGAGCAAGCGTTATTCCTTTGTTCACTCGATGGCGGAAACGAAAGATTTGCTGAGTGAAATCAATGTGCCGACAGTGGGTTTTGTTCTGGATAGCTGGCATTGGTACACCGCTCACGAAACGGGTGAGGACATTCTTGCGCTGAGCAATGAGCAGATCGTCGCGGTGGATTTGAATGACGCACCGGGCGGGATTGAGATTGATGAACAAATTGATAACAAGCGCGAGTTGCCGATGGCGACAGGTGTGATTGATGTGGCGACTTTTTTGAAGTCACTGAATCAAATTGGCTATGACGGTCCGGTTCGCGCGGAGCCGTTTAATGCAGCACTGAGGAAATTGCCTGCGGGGGAAGCGGTGGCAAAGACGGCTGCGGCGATGAAGAAGGCCTTTGCGTTGATTTAGGAGGAGGAATCTCGCAAAGGCGCTAAGAGCGCAAAGATGAAAATTATTGAGGAGGATAAGGTTTGTATTAACTGCATTAACAACTCAATATTTAGATCATGCCGTATGTAAATATTCAAATTACTGAAGGTGCTACTCGGGAACAAAAAGCGCAGCTGGTGGAAGAGGTGACCGGGTCATT
>DAOUQC010000120.1 GCA_030625775.1 Verrucomicrobiota bacterium
GCAGTAGAGGGTCCAGTTCCGCGATCACTTGTTTCCGCTCCTCTTCATCAGGCTTGCCAAGGCGAATAAAAGTCAGGGCATAAGCTCTCAGCAGGCCCAACAGTTGCCCCTTCTCAAGATCAGCCGCTTGTAAATCGAGCAGGCTCTTCAACAAAGGAGCGCGATCTGCCGCTTCTCCGCTTCTGGCCAGAGCCACTGCACCTGCAATACGTGCCTGGGGATTTTTTTCGGAAATTACCTTCCCTCTCCACTGCCCCACTGGCTGTGACTCCACCGCTACTCTCGCTGCATGTCTCAGAAAACGATCCTGACTGGACAAGTGAGGCCAGGCTATGGCAATCGCCTGCGCATTTTCCTGACCATGAAAACGCTCCAATGTGCGCCGTAATTCGCGGGCCTTTCCAGCCTTGCTTTCCATTGGTGTTGAAACGGCCTCTGTCGACTCATCACCCACATAGCTCACCCGGTACAAAGCAGACTGCGAAACCCTGCCCCCCATAGTAAAATACAAAGCTCCATCATCACCTATCACGGCATCCGTTACCGGCATTGGAGCCCCTGCCAGAAACACCTCCTTGCTTCCCTTATATCCAGCCCCATCAGGTTGAACGTGCACAGCATAAATCGTCCCAAAAGTCCAATCCAAACCAAACAGCGCATCTTGATATTTCGCTGGAAACTTCGCCCCGGTTCCAGCAACAAAACCTGTCGGAGATCCTGGCCCGATCTCAACTACCGGAGGCAGGCTGTCTTCATAATAACTCGGCCACTTGCCCGATCCACTGCGCCAACCATAATCTGCTCCACTGACCACCTGATTGATCCGGGTCGGACGGTACCAGGGCATGCCCATGTCCCACTCCATATCCGCATCGTAAGCAAATAGATCGCCAAAACGATTCAAGGTAACGTCATACTGGTTGCGAAATCCGATGCTGTACACTTCATAGGTCCTCTTGTCCGGATCATATCGCGTCACCCAGCCACCGGGTGCCAGGCGTCCACGAGCATGACCACGCGCATCCCATTGACGCGGCAACAGTTGATCCTCATCCCACGACTGCACCCGGGAAGTGTAATCCTCCATCAAGTGCGTATGATTACCCGCAATCACATAAAGCGCCTTACCGTCTTCGGTCAGCTCTACAGCATGATTACCATGCTCCCCGCCACCCTTCGCACCGGGTTGCTGATCTACTTTATCCAACAAATCATCCCCATTCGAATCCGTCAGCTTAAACAAACCCTTGCCGCTGATATGTGCGTATAATCCGCCAAAAGCCCATTTCAACCCCATTGCCCCACTCAAATCCACCGGCATCCTCTTCACTGTCACTTTTGGCCCCTGTGCACTTTCACTCACCGTAATGCGAAAAAATCCATTCTCCCTCTGGTCACAGGCATAAAGCCGTCCCTTGTCATCCTTGGTCAACGCCACCCACGACCCCTGGGTTTCTGTTGGCACAACATAAACCAATTCTGCCTTGAACCCAGGCAACAGCACCAATTCCTCCGCTGGCAGAACCCCTTTGTTGCTGGTGTCCTTTTTACCGTCTTTTTTGTATCCCGGCACCCCCCAGGGGGCAACCCCCAATTCCCCACGCTTCACAAGTTTCCCTTCCCACCCCTGGTCATCAAGACTTTTCCCGAGCCACCCCCGGGTTTCCTTCTCTGTCATCCGCCAGGTATTGTCGCTCAAGACTGTGATGATTTTCCCATCCTCCAGCTCTACTTCCAGCTTCAAAACAAAAGCTGCCGCCCCCGTCGCATTCACCGCCTGGGCGGCAATCACATTCTTACCAGAAATAAGCAATCTGCTCACATCCTTTTCGATCGGGTAGAGCCAGTCGGGACTGGTTCCTACTTCCTTGCCATTTAAAAATAATCTAAGTTGATTGTCACAGGTTGCATAAACCCTGGCACTTTTAACCTTGGCAGGAAGTTGAAAACTCTTGCGCAAATACAACTTCTGGTTATCCGAGCTCTTCTGCGTCCATACCCAAGTGGGTTTGTCTTTCATCAGCCAGCCCGACTTCTTCTCTTGAGCCATCACCTGAGGTGAAAACAAAATAGTCACCATGAAAAGAGTGATCAAAAAAAAGAGGCCAACTCTTTGTCGGAGGGAATAGGAAATACTCATATTGATTTGGGGGTTCAAGGACAAGATCAGCAAACTACAGGAGCCCTCTTGATATTCAACCCTCAAAAATTCCACCAAGTTTCCACGCTCACTTACCTCGCTTGTCTACTGTTATTGCCCCTATTCCCATCCACTTTCCGGCGTTTTGATCTCCCCTTCCTTTCTCCAATCACCGAAATGGCCACCTCCCCCGCAGGCGAATGAAATCAAATACCAGAATACTCTCTCCCAGGCGATTCAGAATTTCCGGATGCCCAAGCTCCAATTTGGGGGGAATCTCATTCCCCTCCCTGACCCTCCACGCCACGGTTTAGTAATCATCATTACTAGTCACACACAATGCCCGCGGCCCGCCCCGCTTCATCTGGTAGATCCCCAGATTCGAAGTGAAAACAATCACCACCCGCTTCACAATATCCAACATCACAGTCACCTCCCGATCCTGTCCCATCACCCGTTTGCGAACCACTTCATCAGTCTCGGTGATTTTTTTCGCGATCAAACTTTTTTCCAGGGATCCTCCGTCACCCCCAGTTTATAACGCCGCGCACCTTCCTCCAGTTCGCTGAAGTCCAAATATTCCGCCCGACACAGTTGGACAATCCCCAGTAAATTTGCCAGCCGCATGCCCTCCGTCTGATCCACAAAATTATCCACAACCTCATCATCCACCTTACTTTTCTGGCACATGGCTTTGATGAAAATCCAGCGCAAATCATGTATCCAACGTAGGATTCCAGTATCATTTTTTCCGGAGACTTCCATCACGCGAAGTGTCGCTAAATCATCTTTTAATATCAAGCACCTTCGCCCCACGCTACAAAAGGCAACTGCCCAGACAGAATATCCTCCAAAAAAAATTCAACAAAAACTCATTTTTTTTGCCTAAAACAGAGAAAACCAGCCTTTACCTTATGCCTGCTTGTTGATGTCTGTGAATAATCCATCTGAATCTGAGAACGAAACTACTCAAGTGACGAGTGATGCGACCGCTATCACCTGCCTGCTACTTGAGCATCGTTCTGCCCTGCTGGCTTATATTCTGGCAGCTGTTCGCAACTATGCCGATGCAGATGATATCTTTCAGGAAACCTCACTGGCCATCACCACCTCTTTTTCACAATTACGGAATTCCAGTGGTTTCCTGCCCTGGGCACGGGAAATCGCCCGGCGACGCATCCTCGCCCACGCCCGACAAAAAAAACGTCTACTACTGATCGATGACGAACTGCTCGACAAACTTTCCGAAGCAGCGGAACGCCTCAACATCCAGGAACAAAAACAAAAAGAGTCCCATCGCAACATCCTGCATTCTTGTCTGGAACAATTGCCGACCGAGAGTCGTCGTTTGATAGCCATGCGCTACGACTCACCTTCTCCTCCGGTCGAAAACATTGCCAAACAATTCGGACGCAGCGTTCAGGGCACTTATGCGTTATTAAAACGCATCCGCTTTGTCCTGCGTGACTGCGTCGAAAACAAACTATCCGGGGAGGGCTCAGCATGAAGGAGATGAGTGGAGCGTTAAGTGATTACCTGCAGAGTGAAGTATCCGATGAGGAAAACCTGCAAATCCAGCAGCGGCTGAAATCAGAACCTGAGCTCTGCGATCAGCTCATCATGCTGGCCAATGAAGAATCCATGCTCAGCGACTGGGCTCAGACTGAAAAAATGTCCTCAGCCATGGATCATTTGGCTTTCGATCCGGGCAGCCACAATCAAGCCCCCGTTCAATACTTCCCCATTCATCCTGCCTGGCTCGTTGCCGCAGCCGCATGTGTGACCACCCTGCTTGCAATAACAGGAATCATTCGACCGGTATTTGAGAAAACTGACAAAACCAGTCCTCCTGCATCAAATCTGCCCCCCGTATCCGTCGGAAATAAAACGAAAGGCATCGTTGCCCTGCTGGTCAATGAAGCTGGAGCAGATTATGCCCCGCAACAAGGCCCTGATGCCGTTCAATTCAAACCCGGCCGCTACCAACTGCAAAGCGGAGCCGCCCACATGCGTTTTGTGAATGGCGTGGATCTGATCTACCGCGCCCCGGTCGACTTTGAAATTGTCGACGCTTTTAATGTCTCACTGCACAACGGCAGCATGAGAGCCATCGTGCCCGACAGCGGAATTGGATTCACCATTGCCGCACCGCAGATTGCTTTCGAAGACCTCGGCACCGAGTTCGGAGTCAGCGTCGATTCCAAAACAGGGACCAGTAAACTGCACGTCTTCGAAGGGCGGGTTGACATCAAAAGCAGCCAGAATCATGCCTTGTTAAAATCTGCCAGCCTGGGTCAATCATTCACTCTGGAAAACGGCAAAGTCGCCCCAGGAGCTTTGCATGATCCCGCTGCTTTTCCCACCCCACAATCCATTGGCTACCAGCGCTGGAAAAATTGGAGCCTTACCATCCAATCTGATTCCAGTCTGCTATTCTATTTTGACTTCGCCCACCAGAAGCACTCCCCCACAACCCTGAAAAACCAGGTCACGGACAGCCCCATTGAAGACGGCCTCATTCAAGGCCCCCTCTGGGTAAGCGGTCGTTGGCCGGACAAAGACGCCCTGCTCTTCGAACGTGACCACGATGCCGTGCTGCTGAACATCCCCGGACCACTCAATGCCTTCACTTTTGCCGCCTGGGTGAAGATCAATCGTCTGGATCATGAACTCTCCACCATTCTCGATTCCGATGAATGGGAGCCCGGCGACACTCATTTCCAAATTTCCCGCAGCCGTCGCTCCTTCACCTTTGGTTACAATGGCCTCGCCAAACGGGAAACATTTCCAACACCCATCCCTCTGCAAAACTGGGCCCACCTGGCGATTGTCAATGATCCGCTCACAGGAAAAACCAATACCTACGTGAACGGAAAGCTCTCGGCCACCAGCCAGCTGAAAGCGGGTACCCGGATCACACCGGGAGCCTGCCGTCTCGGCGACTGGAAACCGCATGCCGACTGGGACAACCCCATTCGCAGCCTGCGCGGCCGCATGGATGAAGTCATTTTATGGCAACGCGCCCTGAGCGAAGAAGAACTTCACCAAATGATCGACTCCGGCACTCCAACCCCTTTTTGGCCCGGCGAAAGCCCTTGATTTTTAAACCCACCTTTTCCTCCATACACTAATGTATCCTCACCGTATATTTTCCATCACAGCCCTGCTGGCTAGCATTTGCCTAAACTCTACGACCCAGGCTGCTGAAGATCTCGATTTCAACCGTGACATCAAACCCATCCTGTCATCGAAATGTTTCAAATGCCACGGAGCCGATGAAGGCTCCCGGGAAGCAGACTTACGCCTCGATACCTTCGAAGGCGCTACGAGCAATCTTGACGGACACTTTGCTATCAAACCCGGTGACAGCAAAAAAAGTGAACTCATCGCCCGCCTCATCACCCACGACGAGGGCGATCTCATGCCCCCTCCCGAATCCGGCAAAGCTCTGGAAGCTACAGAAGTCGAGCGCCTGAAAGAATGGATCGACGGCGGTGCCAAATACGAACGTCACTGGTCATTTGTAGCACCTAAACGCCACCCCTCGCCACCAGTCAAAAACACCTCCTGGCCGAAAAATGAAATCGATTATTTTGTACTCAATCGTCTGGAAAAAGACGGAACCTCCCCACAAGTCGAAGCCGACCGCTTCCAACTCATCCGCCGGGCCTCACTGGACATCACCGGACTGCCTCCGCAACCGGAAGAAGTCGCTGCTTTTGTCAATGACACGTCTCCCCAAGCCTACGAAAACCTGATCGACCGCCTGCTGTCCAGTTCCGCCTACGGAGAACGCTGGGCTGCCATGTGGCTCGATCTGGCTCGTTACGCTGACTCGATGGGTTACGCCTCGGACAATCTACGCACCATCTGGGCTTACCGTGACTGGGTGATCAAAGCCTACAACGACAACCTGCCTTACGACAAATTCACCCTGCAGCAAATCGCCGGCGACCTGCTTCCCAAACACAAACCCAAAAACCTGGTGGCGACCGCCTTCCATCGCAATACGATGAACAATACCGAAGGGGGAACCGACAACGAAGAATACCGAGTTGCCGCAGTTAAGGACCGGGTCAGCACCACCATGAATGTCTGGATGGGGCTCACCATGCGTTGCGCCGAATGCCACACCCACAAATACGACCCCATCACCCATAAAGAATATTATCAATTCTATGATTTTTTCAATCAGACTGCAGACGCAGATACCAACGACGATGCTCCTGTTATCCCGGTGCCCGATTCACCCGAGTTAAAAAAGCGCGCAGACCTTGATCAGAAAATTGCAGCAGTGGAAAAACAAATCACTCAGGCTGATCCCACCATACTACTCACCGAACAAAAAACATGGGAAGCCCAGTATCGCGGCAACACCAAATGGACTCCGCTCGGAATTTCAAAGGTCAGTTCCATACAGGGATCCACTTTTGAAACCCAGAAAGACGGCAGCATTCTGGTCACCGGCAAGCCTCCAAAAAATGACACCTACACTCTCGCGGTCAACACCCCCTTGAAATCAGTCACCGGTTTCCGCCTCGAAGCCATCCCCGACAAACGCAATCCTGCCGGCGGATCGGGACGGGCACCAGACGGCAGTTTCATCCTGTCACGTTTTGCCGCCACCCTGGATACCGGAGGCAAAGCTCCACAGGCTCGTTACGTCCGGATCGAACTGCCAGGCAAAAACAAAATCCTGCACCTGGCGGAAGTCGAAGTCTTCAGCGGCAAAACCAACCTCGCCCTCAAAGGCAAAGCCACCCAGTCCTCCACCTACCCCGGCGGCGAAGCCAAACGCGCCATCGATGGTAATACCAACGGCCTGTGGGACAAAAAATCCGTCGCCCACGTTGGCAGCAAAGACAAAGCCCCCTGGTGGGAAGTGGATCTCGGCAAGAGCTCTCCCGTTGACAGCATCGCCATATGGAATCGTACCGACGCCAATCTCCAATCCCGTCTCGATGGTTACCAGATCAAACTATACGACAAAAACCGCAAACTGGTCTGGCAGAATGCCAAACTGAAAGGCCCAAAAACATCAGAAACCTTTACCCTCACCGGTCCGCGTCCTTTGATCTTCACCCGGGCCACCGCTGATTTCTCTCAGGACAAATGGCCGATCAGCAATGCCATTCCTGCCGTTGCTCGGAACCTGGCAGGCTGGGGTGTTTCACCCAAGCAAAAAGAAATCCACGAAGCCTTTTTTGTATCGAGTGCAGCCACCGACATCACAAAGGGTGACAAACTGAATATCATTCTTGATCACCATTACAATTACGGTGGACAAAAAACCCTTGGCCGTTTTCGCATCTCAGTCACCGATGACCCTGCTCTTTCCAAACGAGCCACCCTGCGGCCAGACATCCTGAAAATTATCGATCGGCAAGAAAAGCAACGCAATGACAAAGATAAAAAAATTCTGGCAATCTATTTCCGTGATTTTGCTCCCTCATTAGCCAAACTCAGAAATGAGTTAGCCAAAGTGAAAAAAGAAAAAGACAAGATCAATCCCCCCATGGTACCGGTCATCACCCAGCTCCCCGACGGCAAATATCGTGAAACGCGAATCCAGGTGCGCGGAAATTTCACTGATCTATCTGACAAAGTCGCTGCTGCCGTTCCTGCATCTTTTAACCCCTTCCCCAAGGATGCTCCATCCAACCGCATCGGTGTCGCCCAATGGTTGACTTCTCCTGACAATCCCCTCACTGCCCGGGTCGCGGCCAATCGCATCTGGGGCCAACTCTTTGGTGCCGGCATTGTCGAAACCGAAGAGGACTTCGGCGCCCAGGGAACTTACCCCTCTCATCCAAAACTTCTCGACTGGCTGGCAACAGAATACCTTCGCAACGGATGGAATAGCAAAGCCATGCTCAAAACCATTGTCATGTCGGCCACCTACCGGCAATCCAGCAAAGCCTCTCCAGAAGCCTACGCTGACGACCACGTCAATGCCAAACTGGCTCGCGGCCCACGCTTTCGTCTCAACGCAGAACAAGTCCGCGACCAGGCCTTGGCTCTGTCTGGTTTACTCAGCAAAAAAATCGGCGGCCCTTCGGTTTACCCGCCCCAGCCTCCCGGCATGTGGCGAGCCGCTTTCAACGGTCAGCGCAACTGGGCAACCAGCAAAGGCGAAGACCGCTACCGTCGCGGACTCTATACCTTCTGGCGGCGCTCCGTACCCTACCCCAGCATGGCGACCTTCGATGCCCCCAGTCGTGAAGTCTGCAACTTGCGCCGCATCCGCACCAACACTCCGCTGCAAGCTTTTGTCACCCTCAACGACCCCGTTTACGTCGAGATTGCCCAGGCCTTGGCCCGACGCATCATCAGCGAAGGAGGCAAGACCAACGCAGAGCGAATCAAATTCGCTCTGCAACTGGTTCTCATCCGCCCCCCTTCTCAAACCGAACAACAAGTCATTGCTCAACTGTTCGAGAAAGAGCTGGCAAATTTCAAACAAAACCCCACTGAAGCCAAAGCATTATCAAGCAACAAGATAGATGGGACACCATCCAAGGATGACCCCGTCCAACTAGCCGCCTGGACAGCCATCACCAATATCCTCCTCAACCTGGACGCCATCCTCACCAAATCCTGACCTAAATTCTTTCTTCTTATGCGTGTTCATTAGTGTCCATTCGTGGTTCTTCTTGACTTCTTTCCTACAGCCTAAACTGCTACAGCCTTCTTAAATGAATCCTCTACTCAAAAACTCCGCCCAGCTCGCCACCCGGCGCCACTTCCTTCGTCATTGCAACGCCGGCATCGGCGCACTGGCGCTCAACCACTTACTCGGCCCGAAATCCAACGCAGCTCTCGCCCCCAACACCGCCCCCCTTCCCAATCCCTCCGCCCCCAAACACCCGGATTTTGCACCCAAAGCCAAACGTGTCATTTACCTGCACATGGCAGGTTCGCCGCCGCAACACGAC
>DAOUQC010000085.1 GCA_030625775.1 Verrucomicrobiota bacterium
TGACATCGTCGAAGAACTCTGCGCACTCTCAGAAAAAACCCGCCTCATCATTCTCGCTCCCATTGACATACCCAATGATGCTGAAGGACTGGGCAGTCTCAAACTCAGCCTGCAAAAACAGGGTTTTGTACGTATTCGCATTGACGGAAACATTCAAGAACTCGACGCTGACGATCTTTTTCTCAAAAAGAAAGCTCCAAAAACCATCGAAATCGTCATTGACCGCCTGGTGATTCGCCCCGATGTGCGCACCCGCCTCGCTGACTCGGTGGAAACCGCCCTGCGTTGGAGCAGTCAAAAACGCCTGCTTGCCATCACTCAAAGCAGCCCGGAAGCCCCTGAAAACCTGCTCACTTTCACCACCACCTACACCAATCCTAAAACCGGCTTCACTCTAGGTGAACTCAGCCCACGACACTTTTCCTTCAACTCCCATCTCGGCGCCTGCCCCACTTGTCATGGCCTCGGCACCCAACTGCACTGCGATCCCACGCTACTCGTTCCCGATCCGGGCAAATCGCTGAATGAAGGGGCTATCCAGACCTGGTGGTCGAAAAACAAAAAACTCCGCACCACCCAGGATCGCCAGATCTTTGCCGTAGCTGCTCACTACAATATCGACCTCGACACCCCTTTTTCAGACCTGCCCGAAGACTTCACTGAAGCCCTCTTCAATGGCAGCGGTGATACACCCATCAAAACCGGTTTCAAAACAGGCAAACGCACGGTTTCAAAACCCTACGAAGGTCTCGTCCATCAAGCCTTGCGACTGTGGGAAAGCAGTGACAGTCAGTTCACCAAGCGCAATGTGCGGCGCTACATGAACACCCTGCCTTGTCCCAAATGCCAGGGACGGCGGCTAAAAAAGTCCATCCTCGCCATCACCCTGCCACACAACACGGACTCCCGACCGATCGATCAAGCCATCTCCCTCTCCATTGCTGATACTTTGACCTGGCTGAATGACATCAGCCTGACAGCAGCCCAACAAACTTACGCCAACGACATCATCGAGGAAATTTGCAAACGTCTACGCTTTCTTAATGAAGTTGGACTCGGTTACCTGACCCTCGATCGCTCCAGCGCCACCCTCTCCGGCGGTGAAGCCCAACGCATACGACTTGCCACTCAACTCGGCGCTGGGCTCAGCGGCGTGCTCTACGTATTAGACGAACCCTCCATCGGCCTCCACCAATCCGATAACGAACGCTTACTGACCACCCTCAAAACCCTGCGCGACCTGGATAACACCGTCATCGTCGTCGAGCACGATGAGGACACCATTCGAGCTGCTGATTATGTGCTCGACCTCGGCCCAGGCGCGGGAATCGAAGGTGGGGCCTTGCTCGCCCACGGAACTCCCGAAGAAATCATCCAGCATCCGGATTCCATCACCGGCCAGTATTTATCCAAACGCAAAAAAATCCCCCAACCCAAAGCCAATGCAAGCCTGGCCGCCCTGTTTCAAAAAAGCGCAGGCACTCTCGATGTCATCGCAGCAAACGAGCATAACTTGAAAAAAATCAATGCTCGTTTTCCCCTCGGTTATTTCACCTGTGTCACCGGCATATCAGGCAGCGGCAAGTCCACCCTGGTCGATGACATCCTGCGTCGTGCCATCGCCCGCAATCTGTATCGATCCAAAGAACAACCCGGCAGCCACGAGCGCATCGAAGGCCTTGAGCAAATCGACAAGATGATCGTGGTTGATCAATCCCCCATCGGTCGCAGCCCACGCTCTAACCCCGCCACCTACAGCGGTCTCTTTGACCCCATCCGCGACCTCTACACCAAACTGCCCACCGCCCGCGCCCGGGGTTATAAAAGCGGCCGTTTCAGTTTCAATGTTTCCGGCGGGAGATGTGAAAATTGCCAGGGCGATGGAGCGATCAAAATCGACATGCACTTCATGCCTGATGTTTATGTCACCTGCGAAGCCTGCCAGGGAAAACGTTACAACCGGGAGACTCTCGACATCGCTTATCGCGGGAAAAATATCGCCGAGGTGCTCGAAATGACCATCAGTGATGCTTACGAGTTTTTTCAAAATATCCCAACCATTGAAAAAAAGCTCCGTGCCCTGAAAGATGTCGGACTTGGCTACATCGCTCTTGGTCAAGCCGCCACCACCTTGTCTGGTGGCGAAGCGCAGCGCATCAAGCTGGCCACAGAATTGTCCAAAACCGCAAGCGGCAAAACCCTCTACCTGCTCGACGAACCCACCACCGGCCTGCATTTTGCCGACATCGAAATCCTGCTGGAGGTTTTCTACCGCCTGAGGGAATCCGGTAATACCCTCATCGTCATCGAACACAATCTCGACATCATCAAATGTGCCGACTGGATTATCGACCTCGGACCCGGCGGCGGAGAACATGGCGGCGAGATCATCGCTACCGGCACCCCGCAAGACATCGCCCAACATCCCTCTAGCCTGACCGGCCACTACCTGAAAAAGCATCTATGAAAGATGAACTTCCCCCTATTGACAAGCGACTCTTCCCCGCTTAAATCACCTGCATCATGAGCGAAGAACACTCCTCTAACAACAAATCCGGCGGCGTTTCCCTACTAGGCAACCTGCTAGCCATTGGCTTGCCAGCCTTGATGATTTTGATGCTAGGCATCACAGGCTTTGCTTTTGTCGGTGCTATTTTGAAAGGCGATAAAAAGGAAGAAGTCAAAGCTGAAAAAACAGCTGCAGCCCCCGCCAGCAAAGCTGCTCCAGCGGCACCTGCTGAAACCAAACCTGCCACTGCAAGCGCTGATAAAGAAGCTCCTGCAGCAAAAGCTGGCGGTAAAGATCTGATGGCTTTAGGCCAAACCTCCTACGCCACCTGCTCTGCCTGTCACGGCATGGACGGCAAGGGACTCAAAATTGGGCCTATGTTAATGGCTCCAAGCTTGGCTGAGTCAGAAATCGTCACCGGCGACCCGAATCGCATGGCGCTGGTGATTCTAAAAGGAATCAAAAAAGAAGATGCTAAATTCATGGGGGTGATGACTCCTCTCGGCGCCATGTTGGACGATGAAAAACTCGCTGCTGTCATGACTTATGTGCGCGCTTCTTTCGGCAACAAAGCAGGCCCAGTCACCGTTGCTGAGGCAAAAAAAGCAAAAGAGGGTTTTGCCAGCATAACTGATCCTACCGGAGTCAGCCGCGCCAAGATCGACGAGATCACCGCCGCTCATAAATAAGCGCTGCGGCACCAACAATTTAAATAGCGGACTGAAAAGTCCGCTATTTTTGTATTTGGGGGAGGTCTTGCTGATCCTACCAGCTTTAATTTTGAACTTCACAGCTTGTTGGCAATCGGAGACAGGCAGCCCATGCTTACTACCGGCCCTCAATATTCAGCAAATTTTCGTATCTCTGATCGAACGTCCGGGGACAAATGGAATCAAAGACATGGACAATGGCTGTTTCGATCTGATAGCGTCGCGGCGATTACTTTCCATTTGATTTAGTTGAACTCCATTCACCCATATTCCACCGATGCCAACGACGACTGCCCCGCCTTCCGAACCCGAAATTTCCGGCTCTGATAAAGAGACTATTGAAGAACTCAAAGCCGCCTACGCGGCTATGCGCGAACAGCTCGGCCAGGTCATCGTCGGTCAGCATGAAGTCATCGAGCAATTGCTGATATCAATTTTCTGCCGTTCCCATGCTCTGCTGGTCGGAGTCCCGGGGCTAGCCAAAACCCTGCTGGTTTCAACCGTCGCCGACGTGCTTGACCTCTCTTTCAAGCGGGTGCAGTTCACTCCCGACCTGATGCCGGCAGACATCACTGGCACCGAAGTGCTGGAGGAGGACCACACCACCGGTAAGCGCATCTTCCGCTTTGTTCACGGCCCGATTTTTGCCAATATGATTCTGGCAGACGAGATCAACCGAACCCCACCAAAAACCCAGGCATCCCTGCTCGAAGCGATGCAGGAACACCACGTGACCATCGGTGACGAAACCTATCCCCTGCCCGATCCCTTTTTTGTGCTGGCCACCCAGAACCCCATCGAACAGGAGGGAACCTTCCCCCTGCCCGAAGCCCAGCTCGACCGCTTCATGTTCAACATCCGGGTATCCTATCCGACCGCAGAAGAAGAGCAGGACATCATCAAACGCGTATCCGGCACCTACCGCGCCAATATTGAGAAAAAACTGGATGCAGAAAAGATCGTCCGCCTGCAGAAAGTGGTTCGTCGTGTTCCCGCAGCCGATCACGTGATCGCTTACGCCTCGCAGCTCGTTCGTTCTTCTCGACCAAAAGAAGCCGATGCACCAGACTTCGTTAAAGAAATGGTCAGCTGGGGAGCCGGTCCGCGCGCAGGTATTTACCTCATCCTCGGAGCCAAAGCCCGTGCGGTGCTTGAAGGCCGCTACCACGCCACCACCGAAGATGTGCGTGCCGTTGCCCTTCCGGTGCTCAGACACCGCATCCTCACCACCTTCAATGCAGAAGCCGCAGGGGTCACTTCCGATGACATCGTCAACATGCTGATCGACCACATGAAATCACCGGACGATCTTAACATCTAAATCCCCCTTTCCTCCACCTACAGCCTAAGACCCTAAACACCTACAGCCTTCCTCAATGGCCGCACCGACTCTGGAAAAGCTTCCCAGCATGGAACTCCTGCCTCAGGAGATCATCACCACCTTGGGGCGCTTGGAGTTTCTTTCCCGCACACGCAAAATCGGTTCCGTGTCCGGCCGTCACTCCAGTCCGCACAAAGGCTTCTCAGTGGAATTCGCCGAACACCGCCAGTACGTCGCCGGAGATGACCTGCGCGATCTCGACTGGCGAGCCTACGGCAAAAGTGATCGCTATTACATCAAACAATACATCGAAGAGACCAATATGCGTGTTACGCTCTTGGTCGACGCCTCGGGCTCGATGAAATACACGGGAGAGAACGATGACAAAACGGGCGACGCCCCGCTTTCTAAATTTGAATACGCCCGCCAGTTGGCCGCTGCCTTTGCCTACCTTTTTGTGCGCCAGGGGGACGCCGTCGGACTAGTAACTTTTGATGACAAAATCAAAAAATACCTGCGTGCGGCATCCAAACCCAGCCAGGTGCGCATGATCCTCGATGAACTACACAGCACCGAGGCAGGCTCAGATACTGAAGCGGCCACCACCTTTCATGAAATCGCCGAGCGTATCAGCTCGCGTGGCTTGGTGGTGATCTTCAGCGACCTCTTCGATGATCCGGAAAAAATCATCGAAGCGCTGCACCATTTTCGTTTCAAAAACCACGAGATCCTCGTTTTCCACATTATGAGTGAGGAAGAGCTGACGTTTCCTTTCAAAAAATTCGAAACCTTCAAGTGCCTGGAGAATGACAATCTGAATCTGCAGATCGATCCGCAATCCATTCGCGCCCAGTACCTCGAAAAAATCCAGGAATTCCTTAAAACCATCGAAGTCGGATGCGGAAAAATGGAAGCCGACTACATCCCGGTGAATACCCGCAAATCCATTTCCGACACCCTGCTCACCTACTTCACTTCGCGCTAAAAAAACAAAGCTTCAAGCTCAACGAACCAAGAACTAAAAACCAAACACTCGTCCCTTGCTCTTTCTCAACCTGATATTGTTAACTGGTCTCATTGGCATCTCCGTGCCAATCGCGATCCACTTGCTCAATCGACGCACCAACCGGGTGATCGAGTGGGGTGCTATGGATTTCATCTTCCAGTCGCTGATCATTCGCAATCGTCGCATCCAGCTGGAGGAAGCTCTTTTGATGGCCGCCCGTTGCCTTCTGCTGGGACTGCTGGCCCTCGCCCTCGCCCGCCCCTTTGTGCCACCCGGCTCGTCCGTCCCCTGGCTGATTATCCTACCCTTGATTTTACTGGCCATCGTCGGTCTGGGCGTCGCCACGGTTTTGCAAAACGAACGCAAATGGCGCTTGTGGCTTTTCTCCATTTCCTCATTCATCCTTGTTCTTTGCGGTCTACTGATCCTGTTTGAAAAACAGCTCAACCTCAATCGTTTTGGCGGCAGTGGAAGACAGGACATCGCCATCATCATTGACGGATCAACCTCGATGAGCATGGAGTTTGATGGCCTTTCTAATTTCCAAAGAGCAGTGGACGAGGCCCGCGAAGTAATCAAACACGCCCCCCGCGGCCATGCTTTCAGCCTCATCATTGGCGGCCCCTCCCCCTCGGCCAAGATCCTCGACCCGACCACTGACCGCACCCAGCTGAACGCCATTCTTGATGACGCCCGGCCGCTGGACGGCTCCATGGCCGCCTACCACTCTCTCACTCTTGCCTCGCTCAGTCTGGCCCGCGGCGACAACCCTTCCAAGCAAATCATCCTACTCACCGATGCTCAGAACGTAGGCTGGGAAATAGGCCAGACCGGACAGTGGAACTTCCTTCGGGATGCTTTCCGCAATCTGACCTCCGAACCCAAAATCATTCTCCGAAAGTTACCTCTACCGAAACACATCCGCAACATCGCCATCACCGACCTGTCGTTTTCCCGGGACATCGTCGGCATTGATCGTCCGGTTACCATATCGGTATCAGTAGAAAACACCGGCAACGAATCAATCACTCCAGCAAGTCTGGACCTTACTATCGAAGGCAAGACTTTGAACGACAACTCTTTGGGCCAGATCCCTCCGGGGGCAACGACTGCCGTCACATTTACCCATCGTTTTCAACACTCCGGAGCTCACTCGATCGAAGCCAAACTGACCATAGACGATGAGATCGTTCAGGACAATGTTCGCCATTACGCCCTCAACATTGCGGACAGTCTGAAAGTCCTGCTGGTTGACGGTCGGCCGGACGGGCGTTTCCTGGAACGCGCCGCATCCTTCCCTGCGCTCGCTCTCGCCCCGATCAACCAGCCCCGCAAGGCGGCAGGCGCCACTCCTGCCTCTCAAAATCCGGATCAAGCAAAAACCGATCCCGTGCGCTTTTTGGTCGATCCTACAGTTGTATCCGTCGCCAAAATTTCCAGTATTCCCAATCTGGACAACTATGATGTCATCATCCTCGCCGATGTGCCCCGTCTGCCAAAGGCCACGGCGCAACAAATGGCGGCTTTTGTGCATTCTGGTGGAGGCCTGATGATCAGCCCCGGACAACGTGCCCATCCCGACTTTTACAATGACTGGCTCGGAAACGACGGGCAGGCTCTACTTCCGGCGAGCATGGCGAACCAACTAAGCATCGCAAGTGAAAAAGATCCTATCCAACCTTCTACCAGCAGTTTGCGTCATCCGGCGCTTAAAAAATTCGCCAAGCAGGATCAATCTGATTTTTCCACAACCTCATTCAACAGCTACTGGAAACTTCAAATCCCCGAGAGCAAAAATGATCAATCGGAAATCGGCGCCAGTCTCAACAATGGCGATCCCTACCTGGTAGCCTGTCAATACGGCAACGGTCGGATTCTGCAACTGGCCTCCAGCCTCGATAACAGCACCGGCAACCTGCCCACCCGGCAAAGTTACCTCCCTTTTATCCACGAACTGGTTTATTACCTCGCCGATCCCGCTGCCTGGGATCTGAATCTCGACGCTGGCTGGGAACTTACACTCCACCTGCCTACCCATCGAGGTTCCAGCATTGGCGAAGGTTTACTCGCACGTTATTTTTCCAATCACGACATCAACAAAGCCCCCCTTCTGACCCGCCTCGATCCCCGCATTGATTTCAATTGGGAAAACAAAGCGCCCGCCAAGGATCTGCCGATTGATAATTTCATGGTGGAGTGGAGGGGCAAAATCCAGCCACCACAATCGGAGGAATTTATTTTTGATGCACGTGTTAATGACAACATAGCCGTATGGATTGATGGCCAGCCCATCCTCAGTGGAGCACACCCACAACACCCGCAAAGCAAAAAAATAAAATTGGATCACCAGCGTTGGCATGACATCCGGGTGGTTTTCAAAGAAGGCTCCAAAGACGCACAAGCCCATCTCAGCTGGCAAAGCCCTTCCGTTCGGCATCAGATTATTCCCTCGACAAGCTTGCGCGTATTTACTTCCGACCCTGACAGCAAATCCACAGGCCCCGGCCTGGCCACCTATGCCATCCTCGGCCCCGACGGTCTGACTCGGCAAGGAAACTTATCGTCCGCTGAAGGCGGTGCTTTCATCCATGTCCTGGGAGATATTTTTTCCGGACTGTATCAAATCGAAATCCCCGATGCTCAAAAGGATTATTTTAAAGAACTGCTCGCCCCCGGTTCCAAAACCATCCCGTTCACCGTCAAACGCAACCCAGATGAAAGCAAGCTCGTCCAACTGTCCAACGACGACTTCTCCTTCCTTAAAAATTTTGTAACCTTCATCGATACCGATACCGCAGAAAACGTGCTTAAAATACTCAACGGCTCAAGTTTTGGCCGCGAGCTGTGGAAATACCTGGCCATCGGCGCCTTCCTGATTCTGCTGATCGAAATCGCCCTCTCCCGGTGGATTGCCCGCGAACGCCGCACCGGTGAGGAAATCACCATCGAGTTCGAATCCAATCACGCACCCTCTGACGGCTTTAAAGAACAACTCGCCAAAGTTTCAAAACTCCAATCCTGAATAAAATCCATTTCCCGTGAATCTCGAAATTCTACAGCGCTCTGACCTTGTCGGACTCTCCTGGGCTCTCACCGCCCCACTGACAGTCGTACTGACATTGTTGTGGATAGCGCTGCATTTCGCCCACCGGAAAGAACGTTTCCAGGATTCACGAGTTGCCGACCTCGCCTTTTTTCTAGCTGGCACTGTAATCGGATACACCACCTTCTGGACGCTGTTTCAATTTATCGGAGCCTTCCTGGTTTTGTCCACCGATTGGTCACTTTCTTTCCTCGCCTTTTTCGGAGCTTTTGCCCTGCAATCCTTGATCGCTCTTTATCAGTTGGAAAAATCCCTCACCACTCCCAGACGTGGACGTTTGCTGCTCACCTTGCGCAGCGTGGCGCTGGTGCTTTTGCTGTTGGTACTTCTGCAGCCCGTACGTTCATTTTTTGTCGATCGTGAGATCAACCGCGAGGTGGCCATCCTCATCGATGACTCCCAATCCATGCATCTGCCCGACCAGCGTCTAACCGTATCAGAGCAACTCGACCGCGCGAGCCTGTTTGAAACCGATGGCACCCAAATGCGTCCGGACTTCAAAGCTATTAACAATGGCCTGAAGAATTTTCACGATGATTTGATCGCCGAAACCGCAGCCTTGGAAAGCGCCCCCGATGCCGACGCTCTGCTCAAATCAAGACATGATCAACTGACCGGCTTATTAAAAAAAGGCCAACAAACGATCAAACAGGCGGACACACAGCTACAAAAAATAGCTACCCAAAACCCACTACCCGAGGATGCCAAAAAACGCCTTAATGATTTCAAATCCAAGCTCAACGGCCCTGCCATGCAAGTGCTCAATGAAGCAAACAAACAACTCGCAACAGGCAAAGCCAGTAATCTTGTTCAGCAACTCAAGTCTCTGTCCAAACCCTTGAGCGACTCCCTCAGCGCCCTGCCCGCACTCACCACCAGCATCGATCAGGCATTTTTTGCCCAGCTGAGTGATAGCCAGAAACAAGCCATCGTAAAAGCTTCCAAACACTCGCGTATTGAAATCGCCAAACAGCTACTCAAGGCCACGAATAAGGGCAAGGCTGGAGACAGTGAACAGTCGCCGACCTTCCTCGATCAACTCGGCGACGATTATAATCTCAGCTTTTATCGTTTTGCCCGAGGCATTGAAAAAGTTTCTGATCTGAAAAAACTGGATGAAGAATTGGAAGGTGCCAGCTCGGATACTTTCCGCTCCCTCACCGATCTTTCAGGCGCCCTCGATCATATCCTCGAAAACACCTCTCCGGAATCACTGGCCGGCGTGCTCTTACTTAGTGACGGACGTCACAATTCCGACACCCTTCCCGAAGACAATCTTCGCCGTATGGCTTCGCAAAACTCCCCACTCTGTGCCATTCCACTCGGCAGCCAGCTGGGCCCTGTGGATGCGGCCATACTCAGTCTCAATGCCCCGGAGTCGATTTATCTCGGCGACCGGATTGTCGTCCGTGCCGAAGTCAAAATTGACGGCTTGCGAGGCAAAAAAATCAAAGCCCTGCTCACTAACAACGGGGAAACCGTAGACGAGCAGGTTATCGATGTGAATGACGTTGGACTGCGCCAGGAAATACGTTTTGTCCATCTGCCTGAGAAAAAGGGTATCTATGATTACCAGCTCATCCTCGAAGCGGATAGCAGCGAGCAATTCACTGACAATAACAGTTGGGATTTCAAAGTAGCCATCACCGATGACCGCACCAACGTACTGCTGGTTGACGGCTACCCTCGATGGGAATTCCGTTATCTGAGAAACCTGTTTTACGGCCGGGACAAATCAGTTCATTTGCAATACGTCCTGCTCAACCCGGATCCGATCGAGGGACAAAAACCACTGCCTGTGGTGCATGCCTCAGCCTCCAGGAAATTCGGTGACGCCGAAGCCACCCGACTCCCGGAAAATGAAGACGAATGGAGACTCTTTGATGTCATCATACTCGGTGATATCCCCCCTGCTGCCCTCGATTCTAAAACCTGGGCAATCATCCAAAAATCAGTCGCGGAACGTGGTGCCCTGCTCATCACAGTCGCTGGCCAGCGTTACATGCCACAGGCCTTCAGGAATCCTGACTTCCTCGACATGGCTCCGACCACTTGGAAAGCAGGTGATTCACCTAATAGCGGAAAACCTACATCCGCCTACCATTTGCAACTCACCACTGCGGGCCGCAGCCATGAACTCACCCAGCTTTCTGCCAGTCGTGCGGAAAATACCCGGCTATGGGAAAACATGCCTGAGCTTCATTGGCGCTCCGTTTCCAATAAAATCAAAGAAAGTGCCGAAGTACTGGCCTACGCCCGCCCGGCAGGAGGAAGCCCGCTCAACACCGCCAATCAAAACAGCGGCAACATCAATCCCGCTGAAGTTGAAAAAGCACTGCAAGCTCTTGCCCACCGCAAACAATTTGAAAAAGACAATGCGCTGATTGTGACCCAGCAATACGCCCTTGGAAAAGTCGTTCAGCTCAATTTTGACCGCACCTGGCGACTGCGCTACGGCGTCGGTGACACCTACCATCATCGATTCTGGGGGCAGGTTCTGCGTTGGGGCACCGGTGAAAACCTTCGCTCGGGCACCGAATTTGTGCGCTTGGGTACCGACCACCTTTCCTACACGCCTTCCGATCCCATCAAGATCGTTGCCAAGCTACTAGACCCGCAACGCCGCCCGGTCACCGATGCCGTGATCCATGCCAATCTCATCAATGAAGAGGGAGAAAGCCTGCACCGTCAGCGGCTCAGTTACCGCACCGGTTCCAATGGCATGTATGAAAGCACCCTCGCCCCGCTGCCCAAACCGGGCAAGTACACCATTCAAATCGAAAGCAAAGAAGTCGACCGTGCACTCAAAAATGACCCCGAAGCCGGAACTTCAAAAATCGAAACCGAGCTCTTAGTCGTCTCCACCCGCAACCCGGTCGAGCTCGCCGAACTCACCGCCGACCATGACTTCCTCACCCACGCCAGCCAACTCTCAAACGGTGGCATAGCCAATATCACTGATGCCTCTTCACTCATCAACTTCTTCGGCTCGCCCAGGGAAACCCTCACGGAGCGCCGCAACATCACCCTGTGGGACAAGTGGCCCCTGCTACTCACCTTCTTCGGGCTCTTCACCACCGAATGGATATTCCGCCGCCGCGCCGGCCTCCCCTGATCCCTCCTCCAAATTTTAAATCCTTAGATCTCTAATCTCAAACTTCCTCATCCATGAGCTCACTCACTGATTCCGACATCCGCAATCTACCTGCTCCGATTGTCGAAAAACTACAAAGCCTCATCAGCCGCGTTCGCCGACTGATCTTCCTGCGCGGTCTTTTTGCCACCATCGCTGCCGGGCTGATTTCGATTTTGATCATCATGGCTATCGATGCCTCTTTCACCCTTTTTTCTGACGCTGCCCGCTGGGCACTTTCCCTCTGCGGACTGGCATTCACGGCTGGCATCGCCTGGATATTTTTACTTCAACCCCTGTCTCGAAAACTAACCCTCACCCACATCGCCCGCATCCTCGAAACCCGCCACCCTGAACTGCAGGAACGTATTTCCAGCGCGGTGGAATTAATGCGCAGCGATGATCCGGATTCCATCAGAGGCTCACAGGAGCTGATCGATGAAGTGGTCAGCTCTGCCGTCATCGATGTAAAAGACGTTTCCCCTGAAAGCGAATTCGACAATACCAAAACCCAGCGATTTTTCTATATTGCCATCACCACGGCATCCATCATTCTTGTTTGCCTGCTTATCTGGCCTCGCCAGACCGGCATCCTTTTTGCCCGGGCCATCGCCCCCTTCCTCGACATTGGCAATGCCTACTCCAATACTCTCACCGTGGATCCTGGCGATATCCGCATCCCCATCGGCGAAAGTGTGACGGTGAAAATGAGTATCCAGAACAAACACGTGCGCCGGGTCACCCTTCGCCGCAGCGCAGATGAGAAAAGCAGTGAATCAGTGGAACGCATGACCCTGCTCGACAGCAAACCCGACGGCACGCAAACCTTCACCGTAACCTTCCCCGCCGTGGCCGAAAGTTTCCGCTACCGGATCAACGCAGGCAGTGCGGTCAGTCAATATTACAAGGTTGAGGCGGTCCCTCTTCCCGAAGTGGAGAAGCTCACCATCCGTTATGAATACCCGCCCTACACTGGCCTCGAAAGCCAGGAAGCTGAAAGTCAAAACGGAGATATCTCTGCGGTTGAGCACACCCAAGTGACCGTCTTGGCCCACTTAAACAAAACGATCACTGAGGCCACTTTGAGCATCAATGAAAACACGGCACCTTCTGAGGCGGCTATCGATGTCGAAAAACAACAAGTCTCCTGGCAATTCCCTCTCGATCCCGGTTTAATCGGAACCTGGAAGCTCAAATTGAAAGATGAAAATGATTTCGAAAACATTCCCGCCACTTACGCCCTTCATGCTGTGCCTGACCGGGCACCTGAGATCGCGATCACTGCCCCTCAAATTCGTGAGCTCAAACTGAAACGCAGCGAAAGCCTGCCCATCAAATACGACATCAAAGAGGACTTCGGTTTCAGCTCTCTGGATCTGATCGTGCGCCGCGACGGCGAAGCCAAACCCCTGGTGATTTCCCAGCCCCTGCCTGACTCCGGCAAAGCAGGTCTTGGAACCTGGCATGGAAGCACGCTGCTCGACATCGGCGCGTTGGAACTCACCGATAAAACCCGAAAACTAACGGTTCAAATTCGTGTGCGGGACAATTTACCTCCGGAATACCAGGGCCCACACGAAACTCTAAGCGACGCCATCACCATCATTCTCGATGCCAATGCACAGTCTTTGGTAAAACAAGCCATAGAAGCCGATCGACGTGAAATAGAAAAAGCCCTGGCTCAGGCCAAAAGCGACCTGACCCAGGCGCGTGCGGAAGCCAGCCAGGCCGAAACCCAACTCAAACGCACGGAAAACCTTTCTCCCGAAGCCACTCGCGAACTTGATCAGTTTCGCGAAAAGGCAAAAAGTGCTCATAAAACTTTGCGCGACATCAGCGAAAAAATGCAGGAAACAGCTTTTGACCGTCAAGCAGAACAGATTAAGGAGCTCACCCGGGATGAAGTCGCCAAAGCCCGCGAAGCGGCCAACATGATTCCGCTGAGTGATGAGAAAAAAGAGCGTATCGATAAAGTACAGGAAGCCAGAAAGGAAGTTGAAGAAGCTCTCAAGGAAATTGCTGAAATATCGAAGTCACTCAAGGACTCTCAACCCGAGGTTCAAATGGTTGCCAAGTTGAATGAGCTGGCGGGCAATCAACGCCAGCTGGCACGTGATGCGGCTGATCGATCCCAGCAGGCCCCGCAACAGCCCAGTGAACAGGACTTGAAAAAAATGGCCCAGGATTTTGCCAAGTGGCAACAACAGCAAAAAAATGTACAAAAACAACTCGGTGATATCCTCAAGGAGAATGAAGCTGCTTTAAAGGATGTTCTGAAACAGCAGCAGGAAAAAGCCGAACAACTGGCCATGCAGGCCGAGCAACTGGCCGAGGAACAACAGCAGGTTGAAGAAGCCACCAAACAGGCGAGCCAAGACAACGCTGAAGAGGCTTTGCGCAAACAACTGCTCAGCAACCTTGCCAAAGAGCAAGCTTCGATTGCCAAGGATACCAAAAAACTAGACCAGCAAGTTAAGCAGGCTGAAAAAAACACCGCAACTGAAAATTCTGAAAAGGCAAAAAAGAACGCTGAACAGAAATCAAAAACTGGGCAGCAAACTCCCCCGCCAGCACAGGCCCCTAAACTTGAAATGGCAGTCAACAGCACCGCCAAAGCTGCCGAGGCATTAAAGAGGGAGCAACTCGATCAAGCGGCAGAAGCCGCTAAGCAGGCTGCCGATGCTTTACAAACTGCACAAACTACTGAAAAAGCGCTAAGCAAACAACAAATTGAAGCCCAACAAAAAAACACTCCAACTGAGCCAAGTGATGCCGCTTCAAACAAGCAGCCTGACACAAATCCAAACAAAGCCGACAACCAACAAACGGCACAAAATGATCCGGCAAACAAAGATCAAAAATCAAACCCTCCAGCCGCCAATACTCCCGAACAAAACCAGATGACTGATAGCGGTCAAAAAAATCAAAAATCATCCCAGAGTAAGTCCCCCTCTGCTACTGCCCGGGAACTTGAACAACTCAAACAACGTCAGGAAAGTATCAAACAACAACTCGATTCGATCAAATCCGGTGAGCTGGAAGAAGCCCTGACCATGCAGGAAGAGCAACTCGCCAAACAGGCCGAACAGCTTGCGCAGGAAACGGATACCTTGGAAAACGACACCCAGATGGCCAAACAAGCCGGAGCTCAAAACCGGGCCAAACAGGCTGAGCGGCAACTGCTTTCAGCCAAAGCACAGGCGGACCGAGCCAGTCAACAACTCACCCAGGCCAAACAGGCTCAAGAACGAGCGGAGCAAGCACAGCGACAACAGAAAAAGGATCCGGCAAAAACTCCCCTGTCCCCACAGAGCAAACAAGCCTTGGCCCAATCCCAGAGCTCCCAGAAAAATGCTGAAAACGGCTTCAAGGCAGCCGCTAAAGAATTACAGCAAGCGGCCGCAGAACTCGCCAAGCAGGCGAAAAAACTTTCACCTGAAAAAATGAAAAGTGAAGCACTGGAAAGCAAGGATCTCGCCGAAAGTTATCAGGATGTATCCAAGGCTTCCGATTCAAAAAACGACCAGCAAGCTTCGGAGCAAGCACAAAAGGCTGCCGATTCCCTTCAGCAGTTGGCCCAGGCCGCACTTGAGAAACTGGCGGGGCAAAACCAGCCCCAGGAAGGAGAACAGGATGGCTCGAAGCAATCCGACCCGCGGGAATCTGAATCCGAGTCCGAACCCCAACTCAGTGAAGGAGGCAAAACTCCCGACATGGATGGCAGTGGTGTGCCACCGGAACTGGCCAAGCTCGGCATCACTTTTGCCGACTGGGCCAGAATGAAAGGAACTTTGCAGTCAGGCAGTTCCAATCAAAGCACTGATGCCATCCCCGAAGAATACCGCGACTTGGTTCAACGTTATTTTCGGGTCATCGCCGCAGAGGCCGCCAAAAGCGAATAAAAATAATGAGGCCAGTAAAGACAGCGACCATCGCACTACTGACAGCAGCGGGAGTTTTCTTAACCTCCCTGCCCCTCAGCGCCCAATCCCTGTCCAACTCCGTTTTTCTAAAACACAAAAATGAAGCAGAGCGAGCCGTAGAAAAAGGCCTCGAATACCTCGCATCCAACCAAAAAACCGATGGATCCTTTGGCCGCGGATACGGCAGCTCCACCGGTGTCGTCGCTCTTGCAGGCATGGCTTTTTTATCCAAAGGCCACACCCCCGGCCAAGGTCGCTATTCCCAAAACCTTGACCGTTGCATCCAATACATCCTCGGTAGCCAACAATCCAACGGCCTGCTCAACAAGGGCGGTTCTGGCAACGGAATGATGTATGCCCACAACATCAGCACCCTCTTCCTCTCCGAGTGCTCGGGAATGGTGGACCCGGAAACCCAGGACCAGCTTGATAAAGTCCTCGGCAATGCCACCCGTTTGATACTCACTGCGCAGGCGGTGAAAAAATCCGAACGCCACCAGGGCGGTTGGCGCTACAAACCTGACTCGAAAGATTCCGATCTCTCCTGCAGCGGATGGGCCTTGATGGCCTTACGCTCCGCCAAACTCAACGGTGCTCCAGTGCCGGATGCCGCCATCAAATCCTCCATCGACTACGTACTGCGCAATCACGACAAAAAATCAGGTGGCTTTGGGTATTCAGGCCCGTCAAGCTCCATCACCCTGACGGGTTGTGGACTGCTATGCCTGGAGCTCTCAGGTTTCCATGGAACCGAATCTACCTACAAAGCCGGTGACTTCATCCTGCAATCACATCAGAAAATCATCGGTAATGGCCACGAAATCTACGCCAACTATTATAATGCCCAGGCGATGTTCCAGCTCGGTGGCAAGTATTGGGAGAAATACGCCGCCTGGATGTACCCCCATTACATTTCCACCCAGGCCGCCAACGGTTCCTGGCCAGCTAAAATCAGTCCCATCTATGGCACCTCCATGATCGTGCTTTCTTTCAGTGTACCCTACCGACAGCTGCCAATCTACCAGCGGGACGAAACCATCGATGAAGACAGCTGAGAAGCTTTGAGCACTGAATTGAAAGCTGAATTGAAAGCTGAATTGAAAGCCGATTCTTTTGCTGCTACCTTCAGCTTGTTGTCCTCGCTCCCCTGCACTCAGGACACCCACCCGCCGATATGAACAACAAGGGCTTCACCACCATCGCTTTTACAGCCTTCTTGCTGATTTATTCGTCGATGCTTGCGCAAGGACAAGGGCAATCCCTTTCCAACACCGTATTCCAAAAATACCAACACCAGGTAGAACGCTCGGTTGAGCGAGCCCTCGAATTTCTAGCCAGTAGCCAAAATCCTGATGGAACCTTTCCCGATGCCTATGGACGCTCCACCGGCATCGTAGCTCTGGCGGGCATGGCCTTTCTCTCAAAGGGCCACACCCCGGGTCAGGGTAAATACTCCGCCACACTCAATCGTTGCATCCACTACATCTTGAACAGCCAACGCAGCAACGGCCTGCTCGACATGGGTGACTCGGGACACGGTGTGATGTACGCCCATAATATTGCCTCGCTTTTTCTCTCAGAATGCTCCGGCATGGTCGACCCGCAAACCCAGGATGAACTCGACAAGGTGCTAGGTAAGGCCATGCGTCTTATTCTCGCAGCCCAGGCGGTGCCCAAAACCGAAAAACATCAAGGTGGCTGGCGCTACAAACCCGACTCCCGCGATTCGGATTTATCCTGCAGCGGATGGGCGCTGATGGCCCTGCGCTCGGCCAAACTCAACGGAGCCCCGATCCCCGACGCTGCGATCAAATCCTCTGTCGACTACGTGCTGCGCAACCATGACCCCAAGGAAGGTCGTTTTGGTTATACCGATCCCTGGGGTCATTCGGAAACCCTTTCCGGCTGCGGTTTACTTTGCCTGGAACTGTCCGGTTTTCATGGCACCGAATCCACTTACCGCGCCGGTGATTACATTTTAAAAATCCATCAGCGCATCGTTGGCAATGCCCACGAATTCTACGCCAACTACTACAATGCCCAGGCCATGTTCCAACTCGGCGGCAAATACTGGGAAACCTATGCCGCCTGGATGTATCCCCATTACATTCCCAAACAGCAAGCCAACGGCTCCTGGTCCAATTCGCGCAACGGAGCCACCTACGGTACCACTATGATGGTTCTTTCCTTCACCGTGCCCTACCGCCAACTGCCCATTTACCAGCGCGACGAAACGGTCGATGAGGATAGCTGAAAGTATTCAAATTACTTGCTGCGGATGATCGCCACGCTGTAACCTTCAGGGATCCTCACCTCAGCGTAGGATTTCTGTCGTTTGACAATCCGTTCCACTTCAACTTCGAGCGTTTGGCGGCCTTCTTCATCGAAGACCAGGGTTTCAAATTCACTCATATCCCCCCATCCATAATAACCACTGCGATTGGCCAGAATCCTCTCTTCACCAATGACAAACCCTCTGCCCATCTCGATGTAAGTGATGGGAAACATGGAAGCGGTGATCGTTGGTGCATTCGGCTTGATCCGGTAGTTTAACCAGTAATACAAAGCCCCGTAATCCAATGCCTCAATCATATTTTTGTAACAGTCTTCTGCGGTGCGCTCTGTCAACTGGTCCCCAAACCCAATTGGAGTGTAAAGCTGCATTTTGGCCAGATCACTGATGGATGTGGTCCGCACCACCCGGGGGAAATGAAGTTGCGTGAATGATCGTGTTCGTGGAGCGTCACGACCAATCAGAATCCCTTTTTCAAGCAGCTCTTTGGCTGTTTTTAAGCGCCAGGACAAGGTCACCAAACCAGAGTCACTCAGCTTTTTTTGGATCTGATGCGTCTTGGTGGAAATCAAAGCTGCTTGCCCATCCCACTGCGGGCCGTAATCAAATTTTTGAGCCCCAATAGCGTTGATGTCATCCCAGTAAATCCCCTGTATCGGCATCTTCTCCCAACGCGCAGCAAGCAGTTCCTCTTGCTTTTTAGCAAAATCAGAGCCCTCTCTTGGTAAAAAAATTGGGTAGGAGGAATTTCCAAAATAACCAGGCTTTCCGTCGTAGGTGATGAGCCCGTCTTTAGCAAAAGTTTTATCATCCCCGTCTCCTGCCGAGACAAAACAATTGTAGGAGAATAGTCCGTTTGAAGTGTCACGAGCTAATTTTATTCTTTCGAGCAATTCAATTTGGGCGGAAAGATCCACCTCTGAAAAAGCAGTTCCGTAAGCAATACGATTTTTATAAAACCCCGTATTCACTGCTACATATTTTGCTGATTTGCCGTTCAGATAACTTCCCAGTTCAAGGTCTGACTTTCCAGCAATTTGTGCCGCTGCCGACAAAAGACAAAAACTGCCGTCAATGGTGAAATTTACTCCCCAATGTTTCCTGACACGATTAGCAAAAAGAAAAGGATCCGGGGATTCCAAGGGGTAGATCGAATACTCCAAAGTCACACTCTTTTTTTTGGCAACCACCAGGCGACGATTATCGATGCCAATCTCTCTTCGGTTACGGTAATTCCACGCCTGGGTACGCATCAGGTCGTCTTCGCTGATCAGCCCTATCCCCTTGTCCAGATAAAAGCCTACCGATGAAGGGTGCCCACCATCTTCCGTTTTTAAAACAGGTGCATCCACCGGCAAACCCGACAAATAAACTGATGTCACTCCATCACCCAGATCCACCTTGTGTCTCACCATTACGGGTAAGTCAATACTACTGATATTTTTGATCTGATCTTTTACAATCAGTCTATCCCCATCACGAACCAGTTCTCTTTTGAGCTCGAAATTTTTCGACTTGGCGGTCAAGGCATCCCCCGCAGCTTCCAAGTCATTCCAGCCCCCGTCTCCGGATTCAAGCAAATTCACCCAACCTGGATCGGTGGTAGAAAACATTGATTCTACAATCCAGGTGCGTCCCCCCAATTCCACTCGAATTCCCCCGCCATCCGTTAATTGATATAAAAAACCCACTTCACTTTCCACCGAAGGTTCACGGTAAGGGATACGTCCCGTAGGTGCCTGCATCGGCAACCGTGTGACTTTTTTAGGTGCCAAATGTTTTCCAAGTCCAATATTGGCGATAATGGCCCGGGCGATTCTCGGATCACTGTGAGTCAGCTTGATTATATTTTCACCGTTCTGCTTCCACAAATCAGCAACATCAAAATCCAGTTCATAAGGATCAATCCCCCTGATGGCAAAAGGTGAGGTAACCGGGGCC
>DAOUQC010000025.1 GCA_030625775.1 Verrucomicrobiota bacterium
CAGGTTGGGCGTGGGGATTCTGCTGTCGCGGTTGAGGGTGGTGACATCGCCATAACCCATGTCATCGGTGAGGATGATCAGGATGTTAGGCCGGAGCGAATCTCCTGCCGCCGCAGGAACGTCTTTCTGTGAGATGAGCAGCGCCAGCACCAACCAGCAGACCGGGGAGAATAATGTCTTTCTCATGGTGTAGTGTAGAAAAAATTTGCTGGCAAGGCACAGAGATAGTAAGAGATGAAAATTTATCATTCGATCATGCCAGAGCAGCAATGTTAGCGGTAGAAGATGATGAGAGATTATTACTTGAGTTGTTTTATACAAATACAGAGGTGCTTATAGATGTGTCTTGGACCAATATTGAATTAGCAAAGTGAGTCAGCTCGGAGGTTTTTAGACGGCGCCATTGAGTGAGATCGTCGTATCAATTTCTTTTATCAATTGGGAGGTATAGACGTGGCTATTGATTGTCACAGGTTCCGTCATCGGTTTCAGCAGGATGTTTTTTCCACCAGCTGGCGAGGATCGAACCGGAAATATTCATCCACGGACCGAAGATAGCGGGAGCGAGGGCGGCGGCCGAACTTTTCAAGGCATCCATTGCGAGACCAGCGGCCATGCCTCCGTTTTGCATGCCTACTTCGAAGGCGATGGTGCGGCAGGTCTTTTCGTCTAGTCGAGCGGCACGACCGGACCAATAACCTAACATATAGCCAATGGCGTTGTGGATAATGGCGACTATGATAAGTACGCCGCCCACGGCAATAAGGGTGTCACGTGAACGAGCGGTGATAATGGTAATGACGATCCAGATTCCCACCATGGATACAAAAGGAAGAATCCTACCGATCCAATCGCGGTCATCGAGTGCGCGACGGGTGACTATCAATTTGACGAGAGCGATCAAAGCGATGAGCACGAGCCCAACAATGAGGCCTGGACGAATGACAGCGATTTTGCCCAGGCTGCTCAAGTCGGTCAGTGCGATGACAACGCTGAGAAGGCTTGTGGTGAACGCGATGGCAATCAAAGTAAGGGGTTTACGATTCCATGAGCGGTTACCATATAATATTTCGTGAGCAATCAGCCCGGCAAGAATGGGGGCGATGATCATGTTCAGGATGGACAGCATCATGCCGATAAAGGAAATTGGAACGATGGCTCCGGCGAGTAGCTTCATCAACAGCGGCGTCATGAGAGGGGATATCAACGTGGAGCAGGCGGTCATGGTCACAGAGAGGGCAACGTTTCCACCGGCTAGAAACACCATGAGATTCGATGCGACTCCACCGGAGACTGAGCCAATGAGTATAACGCCAACCATGACTTCAGGTTCGAGTTTCATGGCGCTTGCCAGTAGCCAACCAACAATTGGCATGATGAGAAATTGGGCTCCGATTCCAATAAGCACGGGCTTCGGATTGCGAAATGCTCGGGCAAAATCCTCGACAGTGAGCGTGGTCCCCATTCCAAACATGATGATTTGAATCAGGGGCACAATGAGGACGGCGAGATTGAATGTTCCCCATGTTCCAAATGCTGAGGGATATTGCATGGCCGCGGCAAATGCGAAGACGATCCAGGCACTGAAGGCGAATCCTCGAAGACGCGGCAATGCAGTGCAGAGGGTCGCGGCGAGAACCGAAAGAAAAACGCTGATGGCGAGTGGGGTCATGGCTTTGTTCAGGGCATTAATTTTTCCTTACTCGTCGCGCAAGGTCTGATGGCCGGGAGCACCTCCGGCAAGATATCCGCCGCTTTTTCCGGTCGCGTCCTTACTGAGCCAAAACGAGTAGAGTGATCCATTGCGCAAAGTGAAGCGCAACCTGACCGGTTTCCCGGCGAGCGCGGCAAGGTTTTTTGCACCGCGCCAGGTAATGTCTGCGCGAGTCTTATCCGCCGCTACCGGAACACAGTTTTCCGCCGTAAAGGGCGCAATCGGCTTTCCGTCCAGATCCAGAACCTCCGTGCGCAGCTCCCCTTTCGAGGTGTCGGCGTTGACAAAGAGGTGCGTTCCGGAAAAGAGTATCGGTCGCGTGACCAATTCCCCGTCGACGGCGTCGGCGTCCATGGAGGCGAAGCCATCACGCCTCAGTCGGGCGATGCCCATCGCGGCGTTTGCATACATGCCGTTTTTCGTGATCTCGAATTCCTTGCCCTTGCGCTCAGGATCGCCAGCGAATCCGGTGTAGTAGAACCATAGTTCATCGTCCACCACCAGACAGAGTGCGGAATTGGAATGCAGGTAGGCGCGATCCCACGCGCCCGCATCGCGTTCACCGGGAATGAAAGGTGTGCGGTCATTCGGACGTGACCAGTGAAAGCCGTCCCGACTGAAGCCTAGGTGGATCTCAGTCATCTTCGGCACGCCTTCCGCCGCACAGAAATTGTTCTCCGGTCCGGTCATGATGGTGAACGCACCAAGCATCAGCGACTCATAGGCCACAGCGTCGAAGTTGTAGAGCGCCGGGGTTTTGATCGGCCCCTCCCGCTCGGGAAAGGCGTAAAAATGGTTCTCTGCCGGTAGGTCCAGGTCATCCGCACGCAGCCATTTGACACGATTTTTCAATCCGGCACCCCCGAGAAAATCGGTTGATTCCGCGTATTCCCGGCTCCGATGATGCCACCCTGAACGGATGCTGTAGACCCATTTTTTGCGAAAGGAATTATAGAAAATCGTCGAGCGATCTCCACTGCTGCCCCAGTGGGTGCCGGAGTCCCAATGAACTCCATCCTTGGAGACATGCAGCATCCCTCCCTTGGGTCGCCCCCAAATGAGCATCTTGAAGCGATCTCCGCCGGTCGGCGCATCGGGATCCAGAATCACGGCGGCGGAATCGCGGGTGCCTTCAGCGGGAATGACACGGTTGGAGCCGGGTTCGATGTCGAGATTGGGCCGGGTCCAGTCGATGCCGTTTGTGCTGGTGGCATAAGCGGTGCCATCAAACCAGCCCGCACCATACCAAACTTTAAACAGCTGGTCCGCTCCGTCATACCACACACCGCCACTGAAAGGAGCGGCCATGGGAACATGACCATTGGCTTCCCCGAGTTCAAGCGGAGTCTTGGGTTTCATTACCGGGTTGTGCTGATCCTTGCGCGCTTTGTGCCAAGTGCGAGCCAATGTGGTCCTTTCAATGAGAAAATCATCCACAAAAAGTTGTCGCCCTAAATCGACAGGAATGACGGTAGGCGGGATGACCAGATAGGGAACGGGTAGTGGATCGTCGCCAAATGCAGCCATGTCTGACCGGTCTCGCAGATCGGTCTCCAGTTGAATACCGTTGTAGAGCGTTTCAGTGGCACCCTCGTTGTCTCTGGGCCGGCGGTGGGATTCCTGGCTTAAGCCAAGAAGCACGCACCATTTGCCATAGGAGAGACTGGTTCCAGCCGTGACCTGTTTTTGGTAGATGTGCACCTGGTCTATCGCGTTTTTGCCGAAGAGTTGGAAGGATTGCGGAGCGATGACCCTGCGGAAGCCGTCACGTTCCAATGCCTGAGCTGCCGAGGCCGCACCTTTGACCGTCGGATTCGGCGTCAAAACTGTCAGCAGTCCGGGCGACAGGACAGTCGTCTCCGTGCCCTCGATCGGTCCGCGCAAAAAGCACGTGCCCTTGAGCGCCGGCGGGCACTCTGCCACCCGGTATTGACGATCGGTAAAGAGTCGAGCGTCGGGCCCGAATACATCAACCTTCGCTTTCGACGAGGCAAACTCGATCGTCGCTGCTTTTCCCGTTAACAAGGACGCCTGCTTCCCGGCCAACACATCCGTTTCCTCGAGGGTGAAGCGGGTGTTCATCACGGAATGCTTCTCGGGACCGTTGGCATACTTCAAGTAGGTCGTCGCGATGATTGTGCCATCGGGGAGAAGTTCGAGGTCGGAGTAGCCGCAATCGGTGTTGCCCTGTCCCGGCCTGTCCGATTCTTTGCGCAGGGCGTTGTGAAAGAGCTTGAGTCGGTAGTCGCCGGGAGTGCCTTCGAGGATGTTTTTAAAACTTCCAACCCAAGCAACATAGTGGCCGTAGGTTGAACTGCTTTTTGCCATGTCGCGAAAGGCGACGAGCAATCGTCCGTCGGGGGCGAGTTTGGCCACGTGGCGGTCACCGGTGAGCGCGGCGGGCAGTTCATTCGGAACGCTCCAAGTCTTCGCATTGTCGTGGCTGACGGAATATAGGGATTGATATTTTCGACTGTTTTCGCGTAGCAGCATGAGGAGGGTGCGGCCGTCGGCGGAACGGATCACGCAGGGCTGCCCCCACCGGCTGGGGATGCGAAGAATGCGTTGGCTGGCGCTCCAAGTCAGCCCGCCGTCGAGCGACTCGCTCTGGATGACATAGTCGGGCAGGTCGCTCCACATTACGAGACGCTTGCCTTCGTCAAAGCTCAGGATAGTCTTTGGCGGAACTTCGCCTTGGACTCCGTTTGGAACCATCGGCGTCCAGCTCTTGCCCTTGTCTTCGGAATACGATTGATGCATCGGATAGGGAGGTTTGCCTTTGCGATTCCAATCGAGGCCGTCTGCGAAGCAGAACAGACGCGCAGTGCCATCGGGAGCGACGAGCCGATGCAGGGCGGGCGTGTTAGAGGTTTCCTTCCAGTTGTCGGGCACCTCCAATGGCTCACTCCAGCTGCGGCCGGCATCAGTGCTTTTGCTTATCGGACCAATCCAGCGTGCGTGTCCGAGACACCATGCAGTAAACATAGTTTTTCCATCGGGCAGCAGGACGGTGTCGCAGTGGCCCTGATAAACCGACTTCGTGCCGGCAGCGACAATGGAGTGGCAATGCTTGTCTTGGGAAAGATCGATCAGCGGAATGCCGATCTCGCGATTCACTCCGGGGGTCGGCCCCTTGAACGACGGGACGGGAATCGGTTTTCTGGTAATGCCTTTCTGCGAAGCGAATTCGCCGAGCTTCTCCAGTTTTCCAAACATAATCCGCTCCTTGCGGCTCGGGGAATGGTCGCCCTGGGTGACCGTCAGCCAGACCTCGCCGTCGTGCTCGCGGAAGGTGGGATACTGGAAGGACTTCGTCGTCTCGAAGCGATACTTGCGCTCCCAACGCACGCCGTCTCGAGAAACGTCGATATTGAACACACTGCGCCTCACCCCATGAATCCGGGTTGCTTCCTGCCAGCCGAGATAATAGAGGTCGCCAAACTTGTCGAAAGTCGGTTTCGAACTCGCGCCGTTGGGCACATGGGGCAATTCACGTCCGGCGCTCCAGGTGATTCCGTCTTTGCTGGTAGTAAAATGATAGTTGCCTCTGTCGTTACGGCAGATCGCCATCCAGGTTCCGTCGGGCAGCCGATTCACCGCTGACTCACTCAAGTTTGCGGATGGCGGGTCATTGTAGTGACCGAGAATCTCGAAGGTGGCGAAATCGTTGTGAACAAGGGCCAGCGCAATCTGTTTGCCCGGAAAATTGTTGAGTGCGATGTAGGTCTTTCCGTCGAAGATCTTGAAGGAATCGAAAAGATAGAGCCCAAAATCCTTCGCCGATTTACTGAACCCCCGGGACGCGGCATCGGCGTGAAAATGCTGTGGCTGCATGTCGAAGACACCCTCTGCCGTTTTCAGCTTCACCTTGTGGATCGTCGGAGCAAAGGTCCGCGTTGCTATGTCAAAATCCCGATACCACATCTGCGACTGTCTTTTCCCAGGACGCTCACTCGCGAAGTAACTACGCAAGGTGTCCTCGTTGATCCGATGGATACGCGGAACAAAGACCGCCCCCTCGGGCAGGGTTGTATTGTCGAAAGCCTGTTCGCCGCACGCAATGACCTGAATGTCCTCAACCTCAAGCGATTCAAGACTCACGATGGACAGCGTGCTGTAGATATTCGGACGCCCTGCGCTTTCCCCTGTCATTTCGTCATCCACTTCCGCAACGATGTAGGCGTGGCGATTGACGATGGTGAGCTCGGCGTCATGGGCACCTTTCACCCAAGACGCAGTAACTTTGGCGAGTCGGGCCATGACCTGATCGCCGGCTAACGCGGCGTCCCATTCAGCTGGGATTCCCTGCCATGTGCGATTGGCAATTGACTTATCCTCGGCCATAGCCGGGGTCGCGATTAAAAAAAGTAACAGCAAAAGTATTGAGTGAGAAGGAGAACAAGTTTTCATATTCAGAACACTGGCGCCGAATCAAATGTCTTTCGAGGGCAAAAATCATGAGATGTGGTGTTATTGTAACATCATGAGAAGGAATCAGGCGACAATTCGCGATGTGGCGAAGGTAGCGGGCGTGTCTGTGATGACAGTTTCGCGATCGCTTCGGGACGAACCTAAAGTAGCAGCGGAAACGCGTGCTCGAGTTCTTAAGGCTGCGCAGGATCTTTGTTACCGACCCGACCCCCACCTTGCCCGCATGATGAAATTGGTTCGCTCGAAGAAACACATTTCAATTCGGGCGGTGATCGCGGTTATTCGAGAGGAGGTTTCCGACGACCAGTTTCGTAGTCAGCCATATCAATTTGTGCCACTGGAAGCGATTCGCTCGCGAGCACTTGGTCACGGTTATGAAGTTGAAGAGTTCTGGTTGGGGCGGGATGGGTTGACACCGAAACGATTGCAGAAAATTCTCTACGCTCGTGGAATTGAAGCCGTGATTGTTTCGCCCCAAAGCGCGAAATTGCCGTGCAGTCAGCTCGATTATTCCAGCTTTGCAACGGCCGCTTTTGGCTACGCCTTGAATGATTCCACTATGGATTTGTCAGCAACAAATATGAATCTAGGCATTCAAATCGCAGCAAGTGAGCTGAGACGCCGTGGTTATCGGCGGATCGGAGTGGCAATCACGCGATGGATCGATGAACGTGTGCAGCGAGGTTATAGCAGTGGTTTTTTTCAATTTCAAAACGATATCCCCCATGCTGATCATGTCCCTATGTTATTCCTTCCAGACAAACACCTCGCTCGTGGATTCAATGTTTTTTCTGAATGGTACCAGCAGCACAAACCGGATGCGATCATCTCATTCGATACTTTTGTCCCGAAGTGGTTACTACGGCTTAAGCTGAAAACTCCGGATGATATAGGATTTGTCGTTCATGATCTGACTTCAGAGATGACAGGGTTCGCGGGAATGAATCACCGTCGCGATCAGTTGGCTGCATCTGCTATCGATCTCGTTGTGATGCAGCTCTCACAACATCAAGACATGCCGATTTCAGTGCCGCGACAGATCTTGATTTCTCCCGAATGGATCGATGGCCCGAGCGTCAGGAGCGTGGAGGGTGAGTAGTTGCCGTATTTGAGGAGCGATGTGGTATCCAGTCCATCTGGTATGTTTATTTGGTAACAAAGCTCCGCGCTTCGTATTTGCGGTTACTTCTCATTCCTTTTCTGACGGTATCTGTAGCTTCTTGTAGTTTTGTATAATAACCATTGCCGTCCATGTCCGGATGGGCTGGATACCACAACGCTCCTCAACGGCACAGTGTTATGTATTAGTGTCCAAGATGGGCATGATTCCATGCTCGCCTCTCCCTTCAAACGCCTGCCTTCGTACGGTAAAATTACCTCAAAAACAGTCTTTTTAGGGATCCGAGCATGGAGCTAAAAACTCTCCGTTCCTTTTCTAACGCGGGAAAGAGCCGTCATGCTCGATGTAATCCTAAGGTCGCGTCCATACCCATACGGACGTAAGCTTAGGATTACATCGAGCATGGAATTATAGGGGAAGGGATTTTGGTAATTGAATCATCCTTGTACAAGAAAAACACCGAGGGTCGGAGGCGTTTTGGACAGGAGTGTTAAGCGACGTGCCCCGGAGGGGAGAGAAGGCATTGCGGGGCCTTCGACTACTTCGATCCGAAGGATTCGTACATTGCAATGTGATCACGAAGTGAGACCATTGGATACTGTAGGGACCCTGACTAAAGGGAAGGGATCAATCAATTGTTTTTGTAATTAGAGTGGCATGACCACTGCTAATGGTTGCCACTTATTATTTGTCGCCGGACTGTCACACGGCTCCGGACCTACCGTCGCGTAGGACACCGGAAACGCTGCTGGCGGAACTACCGCCATCCTGTCGTTTGGCGCCCTCTTCAGAGATTTCAGCGTCTACTGCTTCAATCAGCTTAACCACTGCATGGCGTGCGGTGGCCGTCTGGGTGATCTGGCCTGACCTTCCCGGGCTCAAGAAGAGTTTCTTTCCGGCCGGAAGAGGAACTCTGAGAGGCTTTTTTGTTTTGTGAGCGGACCCCCGAAAACACGGCCACATTTTGTGCTAGGTTCCTAGGCCAAAACCCAGGAACCACACATGAAAGGAAAGAGCCATAAAACCGAGGAAATCATCCGTATTCTACGGATGGCTGATAGAGGAAAAATCGCGGATGATGTTTGCCGTGAAGTGAACATTTGCAGTGACAACGGGTCAGAGTTCATAGCCAAGGAAGTTCAGCATTGGCTGAGGGAAATGGGAATTAGGACCATCTACATTGATCCAGGCAATCCATGGTCCCGCGGCCGCAGGATGGAGAACTTCCATAATCGCTTACGAGACGAACGCCTGAACCAAGCGTTGTTCCCAAGCGTTACCGAAACGCGTTGTCATTGAGGAATGGAGACACTTATACAACCGAGTTCATCCACATAGTAAATGGGGCTTTTAAAGCCCGGATAAATTTGCTACAAAACAAATCGAACTGGGACTGATCTCCGCTCCGGCTGCGCCTGCGCTACGATCAACCCCAACTTAAACCAGAACAAGAACTGGCTCTGAAAACCTAGCACCTAAAGTAGCCTATAAAGGGTGAAAGGGTGTTCAGCTCAAAAGAATTAGCCAAATGAAGGAAACCTTAACGGAGAGTCTCATGAATTTAACCACTTGTCTCTACACCAGCACCATCGTCCTCACCCTGTTTCTTCTCCTCAACGCCGTCCACGCACAGCAGCCAAAGCGTCCCGATCTCACCCCCGGGAATATCGCCAGGGCCTTGGCCGAAACCCGTGCGACGGCGCGGGAAGACCCGCTTCGGCCCGGGTATCACCTCGTTCCACCCGCCGGCTTCCTCGGCGATCCCGATGCGGGCATCTTCCACGATGGCTGGCACCATTTGTTTTACATGCACCGGCCGTTCAGCGGGGAAGGGGGACCATGGTACTGGGGCCACGAGCGCAGTCGGGACTTGGTGCACTGGGAATTCCTGCCGCCCAACCTCGTGCCACCACGCGAACTCGGCGTTCAAAGCATGATGTCTGGCGGCAGCATCGTAGCACCCGATGGCCGGCCTATGGTGTTCTACTCGGCTGGCCACGAGGGCCAGGTCAAGCAGTGGCGCGCGATCGGCAACAAGGATCTCACCGAATGGTCGCACGACGCGCCGAACCCGGTCCTGACCCTCGACCACGAAGGAGTCCCGGAGTTTCACACCAGTTGGCGTGATCCCTTCCTGTTCCGCCACGAAGGACGCACCTTCATGATTCTTTTCGCGGAACGCATCGAGGAGGACGTCGTGCACCTGCCGCTGTTCGAGGCCAAGGACAAGGCGCTCGGTGAATGGGAATACCGCGGCATTCTCTACAGCGAGAAAAAACGGAAGGTGCGCAACCTGGAAGTGCCCAATTTCCACCGGATCGGCAACAAATGGGTTCTCTTGATCTCCTGCGGCGCGCATATCGACGGGACCCGCTGGTATGTGGGGGACCTCGATGGAGAAAAGCTCACCTTCACCCCCACGAGCGAGGGTGTGCTCGACCATAGCAGCCACTTCTACGCGCAGCAGACGATTCCCGGGAAAGACGACGGCGAGCTATACGTGATCGGGTGGTTTCCGGGTTGGGACCGCGAGTGGATGCCCGACTTTCGCGAGGATCTCCGCAAGAATACCGGAACCTGGTGGAACGGCTGCTTTGCCCTGCCGCGACGGGTCACCATTGGTGAGGACGGCCAACTGCTGCAGACGCCGGTGTCTGGATTAAAAGCGCTTCGCAAAAACGAAGTGCGCTGGGACGCTCCGCGGGAATTGCCGGTGAAGAACATCATGGTCAACTACGACGTGCTCGAAGAGGTGCGCGGCGACCAGCTGGAAATCCAGATCGAACTCGAACTCGGCAACAGCGCCTTCTGCGGGCTCAATGTGCTCGCCGGGGAGGATGGCAACGGCGGCTGTCCCATCATGTGGAGCGGCGATCTGATCCAGGTGGATGGCATCCAGGTGCCGCTCCTCGAGTGGAACGAGGGCGACCCGGTTAAGCTGCAGATTTTCGTTGACCGCGCTTACGTCGAGGTTTTCGTCAATGACGGCCTGCACACCGTTTCCCGCAAGATCAAGGCGGAGAACATCGCCGGCGATCGAGTTGCGTTCACCCGCATCGGCGGCGCCATGACGGTTCGGAATTTTCAAGCATGGCAGTTGAAAACCCTCAATGCACCTAAGAGGCCTAAATAAATGAAAAACACGATGATCCGCGCAACCTTTCTGATGAAGGGCACGATTACTATCGGTTGCTTTTTACGTCGCAGCCTTAAGGTCTGTGCTGGCCGCCGGAGTGGCGCTGATCCTGACAGGCTCCGTCGTCTCTGCGAAGGAGAAGCCGAACATCAGCCTGTTTACAAAAGACTGCGACTTGGTTGTGAAGGAAGCGAAGACCTGGAAGGTGAAATCGGCCTATCAAACTGCTGAATGAGGAGGACTTGCGTAACTTGACCAGTGCGGGCACACAAATTACAGCAAACTGGGGCGTTGAGCTTCACTTCATGCGACAAGGAGAAAAGATTCCCGGCATTGCGTTTACCAGTGATGAAACCATTTTACGGTTACGTTTGTTTTACACCTTTAACTAGAGGTTGGGCTCCATGCTCGGCAACACTTCCGAACATCTGCTTTCATATGGTAAAAATACCCCTAAAAGTTGGTTTTTAGGGGTCTGAGCATGGAACTCAAAAGCTCTCCGTTCCTTATCTGACGAGAAAAAGCATCATGCTCAGGTGTACTCCTAAGTTTTCGTCCATACCCATACGGACTTGATAGCAAACTAATCCTCCACTTCAATATTCGGAATGTGAGTGAAGGCGATCTTGGCCTGCACACTTCCGATCGCGTCATGCGCTCCTCCCAGATACAAAGCCTGCTTTCCATATCGGGTGGAAACGGTGTCGATCACTTCGTTGAGCCTGGTCAACTGCGCATTCTGAACCGGTTCAAAGAGGGATGGGGTATACTGCCCTTCGCTGACCAGTTTCCCCAGAACAATATTCACTTTTCGAATCGCTCCACCTTGGTGGGGGCGTTGTTTCCAGAGGATTTTAACTGTTTTAGTAAGAAAAAGGGAATCCATCGTTTCTGGAAAGGTTGCTTTACTTGACCACCCTTCTTTGCCCAGGTAACTCAGGTGCAGTTCCAGAGTAGTGGTCAACAAACCGTGATGCCGCATGCGTGTTCCCGCTTTCTGGGTCAGACGATGAACCACCGCAATCGCGCGACTTGGATGACGTAGATCGGGTGGTAGAACATGCCCGTGACTGATCGATCGCCTGACGGGTTCATCAGCGTAATCATCGACGCTGTCTCCCCGCAGTTTATGCCACAGTTGATTGCCACCCACACTGTTCCAGATCGCATGCAGGGTGTGTTTTGGAGTGGCGCAAAGTTCGCGCACGCTATGAATGCCATGCGAATGCAATCGCAATTCCATGTTCGAACCGATGCCGTGCAGATCGCCCAGTTCCAGTGAGTATAATTTTTCCGGTAAGTCCTCCGATTCAATAATCACAAAACCATCAGGCTTCTCCATTTTGGAGGCGGTTTTTGCCAGCCAGCCATTGGGAGCGATGCCAATGGAACAACGAACGGACTCGCTGAAGGTGCTGGTCATTTTTTCCTTAATTTGTTCCGCCACGTCATTGACGATTTCCCGGGTACGCCAGTTGTAAGGCAACCAGCAGACCATTTCATCGATCGACAAAACGTGGTCGACATGAATGCAGGATTCCACCAGGTCGACGATCTGATGATGCATCTCGACATAGAGGGGTGGGCGGGCTTCGACGATCTTGATCCCCGGGCACATCTGCCGCGCATCGGAAACCCGAGTGCCGGTTTTGACTCCGTGCGCTTTCGCTTCATAGCTCGCAGCAATGCAGCAGGTGGTTTCCACCAGCATCGGAGCAACGCCTACGGGTTTGCCTCGCAAATGCGGCTGGGCGTGCTGCTCCGCGGACGCAAAATAACTGTCCATATCGATGAAAAGAGCACGCAGTGGGTGAGGCATGGGGCGGCTATCATGGAGCAGAACCAAAAATAAATCCAGATAAATAACTGTTCATTTGAACATTATTTGAAATGTGGGGCGGATTTGCAATCTGCCTGATTCTGAATGGCAGGTTTAAAACCTGCCTCACATTAATCCCTGCTTCAGTGCTTTTAGTGTCTTTCGTGGACAACTTATCTTTCCTCGGAAAAATCTTTCCGTCGCCAAGCCGGGTGATCTCGTTAAATTGGGACAATGAAACTCCCAATATCCTTTAGTTTTCTGCTTTTCGTATTTTTCATTTTCTCACCTCCGGCCCGGGGTGAGCACGAGGGAAAAGTTCAGATTCTACTTCTGGGTGACAGTACCACCGAGGGCTCGGTTCCGCGGGCTCTCAAACCGGAGGGACCGCATCTCGAACAGGTCTTGGAAAAGTTGCTCACTGTGGAAGAGGGCCTACAGCCTTGTCACGTTATCAACTCAAGTCAAAGCGGTGAATACATTCGGCGTTTGCTCGACAAGGGGCGGTATCAGAAAAACGGAGCCAAGTTGCCGGGTATCGATTATATTTTTATTCGTTATGGCATCAATGACCGGGCGAGGATTGAAAACTTCGGCGAAAATTTCCCCAGGGATTTTCATGAGCTGATCAAGGTATTACGCAAGGATCATCCCAGGGCATTGATCATTCCAACAACGGTTATTCCGTTTTCGAGTGAGGAAGCCAGTAAGGAAATCAATGATCTGGTTCGACAGGTGGCAAAAGTGGAAAAGCTGGAGGTCTTCGACATTTATCCAGGTTATGCCAAAGCTATGGAACAAGGCCCGAATATGCTCAATTATCGCCGCTATTCTCTGGATAAAATACCTGCGCAGTATCACGAATGGTTAAAACCACGGGTTCGCGGTGGAAGAGTGGAGATCATGGACAACGAACTCGATGCTCTCTTTGGCCACTTGCCTGGATGGACGGGCGACCGTCACCCAAACCTGGCTGGTTATAATGTCATCGCTGCCGAGACAGCCAAATACATGATCCCTTTGCTGAAAGCCCGGAAGAAATAATAACCCGCAAACCAGTCATTTTATGATGAATAAAATAATCAAATCTTCTTCTCTTGTTGTTGCAATTCTGGCTTTGTCTTTCGTCTCGTTAGAAGCCCGGAAAAAGAAATCCGGCCCCGTCACATCACCGACAATTCATGACGATGGCAAGGTTACTTTCCGCATCAAAGCGCCGAATGCGAAAAATGTTTCGCTTACCGGTGAAGCAGGCAAACACGGTCTGACGCGTGGTGATGACGGTATCTGGAGTATTACCGTGGATTCGGTTGCGCCGGGACTTTACGGCTACAGTTTCAATGTCGATGGCGTGAGCATGGTCGATCCCGGCAACATGAATCTCAAACCGGGGCGTTCTCCAAAAACAAGCATCCTTTATATTCCTGGCGATGCGTCCTACGATTTTAAGGATGTCCCCCACGGCACGGTTCATTATCACGGCTACCATTCCAAGCTGATTAATAAGGTTCGGGAAATGCATATCTACACACCTCCGGGTTACGAAACGAGCAAGCAGGATTATCCGCTGCTTGTTCTTCAACATGGTCACAGCGACAGTTTCGCTTCCTGGATAGCTTATGGGAAAGCGCATTGGATTCTCGATAATCTAATCGCTTCCGGCAAAGCAAAACCGATGATCGTATTGATGGCGGACGGGCATCCGATCCCGGAATCCTACGGCAACGGGCGGGATCCAGCGAACACTGAAGAGCTGCGCCGCGATCTGATGGAAGCTGCGCTGCCGATGGTGGAAAAACTTTACCGGGTAAAACCGGGTCGTGAGAACCGCGCCATCGTTGGTTTGTCGATGGGCGGGTTGCACTCCCTGACGATTGGATTGAATGAATTGGATGATTTCGCCTGGGTGGGGGCTTTCAGTGCTGCGGTGCCGGAGCAGGATGCAGTTAAAACAGCTTTAGCTAATTCTGCTAAAACGAACGAGCAGTTAAACTTGCTCTGGATCGCCTGTGGTAAGGAGGATTTTCTGTTGGGTGAGAACAAGGAGTTCATCGCTGCCTTGAAGGATAGCGGAATTGAGCACGAATTTATGGTGACAGAGGGAAAACACAGTTGGCCGGTCTGGCGCGGATACCTCGCAGACTTTCTGCCGAAAATCTTCCGCTAGGCCAGAGGGGCGGCGGGACTGGGGCCTGTTCATAATCAATATCTTATAGTGATGTTACAGGTAAAAAAATATTTACATGGGGCCGGGGTCTTGGTAATTTGAGTGCTCGCTCATAGGATTACTTCTCCGGTTTTCGTAAAAAAACATTCCATAGTTATGACTAAGCCATATCTTCCAAGCATGAATTTTAAGATGATATTGGCAATTGCCATTCCGGCCTGGTTTGCTGTGACTTCGGTTTTTGCACAGGAAGTGGACTTTAAGGGAGATTGGGAGGGTTTTATCAAGGTTGCAGACAGGGCCGATTCGGAGGTCAAACTTTCCATTCAAGACGGGATCTTTGCGCAGTATTACAAAAGAGAAGGCAAGTGGGTTCAGATGCGGTCCAGTAATCAGTACTACAAAAAAATCGGGGATATTTTGCTAGTGGGATGGATTGACCAAAGTAAGGTCTGGACTGAAAACCAGATGTTTTCCTTGAGTTATTTAGGCAGGGGCAAAGTGAAAGTGGTGTGGACTCGCCATGTCACCAATCGCAAGGGAGATGAGATAGATACATGGAGTCATCGAGGAGAAGGTGAGTTGCTACGGGGGGGCAGTGTCGTCGCAACGGGCCAGCCCATTCTGGGCAATTCGATTCTAGGCAAGACTTTCGAAATCCAAAGGCTTGGAACGGACAAACAAGACGCTTTTGTCGAGGGAGGGTGGCGTAATGGTACCGAGTGCATCGAAGTGAAATTTTCGGTAGCACCCGATATGAAAAGCCGTGACATCATCCTGAAAGCCTATTTTTTCAATTCTGCAGGCGAACAGGTTCATATGCTTGATTACCCATCGCAGATCAGTGATTCTAATCAGGAGACCAGCACCATCCCTCTGAATATCGATGCAGGGGAAAGATACACGGTGTTTTTCGCCATACCTGAGCGTTTTAATAGGGGCTCCAAACGGTGGCGCCGGGCCATTGTGGTGTTGGGTGACAAGCAGCAGGTTGTTGCCGAAGTGTATCCGAAGGACGATATCTCGAAATTTTCCTTTCCCGAGAAGGGAAGGTTGAAATCGGATAAAAGGAGAAGGTAAGCAGATTTTCCGGAGTTAGTCACCGGAGGCTATTCGCTGTTTGAAAATTTTTAACAGAGCCTCCTGTCGAATAGGATTGCCAATCAACATGACCATGAGTTTCCCATACAGGATGCCGCCCCAGTTGATTAAAATGATCCCTTCCCCTTTGTCGGGGTCATACTCGATCCCCGACAGGTCTATTTTTTCAAGGTCACGATGGGGAGTGGGCAAGGTGATCGTAATCCATTCAGTGACCCCGATTTTTTGAGCGAGCAAGCTTGGATAAGTTGCTGAGTTGAAACGTGGGTTGCACTCGATCAAATAGAACACTTCTGCAGTATCGTTTTTTACTACAGCGAGATCAAAGGCAAATACCCCCTGCATTCCCTGTCGTTGGATCACCCCGGCTAAATTATCGCATATATCCCAGGGAGCGTATGGGCTTGGGACTCGGTTGCCTACGTGCGAATTACCCTCGATCAGTTGTTCCGAGGCCAGCAATCGCTGCAAGCGGCCATTATGGATTGAATATTGAAGGCTGAGAAAATGTGTGGCACGGATTTCCTTTTGTATCTGCACCGGAATAGTCGGATAACGTTTGCTGAAAGCCAGTGCCGTGGCCAATTCTTTTTGATTCTCGCACCTGGATATGCCCATGCCTGATAGCGATATGGCAGGCTTGAGGTAACAGGGGAAATTCACCGTTTCAAGGTGGGCGGCAGCATCGACCGCCCGATCAAAACATTGCGTTTCCGGGACAAGCACGCCTAATTTTTCGGCCAATTCAATTGTAGTATTTTTGGAATTAAGGAGCCGGGTAATCTGATATCTTGCCTTGTCGGGAAAGAGCTTGTTTTCTTTGTCACCAAAGAAAAATAGACTCGGATGGTGCTGGGGATATTCCAGCATGCGTTCTATTTGCAGATCCCAGATCACATGTTGGGTGCAATCCAAGCCAATCCGTTTGTAGTGAGAAAGAATTGCGGGCCATTGCCGGGACAATACAGGCGGTAACTGAATGATGTCATCCTGACCCGTGAGGCAAAGTGCCCGCGATGAATACAAGCGATTCAGGCGCAACCATTCAGATCCACAACTCTCAATATTGTGGTTGAATATCTTCATTAATTGATGGCTTTGAGTCGCATTAATTATTATTCAAATTCCACAAATCGCTGCTCGAATCGTTGGAGCAGTCTTGGCAGGCAAGTAAGAGGCTTCTTCTAGGGATTCGGCGGCAGGATCTACCGGGCGCTTGTAAGCATCTCACTTGATCCACTTTCCGGCGGTGCGTTCATTTAGCAACTCTTAGTGACTCACGTTCCGCAAAAGGTCGCTTGGACCTCTTGCCCGGGTGTTGGAGGGGCCTCATAGTCCACGAATTCTGTCTGCTCGGCAAAAGGGTGTTGCAGAACTTGATGGAGTTGGTGGAAAGGTTCAAAATTATGTTTGAGGGCAGCCTGGATGAGCTCTTCGATGCGATGGTTGCGTGGGATGAAAACAGGATTGATTTTTCGCATGAGGTGGGTGGCTTTTTCAGGTCCGTCCTTTTCCTTTTTTAAGCGAGTGAGCCAGGCTTTAAGCCATCCGGAGATTGCTTCAGGTGTTTTGAAAAGAGCGAGCAGTTGGCTTTGCTCGCAATTTTCAGCGGCATTGCGCAGATGGCGGAAAGTGAGCGTAAAGTCGGCTCCGTCACTTGTCATAATAGTCAGAAGTGATTGCACCAGCTTCCAGTCGTTTTCATCTGCATTTTCAATGCCGATTTTGGAGGTGAATCCATTGACTAGCTCTCTTTGATAAATCTCTGAAAAACGATCCAATGCTGTTTTAGCGTTGGCGAAGGCGTTGTCGTCGCAGTCGGCAAGCAGTGGAAGTAGGGTTTCGGCCAAGCGGGTCAGGTTCCAGTGTGCCATCGCGGGCTGATTATGATAAGCGTAACGACCTTGCTGGTCTATGTAGCTGAATTTTTTTGTTGGATCGTAGTGATCCATAAAAGCACAGGGGCCGTAGTCGATCGTCTCAGCCGAGACGGCCATGTTGTCCGTATTCATGACCCCGTGAATAAAGCCCAGTTGCATCCATTGGGCAACGAGTTCAGCCTGGCCTTGAATCACACATTCGAGCAAGGCAAGGTGGGGATTGTCGGTTTTGCGCGCAGCTGGGTAAAGTCTGTCGATAACATAATCGGCGAGGATACGGACACTCTCTTGATCCTGCCGTGCGGCAAAATATTGGAAAGTACCGACGCGGATGTGGGATCGGGCAACCCGGGTGAAAATGCCTCCGGGCTCATAACCTTCACGCAGAACCTGGTCGCCGCTCCACACTGCAGCAAGTGCCCGGGTCGTTGGAACCCCAAGAGCAGCCATAGCTTCAGAGACGATGTATTCACGCAGGACAGGACCCAAAGCAGAGCGTCCATCGCCTCGACGGGAAAACGGAGTCTGGCCAGAGCCTTTCAATTGGATATCGTAGCGACTGCCATTTTTGCCAATCACTTCTCCAAGCAGGAGTGCTCTGCCATCACCGAGTTGTGGGGAAAATCCACCGAACTGGTGTCCGGCATAAGCCATGGCAAGGGGCTTGCTGCCCTCGGGCAGCTGGTTGCCGGCCACAATGGAGAGTCCTTCTGCGGAGTCAAGCTGGGTGAGCTGTATGCCGAGATCTGCTGCGAGATGACGGTTCAAGGCGATTAATTCCGGAGCATTGACAGGGGTGGGATTAGTTAGAGCAAAAAATGCGTCAGGAAGTCGAGCGTAGGAATTATCGAAAGTGAAAGGCATGGCTTTCAACAATATCTCCACAATTTGTCCCGAATCATTCAAAATCGAGACAAACCAGGAGTTTCTGAGATCAATAAAATGGGCTCTTGTGAACTGTTAGTGAGGTGATTGTGAGAGGGAATACTTTCCCGCTCGTGTTGGCTTTTTTTCGTGAAGTAAGGCTTTTTTCCTATTTGAAGTAGTCGGTAGCCAGGATCAAAGCAGCAAAGAGTGTTGCGCCGGCAAAGAACTGCCAATACTGACGAGGTGATTGAATTTCCGGCAGTTCGTATATTGTGGCTACTACAATGATGCCTCCAGCGAGGAAGGCATAACATGCAATTAACCAGGCAGGAGAAATTGTGAAAACAATTCCCGAAGCCCACCCGGCCATTAATCCGGCGGCAAACAGATAACGTCCGGCCCGATCAGCCAGTTTTGGGAAGTGCTCACGGAACAGGCCGTCGATGCCCGCAAAATGGATCGCCATGGCGACGCCAAAGAGCAGGATTGGCTCGGGACGGATGGAGGCCTGCTCAGCCAGTATGTAACCAATCAAGAAGTTGTATGCCGTCAGGCTGGCACATTCGAGTTTGACCCGTAAGGGAGCAGTTGAAAGTGTCAGATCGGTAGTGCATTGCTCTCGATTGAATCGTTTCACCCACAATGCGACCCCCAGAAAAGCAGTAAATCCTGCTAATGAAATCACATAAAGATTATTTGACAGCAGCCCGGGGACTCCAGTCAGCTTGGCTTCTGAGAGTTTGTAATGGGTTTTTGCCAGATGCGGGAACAGGTCGACGAACACATAAGCAATGGCTACTCCGACTGAAATCGGCAACCAGGCGCCTTTGGGGTTCCGGATGAATCGAAGCCGTGGGGTAACAAGATGAATAGTGACAATGACGGTACAGGCTACTAACGATGCCCAGAAACCCGGACCGGTGTATGCGGTAATGTCGTTTTGTATTTCCATGTCAGTAATAGCTGCTGAGCTAGCGTAGCAGGTTTTTGTGAATTGCTTGTCAGGATTTGTGAAAATTGTGAATACGTGGCATCATCAGTTTCTACGATCATGCACTGATAATGAATGCAGAATCATGCCAGCAGGATAAGGTGAAACGGTGCATGAAAGCGCATAATGGGAAGAGGCAATTTCCGTATTCATGGATGATATTGAAAGAGAGGAAGAATAGTAGTTATTGAAACCGGCCGGCTTCACCTTCCTCCATCATTGTTTTCCGTTGGATGCTGCAGTGCTTTCCACGGGGATAGAGCAAGGGTCAAAAATGGGCCTGGAAGCCTTATAAAACGGACTTTGTGAAATTTTTCACAAATTCATCTTGCCGATGTTTTTGTCTGCGTCGATAATCCCGCGACTTGGAACAGAAATCGTTTCCCGGTATGGCAAAAACAGTTCAAGAAATTGAGGCACCAGATGCGGCGGCGCAAGCAGCGGCACATGTGGAAGCCTATCAGCAAACGACGGAGGATATCGTCGGTGAAAAGCTGGTGCTGAATATGGGGCCTTCACACCCGGCGACCCATGGGGTGCTGCGCTTGATCCTTGAGCTGGATGGGGAAGTGGTGAGCAAAGCAACGCCTGATATTGGCTTTTTGCATCGCGGGGATGAAAAGATCGCCGAGAACATGCAGTACAATCAGTTCGTGCCCTACACGGATCGTTTGGATTACCTGGCTCCCCTGGCAAATAATGTGGCCTACGCTCTGGCGGTGGAAAAACTGATGGATTGGGAATTGCCGGCGAGAGGCAAGGCGATCCGCGTGCTATGCTGTGAACTGGCTCGAATTTCGGCTCATATGCTGGGCCTGGGTGCATATGCGATGGATGTCGGTGCGATGACGGTTTTTCTGTATACCTTCCAGGAGCGTGAATACATCTATGATTTGTGCGAGCAGTTGACGGGGGCGCGGTTTACGACCTCCTATACCCGGGTTGGGGGGCAGACCCGGGATTTGCCCGAGGATTTCCCTGCTCGAGTGAGAAAATTTTGTGAAGGTTTGCTGAAAACGGTGGATGAAACAGATCGGTTGCTGTCACGGAATAAGATTTTCATCGATCGAACCCAGGATGTCGGGGTGATCTCGAAAGAAGATGCGATCGCCTACGGTTTGAGTGGGCCGAATTTGCGTGGTTCGGGGGTTGAGCACGATGTGCGGAAATCAAATCCTTATTTGGATTACGAGAACTATGATTTTGATATCCCGGTGGGTGAACACGGCGACTCCTATGATCGTTACCAGATCCGGATGGAAGAGATGCGTCAGAGCGTGCGCATTATCCGTCAGGTACTCGACAATTTGCCGGATGGACCGATCAATGTGATCGATCCGAAAAACATGCTGCCGGAAAAAGAGCGGGTGTTGATGAGCATGGAGGAGCTGATCCGCCATTTCATGCTGGTGACCGAGGGCATCGATGCCCCGGAGGGAGAAATTTATTTTGGAGCTGAGAATCCTAAAGGCGAGCTCGGCTTTTATATTCACAGTAAAGGTGGCGGGGTGCCTTACCGCATGAAAATTCGCAGCCCGTCTTTTTGTAATTTGAGTATTTTGCCGAAAGTCATACCAGGTCACATGATGAGTGATGCGGTGGTGATACTGGGCAGTTTGGATTTTGTGATGGGGGAGTGTGATAGGTAAGGAAATAGAAGTAAGAATGGCATTAAAAGTTCCAGCAGATCTTGAGAAAGAGATTGATAAGCGGATCACGCATTATCCGGAGTCGAAGCGCAGTGCGGTGCTTCCGGTTTTGCATGAGGTGCAGTCTCACTTCGGCTATATCAGTGAGGATGCGGTGGTTTGGGTGGCTAAGAAGCTGGAGCTGGAACCGATCCGGGTGCTGGAGGTGGTAACTTTTTATCCAGGCTTTCGCCAGAAGCCGGTGGGCAAACATCATATCCGGGTGTGCCGGACTTTGTCCTGTGCGATGGCTGGCTCTGCTGAGCTGATGGAGGAATTTTGTAAAAAAGCAAAAATTGATCGCTCGAAGGTGTCTCATCACGATCCGATTGCGGTGAGTGAGGATGGCCAGTACAGCATCGAATTCGCCGAGTGTCTGGCGGGTTGTGGCACGGGGCCGGTTTGCATGATCAATGACGATTTTCATGAAGAGGTTGGAACTGACAAGCTCGAGGAAATACTCAAAAACTGCGATTGATGGCCAAGGTGAAATACATCGCGGGTAAAGAACCGCACGCCAAGGAGCACCGGATGATCTTCCGCAATGTGGATCGTGAGGGTTGGGATACGTCGCTGGCGACTTACCAGAAAGAAGGCGGTTACAAGCAGTTGGCGAAGGCTTTGAAAATGGAGCCAAAGGCGGTTCAGGAGGAGGTGAAAGCAGCGGGTTTGCGCGGGCGCGGGGGAGCGGGTTTTCCGACCGGGGTGAAGTGGGGATTTGTCCCGCCGAACAATACCAAACCGGTTTATTTGATCTGCAACGCAGATGAGTCGGAACCGGGAACTTTCAAGGATCGTTACATTATTCATCAGGATCCGCATCAGTTGATCGAAGGCTTGATCATCTCGGCTTATGCGGTGGGTGCGCATCTGGCTTATATTTACATTCGCGAGGAATTCCCCGAGGGGGCACAGATTCTGGAGACGGCGATTGAGGAGGCTCGCAAGCAGAAGTTTCTCGGCAAAAATGTGTGCGGCACCGGTTTTGAGTTGGAAATCTATGTGCATCGTGGAGCCGGGGCCTATATTTGCGGGGAGGAAACAGGATTGATTGAGTCGCTGGAGGGCAAACGTCCTTATCCGCGGATCAAACCTCCTTATTTTCCGGCGGCGATGGGCCTGTATCTCTGTCCGACGATTGTGAACAATGTGGAGTCACTCTGTCATGTGAAACACATCATCGACATGGGGGCGGATGCTTATGGCAAACTCGGCACCCCGCGCAATACTGGCACCCGTATTCTCTGTGTCAGCGGTGATGTGAAAAAACCGGGGTATTACGAAATCCAGGTGGGCAAGGTCACGATGGGTGAACTGATCAATGACATGTGTGGAGGGATGAAAGAGGGCCGCAAGTTGAAGGCGGTGATTCCTGGAGGCTCTTCATCGAAAATTCTGCGAGCGGATGAAAAATTCACCTTGAAGCAGGGGGACAAGGATGTCGAGATCGGTATCGAGGATATCCCGATGGATTTTGATTCACTGATGGCCTGTGGTTCGATGGCTGGTTCGGGTGGAGTGATTGTCATTGATGACAGCCGGGCGATTTCCTGGGTATTGAATAATTTGAATACTTTTTACGCACACGAATCCTGTGGGCAATGTACGCCTTGCCGCGAGGGGTCGGCATGGATGAAAAAAATCACTGACCGTATTGTCAGTGGCAATGCATCTCCTGAAGATGTGGATACTTTGGAGTCGGTGGCCTACAACATCGACGGCAAAACCATTTGTGCTTTTGGGGAAGCCTGCTCGTGGCCGACCGAGGCGATGGTAGCAAAATTCCGCGATGAGCTGATCGGTGATACCGATGGCAAAAATGCCAAGCGACCCGTGAGCAAGGAAACGCAGGAAGCAGCAAAAAATTTGAAATCTTTGACGACCTGATTATTTGATGAGCGACGATAAACAGCAGGGCGTTCCAATGGTAAACGTCCAGATTGACGGGGAATGGCATCAATTCCCCAAAGGCACCCGTATGATCGAGGCCTGTCGCCAGGTCCAGGTCGAGGTGCCGCATTATTGTTATCATCCCAAACTTTCATCGCCGGGCAATTGTCGCATGTGCCTGGTTGAGATGGGCATGCCTCCACGTTTGGCGCCGGGCGAGGAGCCGGTAAAAGACAAGGACGGTCATCAGAAAATCGGCTGGATGCCGCGCCCGGTGATCGCCTGTGCCAATGCGGTGGCGGAGAATATGGGCATTCGCACTGACAGCGAGCTGACCAAAGCCTGTCGTGAAGGAGTGATGGAATTTTTGCTGGTCAATCATCCTTTGGATTGTCCGATATGTGACCAGGCTGGCGAGTGTTCTTTGCAGGAATACAGTGCCGAGCATGGCAAAGGGGATTCACGGTTCCGGGATGAGAAGAATAAAAAACCGAAGAACGTGGAGATTGGTCCACGTATTCGTCTGGATGACGAGCGCTGCATCATGTGCAGTCGCTGCATTCGTTTCTGCGCAGAGACAGTGGACGATCCAGTGCTGGGTTTTACAGATCGCGGCAGCCATACGGTTTTAGCGGTTCATCCAAATCAGCAACTGGCGAATGACTATTCGATGAATACTGTCGATATTTGTCCGGTGGGGGCACTGACGTCGAACGATTTCCGTTTCCAGATGCGCACCTGGTTCATGAAGGAAACCTCATCGATCTGTACCTCTTGTGGTCGCGGTTGTAATACCACGATCGGAAGTCGTGAGGGAACGGTTTTTCGCCAGACGCCACGCGATAACAATGAGGTGAACTCGGCCTGGATGTGTGATCACGGCAGGATGAACTATCACTACCTCAATAGTGAAGCGCGCTTGACTGACCCGATGATCCGCAAAAACGGGGAAGAGGCGCATCAAGTGGTGCCGTGGAGCAAGGCGATTCGTTTTGCGGCAGATGAGTTGTTGAAATTTAATGCATCGGAAGTGGCGGTGATTGCTTCGGGACGGATGACAAATGAAGAGTTGTTCATGACCCGTCGTTTGATTGCCGAATTGAGTGTCGAGCATGTCGACATCGTGCTGCGTCGGGGCAAAGCTGATGATTACCTGGTCGCTGCCGACAAGAATCCCAATACGGCGGGAGCCAAGCTGGTGCTGGGATTGAAAAAACCAGGCGGTGAGTTGGCGGCGATCCAAAAAGGAATCGAGTCCGGTGAGATCAAAGCTCTGGTGGTGCTGCAGGAGAACCTGATCGATGATACGGATTTCACCACGGAGCTGTTGGGCAAGCTGGACTTTCTTCTGACGACTTATCCTCTGGCCAATCCAACGGCAGACGACTCCCATGTGGTCTTACCGGGAGCCGCATTTGCTGAGAAAGACGGCACGATGATCAATGTGACCGGTCGCCTGCAGCGATTGAACAAAGCACATCAGGGGCCCGGGCAGACGATGGAGGTTTGGGAGATTTGCCGTGATTTGATCCTGGCGATAGATGGAGGCAATGGCATTTACGGCGTTGATGATGTGTTCAAGGAAATGGCGGGGCAAATCAAAGCGTTTGCTGGATTGACCTTGAGCAAGGTGGGAGATCAGGGCCTGCCTTTGTTGAAAACAAAACTGACGGTTCCGATGCTCGAGCGCGAGAAGGAACGCATTGCCAAAGGTGAGATTGTGGGCTGAATTTTTTTGCACGAAATACGGATACATGGATTGGATTAACATAGCAGTGACCTTGATCAAGATCGTCGTTCTGACGTTCATGGTGCTGTTGCCGATGATTGCCTATTCGGTGTGGGCGGAGCGGCGGGTGGCGGCAAAGATCCAGAACCGGGTTGGTCCGAACCGAACCGGGATCCCTTTCACCAAATTTGGATTGTTCGGTCTCGGACAACCGATTGCCGATGGCCTGAAGTTTATTTTCAAAGAAGATCTCACTCCCGCCCATGTTCGGACTGGTTATTTCTGGTTGGCTCCGGCCTTGACCATGGTGCCGGCTCTGATGACCTGTGCGGTGATTCCCTTTGGCAGCGAGTTGAATATCGCAGGGTATAAAATTCCCCTGGTGATTGCCGATTTGAATGTTGGGCCCTTGTTTATTTTCGCCATCGCTTCACTGAGTGTTTACGGCATCGTATTGGCGGGTTGGGCTTCAAATTCCAAATACCCTTTCCTGGGTGGAGTGCGTTCAACTAGTCAGATGATCTCTTATGAAATTTCGCTGGGGCTGTCGATCGTGCCTATTATAATGATTTTTGGTGAGCTGAATCTGACCGAAATTGTGAAGTGGCAGGATGCCAATGGTTGGTTGTTGTTTCCGTTCTGGGGTGGAGGGGAGTTTTGGCAGGAAGCGCTTTTGCTGATTCCTGTTGTCATCTCATTCGTCATTTTCACCGTCTCGATGTTCGCTGAAACCAACCGACTTCCCTTTGATTTGCCCGAGTGCGAAACGGAGTTGGTGGCGGGTTATCACACCGAATACAGCTCGATGAAATTTGCGCTGTTCTTTCTTGGAGAGTATGCGGCAATGATCATTGGCTCGGGCCTGGCGGTGACCCTGTTTCTAGGAGGTTGGTCTTTGCCTTTTGGCATAGGGAGTGAACTGGTCGACAAACCTCTCTGGCTCGGTATCGCCCACTTTTTCTCCTTCCTCATCAAAATGATTGGCTTCATTTTGTTCTTCATCTGGGTGCGCTGGTCACTGCCGCGTTTCCGCTACGATCAGCTGATGCGTCTGGGTTGGGTGTTCTTTTTCGAGATCGCTTTAGCAAATGTATTTTTAACCGCTTTCATTTTGCTTTATTTTAACTAAGCACTGCTTTTTGAATCATGGCCATTGTCGTCAAACGTCCAAAACTGACTTTCGGTGAGAAAATTTATCTCTCATCGATCGCCAAAGGTATGATGATTACCATTGGCCATTTCTGGCGTGCACTGTTCGGTAAGGGCACGGTGACGATGCAGTATCCCGAAGAAAAATGGGATGAAAATCTACCGGAATACTATCGCGGGGCTCCCGCTTTGGTGACCGATGAGCAGGATCGCGAACGCTGTGTGGCTTGCCAGTTGTGTGAGTTTATTTGCCCGCCGAGAGCAATCACGATCACGCCGGAGGAGATTCCCTCGGATGATCAATGGGCGAAGGTGGAGAAACGCCCGCAGAAATTTGAAATCGACATGGCTCGCTGTATCTATTGCGGCTTTTGCCAGGAAGTGTGTCCGGAGCAGGCAATCTTTTTAAGGAAGGATTACGCGATCACCGGGGTTTCTCGTGATGAGATGGTGCACGACAAAAAGAAGTTGTATGAAATCGGTGGAGTCCGCGAGGGACTGGTCAACAAATGGAACAAGCTGAAGTGATGCTGGATCTGTTGTTTTACATATTTTCCGCTATAGCGGTTGCTGGAGCACTCGGAGTGATTGTGAATAAAAATCCCGTGACCTCGGCTTTTTGTTTGATCGCGGCTTTCATTGGCTTGGCAGCTTTGTTCATCCAGTTGGATGCTTACTTGGTAGGCATCATCCAGATCCTGGTCTATGGCGGTGCGGTGATGGTTTTGTTTTTGTTCATTATCATGCTGATGGACATGGCGAGTGAAGAGCGGCGCAGGTTTGGTTTGGGGGCAGTAGCTGCCGGACTATTGGTGTCTGTTGTTTTTGTGGTGCAGTTGCTCCGGGTGCTGGGGGATTACAGTCCGGGTTCGAAAGTTCTGGGTGTTTTGCCCGCAGATGCTGCGACCGATGTTGAACAGATCGGCAAATTGATGTTCACCCAGTATTATTTTCCGGTTCAAGTGGTCGGAGTGTTGCTGTTGATCGCGACGATCGGAGTGATTGTATTGAGCAAACGGGAGCTGAAATAAGAGAATTGAAAGAACAATGGAGGTAACACTGAATCATTTCCTGTTTGTCAGCGGTCTGCTTTTTGCGATCGGGCTGGCGGGTGTGCTGGTGCGCCGGAATGTCATCGTGATCTTCATGTGCCTGGAGTTGATGCTGAGCGCAGCCAATCTTTCCCTGGTGGCTTTTTCCCGATTCAACCTGACGGAGTCGGGTGGGCCGGACTACAATGCGCAGGTGTTTCTCTTTTTTATCATTACGGTGGCAGCGGCCGAGGTGGCTGTGGGTCTGGCGATCATCGTGGCTTTGTATCGTGCCAAGCAGACGACGGATGTCACCCAGATTAACTCGATGAAGAACTGATCGGATTATTTTTATGGAAGAACAGAATTTACCCTGGATCATTTTATTGCTGCCGCTGTTGTCGGCGGTATCGATCCTGCTGTTCACGCGACGCAGTGGCAACATCAGTGCGCTTATTTCCACGGGTTCCGCTTTGATCACTCTGCTGTTGGGAGTGGTTTTGCTGAGAATGCCTGACGATGCGGTAGTGGCGGCTTTCCCGTGGTTGAACCTGAGCTCAAACTTCGTAGTCGAGATTGGATTCCAGATCGATCAACTGAGTCGTGGCATGATGTTTGTGGTGACGGCCATCGGGGCAGCGGTACACGTATTTTCGCTGGCCTACATGAAGGATGACGAGGGCAAGGCGCGTTATTTTGCCGGGCTGTCCTTTTTCATGTTCTCGATGACGGGCATTGTTTTTGCCAACAACTTCGTGATGATGTTTGTTTTCTGGGAGCTGGTGGGATTCAGTTCTTATGTGCTGATCGGGCATTGGTTCGAAAAGAACTCGGCGGCGGATGCGGCCAAAAAAGCATTTTTGACCAATCGCATTGGTGATTTTGGATTCATGATCGGCATCCTGTTGGTCTGGGGGCTGACCAAGTCGATTTATTTTACACAAATTGCATCGGAGGTGGTTGATGAGCAGGTATTGGAAGGGGTGTCGAACGGCCTGCTGATGGCGATGGTTTTGTGTGTTTTTTGCGGAGCAATCGGGAAATCGGCACAGGTGCCGCTGCATGTGTGGCTGCCCGATGCGATGGAAGGCCCAACTCCGGTATCGGCTTTGATTCACGCAGCGACAATGGTGGCGGCCGGGGTTTACATGCTGGCGCGCATTTCATTTTTGATTCCGATGTCAGCCGGGGCAGGCGAAGTGATCGCCTGGATTGGAGCAATCACGGCTTTAATCGCGGCGCTGATGGCTTTGCAGCAGGATGACATCAAACGCATTCTGGCTTACTCGACTTTGTCACAACTGGGTTACATGGTGATGGCGGTGGGGATTCACGCGGCGGATGCGGCGATGTTCCATCTGTTCACGCATGCTTTTTTCAAAGCCTTGTTGTTCCTTGGATCGGGTGCGGTGATTTACGCCTGTCATCACGAACAGAATATCTGGAAGATGGGTGGTCTGGCTAAAAAAATGCCGATCACTTTTGTGACCTTTGTCATCGGCACGGCGGCTTTGATGGGTTTGCCTTTTGTGACCTCCGGTTTCTTCAGTAAAGAGGCCATTCTCGGTGCCGCCCTGCATGGTCACAAAGCTTTGTTTGTGATTGCCGCATTCATTGTGTTGCTGACAGCCTTTTATATGACCCGTCTGATTGTGGTGGCTTTTCTTGGCAAGGATCGCAGTGACAATGCGGCAAAAGCAAAAGAGGTGCCGGCGCTGATGTGGGTGCCGCTGGTGCTTTTGGCAGTGCCGTCAGTGGTGGCAGGTTATGAGTTTTTCTATAAAGGTATGAAATTGAGTCCGATGTCTCCCGCGCACGAGGGGCCTGTCAATGTGTGGTTGATTGTGATTTCAGCGGCAATGCTGGTTTTTGGGATCGGCATGGCTTTCTGGGGATACCGGGGTGAGAGTACAGAGCCGATGCGCTTGAATCGTATTGCGCAGGTTTTTGCCCACAAGTTCTACATTGATGAAGCTTACGCGTGGTTGATCAAGGTTTTCCAGGATGGTCTGGCTGCTTTCACCAACTTTTTCGACCGGGCGGTTCTCGACGGGGTGATTGCCCGGCTTCCTGCGGCGGGGGCTTTTCGTCTGGGCTCGGTGATGCGGCGTTTGCAGAGCGGTAATCTGCAATCTTATGGTTTTCTTTTTGGTCTGGGTGCGGTGCTGATAATTTATCTGGTAGTTTTCAAATAACAGACTGAGCTGAATTTTTTCGAGTGATATTTATTCCTTTAATACTGTGACATTGTTAGAAGCCATCATTGCTATTCCTATCGTAGCCGCACTAGCGATTGCGTTTGGATCGCCGACGCGTCCGACTGCGATGGCAGCCGCAGCGATTAATTTGCTATTGATCCTAATGGCCTTTGCTCAGTATGACTTGAGCGTGGAGGGTGTCTATCAGTTGGCGGGTTCGCATCCGATAATTACGGTGCCTTCTGTGGAGCAGCCGGGGGCTCAATCTATCTTGCTCGGATTATCAACGGGTGTGGACGGTATCAGTCTGGTCTTATTATTGCTTACGGGTTTGGTGACGCTGGCGGCGGTATGGGTGAGCCCGGCGGAGGATCAGATCAAGGGGAGTAAACGTTTGTATTACTTGTCATCCCTGTTGATATCGGCCGGAGCCCTCGGGGCATTCTGCTCAACCGATTTGTTTTTCTTTTTCGCCTTTCACGAACTGGCGCTGATCCCGACTTTCCTGATGATCGGTATTTTTGGCAGCGGGCCGAACCGGGTGCGGGTGGCTTGGAAAATGACGATTTATCTGGGAGTGGGTAGCATGATCCTGCTGGCGGGGCTGGTGGCTTTGTTTGTGGCTTTAGGCGGTCAGAGTTTGCAGTTTGGGGACCTTCAGGGCTGGGCAAATGCCCCTGCGGCGATTGCGAGTGCTTCTTTGGAAAACGGGATCTTCCTGACCTTGTTGATTGGTTTTGGAATTCTGGTTTCGCTGTTTCCTTTCCACACCTGGGCCCCCGAGGCTTACGCCACGGCTCCGACGCCAACGGCGATGCTGCATGCCGGGGTATTGAAAAAATTCGGTCTTTACGGTTTGATTCGCATTGCGCTGCCGATGCTGCCCAATGGAGCGGCTCACTGGCAGACTTTGTTGCTGGTGTTGTTGGTAGGCAATATTCTTTATGTGGGTTACGTGACGATGGCCCAGAAGCGTTTTGACCTGATGCTGGGCAACTCTTCTGTGATGCACATGGGTTATGCTTTTCTCGGCATTGCATCCTTGAATGTGATTGGGGTGCAAGGGGCGGTGTTGCTGATGTTTGCCCACGGAATCTCGATCGCCTTGCTGTTTGCCTTGAACGGGCATTTGCGCAAACGTTTTGGTACGCTGGAATTTGACCGCATCGGAGGGGGGCTGGGTAAGCTGCTGCCCACGCTGGGTTTGTTGTTTGGATTTGCGATTATGGCATCGATCGGCTTGCCAGGTTTTGCCAATTTTGCCGCGGAGGTGATGATCTTTTTTGGTGGTTTTGCCGGGCTGTATTCACAGCAGGAGGGGATCGTGATCGGGCCGGTTCAGATCGCCACCATGTGCGCTATCTGGGGAGTAGTCATTTCGGCGGTTTACGGTTTACGGGCTTACCGGAATTTGTTCATGGGACCGCTTCCGGATTCGAGCAAAGAGCGGAAACTGGTGGACTTGACGCTTGCCGAACGCTTGCCCCTGATTCTGTTGATTGTGGCTTTGTTGGTGATCGGTTGTGCTCCCGGTCTGTTAATTAAATATCTCATTCCGAGCATTGAAAACATTTCCCACTTAGCTGGATAAACGACATGCCTGCTTATTATTTGGAAATCATCGTTGTTGTTCTGGGTTTGACTGTCCTGATGGTCGAGACCTTTGTTTCGTTGCGCGACAAGCGTTCGCTGGGTTGGCTTGCGATCCTTGGATTGCTGGTGGTGCTGGTTTTGAATTTCACGGTGGTTGAGACCGGAGGAGAAGGGGGCAACACGCCATTTTGGTCTTTCTATGTGATGGATATACCGGCACAGTGGTTCAAGGGGCTTGCTTTGCTGGCAACGATTTTTGTCATCCTGATGTCGGTGGATTTCAGCCGGGTATTGAGCAAAGGGATCTGTCCGGAGGTAGAAGACGATGGAGTTGATGATTGTGCTGAAAACCAGGTAGCACTCAGTGAGTTTTTCGCCCTGCCGATATTTATTTGTGCGGGAATGATGTGGATGGCTTCGGCGCATCACCTGGTGAGTATTTTTGTGGCATTGGAAACCGTGACGATTGGCTTTTATGTCATCGTCGCATTTATGCGGCGCAACGTAGGCTCACTGGAAGCAGGGGTGAAATACCTTATTCTCGGTGCGCTTTCCACCGGCTTTCTGGTTTACGGTTTTGCCTGGTTGTTCGGGGTGACCGGAGAAATGGAACTGGGAGCGATTGCCGACGCTTTGAATGCGCCGGACGTCCATCGCACGGGGGCTTTGTTTGCCTTTGCCTTGATCCTGATAGCCTTGTGTTTTAAAATCGGTGCCGTGCCGTTCCAGATCTGGATACCGGATGTTTATCAAGGTGCACCAATGCCGGTAACGGCTTTTCTGTCAGTGGGCTCGAAGGCTGCGGGCTTTGTCATTCTGTTACGCTTGCTGGAGCCTTTCATGGCTAGTGAGATGCTTAACGCCAACGTCACTTCGGTTCTGGTCATCATCGCTGCTGCCACGATTTTATTTGGAAATCTCGCGGCTCTACCACAGACAAACTTCAAGCGTTTGCTCGCTTATTCGAGTGTTTCCCATGCAGGTTTTTTATTGATGGCGGTGGCTAGTGCTCCGGCACATCCTGGGGTGGTCAGTCCGGTGGCTGCAGTATCGTATTATCTCGCTGCCTATCTGATGATGACGATGCTCGCATTTTTGATCATGAACCTGATCAGGGTGCAACGTGGTGATGAGAATCTGGAAGCCTATAAGGGGCTGGCTAAATCATCGCCATTTTTAGCTTTTGCAATGCTGGTGGCGATGGCGTCTTTGGCAGGGGTGCCGCTGACGGCGGGTTTTGTTGGCAAATTTTGGGTGTTTGTGCTCGCCTTGCAGGAAAAGCATTATTATCTGGTGGCTTTTGGCGTGATCGGCGCAGCTGCCGGGTTTTACTATTATCTGAAAATTGTGAAATCAATGTATTGGGACTCACCGGCAGATGCGGGCAGCTCTGCAGCCGTTCCTGTTGTGGTAGCCTGGCCGACCCGGATCGCCATTGTGCTACTGGTGGTGGGAGTCTTCTATTTCGGGGTGAATCCCGGAGCTTTGCTCAGTTTGTTCCTTTGAGGCAAAAACCTTCAGCCTCCTTTCTCATCCTTGCGAAAAAAACGGGAATCCTGTAATCTGGCATTGCCTGATGAAGTTTCATTTGGTACGCTTTCGTCTCTAAGCACTAAACAAAGAATTTGCATGGCAGAAAAGAAAAAAAATGGCTGCATGAGTTGTCTGGTAACCCTGGTTTTACTTGGGGTGATTGCGGTGATGTTATTAGGAGCTGCGGGGGCAATGTTATATACAAATCGGGAAAAGCTGGGTATCCCTTCTTTGGAAGAGATGAAAAAACAGCTTAATGAAGCTGTCGAGAATGCCGAATCGGGCAAAGGCTTTTCGGGGAGTGCGGGAAAGTTGCAGCAAGTTGACGCTCAGAAATTAAATGAAGAATTAAAACGTGATGATGTGCTGGTAATGGTGAGCTACTCTGCCGATTGGTTTGAGCCATGTCGGCAGATGAGACCTGATCTGGAGCGCTTGGCATGGAAATATGGAGATAAGGTGGTGATATTGGATATCCATGTTGATGAAGAGCCAGCCCTGGCAAAAAAAAATAAGGTCGAAATTATACCGAATTTCCGTTTGATGTATCAGGGTAAAGAGCTTGCCAAGGCTGAAGGCCATGTGCCATTTTCAGTTCTTGAAACCATGGTGATGCAGTATGAAAAAGTTTTGGAAGGCAGTGCCAGTAGGGCTCTTGTGATGCCCGATGGAGGGGTGATTGAACCAGGATCAGGAAAGTGGGTGCCGGAGGGGTTTTCTAAAACCATGCCAACCGGTAAGCCTAAACAGGAGTCTAAATAATGAGTGACAAGGTGAAAGTCAGTGCGCCTTGGCGGCAAGGGAATGATCAAGACTCCTCGGTAGAGGGTGCCGGGGATAAAGCAAATTTGCTGCAGGTACCCTGTCCGGTTTGTGGACAGGCTTTGGCGCTTGGGCGCGAATATCTGGGAGGCCATTGTTTGTGTTCAGTTTGTGATGGGCTCATGCTGGTGAGTTTGAAGAAGGGGGTGGGGGGCGCCATGGGGGTAGTTGCCGAAAAAGTGGATAAGATGACGGGTGAAAAAATGACGGGCTCTGCTCCGGTTTCTTCTCCGGAAGCAGGGGGGGGATCGATGGATGAAGATTGGGAGAATACCAGGCCAGTAAAAATGTGGTCAGGTTCACCGGGGGAAAAACAAGCGGATGATGACTACGAGGACCTGGGGGCTACTATGCCGGTTCCGACTGTAGGGCAAGATCATGATGACGATGATGACTACGAGGATCTGGGGGTTACCATGCCGGTTCCTACTGTCGTGAAAGACCATGGCGTAGGGTTGGGGGCTACTATGCCAGTGCCAACTGTAGCAAAGGATTCAGTGAAGGGGGGCACTGATGAGGACTGGGAACTGACCGCTCCTTCACATTCCCAGCCAACGGCACCAAAAGCTGTATCAAATGAAGGGGGGGCTCCATGGAGTAAAATGGCCACTGGCAAACAAGGAATAAAACTTGCTCCTCCGAGTGGGCAGTCAGGTAAAATTTCAGCAAAAGCTCCATCACCTACATCGGGAGCGGTGCCAACTGCAACCACCCCCCCGACCAAAGCTCCTGCGCCGACTACGGGTTCCGTACCTACTTTGGATTCAGGGCAGGTGGAGGCAAGGCTAGCGCATGAACAGGGAGGGCCGCCTACGTGGCAGCCTCCAGGAGTAAGTGCGCCGATAGAGAAAGAGGGGCAATTACAGAAGGGGAAGGCAAAGGCAGATAAAGCGGTGAAAGAGAAAAAGAGTAACCCTTTTGGAAACAAGCCTTCGGCAGCAGAGGTGAAAAAGAAGAAGGTCAAGCGCAAGGCGAAAAGCCATAAAGGCCTGGTATTTGTGATGTTGATTTTCTTGCTGTTGTGTACGGCGACCGCTGTGTTTATTGTGGCCCCAGGCCTCATCCCTTACGGACTGGAGGCAAGAGAGGTTGTTGATGGGAAGATAGATGAAGCCAAGGGCCAAATCGAGGGATTGCTGGCTGAGCGAGCGATGAATGCGGATGCATCAACTGACTCTCGGGATGGAACTGTGGTCGATTTGATGCCGAGTGCAGGTGGCGGAGGTGCAGGTGGCGGAGGTGCAGGCGAGGCTGGAGCCGCGGGTGAAGTTGTGGACAAGGCGCCTGTGCTTACTCCGGAGAGAGATAAAGCTTTGCGAAAATTGCTGGAACAGGAGGGGGAGAAGGTGATCCGGAGTTTTTACGGAGCTTCTACGGTGGATGAAAAATTGGCCTTTGTAGTCAATTCTGATGAGGCTCGCATCGATATGGAGAAATATTTTTCAAATAAGGATGCACTTGCCACGGTTCGCTCGGTCATGTTCAGGGGAGGGACTCGGGATTCTGGGACCGGGTATTATTACGGTGTATTTGATGTAATTGAGAATGAAAATGGAGACATCCATCGCTGGTGCGTGGTAGATCCCGGGACGGGGCTTTATCAGGTGGACTGGATTATATACCGTCAAATTGCTGCTTCAGAACTAGGAGCGTTTTTGGAAGTGCCTGCAGCAGAGGGGGTGACACAAAGTTTTCATATGTTGTTAAAGGTGGAGGGGAATGTTTCGGCAGACGACAGTCCGTGGTTTGATGATGTGGTAAAGGTGGGATTACAAGTGCCGATGATCAGTTCGAGGTGGTATTCGGTTTTGATGAAAAAACCTCTCGCGGAAAGTTCAGGGCTTACCACGGAGCTGGCAAATAACCGCATGACAATGGCAGTGGTCGAGATTGCATGGATTCCTGGAGATAAGAATCCTGACAAACGATTGCCGGCAATTGTCGGAATTAAGCGATGGGGGGCTTGGGCTCGCGATAATTTTTAACCGAGCAGCTATCCCGGTCTTCTTCTTTTGGCTTTGAAGCGTCTTTTCGATCTTTTATTTTCTATTTTTGGATTGGTCGTCATCAGTCCTTTGCTGGCTGTTGTAGCCGTGCTTATTAAATTGATCGATGGAGGGCCGGTTATTTTTCTGCAAGTCAGGGTGGGTTTTGAGGGCAAGTATTTTCAAGTTCTTAAATTTAGAACCATGGACAGAGGGAAGGGGCCGGGGGAGCCCCAGTTCACTGTCGAGGGAGATCCCCGTATAACGTCGCTCGGCCGAATTTTGAGAAGAACGAAGATCGATGAGCTCCCACAGTTATGGAACGTGGTCAGAGGGGACATGACCTTTGTTGGTCCTCGTCCGGAGGTTCCCAGGTATGTTGAGTTATACAATGAGGAGCAAAAAGCCGTGCTGCAGCATGTTCCCGGGATCACCGGGTTGGCTACTCTGGAGTTTCGCAATGAGGAGAGATGGTTGGCTGAAGTGGAGAATCCGGAAGAAGTGTATATCAATGAAGTGATCCCGCGGAAGATCGAGTTGAATTTAAAATATGCCAAGAGCGCTAACTTGTGGCAGGATTTCAAATTAATTGTGCGCACGGTGATCGCTTTGTTTGACGTAAGCTCTGACCCGATAAAAAGTAGTGATCATTCGGGATAGCCTAAGGCTTGAGCAGACGCTGTTGCCCGTCATTATGTTGACTTGGACTCGGGCATCGATGGTTGCAGGGGGGGCGGGAAGCTGGACAAAGAAACCGAGCCTTGAAAAGCCAAGGGAAAAGTTGGTGAAGATACTGAAAGCAGGTCATGTTTCATTGCTTGGCAGCGGTTCAAAGCATTCGGTTGTTTTTTCTGCTCCGCAGCCGTTTTCAAAAAAAATGAGCTAAATGAAGATTTCCGGGAATAGTTTTTGACAGAAAATTCGAATCGGCTAAATTGCGCGGCGTTTTTGACCTTCAGAGAGACTGGTATGCCTTGCGAATTCCGCTTCACAGCAGGGTTCAGGGTGTTTTAGCCTCTTTTAAGGTCAGGGCGGGATTTTTAGAAAGTGGTCGTTTTGGCGATTATTAGGCAGAAATCCAGGCTCTTGTAGCTCAGGGGTAGAGCACTTCCTTGGTAAGGAAGAGGTCACGGGTTCAATTCCCGTCAAGAGCTCCAGAGTGAAAATGACCAGAAAAGAAGCAATTAGAATACCAGCAATAAGTATAAAAGACTGTTGAAAGCAGTCGAAACAAATTTCACAACCTGAAACTGAGAAACCATGGCTAAAGAAGCATTCGAAAGAAACAAGGACCACGTCAACATCGGGACCATCGGTCACGTTGATCACGGTAAAACTACATTGACAGCAGCGATCACCAGCACTCTTGCTGAGCTGGGATTTGCAGAAAAGAAAGACTATAATGAAATTGATGCTGCTCCGGAAGAAAAAGAGCGCGGCATTACGATTTCGACAGCGCACGTGGAATATGAGACGGAAAACCGTCACTACGCACACGTTGATTGCCCGGGTCACGCAGATTATGTAAAAAACATGATCACAGGTGCTGCCCAGATGGACGGCGGTATTTTGGTGGTGTCTGCTGCAGACGGCCCGATGCCTCAGACTCGTGAGCACATCCTGCTGGCTCGTCAGGTGGGTGTTCCTGCTCTGGTGGTTTACATGAACAAAACTGACCAGGTGGACGATGATGAGTTGCTTGACCTGGTGGAAATGGAGATCCGTGATCTTCTGTCCAAATACGAATTCCCCGGTGACGACATTCCGATCGTGCGCGGAAGTGCGTTGAAGGCTCTTGAAGGAGATGCTGAACAAAAAGAAAGCATCATGAAGCTGATGGCTGCTGTGGATGAATACATCCCAATGCCTGAGCGTCCAGTTGATCAGGATTTCTTGTTGCCGGTTGAAGACGTGTTCTCGATTGAGGGACGTGGAACGGTGGCTACGGGTCGTGTTGAGCGTGGTATCGTTCACAAAATGGAAGAAGTTGAAATCGTCGGAATTCGCGACACGACCAAAACCACGGTAACTGACATCGAAATGTTCCGTAAATTGCTCGATGAAGGTCGTGCTGGTGATAATGTCGGCTTGTTGCTTCGTGGCACCAAGAAGGAAGAGATCGAGCGTGGACAGGTGATTGCAAAACCAGGGTCAATCACTCCACATAAAAAATTCACCGCTGAGGTTTATATTTTGAGTAAGGATGAAGGTGGCCGTCACACGCCGTTTTTCGCAAATTACCGCCCGCAGTTTTACTTCCGCACGACGGATGTGACGGGCATGGTCAACTTGCCGGAAGGTGTAGAAATGGTGATGCCTGGTGATAATGTCACGATTGAGGCTGAGTTGATCAACCCGATTGCAATGGAAAAACATATGCGTTTTGCTATCCGTGAAGGTGGCCGGACCGTGGGTGCTGGCCGCGTGGCTGATCTACTTGATTAATATATAGAAAAGCATTCCTCGATGAATTGAGGGCCCTGTTATTGAATTGAGTTCATGAGCAGGGTCTTTGAGGCGGGGAAAGCCGGGAGTAGCCTGGAGGCTTTGCTCGTAATATGAGTAGAGCACAAGCTGCAACTGGAAATACAAACGAAAAAAAACTGGAAATTTCACTTGGTAAGGATTAGCTAGCCAGCGAATAGACGAACTGAAACTGTGAAGTGGTGAGTTCGGCAATAAAAAAAGGGTAGTAGCTCAATTGGTAGAGTAGCGGTCTCCAAAACCGTTGGTTGTGGGTTCGAGTCCCTCCTGCCCTGCCACTTGTCATAAAAGGTGATTTTTCAGTAATTTTTGAAAGTGGGTGCGATTGGTAATTTGGAATTGAAGCAACGGACTAATCTAAAACAGCAGCTATAATCGTGTAAACGAGGACTTGGCTGTTCGAAAGGTTATCAGGTAAACAGGAGAGACTTTCACAATGTTGGGAAAATCACGCAAATTTTTTGGAGAGGTTAAAAGCGAGTTGCTGAAGGCAACCTGGCCATGGGATCCCAAAGAACGAGGTTTCAAGAAATACAAACAGTTGATCGATTCAACTATTGTGGTTCTGATTGCAACTTTGTTATTAGGGGGCTATATCGCCGTTGCGGATTTTCTGATGGTGAATGTGATGCGGGCTCTGACTTCGTTCTCTTTCTAAGGGGATATTTTCAGAACATACTCAGGGTAGAATTTTAAAGAATTGATAAAAGGAATTTAGTTATGGCGCAAGTGCCGGAACCCAAAGATCAATGGTATGTCGTTCAGGTCCTTTCAGGGCAGGAAATGAAGGTGCAAAGAAGTATCGCTCGCCGCATGGAGAGTGAGGAGATGAGTGATTTCATTTTTGAGGCTCTGGTTCCGACAGAAACCGTCTCTGAAGTGCGCCGCGGCAAAAAAATCGAAACCAAGCGTAAATTCTATCCTGGTTACATTTTGATTAACATGCATCTGCTTGATGATGAAAGTCGTCTGATAGAAAAATCCTGGTATTTTATTCAGGATACTCCTGGGGTGATCAACTTTGCAGGAGCGAAGAATCGGCCCGTGCCGATGCGAAAACGCGAGGTGGAGAGCATGTTGTCGCAGATCCAGGAACGCGAAGAAGGGGTAACGCCCAAAATTCAATTTGAAGTGGGTGATACGGTGAAGGTGGCAGATGGGCCTTTCGAAGGGCAGACGGGCGTGGTAGAGGAAATCGATCAGGACAAGGGAGAGTTGCTGGTATCGGTGGATATTTTTGGACGATCAACACCGGTTCCACTGGAATACTGGCAGGTTGAAAGAGATTAATTTGGAGATGGGTGAATCAATCAGTTGCGTGTGACTCAAAGAGGAAACAATAAGGCTGGTGACAGAATAAATAAAAATTTAAAGGACGAACGAAGATGGCTAAAGAAATAACAAGCACATTAAAACTCCAGATTCCAGCGGGTCAGGCAAACCCTGCACCTCCAGTTGGCCCGGCTTTGGGCCAGGCCGGGGTCAATATCATGGATTTCTGTAAGGAATTCAACGCCAAGACTCAAAGCCAGGGCGGCGACATCCTGCCCGTGGTGATTTCTGTATATTCAGACAAGAGTTTCACTTTTGTCACCAAGAGACCACCGGCTGCAATTTTGCTGAAAAAGGCGGCGAATATTGCCTCGGGTTCAGGAGAGCCGAATAAAGAAAAGGTGGCGACATTGACACGTGCCCAACTTTTAGAGGTCGTTAAGATTAAGATTGAGGATTTGAATACCAACGACGAGGAGATGGCTTGCCGTATTCTTGAGGGAACCGCTCGCCAAATGGGTATTGAAATTGTCGGCTAAGGATTAGGTAAACTTCCTGGCTTGAAGTAATTCGGCTAGGATGAAGATAGATTTTTAAAGCAAACCTGAGAAGCAGGAGGGAAGAACCGGTAACGGAAGAGCTCGTTTGAACTGCAAACAGAACCATGGGAAACAAAAGAAGTAAACGATACGAAGAAGGCGCCAAATTGGTGGACGAAAATAAGCTATACCCTTTGGCAGAGGCGGTTGCTTTGGTGAAGAGCTTACCTGCTCCAAAATTTGATGAAACGGTGACGATTTCCTTGAAAATGGGAGTGAATGCCAAGCAGTCGGATCAGATGGTCCGGGGAACTTGCCCGTTGCCTCATGGTAGTGGTAAGGATGTCAAGGTGCTGGTCTTTGCTGCTGGAGAAGCAGCTACTGCAGCAAAAAATGCAGGAGCTGATCATGTGGGCCTGGAAAATATGATCAAAGAAGTCCAGGGGGGATTTATGGATTTTGATGTGGTGGTGGCCACGCCGGATGCGATGGCGGAAGTTCGTAAGTTGGGGAGGCAACTTGGACCGAGAGGCTTGATGCCAAATCCCAAAACGGGAACAGTCACGGATGACACAGCTGAAGCCGTGAAAGCGGTGAAAGCCGGTCGAGTGGATTTTAAGCTGGATAAAAACGGCAACATTGCGGTGCCTGTCGGCAAGGTATCTTTTGGTGAGCAGCAGTTGTTGGAAAATACGGAAGCTGCGATTGAGGCGGTTAACGGTGCCAAGCCGGTGACAGCTAAAGGAATCTACCTGGTGTCAGGAGGGATCTCGGCAACAATGGGTGCCGGGGTAAAAGTATTATTAACCCCATACCAACAGTAGGTCATAAAAAAATATTGCGATGAAAGCAGATAAACAAATCATCATCGACGAGATCCTGGAACGGATCAATAGCTCGCCGTTCACATTGGTGGCGGAGTACACGGGTATGACTGTGCCGCAGTTTGCGGATCTCAGGAATCGTCTTGCGGAAACGGGTGCAGAGATGCACGTCAGTAAAAATGCACTGGTCAAACGAGCAGCGGAAACTGCTGGATTGCCGGAGGCCGTTGGAGCTGAGTTGACTGGTCAAAATGCGCTGGTTACAGGTGAGCAGGATGTGTGTGCTGCCGCCAAGGTTCTGAAAGATTTTCATAAGGAATGTGGAAAACCGGCGGTCAAAGTCGGGGCATTGGACGGAGATGCTCTGGACGCCGCACAGATTGAAGCACTGGCATCACTACCACCAATGGAAGTTCTTCAAGCGCAGTTGCTGGGAGTGCTATTGCAGCCTGCTACGAAACTGGTAAGGGTCTTGAACGAGCCGGGATCAGCGTTGGCTAGAGTGTTCGCCGCAAAAGCGGAACAAGGCTGAGGGTTACAGACAATTAGAATTAAGGAAATTTTACCCGGCAGCGGGGTGGGCGTGAATGCGCAGGCCAAGCTGGAGGATCCAAACAGGAGACATTGGGTAAGCTAGAAACAATAACAACAAACCGGGTTCCTTGTCGGGAGCATGGCGATGCACCTTAAATATTGGAGCGCTTTTCAAATCGACGATACCCACTAAAAAAATGGCAGATACAGATAAATTGGTTGAAGAATTGAGCGGTCTCACCGTTCTCGAAGTTGCAGATCTTGTGAAAGCTCTGGAAGACAAATGGGGTGTGAGCGCAGCAGCTCCCGCAGCCGTGGCAGTAGCTGGACCCGCTGGTGACGGTGGTGGTGCAGCTGAAGAACAGACAGAGTTCGACGTGGTGTTGACATCTTTCGGTGAGAACAAAATTGCAGTCATTAAAGAAGTCCGCGGTTCAATCGACGGCTTGGGACTGGCAGACGCGAAGAAGCTCGTTGAAGAAGCTCCATCTACTTTGAAAGAGGGAGTCTCGAAGGAAGAGGCTGAAGAGCTCAAAACAAAGCTTGAAGGCGCAGGAGCGTCCATCGAGCTCAAGTAATTCATTTAAACTCGATTATTGCACAAATTATTTTGATTTTGCAAGAACCTAAACATTTGCTGACAGCATTACCTTTCTTCACTGAGAAGGAAGGTGGCTGTCGGCCAGGTGTGGGTGTGTAGAGGACGCCAAATCCTGATTACTCGATGAGTGGTCAGGCTTTGTTGTCTTTTCGACTATAGAAAAAACAATAACATAATCCGGCTTAAAACCACATAATATCTGGTTTTGAGAGCGGTTAACTAACAGTCACCGACCCAACCTAGTTCGACATGTCAAAGAGACTCTATTTCGGAAAAATTAAAGAAGTGATCAAGCCACCGAATCTGATTGAGATTCAGCTGAAATCTTATGACGAATTTTTGCAACAGGATGTTGCGGAGGGCGAGCGTAAGAGTAGTGGTTTGCAAGCGGTGTTTGAGGAAGTGTTCCCAATCGTTAGTTACGATGAGAACTTCACTCTTAATTTCTCAAAGTATGAAGTGGGACCGCCTAAACTGACTTCCCTGGAAGCTCTTCGCGACGGGGAAACTTTCAGCGCACCTCTTTATGTGACCTTCATCCTGAAGGACAAGGAGGGGCCTACCAAAGAAGAAAAAGTTTATATGGGGGAGATCCCCCTGATGACCCGGCGAGGGACTTTTGTGATCAACGGAGCGGAACGTGTGGTGGTCAGCCAGCTTCACCGTTCCCCTGGTGTGTGTTTCGAAACCAGCCTTCATTTGAATGGCAAGGTTCTGTTTGGCTTCCGGATTATTCCTGACCGGGGTTCTTGGTTGGAAGTGCAGTTTGACACCAATGATCTGCTGCACGTCTATCTCGACCGTCGCCGTCGTCGCCGCAAGTTTCTTGCTACGACTTTCCTGCGCGCGATCGGTTATCCGACTGACAAAGATATCATCAATGAGTTTTACGACATTGAGAAGCTGAAGCTGTCGAAAAAGATGGATGAAGCGCTGTTGAACTCGAAAGTGCTTTTCGAAGATGTTCTCGATGATGAAATCATCGTAGCCAAAGCTTACGAGCCACTTACCCAGGGGGTAGTGAATCAGTTGCTCGAGCTGGGATCCAAGCAGGTGGAAGTGATCACAGCATCTCACGAAGATGTGTTGATCAAGTCTCTGAAGAAAGATCCCGCTCATGACGAGGAGGAGGCACTTAAAGATATTTACCGTCGCCTGCGCCCTGGCGATCCACCAACAGTAGCAAATGCCAGGGCTCTGCTGAAGCGTTTGTTCTTTGATCCCAAAAAATATGACCTGACGCGTGTGGGTCGTTATAAAATCAATCAGAAGCTTGTCCTGGGGGATAAACACACTGACAGGGTCATGCGTCCGGAAGACTTTCTGGCTTCACTCAAGTATCTCCTGAATTTGAAGAGGGGCGAAGGGGTGCTTGATGACATTGATCACCTGGGGAGCCGTCGTGTTCGTGCGGTGGGCGAATTGCTGGGCAACCAGTGTCGTGTCGGGCTTGCCCGGACCGAGCGTTTGGTGAAAGAGCGCATGACTATGTTTGACATCAATATCGACGGCATGACTCCGTCCAAGTTGGTGAACCCGAAAGCTTTGAGTGCAGTGGTGCGTGACTTCTTTGGAAGATCGCAGCTCTCGCAGTTCATGGACCAGATTAACCCGCTGGCTGAATTGACTCACAAACGTCGTCTTTCGGCTCTGGGGCCCGGCGGTTTGAATCGTGACCGTGCCGGCTTTGAGGTGCGTGATGTGCATGCTTCTCACTATGGTCGTATCTGTCCGATTGAAACTCCTGAGGGACCGAATATCGGTTTGATCAACTCAATGAGCAGTTTTGCCCGGATCAATGATTTCGGATTTATCGAAACGCCATACCGCAAAATCGTCAAAGGAGTGGCAACCAAGAAGATCGAGTATCTGACTGCAGACCAGGAAGAAAACTATCAGATTGCCCAGGCCAATAATATCATTGATGAAAAAGGGGTATTTGCCGATAAACTAATCACGGTTCGATACCGTGGTGATTTTATTGAAGTGGATCCAAAGGAATCACAATACATGGACGTTTCGCCCAAACAGTTGGTTTCGGTGGGAGCGAGTCTGATTCCTTTTCTGGAACATGATGATGCAAACCGTGCTTTGATGGGATCGAATATGCAGCGCCAAGGCGTTCCATTGTTGATCTCTGAAGCCCCATTGGTGGGAACCGGTGTTGAGGGGAGCGTGGCTGAGGATTCACGGGCAGTAGTTGTGTCAGAGGGGCCGGGAGTGGTCGCTGCGGCATCTGCAGAAGTGATTGTCGTCACCAAGGATGGCAAGCTTCCGTTTACAGAAGCTGAATTTCTTACCAACCCGAACAAGCTGAAGGGAGATCCTGAGAAAGGTTGTTATGTTTACCCTCTGCGCAAATTTATGCGCTCTAACTCGGGCACTTGTATCAACCAGAAACCGATCGTGGATCGTGGGCAGAAGGTGAAGTTGGGCACAGTGTTGGCTGATGGACCGAATACGGAAGACGGTGAATTGGCGCTGGGACGTAACGTGCTGGTGGCTTTCATGCCGTGGAATGGTTACAACTACGAGGATGCGATTGTTATATCCGAACGTGTGGTGAAGGAGGATGTTTACACTTCCATCCACATTTCAGTGTTCGACATCAATGCACGTGATACCAAGCTGGGACCGGAGGAAATCACTCGTGATATTCCGAATGTCGGTGAAGAGGCTTTGAGTAATCTTGGGCCTGACGGGGTAATCCGTATTGGAGCGGAAGTTGCGCCGGGAGACATTCTGGTTGGTAAAATCACTCCGAAGAGCGAAACCGAACTGGCTCCAGAAGAGCGCTTGTTGCGAGCTATTTTTGGTGAAAAAGCAGCGGACGTGAAGGATACCTCGTTGAGAGTGCCTTCAGGTTGTATTGGAATTGTAATGGATGTGCGCATCTCTTCTAGAAGCATACCGGAAGACGAGCAGCTGGATCCAAAAGAGATCCAGAAGCAGCAGAAGCAGATCGTTGAGACTCACCGCAAAGGGCGGGAGGAATTGACGGATCAGTTGACGGAAAAATTGTCTGATATCCTGCTGGGTGAGAAGATTCCCCTGGATGTCGTCAATGGCAGAACCGGCGAAATCATCATTCCGGCAAATCGCAAGATCACCAAAACCCTGTTGCGCAAGTTGGCAGCGGTTTATGATAATATCGAAATTGACCCGAGTCCGATTCGTAACAAAATCTTCGAAATTGTAGCGACTTTCGAAGCCAAGTTTTCTGAAATTGACTTGGATCGGGAGCGTCAGTTGGATCGTCTTGAAAGTGGTGACGAGGCCGAAGCGGGTGTGATCAAGCAGGTGAAGGTTTATGTTGCCAAAAAACGCAAGCTTAGTGTTGGTGATAAAATGGCTGGACGTCATGGAAACAAAGGGGTGGTGGCAACCATCGTTCCCGAAGAAGACATGCCTTTCCTTGATGACGGGACTCCAGTGGACATTTGTTTGAATCCGCTAGGGGTGCCCAGTCGAATGAATGTGGGCCAGGTGTTGGAAACTCACTTGGGTGTTGCTGCCAAAGCGCTGGGATTCAAAGTGGCAACTCCGGTATTCGACGGAATTTCTGAGAAGAGAATCATGGAATACATGAAGGAAGCCAAGCAGAAGGAGAATTACACCTGGATTGGCTTGAATGGCAAATCCACTCTTTATGATGGGCGCACAGGGGAAGCCTTTTACCAGGACATCGTGGTTGGCTATATCTACATGTTGAAGCTGGGTCATTTGGTTCAGGATAAAATCCATGCTCGTGCCGTCGGACCATACTCGTTGGTTACGCAGCAGCCTCTTGGCGGTAAAGCCCAGTATGGTGGCCAGCGTTTTGGGGAGATGGAGGTGTGGGCACTTGAAGCCTACGGGGCGGCTTACACCTTGCAGGAACTTCTGACGGTGAAATCCGATGACGTCCAAGGTCGAACCCGAATCTACGAAGCAATCGTCAAGGGGGACAATACCCTGGAAGCGGGAACTCCCGAGTCGTTCAATGTTTTGATCAAGGAAATGCAAAGCCTGGGTCTGAACGTAGCAGTTGGAAAAGGAGGCTCAGATGCCAGCGATTTGTTGGATGAAAGTCTCTCTGCCTAATTTACCTGTTTTAATTTCATAATCACTCACTCAACCATTCATCTCACACACCTATCGTTATGAGCGCAGAAACGCACCTCGACGAAATCTTCGGCCTAGAAAAACAAGAAGAGAGTTTTGACTCTGTTCAAATCACTGTAGCGGCATCTGACACGGTCCGCTCGTGGAGCAGCGGCGAAGTCAAAAACCCGGAGACTATTAACTACCGGACATTCAAACCTGAAAAAGGAGGTTTGTTTTGTGAACGCATTTTTGGTCCTACCAAAGACTGGGAATGTACTTGTGGAAAATACAAGCGGATCAAATACAAAGGTATGGTTTGTGATCGTTGCGGAGTGGAGGTGACTCTCTCCCGTGTGCGGCGTGAACGCATGGGCCACATCGAACTGGCAGTGCCGGTTTCACACATCTGGTTTTACAAATGCATGCCATCACGCATCGGCTTGATGCTCGATATGAGTGCCCGTTCGTTGGAGCGTGTGATCTATTACGAGGATTACATTGTGACGGATCCCTGCAACACACCTTTGGAAAAAGGCCAGTTGTTGACGGAATTGGAGCATCGTGAGGCTGAAGATGAATACGGCGAGGGAAGCTTTCGTGCTGGAATGGGGGCTGAAGCTGTGCAGGATTTGCTCTCACAGGTCAATCTGGCCGAGAATGTTGAGGAGTTGGAAGAGGCGATGACCAAGACCCGCTCCAAACAGGTGCGGAAAAAACTGGCCAAGCGCTTGAAGCTTGCCCAGGGTTTTGCCCAGTCACACACTCGTCCCGAGTGGATGATTCTCGACGTGCTGCCGGTGATTCCTCCGGATTTGCGTCCCTTGGTTCCCTTGGAAGGTGGCCGATTTGCGACTTCTGATTTGAACGACCTTTATCGTCGTGTGATCAATCGTAACAATCGCTTAAAGAACCTGCTTCAGCTGAAAACTCCGGATGTGATTATCCGCAATGAAAAGCGTATGCTCCAAGAAGCTGTGGATGCATTGTTTGATAACGGGCGCCATGGACGTGCCGTGACCGGTGCGGGAAACCGTGCTCTTAAATCCTTGAGTGATATGCTCAAGGGTAAGGGGGGGCGTTTCCGTCAGAACTTGCTTGGTAAGCGTGTTGACTACTCAGGCCGGTCAGTGATTGTGGTCGGACCGGATTTGAAGCTGAGCCAGTGTGGTTTACCAAAGAAAATGGCTCTCGTTTTATTCGAGCCATTTATCATTCGCCGTCTCAAGGAATTGGGTTATGTGCATACGGTTCGTAGTGCTAAAAAACTCATTGAGCGCAAAACGATCGAGGTTTGGGATATTCTGGAAGAAGTCACCACCGGGCATCCGGTTCTGTTGAATCGTGCGCCGACTTTGCATAGACTGTCGATTCAGGCTTTTGATCCGGTATTGATTGAAGGCGAAGCCATTCGTGTGCACCCATTGGTTTGCACGGCTTACAATGCAGACTTTGATGGTGACCAGATGGCGGTACACGTGCCGCTTTCCGTGGAGGCACAAATGGAAGCCCGTATGTTGATGCTGGCTCCGAACAACATCTTCACTCCTTCCAGTGGGCGTCCGGTGATGACTCCGTCACAGGACATTGCCCTGGGGTGTTATTTCCTGACTTATACTCGCCAAATTCCTGTTAGAGGGAAAGATGAAGCAGATACAGAAGCTAAGGTGAGAGCTTTGTCGCTGTTCGCAGATACCAGTGAGGTCGAGTTTGCGATTGCCAACCGGCGTATCGATATGCACGATGCGGTGCGCTTGCGTAACCCTGACTATGGCAAAAAGGACGGTCAGGCTTATTTTGGTGACCGTGAGTCGAAAGTGATCATTACGACTCCGGGCCGCGTTCGGTTTAATGAAATCTGGCCGGATGAAATTGGTTTTGTTAATACTTCAGTCGCCAAGAAACAATTGGGTGATATTATCTGGAGGTCTTACAAAATGGCGGGTAAGGATCGTACGGCCCAGGCTCTGGATGACATGAAGGCACTTGGATTCAAGGAGGCAACTCGTTCGGGTTGTTCGATCGGGATCACGGATATGGTGATTCCTGAAAGCAAAAAAGCCGAGCTCAAAACGGCTTTTGCAGAAGTGGCCAAAGCCAACAAGCAGTATCAGTCGGGGATCATCACCAATAAGGAACGTTACAACAAGGTGATCGATATCTGGACTCATGCTGGTGACCAGATCACCAAGGATTTGTTCCGCACCATTGACTATAACGAGGGCAAGGACATGCCGAGTCCTTTGTTTATCATGGTGGACTCAGGAGCCCGTGGTAACCGTCAGCAGATCAAGCAGCTTTCCGGTATGCGCGGATTGATGGCAAAACCATCCGGTGAAATTATCGAACGTCCGATCACCTCGAATTTCCGCGAAGGTTTGTCTGTGCTTGAGTATTTCATCTCAACTCACGGAGCGCGTAAAGGTCTGGCTGATACCGCTCTGAAGACAGCTGACTCGGGTTACATGACCCGTAAGCTGGTGGATGTGTCCCAGGACGTTATCGTGACCGAGGAAGATTGTGGCACCGTGAATGGTATTGTGGTGACCTCTATTTATGAAGGTGATGAGGAAACCGTGGATCTGAAGACTCGTGTTTACGGGCGTGTTTCGGCTGAAAAAGTGGTCAACGGCAAGGAAGTTGTCGTTAAAGCAAGTCAGTTGATTGATGAGGATGTTGCTCTTCGTTTGGAAGACATCGGCCACGAGCGCCTCAAAATCCGGTCGGTTTTGACCTGTGAATCTCCCCGTGGGTGTTGTGCCAAATGTTATGGCATGAATCTGGCCACAAATACACCATCTAAAATCGGTGAGGCTGTTGGTATCATCGCTGCCCAGAGTATTGGTGAGCCGGGAACCCAGTTGACGATGCGTACTTTCCACGTGGGTGGGGTTGCGACGCAGTCATTCAAACAACCGATTGTCAAAGCCAAGGAAAAAGGCCAGTTGCACTACAATAACCTCAAGGTAGTGGCTACGACGGAAGGAACTTTTGTGGCGCTCAACAAGTCCGGCAATATTACCATTCACGACAAGGACGGTCGCGAGATCGAATCCCATGATGTTGTGGTGGGTGCGGTTTTGCACAAGGCAGACAATGCTGATATCAAGAAAAACGAAACCGTCGTGACTTGGGATCCTTACAATGTGCCGATTATCACTGAGAAAGCCGGAGCCATCGAGTTCCGTGACATGATCCAGGGGATTACGATCGAGACTGAGTTGGATAAGGAAACCAACAAAAAAGGACATGTGGTGATTGAGCATAGAGAGGATTTGCATCCGCAGTTGGTGGTGGTCGATTCCAAGACCAAGGAAGTTCTTGCGAGTTACTCCATTCCTACAGGTGCCCACCTTTCAGTGAAAGAGGGCAAGAAAGTGAAGGCTGGTGAACAGCTGGCCAGAACGCCTCGTAAAGTTTCGGTGACCAAAGATATTACCGGTGGTTTGCCACGTGTGGCTGAACTGTTTGAAGCTCGTAAACCAAAGGACGCTGCACAGATTGCCAAGATCGCAGGTGTGGTTGAACTGGGTGGAACGGTTCGCAACAAGCGCAAACTGATCGTTACGGATCCAGAAACGGGTGAGCAGGAAGAGCATTTGATTGCCTTGGGCAAACACTATCTGGTTCAGGAGGGTGATTTGGTGACCAAAGGGCAACAGCTCACTGAAGGTTCAGTGACCAGTCAGGAGATCCTTGAAGTTCTCGGGCCCCACGAGCTCATGGAGCATTTGGTGAACAATGTGCAGGACGTGTATCGTCTGCAGGGTGTGGAGATCAATGATAAACACATCGAAATTATTGTCCGTCAGATGTTGCGTAAAATTAAGATTACCGATCCAGGTGATACCACCTTCCTTTGGGGAGACCAGGTTGAAAAAACCACTTTCGAAGAGGTGAATAATGAGATGGTCGAACAGGGAGGTAAACCCGCTGAAGGGGAACCCGTTCTGTTGGGGATCACCAAGGCTTCGCTTGAAACGGACAGCTTTATTTCGGCGGCTTCATTCCAGGACACGACGCGGGTGCTCACCGAGGCTGCGACACTGGGACGAATCGATCATCTTCGTGGATTTAAGGAAAATGTTATCATGGGACACCTGATTCCTGCTGGAACAGGATTCGAAGATGTGCGTGATATCCAGGTAGTCGAAACGGTTGATCCTTTGGACTACGAAGGAGACGAAGAACTTGAAATTGAAGAGGCTGCGGAAGTGGGAGAAGGAGCGTAAGTAATTGGAGGCATGGTTCTTCGGGATGGATTTTTTAGTCTGTCCTGAAGATTACGCCTTGATTTTGAAAGAGCTCTGACGAATACTTCCCGCGCCTTGCTATTGAGGTGGAAAATTTCTGTCGTCAGGCGGCAGGTAAACAAGACAAACAACAACGGGTAACTCCGAACAACAAGACAAAGCGCTCTCTTGATTTAAAGAGGGCACAAACATTAAAGCGATGTCACAAGAACTGATAATTGAACTGGTAGAAGCAGGTGTGCATTTTGGCCACCAGAGACAGAAGTGGGATCCTCGCATGAAGCCCTATCTTCTGGAGGAACGTAATAAAGTTCATTTGCTCGATTTGGGTAAAACGGTGGAGCAGCTCGAGGCAGCTTCTACTTTTCTGGCCAAATTGACCCGGGAAGGTAAAAAAATCCTGTTTGTCGGGTGCAAACGCCAAGCCCAGGATGCCGTGCAACAGGCAGCTGAAGAAACCAGCCAATTTTTTGTCAATCACCGCTGGTTGGGGGGGACTCTGACTAATCTTGAAACCATTCGTAAGAGTGTAAACCGCATGGCTTTTCTCGAAGACATTGAGAAATCCCCGGATTTCAAAAAAATGGGCAAAAAAGAACTCGCATCGCTTAACCGCGAACGCGCAAAGTTGTTTCGTAATCTCAACGGTATCCGCATGATGGAGAAAGCTCCCGATGCTTTGATGATTGTTGATTCTGCCCGGGAGTCCATCGCTGTGGCGGAGGCACGTAAGATGAATATTCCGATTGTTGCTTTGGTTGATTCAAATGCGAATCCGGATATCATCGATTATCCTATCGCTGCCAATGATGACGCTATTCGATCCATTCGCACCATTCTCCGTAAATTGGTCGAACCGATGATCGCTGCAGGTGGCGGCAAGTAGGCTGACAGCTTTTGGAAAAATATCCGAGTTTCTGCTGCTTCCGCAGCGGGCCTTGATCCGGTTGGCTGGGAAAATAAAATAGCTTCGGCTGAGTTTTATTTGCTCTTGTTGTCTTAGTGGCCTTGATCAGATCTCACCGGGTTAATTTCAATTTATTAATAAACGATACTCTAACTCACAAATTAAACCTTACTGAACCATGGCTGAAGTAACACTCGAATTGATCAAGCAACTGCGTGAAAAAACCAATGTAGGAATGATGACCTGCAAAGGAGCCCTTCAGGAAGCTGACGGCGACCTGGAAGCGGCTGAAGTTATTCTTCGGAAAAAGGGAATGGCAGCAGCTGATAAAAAAGCATCGAGGACAACTACAGAAGGTGTCGTGGCTACCCTGGTTAACGATGATTCCAAATCGGGCATCATGATTGATGTGAGTTGTGAAACCGATTTTTTGTCCAAAGGTGATAATTTCAGAGGTTTTGTCAGTGAACTTTTGGGTTTTGCTGCCAAGGCGGAAACGCTTGAATCCCTCGACTCGTTCCTCGCTTTTAGTGTGAATGGAGATGAGACTGTTGAAAATTTTGTCAAAGCGAAGGTCGGAGAGCTCGGTGAAGGCATGGGGGTGAGTAATGTGATTCGTTACGACGTTGATGGAAATGGCATCGTTGGATCCTACATCCACATGGATGGAAAAATCGGCGTGTTGATTGAAGTGGGCTGCAAGTCTGCGGATACCGAGGGAAATGATGATTTTTCGGCATTGGTGAAGGACATTTGTCTTCACATTGCCGCAGCACATCCGATTTGCCTGAGTCGTGACGAAGTGTCGGAAGCGATCGTGGAGAAGGAAAAAGACGTTTACCGCGAGCAAGTCAAAGGCAAGCCTGAGAATATCATCGACAAAATCGTCGAGGGCAAACTTGATAAGTTTTATGCGGGCTCCTGTCTGCTTGAGCAGGGATTTATCAAAGACCCTGATAAAACCATCGCCGGGTTATTGGCATCAAGTTCAGCTGATCTTGGTGATGAACTGGAAATTCGTCGCTTTGCTCGATTTGCAGTTGGCGAAGCAAGCTAAGGGAAATTTAATTCAAATTTGAAACGGGCGCCCCGGGGTGCTCGTTTTTTGTTGTCGGGTTTGCGCTTTACGGAAGTCAGTATTTTCGTCATGCTAAAATCACACAATAAATCCGCATACAATAACATAAATTCCATGACTGAAGCTCCACCCCAACTGCCTGGCGGGCAAATTGTGAGACCACAAAGAACATCCAAGGCAGCTATATGGAGTTTGATCCTGGGGATCTCGAGTAATCTGTGCCTGTGGATTTTAGGTTCGATTCCAGCAATCATTCTGGGAATTATTGCGTTCAAAAACATTAATCGTGAGCCATCGAAAATCGGGGGGAAAGGGCTGGCAATAGCTGGAATCATCACAGCTTGCATTGGATTGTTCGTGGGAGCAATGGTCGTCAGTATATTTTCTATCGGCGGGACAGCTTACCAGCGGGGGGCAGGGCGGGCTAAGTGCATCTTGCAACAGACTGTCGTTCAAAAAGCGGTGCTTGCTCACGCAGAGCTAAATGAGCTTAAATCGGGTGATGAGCTGCCTATCGCCTTACTGGTAGATGAAGAAGGCTACTTAACCGTTGTGCCCACTTGCCCCGATGGAGGTAGCTACAAGTTTCTTGGCCGGGTGCCGGACTCAACGGTAACTTATGTCAAGTGTGATCAAGAGGGACATGTGCTGGACCTCAACCGGTAGCAGGTGCGGCGAGAGGTTCCTGTTTGTTTTTATATTGTGCCGAGGGCCTGGTTCCAAGCCAAGGCGGCAGCCATGCAAATGAGGCCGATAACAATATAGATGGCTCGTAAACTGGTGGGGTCAATGTTTCCCGCCCTATGCTCGACCAGGGTGGAAGAAATAGCACCTGTGACAAACAGTATCATGCAATACCCCCAGCTTTTGCCCAGGTGGCGGGCCCCGCTAAAATCGCCGTCGTTCAAGCTGGCAGGTGGGGTGAATCCACCAAGGAACCAGAAGGCAATTAACAGGCTGACAAAAATTCCAATCCGGATAGGTGTGAAGGTGAATTCCATGGCTTGCTAGTTTCGGTGAATCACTGATTTTCGCGGGCTGAACTGAATGGCTTCCATCTGGATCAGGTGGGTAAGTTCTTCCGATCGATCCTGATATTTTTTTATGGGGATCCACTGGGCCTGACTGTTGATTTCATCTAGTAGAATCTGCAGGTTTTTATCCAGTGTGGGGTCTTCACGAATCAATGAAGCCAGTCGTTCACGTCCCCGCAGCCATTGCAGGGGAGCAGCAAGAAACAGTTGCGTTAGGATATGGCTGCACCCGGCAACTCCCATGGGGCCTCGTAGGCTTCGGGTGCCGGCATCCCGATAATCGAGTCCGGTAAAAAGATCAGATTCCTGATAGCTGTAGTGGCCAAATCCAGACTGATGACTGCGAATACCGGTGATGATGACTATCAGTATGGCTCCGGCAGTCAAGGCGGCAACGAGGCCCTCCTGGTGAGCAAAGCCAAAAGCGGTTAAAATAAAGAAGAAGGCAGTGAAGAAAAAGGTGATGGAGAAGAGTAAAAGAAAAACAGCTGAAGCCCGGTTGAGGGTGGCGAGCCTTTTTTGCTTTCGATTGTAAGCGGCGATCATGATAAGCCGGGGACGGGTCTTAATACTTGATCAAAATCTAGGTGTTTTGCGGTGTCAGAGCAAGGGAAATGGGACACACAATTTGTTTTTTGCTGGCGATGAGTGTTAAGTTTCCGCAATGTTGGAATTCAGCGATGCTCCCTATCAGTTTTTCCCGGCTAAACCGAGTCGGAGAGTGCAGTGGCTCTGTGAACAGGCAAATAAGAGTTTTTTTCTTTCAGGCCGGAATCACCAGATCAAGCAGTTGGAAATATCAGGAGGGGAACGTTTGCAGAAGCTGGTGGACAGGGGTGAGCGGGTATTGATGGTTGCCAATCACCCTACCCATAGTGATCCACAGGTGATGACAGAGGTGCACCGTCGTCTGGGGCTGCGTTCTTGTTTCATGGCCGCTTATGATGTTTTTTTGCGGGGAAAGGCGTGCGCATGGATGATGCAGAGGCACGGGGCTTTTTCCATTGATCGCGAAGGATCAGACAAACAATCGATGAAGGAGGCGATCCGGATTTTGAAGGAGGGGGAGTATGCGATGACGATTTTTCCGGAGGGCAATGTTTACCTGAACAACGACCGGGTGACGCCATTCATGGAAGGGGCGGCTTTTGTATCTCTGCGGGCACAGAAGGAATTGGGAGAGGGGAAACCAATCTATGCGGTACCGATATCATTCAAGATGAGCTATCTGGATGATATAAGAGAGTTGGTGAAGCAAAAAATGGATGAGGTCGCCGGGATGGCAGGGGTACAGGTAGAGGGCTGTGAAAGTGCGCTTGAAGAGCTGCAGCAAATAGGGCGGGCCTTGTTGGGTGAACGGATGAAGGAGTGTCAGCATTTGCCAGATGAGGAGGAAGATTGGCAGATGCAGTTTGAAGGCTGCTCACAGAGGGTGATCGCAGCACTGGAGGAAAAAATGGGACTGGAAGTGAAAAATGCCAGTGATTTGACGGGGCGAATTCGGCGGATTCGTGCGGCGATTCATCACATTCGAATTCGCGAAGTTGAGGAGGAAAGGAATGGGGCGGAGGGGACTGACCAGATGAGGCGGTGGGCCGATGAAGCCATCCTGGCCTTCAGGACTTTGACCTACGCCACACCTTATGTGGCGGAGTTGCCAAGCTTGGATCGATTTGCGGAGACTACACAAAAAATGACAGAGGATTACACCGGTAAATCGGCGCAGCCACTTGGGGGCCGCAGTGCAATGGTTCATGTGGGTGAGCCTGTAAATCTGGCTGAGGTGCTCGATCACAATGGTGGAAAATTGCGTTCAGCAGTGTCAGAGTTGACTGCTGAATTGGAAGAGGCGGTGCAGGGGGGGATAGATCAATTACTGGCTTCCAACAAGCATGCGGGAGCGGCTTTGTTTTGATTGAAAAATAAGATGATCAGTGGAACCGTAGCAAGGCGAAGCACAAAAATGGAAAGTGCCGGAACTATGCAAAAATTGGCAATGTTTGCAGCTTTGGCTTTTTGATTAAGGGGATTAAGCGATAGTGATGCGTGATGATAAAAAATAATTTACAGAAAATACTGCCATTAGGGACACTGCTTTGGTGTGTGACTATAACTTTGCTCATGGCTGCAGGCGATGGTGGTGAAACGGCCAAAAAAGCAGCGGAGGAAGGCTTGAATTGGTTTGCTTTCCTGGGCCCCTTTCACACGGTGACCTTGCATCTGCCTATCGGAATGTTGGCTTTCATCGTGGT
>DAOUQC010000068.1 GCA_030625775.1 Verrucomicrobiota bacterium
CGTTGTGCGGCAGAGCTCGCCAAGCTTGTTCGTCGCCAGATGTTTTAATTCATCCCCCACGGCTATCACATTGATATTGCCGCTTTCATCACTGCAGAAAATTTTTTCTCCATCACTGACCGGTGATCCAAAACACTTGCCCTCGACACCCGGCACCCGCCCCTTCCACAACTCTTCTCCCGTAGCCGCTTTGACACAAGTGACGATGCCGGAATCATCCCACAGGTAAGCTTTGTCCCCAACGACCAACAAACTGGGAATATGGGGAACATTGCGCTCTATGCACCAGACCTCCTCGAGTTGATTACCCTTCAACCTCACCGCCACACAGTGTCTAGGGTTGGCCGTAAAACCGCATGTGCCGATGATCAAATCCTTGTAAACCACCGGTGAGCTGATTGCCCGTTCATTGACTTTGGTATTAAAGACACTTTTTTCAGCGACCACCCGACCGTCCTGTGGATCAATGATGGTGAAACCATGTTTCCAATTCACAAAGGCCAGCAACTTGCGACCACCTGATTCAAAAATGCAGGGCACCGAATAGGAGAGCCGCTGGCTTTGGCGTTTAACTGTCCATTTCACTGCACCCGTATTGGCGTCGAGGGCAAGCAAACTACCACCTCCTTTTTCCTGATCATTATTCAGGATAAGCAGATCACCCAGCAATACCGGCGACGCAGCAAATCCATGACCACCGGAAACCGGCCCAAGATCTGATTGCCAAAGCTTTTCCCCTTGATGGGAAAAGGCAGCCATCGTCAGCTTTTCCGGAGTACCCCAGGTAAACACCACTCGCTTCCCATCAACCGTCGGTGTGGTTGAAGCCGGACTGTTAAAACGATGCCCCTTATGTTTCTGAGTTCCATCGGTGATTTCCTGCTTCCACAAAATAGAACCATCCTTGGTGCTGACACAGACAGGTATCCAGCGTTGTGGTTTTGCAGACCCTGCCGCCGGCTTCACCAAGCCCCCGTTTTTGCCCTTCCTTTTTTTTAATCTGGCCGGCGGCTCGCTGGCAGCAAGTAAAAACAACCGATCCCCCCATACCACTGGTGAGCCATGCCCAATCCCCGGCAGATCAATCTTCCAGCGAAAATCCGCCTCACTCCACTCAGCAGGCAGCTTCACGCCCTCGGTCACACCCGACCCGTTCGGACCACGGAAACGCGGCCAATTGTCTGCCATCGCAGCCTGAGCAAGCAGGCCGACTAAAAAAACAATTAAGAAATATTTTTTCACATCGCTAGCTTACGAATTTTTCCATCAAGCTCAAGATACGCAATCGGGCCATCTTCTCTTCTTTCATGACCTTCCATATGTTGCCTTCGGACAGTAGGCTCCGGCTGTCTCGTCCCGCGATAGCGGAACTCGGCTCATGGTGAATCCCCTCCCTAATTTCTCTTGAGATCCACTATCGCAATCCTAAGAAAAAACAAACCACCCCCACCCTCCTGATCCTTGCTGATGTCGTAAAACACAACTCCAATCGTTTTGTCATCGAGCTGCACGGTTCGCGGACAGGCCCGCCCACCAATCGCACGGCCGGGATTATGGTATTCGTGAACACTTCCCCAAGTCAGTCCATCGTCACGCGAAATCCGATAGCGAATCCGCTCACCACCAGTCCCCGGACCCAGTATCTCCGAAGCCAGCAACCAGCCGTTTTTCAAACAGACCAACTCATGCCTCCAACCCTGCGCGGACAGATTGGGAAAATCTTTAATCTCGATCCAGCTCTTCCCTTCATCCGTCGAACGCAAACCCGCACCGCTGATGAAAGTTCCGGGCGGTGTTCGAAGCACAGGAATCAAACCGTGAACGCGGCCGTCACCGAAAGCTCGCGACTCTTTTTTTACCGGGTCAAAAATGATTGTCTTATTAGTCAGCGAAATCAACCAGCGGTTCGCGGCCAACTCCGTGATCGGGTGCCTGATGATACTTTTGATTTTTGGATCACGCGAGAGCGGCTCAGGTTCGCTCCAAGTCAACCCATCATCATCAGAAATCGAATAAAGCACCGACCTCGGTTCTTTCTCAGTCGTCGAAGTATTCCAACGGTTCCACATATGAACCAGACGACCATCAGTCAAAGCCGTGAGTGAACCGGGGTAATAAGTTTTTTTCACCGTGGGCCCGAAAGGCTTCGGATCCGCCCACTCCTTCCCACCATCAGTCGAACGCGTGATTCGTAAATCACGATGATTAATATGGCCATAGATAACGACGATCGTTCCTTTCTTACTCACACAAGCCGAAGGGTGAATGTGCCCCCCAATCGGATTGGCAATTCTCACCAGGCCGGAGAAACCCATGGAGGGAAACATCAGAATAACGACAGCAATCAGTGAAAAGCGCAAACTCATGGTCAAAAACCTACGTCGCTGCAGCCATATCGCAAGAAAAAGCCCCCTTTCCTCCACAATCCCTCACCCCCTTCATCATTCTTCACTCCTTGCTCAATATTCGATATTTTCCAGTGATTCTCCCCGGCCCTCCCCTTTCCTCATCTTATCTGCACCATCTGCACCATCTGCATTTTCTCTTCTTTGCTTATTTTTTGGCGATTCTTAGTGCCTTTGCGAGAGGCCTCTCCCCCCCCTACCCATTCTTTTAACAATTCCCATCAAGGAAATGTTGTCACACCTAAAGATTTTGAGTTGACTGACAACAGCAGTAATCTCGAACTGAAACAGCTAACTTACCATCGCAGCTACGAAACGAGAAAGCCTCTGAGTTCAAAAGCTTTTAAGGGAGCTTCCAAAAACCTGATGGTAAGATGAAACGCAGGAAAAATTAATGCTGATTGTGTCGATGGGAATACACACTGTCCCAGGACAATTCAAGCATAACGCCGCCAGATCAAGGTGCAGCAAATCGCAGTAGACAACTCGTGAGAAATGCGGGCTAAGCCAACTCGGCAAAAACCTTTTTCAGCAGAGCCTGGGTTGCCTTGATCCCATCCACTTCGGATAGCTCCTTGCCCTCATACTCGATCCCCACATACCCCCTGTAACCCGAGTCTTTCACGATCTTCATCGCCTTGTGAAAATCCGTGTGAATTTCTTCACCATTTTCATCAAAATCATGACTCTTTGCGCTGACCCCCTTGGCGAAAGGCATCAAATCCCTGATCCCTTGATAACGGTTATACTCAAGCCCCCCTTCATTCTCCTGATACGTCCCATCCCGCATGAACGGCTCTTTGGCTTTTTCATACTTCTGGCTATTACCGCGATTTTTCACAATATAAAAGTTACCAAAGTCAGGCAGGGTGCCGCAATTATTTCTACCTGTTTTTTCCATCACCGATGCCAACCACGCTCCGTCCGAAGACAAACCACCGTGATTTTCAACAATCACCCCGATTTCATGCTGCTTGGCAAAATCACACAAGCTAGCCAGACCATCTGCACAAAGGGCTGCCTGCTCCTCCGGGCTACGCTTCACATCCGATGAAGCATTGACTCGAATCGAATGACAACCAATGAGTTTGGCCACTTCCACCCAGGCGTAGTGTCCTTCGACGGCATTTTTCCGTCTTTCATAATGTGAATCACCTAATTTTCCCACCCCGTCACACATGATCAACACATTATCCATGCCCAAATCATCAGTACGTTTTTTCAATTCCAAAAGGTACCTGCGGCCTTTGGGCTGTAAGCCAAACTTATCTGTTTTTTCAGCAAAAAACTGATTCACATGCTCCAGTGCAGTGATACCGAAATTATCCTTGGTAAATTGCGGAAAATCCAAATGATCGAGCTCCCCTGCTTTCAAAGCCTTGTGCAAAGACCACTCAGCCAGAGAAATTTGAAACTGCGGCCCCTTCGCATCAGTCTTGCCGGGAGCACTAGGTTTGCACGCTGTAGAGAATCCGAAAGCGGCTGCGCCGAGGGATTGAGTTCCTGCTTTCAAAAAATGACGCCGAGAGAATGGTTTTTGTTTCATACTTTATATAATTCCGGGAAATTAATTTTGGACGGTGAATCTATAGGCACTAAATGAAAATTCAATTGCCGGATTCAGGCCAGTCATTTGCCCCGCTGGCATGATGAAAATACGATGAAAAACCAGTCATTCAGTCCCTTTTGCGAATTTCCGGATAATACAAACCCTGCACTTTTCGCTTCCACCAACGCCCCGTTTCCTTTCTCTCCTGCAAAGTCGTAAACTCATAGAGATACAAACTGGCCCTGACATACTTCGGTGGTCGATCCCTGAAAGGCTGGTATTCAAAAAAATCCAGCACCTCGGGTGATCCCTCCAGCAGACCCAACATCAAGGCATTCATCCAGGAAGCATTTCGACTCTGTGGATGATATTGGCGCTCCAAGGCAGCAAACCACAACTGCCAATCCAACCTCGGCTGGTGCGGAGCAACAAAACCTGGCCGTTTCTCCAATTTCCCGGGTTTGTATTTCAAGCGGTATTCCTGCCAACGTCGTCCATCACGGCTTCCTTCGAAAATGATTTCCGGACGCTCCTTGGTCATCACTCGAAATAAACCATAGCCGTTCACCGAGCGAAATGGGGCTACCCCGTCATAAACGTTCGACGCCCACCGGGGCAACGGGGAACTCTTCAGCGATCCCCCATTCACCAACTGCCCCGATACCACCACCAGGGAAGCAACGAAGAGCCAGATGCCCGCTACGCTCCTAAAACCCAGCCCCAGCCAGTCTCGCAAAGCCATAGTTTTTTGTTGTGGCCCTTCTTTTGACGGCAAACCAATACCCGCTCTCTTCAGCCATGACCCGGGCCAGTAGCAATCCGCCACCAGAGAAAGGCACAACACCATCGTCAGGCCATTAAAATAAGTATAGTTACCTGTAGCAATAATCAGCAACATCAATCCCGACATACCGACTGCAGCGATCAGACGCATTCTGTTTCCCATAAAAATAAAAAACGGGAAAATGATCTCCACCACCAGCATCGGCCAGCAGGTAAATTGATTGAAGCCATCGGGCAACTGCTGCATCCACCACGCCGTCCATGGCGGCAAAGGCTGGGTCTGGTAATGAAACAACATCGCCGTGCCGTCCCACCACGAGGCATCTCCACTGGTGAGCTTTACGTATCCGGCAAAAAACATCAGCCGGAAAAGTAGCCACCGCACCAGCCACCACGACCAGCGGGGCACATTGGGGTCTGGTTGCCTCCATGAAACCCTGAACTTCCACGGAGCTATCAATACCGCTAATAATCCAGCCTCAAGCAGCAACATGTCCCACTGAAAACTCATGAAGGCACCTCCCGTAGTCACCAATGACAGATACAGAAACCACAAAACGGCCAAAGCCTGTCCCTGCAAAAATCCCGCCATCACCAACAGCGCCAGAACAACCGCCAGTAAACAAAGCCCATTCATGACCAGATCGCTGCATGCCCCCATGAAAACCGTCGGCACCAGAAAAAATGCACTTTTGTCATTGGCGAGGCTGTAATCCTTGACCTGCTGAACATATTCAGCCGCAGGCACCAGCCCTTTCTCTCCCACCAATCCCCCCATTTGCACCCACCAGGAGATCACCGCGATAAGATAAACCAGGGCCAGCCCCCGGACAAACAGTGAACGCGAAACCGCACTGCCCCTGAGAGGAGTCGCCGCCTGCTGCAATAGATTTTTTACCCTCAATATACCCGGCTTCATTTCGTGTAAATATCCTGACTCTATCCCATTCCTACGACATTTAGTATTTCCCGACAATCATCAATAACTTTGGCCAGGCACAGAAAATGTAGTTGTTACTTACAGAATAAATTGATACAAAGCAGAGCCTTCATAAAAAATTGAAGGCAATCTTCTTTATTCTGCTCAGCTTAGGTTGAGCAGGATTTTCATCCACTCATACAAAGAAAAATAGAATGGCACTAAAGAAAAAACTAGCAGCAGAATTTATTGGTACTTTTTGGCTTGTTCTTGGAGGCTGTGGCAGCGCCGTTCTTGCCGCGGGAGTAGCCGACGTGGGTATTGGTTGGGTGGGCGTTTCCCTCGCTTTCGGCCTTACGGTGTTAACCATGGCTTTTGCGATCGGCCACATATCGGGCTGCCACCTCAACCCTGCGGTTTCGCTTGGGCTTTGGTCGGGAGGAAGGTTTTCGACTGCTGAACTTGTCCCCTACATGGCCGCCCAAGTGGCCGGCGGCATTGCCGGTGCTGCAACATTATATGTCATTGCCAGCGGACAAGCAGGTTTTGACGCCGCTGCAGGTTTTGCCTCGAACGGCTACGGAGAACACTCTCCCGAAGGTTATGGACTAACGGCTGCATTGGTAACCGAGATCGTCATGACTTTCATGTTCCTTATTATCATATTAGGCGCTACAGACAAACGAGCTCCCCAGGGTTTTGCCCCAATAGCCATTGGACTTGGCCTCACGCTGATCCATCTGATCAGCATTCCTGTCACCAATACCTCGGTCAATCCTGCCAGGAGCACCGGGGTTGCCCTGTTCCAAGGCAGTTGGGCGATTTCCCAACTATGGCTTTTTTGGCTGGCTCCAATCGTTGGTGCTGTTTTGGCGGGTGCCGTCTACCGCTGTTGTTTCGAAGCTGACAAAGAAGCTTAAACCCTCAGGGGCAGCAAAAATGCAGCCCTTCTTTCAAAAAGGGCAATTTGTTTCAGCACGTCGCCAGTCCTGCTCGGTATCGATGTCGTGTTTCTCATCCAACAAGGCAGTTTCCAAACCTGCTTCAGAGGCCCCTTGCAAACTTGCCCGCAAAGTCATTTTGCTACTCCACGGGATGTCTTCAAATAATTCCGGATGGGGACTATTCATCCCGACCAAATAATAACCTCCGTCCAAAGTCGGGCCGAATACGACCTCCTTGGTTGCCAGGGCCTCCCAGGTCGCCCGGAAAGTCCCTTCATCGATTTCGATGCAATCACTGCCAATGGCAATGACCTGCACCCCTGCTCCCTCCGCTTGTTTGTTTTCCTCAAAAACTGTGCCGAAAGCAGATTTTAAACGCACACCAAGATCCCCTTCACACTGAGAACAAAATCCGAGTGTCGGCTCTTTGTCCAAAACAACCCCCGAAACCCGCCCCACTCCTGCCTGCTGCCACATCGGTCGTATCCAATCCTCAATTTCACTATGCTTTTCCGCCGGGTCAAAGCTGATGCAAATCTCATCAACAGTCACCCTCCTCAACAAACGAATCAAATGCTCGACCAAGCGCTGATAAACAGCCACTGCCGCTTCATCCCCTAGAGTTTGTGCCAAACGAGTCTTGACCCGGCCTTTTTGCGGGTATTTCACCAACAAGATAATGACCCGTTTATCGTTCATCTTTAACAGATTCCTAAGCTTTCTTGATAGCTTATTTTTCCAAGATTAACATTGATCCCACGGTAACAGACCGCTACACTTACTGAATATTTCCATTAATTTAAATGATTTCATAATTATTAGAAAGCAAAATCGCCTTTTCCCTTAACTTTTAATTATTCATTCCACCTGTCAGTTCATTATTTTCTGATGCACCGACAAGCGGGTACTGCTGAGTATGGCCTCGAATCGTAAATCCCGCCCCCAGAAAAAAACTTCTGCGAAGTCATCCCGGACTGCATCCGCTTCTTCATCAACGCCCTACGCCTGGAATGAAGCCATTGCCATCTTACTGGGAGGTTTTGCTTTGCTGCATTTTCTTGCCCTGGTTTCCTACGCGCCCAAGGATCTTCCCAGTTGGATTCCATTCAGCAGCACTGCCAGCAGTGACGCCGTCATTTCAAATTTCATCGGCCCGGTTGGTGCCGTAATCGCCGGCTGCTCCTATTTCATTCTCGGAGCTGCAGCCTACCTGATTCCCGGAGTGCTCATCTGGTGGGGGGTCACCACCTTGCTCGGAGCCCGTGTTTTCACACTTCGCACCCTGTTCTCTTTTCTTGCCCTGCTGGGCTCTGCCGCTTGCCTATTGGAATACCAAACACTGTTTTTCCAGGACTGGACTCAACTTTACAACCTGCCCGAAAGTGCCGGCGGACTGATTGGCTACACCGTCGGCCACAGGCTTTTTGAAAGTTCAGTTGGCACTGTCGGTTCTTTCATCGTCATGTCGATGGTCTACCTGACCAGTCTGATCACGCTCACTGGGCTTCACCCTTTCCAGTTTTTGATGCTGGTAAAAAAACGCCTGCTCGAGCGCTACTCAAGATACAAGGAAGCCCGCAAAGAAACCCGAGCTGCTGTCAGCGAAGCCCAACTCGCCGCCAACTCCACAAGCGTCGAGCCCAAAACCCGTCGCTCACGAAGGACTGAGCGCAAGAGCAGCGAAAAACCTGTCACTAATGACAAAGGCGAAATGGAACTGCCACTTGGTCCGATACTACCCAAACCCAAAATTATAGATGCTTCGGTAAGATCCAAATCCACCGAAAAATTGGATCAATTCAAACCGGCGGCACAGTTCGGCCTGGGAAAAAACTCCAAAGGCGGCACCGGCCTGCTCGCAAACTCCGGCCAGTTTGCCGATTACCAACTGCCCAGCCTGAAACTACTTAACTTCGATAGCAGTGGCTCGGATACCCCCTCGGATACCAGCGAGCTACTTGATATCCAGAAAAAAATCATCAATACCTTGGGAACCTTCGGCATCGATGTTAGCGCCGGCGACATCACCCGTGGCCCTACAATCACACGTTATGAAATCTACCCGAGTGCCGGATTGCGAGTGAATAGAATCACCGCCCTGGAAGCTGACATTGCCCGTGCCACCAAAGCGGAACGCATCAACATCATTGCCCCCATTCCCGGAAAAGACACGGTCGGCATTGAAATTGCCAATTTGGATAAAGTCATGGTGCCTCTACGAGAGCTTTTTGAAGCCGGCCCTTTTCGCAATACCAAGGCAAAAATTCCTCTTGCTCTGGGAAAAGACGTTTATGGCAAAACCGTGGTTGCCGACCTTGCTCAAATGCCCCATCTCCTGATCGCCGGGGCTACCGGAAGCGGAAAAAGCGTCTGCATCAATACCATCATTGCCAGCCTGCTCTACCGCTTCACTCCCGATCAGCTGCGTTTTATCATGATCGATCCCAAGGTCGTCGAGATGCAGGTGTATAACGCACTCCCCCACCTCGTGGTACCAGTTGTCACTGACCCGAAAAAAGTTCTGCTCGCCCTGCGTTGGGTCGTCAACGAAATGGAGCGTCGTTACGAAATGTTTGCCAAAGCAGGCTGTCGTAAATTTGATAGTTTCAATGAGAGAAATAGCAATAAGCCTCCTGACGCTGGTGACAAAAGCGAAGACCGCTCCGCCAAAAGCAAAGCCCAATCAGCCAAAAGTAAAAAAACTGCCAGTGGGAAAAGTATCATCGCCGAGCCAGCGCTCACTACCCACCACGTGAACATTCCCGGTTCACCACAAAATGACAACACTTCTGTAGACGGCGAGAAAGAGGCGGCAAGCGACACATCTGCAGCAAGAAGCAGTAGTCCGGATGCCCAGGCAAAAGAAGAACTTCCCGACCATCTGCCCTACATTATAGTTATTATCGACGAGCTGGCTGACCTCATGCAAACCGCCCCCGCCGATGTGGAATCCTCAATCGCCCGGATTGCCCAAAAAGCACGTGCGGCGGGCATCCATTTGATCGTTGCCACCCAGACTCCGCGGGCTGATGTGGTCACCGGTATTATCAAGGCCAACATCCCATCAAGAATCGCATTCCAAGTCTCATCAAAAATAGACAGCCGGGTGATTCTCGATGCCGCTGGAGCGGATCGTCTCGTAGGAAAGGGGGATATGCTTTACCTGCCCCCGGGCAGCGCTCAACTGCTGCGTGCCCAGGGCGCGATGGTTTCCGATGAGGAAATCGAGGACATTGTCGAATTCTGTTCCAGCCAGGGAGAACAGCAATTCCAAACCGACATTCAGGAATCCATGGAATCGTCAGCCAACCCTGAAAACGATGTTTCCGATGAAGACGAAGAGCTCATTGAAAAGTGTCTGGAAATAATCTTCCAGGAAAAGAAAGCCTCCACCTCTTTGCTGCAAAGGCGTCTGCGTCTCGGTTACACCCGGGCGGCACGCATGATCGACATTCTGGAACAACGTAACATAATTGGCCCTGGAGACGGTGCCCGACCCAGAGAGATTCTTGTCGATCTCAGCCCTGATTTCGACTAGTATGCAGAGACAAGGCTTCCTCGGAATTAGGATCGATGATTACATGGGCTTAAGCCCAAAGCTCATCGCTTGAACGGGTGCCACTCAGGCTAATCCACTTCACGCATGGCACAGACAATCGGCCAGACATTACAAAAAAAGCGCGAACAGCAAGGTTTATCCATTGCAGACGTGGCTCACGACACCCGCATTCATGCCGATACGATTCGCGGCCTGGAAGCTGACGACTACTCTGTGTTTGCCAGCACCACTTACGCAAGAAGCTTCCTCCTGCTCTACAGCCGCCATCTGGAAGTCGACGCTGACGAAGCATTGCAAGACTTTGCTTCGGTTGCCAGGCAGCTCACAAAAAGCGGCAGAGTCGCTCTGGCACCCACAGCCCATAATATTGAACCGGGCGAAAGCATTCTCCCACGTGAAAAAAGTGCCTCCCCCTCATCCTACAGCAATGATCGCAAGCAACCATTCCCTCTATTCCTGGCCGTTGCTGTATTATTTTTACTGCTGGTTATTCCTACTTTCTACTTCATCGGTAAAAAAGCAGATTCGCTGGAGGAAGCCGCCTCTATTTTAAAAGAAACCGTTTCCTCCAAAGAAAGCCTTGCGGCCGGCAAAATGCAGGCAACAACGTCCCGCGATACTCAATCCAAGCAAATCCAGGCTGGCCCCTCTCTTGCCGATCAGGAGTTAAGCAAGCACCGCTTCCCCCGTCCTTTGGCAGAATCTGAGCCCGCCGCTGAATCAGAACCTCCACCTAAGACCAAGCCGCCTCATCCTAATCTCCTGCTGAAAGCCACGCCTATCACACCTAAACAAGCTGTCCCCCCGAAATCCAAAAAGGCGGAAAACTTGTGAGAGAAACTCTATTCCCAGTTTGTGAGCCATTTTGAGCGCTCTTTGATGGCAGTTGATTCTGAATCAGCTCCTCCCAGGGACCAGATATCAAAAGTTGGATTTTTAGTCTTCTTGTTTTTTGCTCCCGGAGGCTCACACAGGTAACGAATCGGGCTGCCAAAAGGATCAACCAACGCGTAGCGATCCCCCAGTTTGCCTACCCGCTGCTGACTCTGGTTCTTTGCCGTATTCCAGTCGATCGCTTCGACATAAATTTTGGTTTCGTCACTGACGTCATCCAGAACGCCGTCCTCGTCAAAATCACCGGACAAATGTTTATACAACACAAAACCCCCTTCTTCCGAGTTCTCGCGATGAATCGGGTACCACCCATTATCCAGTTTGTAAGCTGACAAACCTGCCTCCAGTTCCTGCACCACCAATCTGGCCTGATCGCGTTTCACTTTGCCAATAATGGCCGGCATGGCCGCCAAAACCATTCCTGCCAGAACAGCAATCAACGAAATCACGATCAGCAATTCCATCAAGGTAAAAGCACTGCTAGCGCCCCCGTTTTTCCGCGAATTTCTAATTTTCATCTCCTCGTCCTTCCTCTCTTTTTGCAGCAAGGGATCTGCTTACCCCGCATTCATTTCTGTGATAATGCTGATCATTGGCATGAACAGGGCAATCACAATCGTGCCCACAATCAATGCCAGAAACACGATCATGATCGGTTCAAGCATCGACGTCATTGCGTCCACCGCATTATCCACCTCGTCGTCATAAACATCCGCAATTTTCAAAAGCATGTCCGGCAACTGCCCGGTTTCCTCGCCCACATCAACCATGCTGATCACCATGGCAGGAAACACCCGGCTCGCCTCAAGTGGAGCAACGATCGATTCCCCTTCCCTCACCGCTTCGTGCACCTTGTCGACCGCCTCGGCAACAATCAAGTTGCCCGCCGTTTCACGAGTGATTCCCAGTGCCTGTAGAATAGGCACCCCCGAGGTGACCAAAGTCCCCAGAGTTCGAGCAAAACGGGAAACCGAACTCTTCAACTGAATCGGCCCGATCAAAGGCATCTTCAATTTCAGACGGTCAATGACCTTGGCCCCTCCTTTTGTCGCAGAGAAAACTTTCCAGGCCACAAACAAAACCGCAAAACCCACTGATAGCATCAACCAGTTATCCTGAATTCCACGACTGAAACCGATCACAAAACGTGTGATCGCCGGCAAAGGTTTGTCACCCAGCATTTCAGAGAAAATTTTCTCAAACTTCGGCACGATCACCATCATCAGGAAAACAACAATGATCACCGCGATGAACATCACAATCATCGGATACACCATCGCCGAAACAATCTTGTTCTTCAGTTTCTGTGCCTTTTCAGAGTATTCCGCCAAGCGAACCAGCACCAACTCCAGAACCCCGCCGAGTTCCCCCGCCTTCACCATGTTGACATACAATTTGTCAAAAATCCGCGGGTGTTGCCCCAGCCCTTCAGAAAACGTACTACCACTCTGCACTGAATCGGCCAGAGCATTGATCGTTTTCTGCATATTTTTATTCTTTTCCTGATTAGCCAGCACCGTCAGCCCTCGCAGTAGAGGTAAACCCGCTTCGACCAGAGTGGCCAACTGCCGGGTAAAAATCATCAACACCTTGCTCTTGACCTTGCCGCCCGCTCTGCCCTTGGCTTTGCTCTTGGATTTCTGTGCTTTTTTGACCCGGGATTTTGCCTTGCTATCAACCCCACCCTTACCCGCAGCCGCCAAACTGGTCGGGTAAAGCCCTTGGCGTCTCAACTGATTACTGGCATCCGCCTCATCATTTGCCGAAATAGTTCCCGCTGACTCCTCGCCTTTGGCGTCCAGAGCTATGTATTCAAAATTAGCCATTACTTGTTAGTTTCTACTTAGCAGTTCAAATTATTGTCAATAGGGGAGACTCTGCGAGCCTACCGGTTTGCCGATTTTCTGTCTATCACTATCTCCCGCCATCCCTCATCAGGTGTATTTCAGCACCTCTTCAATAGTGGTGATTCCACTATAAATATTACGCAATCCATCATCTCTCAGGCTGTTCATACCGAGCTCCAGTGCTTTTTGTCGCAGCACAACGGTTGCCGCCCGCTCGGTGATCAATTCCCTGAGCGGATCAGTCATATCCAACAGCTCAAACAAACCCTGCCGCCCTCGATACCCCGTGTCATTGCATTTGGCACAGCCCTGGCCGGTATAAAATTCTTTTCCGCCAATGTCAGCGGGGGTCAGATTCAACTGCTCCAGCACTGCTTCACTGGGTTGGTAGGCAACTCTGCAATCGGTGCATATTCTCCTCAACAGGCGCTGTGCCAGAACCGCTTCCATTGTGGCCGCCACCAGAAACGGTTCCGTCCCCATATCCACCAATCGTGTCACCGCTCCCGGCGCATCATTGGTATGCAAAGTACTGAGCACCAGGTGACCTGTCAACGATGCCTGGATCGCAATCTGGGCCGTATCCAGATCTCGCATTTCCCCCACCAGAATACGGTCGGGATCCTGACGTAAAAAGGCACGCAGCACACGCGAAAAAGTCATCCCGATCGCATCGTTAATCGGCACCTGGATGATGCCGTCAATTTCATACTCCACCGGATCCTCTGCCGTCAGCAACTTGCTGTCCATCGTATTGATCGTTCGCAAGCAGGCATACAGCGTCGTCGTTTTCCCGGCACCCGTAGGACCGGTGCAGATGAAAATACCATTCGGCTTTTGAATAGTCTCAGTAATGTAATCAAAAATATACTCAGGAAAGCCTATCGCATCCATGTTCAGATTGACATTCGACCGGTCAAGAACACGCAACACCACACTTTCTCCACTCTGGGTAGGCAGGGTAGAAACACGCATATCCACCGTCTTGTCGGCAATGGTCTGCATGATACGCCCGTCCTGTGGCAAACGGGTCTCGGCGATATTCAAATTTGCCATCACCTTAATCCTCGAAATAATCGACGATTGCAAATGCATTGGCGGCGGTGCCATTTCGTAAAGAGAACCATCCACCCGGTAACGAATTTTGAAATCATCCTCAAAAGGCTCGAAGTGAATGTCCGATGCCTGTTCTTTAATTGCCTGGTACAAAACCAGATCGACATAGCGAATAATCGGTGCCGAATCCTCGTCCGCATCGTCGGCAGACAACGATGCCGCCTCCGCCCCCAAGGTAGACAGAGCTTCATTCATCCCTGCAGCATCACCCCCGTAATGCTGTTCAATCATTGCGTGGATCTTGGCCGGTGGAGCCACCGCAATCTGGATATCCAAACCCAGTGCAAAATGCAATTCTTCAGCAGTGCTCGCACTGAGCGGATCCGCCAGCGCCACCAGGAAAGTCCCATCTTCATTGAACTGAATAGGAAAGGCCTCATGCAGGCGAGCCGTGCCTGCCGGCATCGCCGCCAACACCTGGGGTGGAGGCTCAAAATCATCCAATTCAACACTATACCCGCCAAGATCTTCAGCGATCAATTGATACAATTGATCCGCCTCCAGAATAGAATAGTCCTCCATCACCTCAACCACATCCTTGCCGGACTGGCTCACCGCATAGGTCAGATCTTCCCGCTGACTTTCATCAATCAGCTCCCGCGATACCAGCAAGTCGAGCACACTTTCAACGTTCATATCTATCCTTTTTCCTATCCAAATTTATTACAGTCCTACGCCATACAGTATTTTTCATATCAATCCGAATCCGACATGGTCACCCGCACCACTTCCGAGGCAGTAGTGATTCCCGCCAGCACTTTACGAACCCCGTCTTCCCGCAAAGTCCGCATCCCTAACTCACGCGCTTTTTTCCTCAATTGTGGAGTCGAAAGCTCTGCATTGATCATGTGAGTGACCTCGTCATTGATATTGAATACCTCGTAAATCCCCAAGCGCCCGCGATACCCAGTCATCCGGCAGGTTCGGCAACCTTCCCCCGCCTTGACTTCGGCATCCCCCAGTTGAGCGGCATCCATATTCAAGGAACGCATGTCCTTTTCCGACAACTCCGCCGGGGCGGCACAATCCGGACAAATTGTCCTTACTAGCCGTTGTGCCACGATAGCGCGAACCGCGCTCGCAATGAGAAAGCGCTTCACCCCGATATCCGCCATACGAGCGACCGCTCCCGGCGCATCATTGGTATGCAGGGTGCTGAATACCAGGTGACCGGTTAGACTTGCATTGATCGCAATCGAAGCCGTCTCGATATCGCGAATTTCCCCAATCATAATGATATTGGGAGCCTGACGCAGAATCGAACGCAGGGCAGCGGCAAACGTCATTCCAATGTCCTCCTTCACCTGCACCTGGTTGATACCCGACAAAACATACTCAACCGGATCTTCAACCGTGATGATTTTACGGTCGGGTTTGTTGATCTCGTTCAAACAGGCATACAAGGTAGTCGTTTTACCCGATCCTGTTGGTCCGGTCACCAGAATAATCCCGTCCGGCAAGCGAATGAGCTGATTGAAATTCTCCTGGTCATCCGAGAAAAAACCCAACTGCGGCAAACCGAGAAGCAAAGACTGCTTGTCCAGAATACGCATAACGATGCTTTCCCCATTGCTAGTCGGCACTGTCGATACACGCAAATCCAAGTCCTTGTCGCCGACGGTCACCCGGATACGTCCATCCTGCGGCACGCGTTTTTCGGCGATGCTCATCGTGCCGGTCATGATCTTGATCCGGCTCACCATCGCCGAGAGCAAGCGCAGCGGGTGCTCCGCCACTTTGTGCAAAGCTCCGTCGACCCGGTAACGAATCCGCACCTCGTTCTCCATCGGCTCAATATGAATATCACTCGCCTTAGCCTGATAAGCATCCTGCAACATTTGCGCCACCAGGCGAATGACCGGGGCATCTCCACCTTCGTCCCCCCCCTCAGCCCCATCCATCACTTTGATGCCTCCCTCAGCACCTAATTCCGCAGCTTGATCATCACTTAGACCTTCCGTGCCGTAAAGTTCGATCAGCAACTGCTTGATCTGCTTCACTGGAGAACAGACAAATTCCAATTCATAAGGAATCACATGCCGCACCGCGTCGAGCGTATCAAAGTCCAACGGATCAGCTACCGCCACCAACATCTGGCTGCCATTGTAGTTGATAGGGATAATTTTATAACGCCGGGCGGCATCCACATCGACCGCCTCTACCACTGACTGGTCGATCTCCGCACGGGTCAGATCGACATAGTCCATGCCTGAGCTCACCGCCAATGTCCGCGCCAACTCTTCTTCAGACACCTTGCCCGATTCCAGCAGCACATCGACCACCGTCTGGTTGTTTTTCTTGCGATGCCTGGCGCCCTCCAGATCCGGTGTACTCACCGTTCCGTTTTCCTCAAGCAATTCGAGCAGAAATTCTTCGTTTGCGTACAACAGTCTTATTGGTTGGATTCAAAACCCCTTTCCAGAAGAAAAGGGGTTCAATGTATTCTAATGAGATTCAGTCCCCCAACTCCAGCAAAAAATCACCCCAAGGCAAAAAACTTTACGAAAAGAGCAAATTCCACTCCGATTCCCTGAAACCAACAGCCCCGGAATGGGCAGTCAGCAGGAACGGCCGTTTGACCAGGTTGCCGTTTTGGTTCAACAAATCCAGCGCTTCATCCACGCTCATCGAAGGCAGGCGGGTTTTCATGTCCAAAGCGCGATAGTCTTGACCCGAAGTATTGAACAATCTTCGCACCTCCCCATCGTAAACTTTCAACATCTTCTTCAAGTCTGTTTTGGTAGGAGGCTGATCACGAATTGGAATCGCCTCGATTTCCAGCCCCTTTGATTCAAGATACTTCACCGCCTTGCGACAGGTTCCACAGTTTTTGTAGGTGTAGAGCTTCATTTTCAAAATAAATATCAATCAACGAAAAAGGGCGGCCCGCAAGCCGCCCTTTATTAAAATTCAGTTAATAAATCCAAAAGGCTACTCGCCCGCCGGACCTTCAACCCCGCCGGTGAATTTTCCATCATCGGCTGCGTGACCTGCCAGCACTTGGGCTTTATATCCACCCTTGGATTTAAAATAAAAGAACATCAACAGGTAACAAACCAACATAAAGGCAGGAAACATCGCCATTTTTCCGAGTGCCGTGAACTGACCCGCCTGATTGGCGGAAGCAATTGCGGCTGTCGCAGCATCATCAGTGAGAGCCGCCGCCTTCTCTGGATCAATCGCCTGATATGCTCCGAGAATGCCTTCTTTATCAATGAGGACGCTTTGCGCCACTTCTGGCACAGAGCTTTGCAAATTTGTGCTTGCCGTTTTTTCCTGGAGAACCCCGATAAAGGGGAAACCCAGAATCCCCACTGCAATCATCCCAATGCCTGAAATCGCATTCAAGGTCAGCGCTCCACCTTTAGGGCATTGTTCTGCCGTAATCCCCAGCATCGTTGGCCAGAAAAAAGTTTTACCAAAACCATACAAGGTTGCAGCGGCGAAAATCACCAACAGTCCGGAATTGCCAGTCTGCGACAAAGCCAGCAAACCTGCAATCGCGAGAACCGAGCTGATAACCAACAAACCAATTGGAGAAAGTTTGTGAACAATCGGACCCGCAAAAAAGCGCAATACGGTCATGATCGCCGAAGTGTAAACCAAAACCCAGCCCGCGTTAAAACCTACTTCTTGCATGGGCACCGCCATCAGTCCGCTGATCCAGCCATCCGTACCAATTTCAGTGGTCGCAAGCGGCATCATGATGATGACGACAACAGCCATAAAACCACGTCCAAGACTCTTGGTATAAACCCCAAAGGCAACCGCCACCAGCACCGCCAGCGCCGCACTGACCCATAGAGACCATCCAAAAACCAGCCCCAATTGAGCGAAGATCAGTCCGAAAGCGACCAATGCTCCGAAAGCACCAAACTCCCCCAACATTTCGCGGTAAGAGACCCCGGCAGCTTCTCGTTCATTAACGGGAAATTTGGCCTTCATCAACATAATCACATAGATCACAGCAGGAACGGCAATCACTCCGATCACCAAACGCCAATCACCTTTTTCAGCAATCTCCGCCATAGCAATCGTGATCAAGCCCGCAAGCACCAAACCACCAGGCCAGCCTGCATGCAGGATATTAAGCCATTTGGTTTTATCCTTGCTAAACATCGTAGCCACTACCGGATTGATAAACGATTCCACCGTTCCATTTCCGAGCGCGAGAATGATGCTACCCCAATACAGCAAATTGTATCCCTTCAACTGAGCTGCTGCCAAAGCGTCCCCTTCCACTCCCTGAATCGCGCCATAAGCCATACAAGCCATAACGACATAAATCGTGTAGCAGACAAAAGAAAACAGCATCGCCACTCGATAGCCGATCTTGTCGATGATCAGACTGAATAAAATAATCGAAATTGCAAAGGGCCAGACGCCAGCCCCCATCAGAGCCCCCACCGTGCCCTTGTCGATATTAAAATCGGACGCGAAGCGAACCTCACAAAGATACATTCGGGTGAAAAATGCAAAAGCTGTCGCAATCAGCGCAATAAAACAGCCCCAGAAGAGGCCCATCGAGGGTTTGTTGGTATCAGTCATAAATTTTCTTGTTTTCTATATCATTGCAGCTCCCGAAACGATCCGGAATCGCAATACCATGACGGCATGGAGAGAAACCCATTTATCAGATTCTAACAAATCAGCAAGCATAAAATGCCGCCCCCTGATGGCGCATTCAGGTTACACGGGGGGGAAACCCACCCTATTCGGCCGCACCCTTGCCCCGCTTCTGCTGTTTTTCCTGCTTCCCCTTCCCCTTATCCGCAGCAGCCTTCTCAGGCCCTTCCTCTCCGGCCTTGTCGGCCCCTTCCTCTGCCCCCGTTTTCTGAACCCATCGATAGGTTCCCGGCTCATCCCCCTCGACCTGAATCCACTCTCCAGGGAAAGATTTGCGCTGCCAGTGGCTCCATTGACTTTTTTTCACCTCTCCAATTGCCTCTCCTTTTTCCCCGGCCTCGGCTTTCATCAAAAAATTCCGATCCCCGTTTTCCTCCTCCACGGTCTTTTTTACATACAAACCATACTCGCCGGCAGGCAAATTGCGGATCGACAGCAGCCCCTCGTGATCCTCCCCCACCAGTCGGTTGTCCTTCAATTTTTGCACTTCCGCCATGCGATTGCGACGGCTTTCCAACACCTTTTTGTAATCCTGTCGCTTTTTTTTGTCCTCGGGAGAATCCTTGCCATGCTGGTACACATGCACATCCATATTCACATCCACCTGGATCGGCTCGTCCGTACTGACATTCACATCAAAAGGACGGCCACAGCTCACGCAGAGCAAAAGCGAGACAAGCCCCAGACTTATTTTCACGATGTAAGAACGCCCTCGCATTATCAACTCCTACTGACTACTGACTACTGATTGTTTCTTATCCCCTTCTTTCTTTTTGCGCCAGTCATGCAGAAAAAAATGGAACACCCTTGATCCTGTCGGCCCCCGGAGATCCAACTCCAGTTCACCATCTCGATTCACCATGTCTATTTTGCCGCTTGCCTTGTCATAGTCAAATGCCTTCAAACCATTCAAGGCCGCTTCGGTCAGGCTGCGTTTCAGCTGGGTCCACTCCTTCGGCAATGCCTCAAGCACACTTTCCAACTTGGTGATCTCGATTCGACCAGGCGTATGCCCCTCCAGTTCGCCTGTCGTCGTCCCCAATTCAAGGCCATTGCCGTTGGAAACAATTTTACCTGAAATAATACCGTCCATAACAAAATTCTCCGGAGCAATCACCTTGGTGACCGGTGCCATGTTGATTTTTGTTGCTGCCAACCAGCCATCCCATTGACCCAGATTCTTCAGATAAATGTTAAAAGCACCATTCACATACCCCTCATAAGCTTTCCCCTCAAGCTTGCCGTAAATCCCGCTGGCATCATAAGTCACCTCCACGGAAATATTCTCGGCGTCAAACTGCTTCCACACCAGACGGTCCAGTTTGAAATTCTGCCAAATATTATTATTTTGCTGCTTGATCGGCACATTGAATTCAACCTTCCCGCTCAAACCATACAAATCCAATTTCAGATCAGCCAGCGAATACACATACTGCTCCTGGGGGATCTCCAGATTCAACGCAATCTGCCCATCCTCAAGATTGGTTGCCACCTCAAAGGGAAAAGGAACAATGCCAATCGGAGTGCCAATCGGAGCAATCACCATCTTGCCATAGTGAGCATTGATATTTTTCAGCTTCCAGCTTCCCTCACTATTTTTCACAGCTTTTTCCCCACCCTCCTCTTTCCATTCCTCCGGCTCCAGAGAGGTTCCCTCATTCTGTTTGCGGTACTTGCGTTGATAATCCACCCAATTAAAAAGCGGCTCCCCCACATACAATACCGGTCCCAATATATCGACCGATTCCACTTCCTGCTTCATCAGGCCACCAAGGGAAAATTTCAGGAAAATTGTTGGCAAAAGGGCCGCTGTGCGCATCCCGTCATAAGGATCCCTCAGCTCGATGCCTGCGATCTCCACTTGCTGAATATGGTGCCGGGAAATCAACCCGTCCGCGGACAAGGGCACATCCTTCATAGTAGTTTCAACCGAAAACTGCACCCCCTGCAACTGTGGAACCATCGATTCAATCCTGACAATCGTGCGGTTCACTCCCAACTCACCGATCCGCCATCCAAAGGTCGTCCCGCTCTCGGAACCGGCCTTGCCCTTCTCCAATTTTTGTTCTCTCTCTTGCCCCTTCTTTTGCTGATTTCCAGTTTCAAGCTTTGCCCGCTCTTGCCCATCTGTGCCCGCCCCCCCGATCAAGCTTTGGAAATCATCGCCTAATTTCACCGTCCCCCTCTCCACCACCACATTTTCGATCCGTCTTTCTTTCTGCAAACCAGATGGTGTCACCTCTATAAATAAATCCCTCACAAAAGCAACGTCCCGCGCACTGATCTCACCCCGGTGATCCACCCTGGCTTCATCGGATTCATCCGTTTTTTTGGCAATAAAATTCTGCGGGCGAATGCGCAATCCAGAAAAATGCATCCGGTAACGAGGTTCCTGCATCTGATCCTTGTCCGTTGAAAACTCAAGGGGTAAGGTAGCCACATCAAAACCGCCACTGAGCCAGGGCGCCCCCTGGAATGATTTCTCCAAACGGGTCAACAGACGGCCCTTCGATATTTTAAAATCTCGGATTTGCCAGGTCTTATCGTCCATTCCTCCCCCGACGGGTACCGCGAGCTTATTGCTCTCCCCGGAATTTTCCAGAACATCCCCCCCCTCCTTCCCATCGCTCTCTCCCGGCAACCATCTGGCTATGGTATTGTCACTCACCACCACCTCCGGCGACTGGATTTCCAGGCGATCCACTTTTCCTTTTCCCAACAAATCATCGAGCTTAAAATCCAGCTCCACCTGCGAAGCCGTCAGCAATGCCTCATCATCTTCAAGGGCTGCTCCGTTCACCTTGAGCCCGGACAAATGAATGCTCTGCATTTCCGGAGAACTCACCACCCCCTGCCCAGCTCCCAGCTTGAGCTCGCGGATTTCCCCGGAAAAATTTGTTTCAACATCCGGCAGCAGCCGGGCAGCCATGTCCTTGACCAATAAGTGCCCAGCTTCAACAGACAGGCTGCCCAATTCAAAAACTTTTCCACGCACTTGCTCGTTCTGCCCGGCCACAGATTTGCTTGAGCCCGAAGGTCCCTTTTTTTCAGATTCACTACTGGCCTTATCACCTCCTCCTCCAACAACACCCGCTAACCTGGCCAGATTCACCGCTGACAATCGCAAGTCCGGATCCTTGAGCCTCACCCTTTCCAATCGCCACCTCTGTATGACATCCTGCGGCAAAAAACCCAGCTCCAACTCCGCTACCCGCAACAAAGGGCTTTCCCCGCCCGCCCCCATGGCTCCATCAACGGACAGACCCTCCAACATTAATGTCAATGTTTCATCCGACGTGACCTCAGTTCCATGGACCATAATCCCACTCCAATCGACCGATGCCCCAAAAGTCACATCCGGCAATAATTGCACCCCATCCTTTCCATCAAAACCACTCAGGGCAAAGCTCCCTTTTTGTATTCCCAGATTACTAAGCGCAATTACCAGGCCATCCTGCTTCACCGCTCCGTCCGCAACCGTTACTGACAAGGGCGGAGGAGTTGGTTTTTCACCCGAAGCTTCGTCTTTATTTTTTTTAACGCCAAAGCCAGCCAACAGCTGGGGAGTGATTTTTACATCGGGCTCAGACACCTGCAAGCGCCTCACCTCGATCACCCTTGCATCACGGCTCACCATGACTTCCAGCTCAATTTTCCTTACTGATACCCTCTCAGCCTCCAACCCGACTTCAACTTCCCTCAAGCTCAATTGCATAGCCTGCTCGCTGACCCACGCTTTTTTATCCCCTCCATCCTCAAGCAATCCTTTCAAGTCCGAATCAAAGGAAAAACTCATTCTCGGCAGCCCTGGCCATTCGACCACCGCCCGCCCCCCTTCCACTTGAATCTCTTCGCTGAACTTTGCCAACAACCCAAGATCAAAGGGCTCTTTTCCGCTGGGTGCAGGTTTCTTTCCGCCAATGTTTATTCCCGTATTACTCAAACTCTCCACCACCTCTTCATCGATCCGAATCACCGGTTGCTTCAGTCGCAAAAATTTGACGTGTTGATGATTCTTCAGTTCTTCCAGATCAAAGCCAATTTCTATTTTTGCCACCTCCAGCCAGTTTTTTCCGCTATCCGGACTCAGTGCCTTCAAACCCTCGATACGCAGCAAACCCGGCTCGGGAAAAGAGAGCCCGTCCACCCTCACCTCCTGACCACTGATCCCCTCTTTTAAAAGCAGGTTTACCGTCTCAGTCAGGTTGTTAAAAGTCACATAGACCACCCCGGCCAACAAAAGGCCCACCGCCACTGACATCGCCAGCAACCAGGCTCCCAATCTGACCAGCCCGCCCCCTATCGCCCGGACACGGCTTGCCTTATGCTTTTCCTCAACTGCACTGACTTTTTTACCCGCCACAGATCCCACTATACGGCCTGTCCCTCTAAGCGGAAGCTTCTAATTTACTGATCTGTATATTCCAGAATTCTGAAAAAGAATTCCGGTTCAATGGCTGGGTATTCCGCCACCTGTTTGAACTTGCCCTCATCATCCAACCATTCAAAACCATCCGGCACCATCACCTCATTAAAGTTGCGATGGTCATAGGCTACCAGCAAGCGGGCTCCGCTTTTTTTTGCCTTTGCCACCAGAGCTTTCAATTCAGCCAGACTACGCAATACCTGCACCTCAGGATCATACACATGCAAAGTCTCACCTCCGTGCCCGTAAACCGCAACGAGCACTCCTTTTTCATCGCTGTCTGGATCACTGAACACCCCTCCCCTTGCCTGCTGGAAATACTCAGCCACTTCGCGCAGGGGAGCATAACTTCTTTCGTTCAAAACCTTCACCTGCGGCCAGACCGCTACAACGTACACTCCCGACAACAACAGCACTCCCGATATACCGGTAATAAACTGCGTTCCCTCATCCCTGCTCAACACCCACCACTGAACCGCCGCTGCCGGCAGAAAAACGACGGGAACGATCAAAAAGATAAGAAATCGGTGATAAAAATAAGCGTCCACCAAGCCAAAAAACGTAAAGGCCGCCAGCCCGCCAAATCCCACCGCCATTAAAACCAGCAACACCCTGCGCCTGACAGTCAGCAGATACAGAGCTCCAGCCAAGGTGGCCAAAGCCAGGCCGATCATTGCCAGCCACATCCAAAGAGGATGTGCTTGCATCTGGCCCGAAAACGAAGCCAAGCCGGCGGCATCCCCTTCACCCGAGCGATAGGCCGACATCCCAAAAATGGCCTGGGACAGAAACTCCTGAAACCGTTCAACATTCAACTCATGTCCAGCCTGATGCTCATTGTCAGCAGCCATCCATACCTTCATCTGAATCAAATTGGGAGCAAACACCTGGATGAAAAACATGGCGCTTAAAATATTCACCAACACCACCGACCACAGCGCCGTCAAACGGTCAGGACCTTTTTTCCAACTCACAAAAACCAGAATCACCGCCGCCAGGAAAAACCCACCGGCCGGCCAGATCGCCTGGGGGAAACTCCAGACCAACAGGAACTGATTCAAAGCAAACATGAACCAGGGGAAAAACGAACGGTTTTTATGCCCCGCAATAGAGGTCAGCCAGTAGCAACCCATCACTGTCCACAGCACCAGGAAAGTGTAGGCCCTGGCATCCACTCCATAACGGATGTGCCAGGGATGCACCGCCAGCAGTAGCGCCGCCGCCAAGCCTGCCCAGGGCATTTTCCACTTCCTTCCCAAAACACCCACCATAAAAATAGCCACCAGGGAACACAAGAGCATCGGCAGGCGAATCACGATGTCACGGAACTCATGCCGCTCCACATTATTGAATTTCCTCCAAATCGTATCCGTCAGCTTGGCTGACAATGACGCCACCGCATGATTGGTCGGTTTGCGGTAGTACCAGGCCGACCGCTCCCATGTCGCTTCCTTGAATTTATAAGCCCCCGCTTCCTCCTTGTCCGGCACATAGGCCCCCACCATCCCCTGTTTGACCGACCACAACTCATCCCACCACAAACTCCCACTTGCCAGTTGCCACCGCAGCCCTCCTCCGATCAAAACAATCGCAGCCATCATTAAGAAAAAAGAACGTGTACCCAAGCCGGAAGTCCGCCCCTCACCCCTCTCCGCATACACTTCGCCGGTCGAAATACCCCGGTCAGGTTCTGGTAGCTTGGCATCAAAAAACCACCAGGCCACTAACAACCCCGTGCAAATGACCAAATTCACACCCGCGGCCAAATACAAACCGAGAGCCACTTGGAACTTCAACTTAACCGACTCACCCGCTTCGATTTTAGACAGAATTTCCTTGTCCGCATTCCAGGGATTTTCACTGAAAATCAAATAGCCGACGAGCAACAGGAACAAACCTGCCAAAATCAATAATACCGATTTTCGACGCGCTTTTCTCATTTTTAATGAAAAATCCTAAATCCTTTCTTCCTCATTCCTCATTCCCTCCCCCCCTCCACTCATTCAACCACAAACCAGGGATTCAGTAAATCTTCCTTGTTATAACGTAAAGACTCTCCCGTCTCAAACCCCAAAACTTTCTTCCCGGCTTCCGCGACCACCGCATGAGCCGCCGCCGTATCCCACTCCATCGTCGGAGCGAGCCGCGGGTAAACGTGCGCCAGCCCTTCCGCTACCATGCACAGCTTCAGCGAACTTCCTGCCGATAGAAACTCCACCTTGCGGCCCTGCTCTTCCAACTTTTTGACAAAATCTGTCACCGCCTCGGACAGATGCGAACGACTCGCCACCACTTTCACCGGATTCACCGCCGAATCCCGATATGAGCCCCCCCCTGTCAAAGGGCGCGCCTCATCCTCTCCATTCTGGACAAAAGCACCCCGGCCTTTCACCGCAGAATACATCTTCTGCTCGGTCGGCTGGTACACCACCCCCGCCACCGGAACCCCGTCATGAATCAAAGCAATATTCACCGTAAACTCACCGTTGCGTTTCACAAACTCCTTGGTGCCATCCAGCGGATCAATCATCCACAAATAGGGCCACTGCTTGCGTTCCATGTAAGGCAAAGCCTTGGTCTCCTCCGACACAAAAGGCACACCTGGATAAACTTTTTCCAACTCCTCCAGAATCACCGCATTCGCCCGCCGATCCGCCTCCGTCAGCGGTGACTGATCCTCCTTCTCATCAACTGCAAACTCGCTGCCGTACACTTCTAAAATTTCATCACCCGCCAACCGCGCGATGCGTTTCAATTTCTCTATATCTATTTGATCCAACATGATTTTCTATCCACCACTGGGTTATCGTTCCTTACCAATGAAGCCCCGCTTGAGCAGCGCGGGCATCATAGCACAATTTTGAGCACCACGCCCCCTTTCCTCAACAACAATCAATAGCTCTATTACGATAACAAAATGCCCCCCTAAGCTCTTGACAAAAAATCAAAACGCAGACATGACATGAAGATCATGAAAGCATTTCGCCCCACCCACTCCCGGCAAACCCTGCCGTTCATTTCCTTCATCGCCACACTTTGCCTGTGCCTGCCTGCCCTCAGCCAGAACAGCAAAAAAAATCTAGCCCTCTCTCCTGCGCTGCATCCGGGCACAGAGCAAAAGCACCAGTCGTTCAACGAGATTTCAAAACAAGGCGAAGCTCCTCTGGTTTTTCTAGGTGATTCGATCACTGCCGGCTGGAGTGGCAGAGGCAAGGAAGCCTGGAAACAATACTGGGCTCCCATGACTGCCGCCAATTTTGGTATCGGCGGTGACCGCACCGAACACGTTCTCTGGCGCCTGCAACATGGCAACTACGACGGCCTCAACCCCAAGCTCACCGTTCTCATGATCGGCACCAACAATACCGGACATCAGGGACGCGCGATGAAGGAGCATCAGGGTGCGGTCTATTCCAGCAGCGCTGAACAAACCGCTCAAGGTGTCACCGCCATCGTAAAACTGCTCAAAAAAAAGCAGCCAAAGATGAAAATCCTGATCCTCGCCATCTTCCCCCGCGGGGCCAACAATAACGACAAAATGCGGCAGCAAAACCAGGCCACCAATAAGCTGATCGCCAAACTGGCCGACGATAAAAGTGTTTATTATCTGGACATCAACCAAGCCTTCCTCGAGCCGGACGGAAGCCTCTCCAAGGACATCATGCCCGACCTGTTGCACCCCAACGCCGCCGGTTATAAAATCTGGAGCACAGCCATCATGGGCAAAGTCAAAGAGCTGATGGCGGATTGAGGCAGGAGAAAATTGAGCGAGGCTTGTTTTTCACCTGCCGCGTATCGTGCGCACAACATGAAATCAAAAGACAATATTTTGGTTCTGGCCGCTGCATTGATCGGTGGAGTGCTGGGCCATTTCATTTTTTTCTGGGTTGCACGGCAGGGATTCTATGGGCTCATCCTTCCAGGGGCTGGTGCAGGAATCGTAGCAGGATTTTTCACCGCCAAATCCAAATGGGTTCCTGTAGCCTGCGGAGTATTCGCCCTGCTCCTCGGCCTGTTAACCGAATGGCGTTTCGCCCCCTTCGCAAAAGATGACAGCCTCGGTTATTTCCTGACCCACATGCATGAGCTCAAGACCATCACTCTCATCATGATAGCTGTGGGTGGCCTTCTCGGATTCTGGATCCCCTTCGGCAAAACGCGGCCGAAGAAAAAGTAGCCTCCGCCCAGAGCCCTTCCACTCTTCACAATTCCAGACTGGTGTCCCCGGCGAGAATCGAACTCACATCTAAGGTTTAGGAAACCCTTGTTCTATCCGTTGAACTACGGGGACAAATCAGATCCCGCACTTTTCCCGCACTTTTAACGGTTTACATGGCGTGTATCTTGGGGGTATTATGGGCTTACTATGAGTAAAAGCAAGGTGACACTCAAGCCATTCAATCCTAAGGAGACATCGAAGAACAGGGATTACAAATGGGCTGTCTATTTTCCAAACGACGAGCCTGGCAAAACCAAGAAAAAGAAGTATTTCGTGTTGAAACGTGATGCCGTTGCTTTCAGGGATTTAAAGGAAGTGGAGATTCTCAACGCTGGCAGGGATGGAGGCTCCCTCACCGCCAAAGCTTCAAGAGAAGCCGCATGGGCAGCCAAGGCATTAAAGTCCTACGGGATCGGCATTCAAGAAGTGGTGAAGGATTTTATTGCCCGGAAGGAGCGAGATGATCGGAGTATCACAGTGATCAACGCAGTGGATGAATGCATCAAACACAAGCGCAAGAATGGAGCCAGCTCCCATCACTTGCAGACGCTCACCCACAAACTCTCCAGTTTTTCCAAGAAGTTCGGCAAACGCTTTATCAGCGACATTAGCACCAAGGAGATCAACCAATGGCTTCACGGCCTTACTCACGCTCCAGTGACACGCAGAGGCTATCGTGCCGTTGTTGTTGGCTTGTTCTCATGGGCAGACAAGCAGGACTACTGTGAAGGCAATCCGGCTGCACGAACGGATTTACCCAAACTCAAGAAAAACAGGGAACCTGAAATCATCACGCCAGAACAATTGCGAATCCTACTCAACAGCACCCCTGTCGAATTGATTCCGGTCATTGCCGTTCAAGCCTTTGCCGGGCTGCGCCCAGGAGAGGCCGAATCTCTTGATTGGAGAGATATTGATCGATTGGGTAAAACTATCAGCATCGATCCCATTGGAAAAAAAGGAGCGAGTCACCGAATCATTCCCATCTCCCCCACCCTCCTCTCATGGCTGAAATCATTCACCCAGGCAAGCGGCCCGATTACTCCGTCAAACTACTTGGTCAAAACAAGAGCTTTCAAATCGTTTCTCAGAGGTCATCAGCAAACACCTTTACCAATGAGTGGAGATGAATTGAAAGAGAAAAACAAAATACCAAAACTGGAGAAGGGGAAAAAAAGGCCGATTCCAAAACTCAGGAAAGATGGGATCCCTTCCATAAACTGGACTCAACATATTTTACGACATTCCTACGCTTCGTATGCAATGGCAGAGAAAGGGAATTCAGCAACAATATCTACTTTATTGGGGCACTCTGATAAAGATACGCTCTTCCAGCACTATCGGAAGCGGGTTTGCAAAGAAAAAGCCGAAAATTGGTTCTCTATAAGACCCGAAAAGGGTAACAAAATCGTCAACTTAAAGGAGGCGATATGAGCATGGATTTTGATGACAAATTGACCATTCTAAAACAAATTTACGAAGGTCCGGCTTTTGTGGAGAGCTATCGCATCGTTAGGGAAGGCGGAATGTTAGGTGATGAATCGAACGAAGATCTCGATAATTTTTTAAATGCCTACAAAGCTGACGACGCATTAGATCAACGGTTGAGTGCTTTCGGAGGACAATCCCAATTCAACACAGATAAGAAACAAAAACTTTTTTTTACCCTCGCGTATTGGTTCATTGAAGGTGACTTGGAAAATGTTAGAAAACGCGAGTTTGTTGAAATGGAAACTGGGAAAGCAATAGTTGATATGGTTTTATCCGGGAACATGACCCCGTTAAACGATCTGAAAAGGGCCTTCAACGACAAGAAATTGCCCATT
>DAOUQC010000109.1 GCA_030625775.1 Verrucomicrobiota bacterium
GCAGGCATCAGCCAGTCGTTGATTCACCTCGGTGAGATCGCGTTGCAATAATCCCTCATAACTACCTGCCCAAGCCTGACCGATATTCAGTGAGCGTAATTTTTTGAGAAGTGCATTTATGCTATCAAGCGGCAAACGGCGGAAAGGCCACTGGAACAGGTCGACATTGGTATCGATGATGGTGCTGTTCGCTTCGTTCTGCGCGTGGAGGATTGGCGGAGCCAAAGCGGCAGCCGTTCCAGCAATAGCGGTGGTGAGAAGAGTGCGGCGTTTCATCAAAAATCATGGGCAGTATGCCCATTGGACATTAACTCAAAATATCATGTACCACTCTGGGTGGATTGATACCGGTGAGGGTTTCGTTGAGACCGTTGCGTTGGTAAAAAAGTTTTTCGTGATCCAAGCCCAGGGAATGCAAAATCGTGGCGTGAAAATCATGAACACTGACCGGGTTTTCAACCACTGCGTGTCCAAAGTCATCAGTCTGGCCGTAGGTAGTTCCCCCTTTGATACCACCCCCAGCCATCCATGAGGTAAAAGCTTGCATATTGTGATCACGGCCGGTGTAAACATCCCCGGATTTCTGTGAGGTCGGAGTGCGGCCGAATTCTCCTCCCCAAATTACCAGGGTACTGTCGAGCAGTCCACGTTGTTTCAGGTCACGTAACAATCCAGCTACAGGTTTATCAGTGCGCTCACAAGCAGCACGATGATTCGCTGCGAGATCAACATGACTGTCCCAGGGTTGCTGCTCAAGGAAAATTTGAATGAAACGCACTCCGCGTTCAACCAGTCGGCGAGCTAGAAGACAACGCCGTCCGAAAGAGTCAGTAGCTTTTTCACCGACACCGAACATTTCCAGGGTGTGAGGTCTTTCCCTTGAAATATCGAGTGCTTCATCGGCTGACAACTGCATGCGTGCAGCAAGGCCGTAGGATTCGATGCGGGCATCGAGTTCGGGATAATAAGGGCGCTCCCTGCGATGGGCTTCATCGAGTTGGTTGAGCAAAGCGCGAGCCGAAGCGGTAACGGCAGAGGGTTGCTCATACTGTGGTTTGAGATTCAGGATCGGCGAACCGGTAGGCCGGAAACGTGTGCCTTGATAAGTCGGAGGCAAAAAGGCTGAGGTCCAGTTGCGGGTGCCGTTCTTGGGCATGCCCAGTGGATCATTCAATACGACGTATGCGGGCAGGTTTTGATTTTCAGACCCAAGCCCATAAACGGTCCACGATCCAAGGGTCGGGTAGCCCATGAACAGGCGTCCACTGTGAATTTTGTAAAGAGCGTTGTCGTGGTTGGGGTGATCCGTCCACATTGAATTGATCAGGCAAATGTCGTCCGCCATCTGTGCGGTGTGTGGTAGCACGTCAGCCATCCACATACCAGACTCGCCGTGTTGCTGAAAGGGGTATTGCCCACCCATCATCACCCCGATGCTGTCGGTTCCCTGATTACCTATATCCTCGGGGTTGCCCGGGTATGGTTTGCCATCCATGCGGTTGAGTAGCGGCTTCGGATCGAATAAGTCCATCTGGCTCGGGCCGCCATTCATGAAAATTTGGATGACCGATTTTGCTTTGCCGGGGTGATGCCCCTTTTTGGGGGTAAGGTCAAAAGTCGGAGCGGGGGCTTCCACTTCACCGGCATGGGCTGATGTGCCGCTGAAAAAATCGTTGCTGAGCAAATGCGCCAAGCCCATGCCAAAAACACCGTCGCAGGTGCGGGCAAAAAAGTCGCGGCGACTTGGATTGAATGAGGGTGATTTGTTCATGATGATGGTTTTTGAACAGGCCTCAGTCGACATACAAAAAAGCTGCAGAGTTAAGCAGGGTGTGACAATAGGTGACCAGCGGGCCGTTTTTGTCTCCCTGCCAGTCGAGCGTCAAATCTTCCAGTGTTTCGATGCCAAGACGAAGCTCATCATCGCTTGGTGACCGGCTCAGGGCGAGATGATAAACGGCGGTGACCTTTGCGCCGGGATCACTGTTATTTTCACCCAGACCTTTATCGATCCGAGCAGCAAAGGCGGTAGCGAGATCACGCACGTGTTGGTTGTTCATCAACATCAGGGATTGTGGCGACACGGTGGAGACGTTTCGGGCGATACAGTTGGGCCCCATCTCAGGATAGTCAAAAGTATCCATCATGGTCGGAATTTCGGTGCGGCGGTATTGCAGGTAGATGCTGCGGCGCCATCCACCCACCGCTGATTTATTGACCACCACGAGCCCATCTCGTTTTGCAGTGACACGATCCGGTGGACCGCCGGGGCGGTCTTCGAGTTTGCCGGAAACAAACAGCAAGGAGTCGCGCAAAGCTTCAGCGTTCATGCGCCGCATTGGCATGCGGGACAGCAAGCGGTTTTGCGGATCTCGCTTTAAGCGCTCGTCGGTGATGGTGCTGGCTTGTTTGTAAGTATGGGAGTTCATCAGCAGGCGATGCATTTCCTTGATGCTCCATCCGCGTGCGACAAACTGAACCGCCAGCCAGTCTAGTAATTCCGGATGACTGGGTTTTTCGCCCTGCACCCCGAAGTTTTCCAGAGTCCTCACCAGACCAGCTCCGAAATGATGATTCCAGATGCGGTTAACCATAACTCTTGAAGTGAGTGGATGATCTGTTTTTGTCAGCCAGCGGGCGAATGCCAGGCGACGTCCGGTTTTAGCCGTTCCGTTTGGAAAGGGAGCTTTGGCAGCAAAGGGCGTTTTCCCATCGGTCAGCGCCGAGGGAACTCCAGGACCAACAAGGCGACCGGGCTTATTGTATTCACCACGTCGCAGGATATAGGTCGGCGAAGGTTGGCCGCGATCCCACAGCGCTCGAATAGCGATGGGGGGCTCCATCTGGCCCTGCAGTATGCCGATATCCCGGTCAAGTTCCTGAACGACAATTCTCGCAGCAAGCACGGCTTCGGGTTGATCAGAATCGGGAAGCAAATCGGCACGCAAATATTTTTCCACTAGAATAGCCTGGATCCGGGTCCGGGTATTGCTGGCCTTTTTCAAAGCGATGACCGTTTCCTTGCGATCAGCCTCGGTTTGCCCGGGGAAGTATTGCCGCATGAGCGTAAGCTGGGTATCGATGACAGCCTTTTTTTGTTGGGACTTAAGTTTTTTGAGCTTGGTTTCGTAGGAGGGATTGATTTTAGCGATGCGTTTTTTGTGTTCCGGGGTAGCCACTTTTAATGAGCGGGTTTTGAAACTCATCCAATCGTGCTCATCAAAGGCTCCCTGGAAAACCGCTTTCAAACGGTAGTAGTCGCGCTGCGGGATGGGATCATATTTATGAGTGTGGCATCGCGCGCATTCCAGCGTGAGACTCATGATTCCAGAACCCAGCACGTTGATAGCATCCCCAATGACCCCAAGTCGTTCCGGAACAAAATTCATCGTGCGAGAGCCCGTCTGATCGATCCCCATGCGCAAGAAACCGGTGGCGACAAGATTGTCGACCATCTCTTCAGTGATGACCGGTGCCTGGTCGAAATCTATCAACTCATCACCGGCAATCTGCTCCACCAAAAAGCGGTTATACGGTTTGTCATTGTTGAAAGCCTGGATCACATAATCGCGATATTTCCAGGCGACCTGACGCACCGTATCGGCAGACACTCCCCCCTCGGAATTGGCGTAACCCGCCAGGTCGAGCCAGTAACGCCCCCAGCGTTCGCCGTAGTGAGGTGAAGCAAGCAGCTCATCGATCATCTGCTTATACCAGCCAGATCCCTTGCTACCGCGCCACTTTTTCCATTCAGCGAGACTGGGCGGCATTCCTACCAGATCGACATAGGCTCGACGGATGAGGACGTCACGGTTGGCTTCTAGAGAAAATTGCAGACCTTTAGCTTTCAGTTTTGGGAGAATAAACTCGTCGATCGACTTGGCTCCGGTCCTGGCCTTTGGACTTTGGAAGGACCAGTGTTTACGATCTTCGGCGGAGACCAAAGGATCCTCTGCCGTAGTCGCTTCATCCGGAGCGATGTCGATCTCGGGCGCACCGGCCGTAATCCAATCACGCAGAACCTGGGTCTCGGAAGAAGGCGGGCGTTTGACGAAATATTTCAATAACAGCTCCCTGGGTGGGCAGGCACCGCTTTCGATGCGTTGAATCATCAGGCTGTCATCCGGCTTTCCCGCAACCAAGGCCGGACCACTCTTACCGCCTTTGCGCATTGCGGCCGGAGTTCGTAGGTCGAGTCCACCCTGCTGCAAACGCGGGCCGTGGCAAACGGTGCAGCGCAGCAATACAATGGGCTGCACGTCGTGCTGGTTGATTTTCTTTTCTACCAGCTTCGGTGGATTTTGAAAACGTGCGCCACTTTCAATCCAATGACGAATGGTCTCGACCTGCTCATGCGAAAGCTTATCGCCTTTTTTGGGCATCTCACCTTTGTGGGTCAGCTCGTAGAGATGGCTTTGCCCGGCTTCACCCGCTTTGAAAATTGGTCCACTTTCTCCACCTCGCATGAAAGATTCCGCAGTGGAGAGGTCAAGTTCCCCTTTCCGTTTGTCTGGATTGTGACAGTCGGAACAATGTTTGTTTAAAATTGGAGTGATGGATGTTTCGAAAAACAAATCTTTCCCACCCGCTTTCGATGCGGTTGTGGTAAATAGCAGCGCAGTGAACAGACCGCAGACGGATCGAGGCGCGATGGGCAACAGAGGGGGCATGAGAAAAAACTGGGGAAAGATACAACCTAAGGGTAATCATGGTCCTGTCTATCCACTATTTGCCGGACGCATGGAAATCACAGGATTACGGCTGAAATACCCGCCTCGATGCCGTGTCTTTTTTGCGCTTGCGAGTATGTGCCGTACCGCGCATAGTTCCTGTCACCCGCTTGAGCAGGAAAGTTCCTGACAATCGGTGCTGACTCCCTCATCCCCCTCCTCTCTTTATGAAATACCTGATTCACTCACTCGCCCTTTTGTGTCTATTCATCAGCTTATCCGATCCCTCTCTACAAGCTGATGACTGGCCTACCTACCTGCGCTCCAATGATCGGGCGGGATCTTCTCCAGAGCAGCTGACTTTCCCGCTTTTACCTCAGTGGACCCTGTCTCCTGCGGAAAAACCGACTCAAGCCTGGCCGGGACCTGAAGGCCGGGAAATCGAACGCCACAAACTCAGGCGCCGCAATACTTTCGATGATGCTTTTCATGTCGCCGTGGTAGGACAAAAGCTCTACTACGGTTCCTCTGTAGATCACGCACTGCGCTGCGTCGATCTCGAAAGTGGCAAAAAGCAGTGGACTTTCTTCACTGAAGCAGCAATTCGTCTCGCTCCTACCGTTTATAATGGGAAAATATTTGTAGGATCCGATGACGGCTATGTCTACTGCCTCAAGGCCAGTGATGGTTCGCTCGTTTGGAAAATGCGCCCGGGACCTTCGGATGAACGCATTCTCGGTCGGCAACAGCTGATCTCCCGCTGGCCGGTGCGCACCGGTGTATCGGTCACAGCAGACAAAGAACACGGTGCCGTCGCTTATTTTGGAGCCGGTGTTTTTCCGCATGAATTGATCTACCTCTACGCCGTGCGTGCTTCGGATGGCAAGGTTCTGTGGAAGCTCGATAACATCAGTCAGGGGCGGGCGGGGCGCAACGATCTCTCGCCACAAGGTTATATGCTGACCAATGATGAGCTGCTGGTCATTCCTTCCGGACGCACATTGCCGGGTGTCTTTGATCGCAAAACCGGGGATTTTAAATTCAAAGGCAATCACGGATGGAGAGGGGCCGCGGGCGGTGTCGTTGGCGGCACCCAGGCATTGCTCGCCGATGATCAAATTTATTCCTGGGGCGCACATCACATTCTCGCCATGGATCAGGAAAACGGCAAAGTGGGTTTTGGCTGGTTCGCCGGAAGACAAATGGCAATCAAAGACAAAGCAGCCTTTGTTGCCGATGGTGAAAACATCGCACGAATTGATCGTCAGGTTTACGCTGAGAACAGCCGGGTGCGACACAAACTCGAAGGGGAAATTTACACCCTCAACCGCGATATACGAGGAGCTAAGAGCAAAGAAGACAAAGTAAAAATACAAACGCAAATTAAGGAGAAGTCAGCCAAAATGGCCAGCATCGCTGATGTGGGATTTATTTGGAAAACGCCTTCCCCTCACCAGAGCCGACTCATCATCGCAGGCAATACGCTTTTTGCCGGGGGAAGCGATGAAGTCCTGGCCTATGACACTGAAAGTGGCAAGCAACTCTGGAAAGCAAAAGTAGATGGTGATGCGCGCGGACTTGCGGTTGCCAACGGCAAGCTGATCGTCTCGACCACCACCGGCGACATTGTGTGCTTTTCGGCAGGAGGAGGCACAAACGCTGGCGCCAAACTCGTTGAAAACCCTTTCCCCAAGGACGAGTTGACAGAAAAATACGCCGCCGCTGCCCAGGCAATTCTCGCTACATCCGGAGCAAACAAGGGCTTTTGTCTGGTGCTCGGCAATGAAGACGGACGCCTTGCCTGGGAACTGGCGCATCGCTCCGACCTGGAAATTTATGCAGTTGAACCCGATGCCACCAAGGTTGCAAGTGCTCGTGAGAATCTTAGTAAAGCGGGCTACTACGGCAACCGCATCATCATTCACCACGGCCCCCTTTCAGACATCCCCTACCCCAACTACTTCGCCAACCTGGTGGTATCCGATACGCTGGTGAAAACCGGCAAACTTCCCACAGGTCTTAAATCGAAAGACATCGTGCATTGCGTGAAACCTCTCGGAGGTGTCATTGCTCTCGGGCCCGCTCCTGACAAAACTCAAACTCTTTCCGACTGGCTTCAATCATCGGGACTGGAAGATGAGGTTAAAATCTCATCAAAAAACAATTTTGCTTTGCTGACACGCGGCGCACTTCCCGGCGCAGGCAGCTGGTCGCATCAGTATGGTGAAGCGGGAAACACGGCGGCAAGTTATGATTACCGGATCAAAGGAGGGCTCGGGGTTCTGTGGTATGGAGATCCCGGTGAGGATAAAGTCGTCAATCGTCACGACGGAGCTGTGAGCCCCCTGGCCATCAACGGGCGGCTCATCGTGCAGGGCGAGGATACCATCCTTGCCTACGACGCTTACAACGGGCTTTTTCTTTGGGAGCGCAGTAATCCAAAATCAATTCGCACCGGAGTCTTTAATAATGTGAATCCCGGCAATCTGGTTGCCAGTGATGACAGTTTGTTCTTCATGGAGGAAGAAGTGTGTTACGAAATTGATGCCGCTACAGGGAAAGAAAAGGCTGCCTATCGCTTGCCTGAGGAGTTCAGGAAAAAAGAAGGCCACCAATGGGGTTATGTTTCCTATCGGGACGGCATTCTTTTCGGAGCGGCTTCCGTGCGCAATGAAGCCAAAATCAAACGACGTGGACGTCGGACTGATGATGAAACGGATGGAATTTTTGCTATCGATGTCAAAACCGGCAAGCACCTCTGGGCTTATCGTGGCAGTAAAACGATTGAGCACCAGACCATCGCGATTGGTGACGATGCGGTGTATTTTATCGACAGCTCGATCACTGGTGAACAGCGGCAGGCTATTCTGCGTCAGGACAAATCAAAGTTTGAAAATCTCAGCGAAGAAGAGAAGAAAAAAGCGGAAGCCGAACTAAAAAAGCAGGATTTGCGTCTGGCAATCGCGATCAACAGTCGAACAGGAGAAAAACTCTGGGAGAAAGCGGTCGATGTCACTGACTGTTCGGAGATTGGAATCGGCGGGGGCAAGCTGACCCTGCTTTTCCGCAACAATGTTCTCCTGCTCTGTGGAGCCAACGCCAACGGGCACTACTGGCCACAGTTCATGGCGGGGGAATTTGCCAAGCGACGTCTGCTAGCCCTGTCCGGCGGCAACGGTGACAAGCTCTGGTCACGGGATGGCAACTACCGTAACCGGCCCATCATCGTGGATGACCAGATCATCGCCGAACCCTGGTCCTACGATCTCTACACAGGCAAACAGAAAATGCGCAAGCACCCGATCACCGGTGAAGATGTCCCCTGGAGTATCATGCGTGACGGTCACCACTGCGGCATGATCGCAGCCACTCCAAACATGCTGACCTTCCGCTCCCGCTACACCAGCTTCTACGACATGAAGGATGACATCGGCACCAAGCACTTTTCCGGCCACCGGACGGGATGTTGGATCAATGCCATCCCTGGCAACGGCTTGATTTCCGTTCCGGAATCTTCAGCGGGCTGTGTCTGTTTGTTCTCGATTTCATCAACCATCGTCATGGAGCCACGGGCAGAGCGTAAGGACTGGCACATCGCCAGCTCAGTTGGCGCCAAAACACCAGTGAAGGAATTATATCTCAACTTTGGTGCTCCCGGTGATCGACGTGCCGCAGATGGAAAGGCATGGATTGCTTATCCCCGGCCCCGCCCCGAACGTAAAACCAGTCTGGATCTGATCTTTGATGCCAAAGTCACTTTTGAATCAGGTGGCACCTACCTCAGTCACAATGCGGATACGATTGATCTCAAGCCGGGCGAAGCACCTGACTGGGTATACTCCTCCTGGGGTAACGGTGTTCTCATGAGCCGTATTCCCCTGCTCGGCAAAGGTGATGCCCCCGCCAAATACACGGTGCGGGTGCATATGGCTGCCCCTGAGCCCAAGGGAACCCAGTTGGCAGCCAAAGAACCTGCTGAACGTCACTTCGGCCTGCGTCTTCAAGGCAAAGTGGTCGCCGACGATATCCGCATCCAGCCCGGCGACACACAAGCCAGAGTATTGGAGTTCAAAGGTATTGAGGTCACCGATGTGCTGACGCTGGAGCAATTTTCGAAAACCAAAAAACCAAGGCCTTTGCAAATGCCGGTTTTGAACGGTGTTGAGATTGTGAGGGAGGGGTGAGTGGATACGGTTAGATGAAAAAATACACTTAGGGGCAAGTGACAGGAAAAATGTGGAGCAGATTTTCCTAGGGGCTATCTCCGCTGCGCTACGGTTCCGTATCTGCTATGAGGGTAATCATAAGCTTCACAAGGCAAATATGGAAATTCGCCCTACATTCACACCCTGCGAATAGCCTCTTCTAGCTGAATCTCTGATGATGTGATATAAAAATTGGTATGCGTATGACTTGGAATAATTTATTATCAGGTATTCTGCTCTCCATCTTTCTTGCCAACTTGGCATCAGCGTAGGCTCCCGGCACCGGGCAATACTTCCAACTGGAATATGAAGCCCTCAAATTCAAGGATGCAAAATTTTCTGGGGTAGAATTGCATCGGATTGATCGTCTGCATCCGCCTACTTTATGAATGGTGATCCAGGGACGGCGTAATCTGAAAGGCAACGGAACTGCCGCTCGGGGATGACCGGGTTCTGGTGCTCGATGCGTCGACCCGACTCACGCGGCTCCTTGAGCGAGTGGTTTTGGAACCGGGAAAGACCTGGCCCTTCTTCGATCAGGAGAAAGGCGGGGATGGATTGTTATGTCCACGATTCAGGGCAGTCAACCAGAAAAGTGACGCGCCCCCTGTTCAAGTGGCATCGGCTTGACGGTAGGATTATTCCGTGTTCTAATCAGCGGAAATGAACCGGATTAACCCCTTCCTCCCCCTTGCCCCCCCTCCAAGCTCGGTTCGGCAAGCAAAGGGAAGGGAAGGTGAAAAAGCAAATTCCTAGCAATCAATTGATAACCGTCGCCAGATTCAGCACAACAGAGGAGGCTCACCTGTTTAGATTACAGCTCGCCGCTGGCGGTGTGGAATCTTTTATCCTAGACGAATACATGGTACAAATGGATTGGCTGATCTCCAACGCCATTGGCGGAGTGCGAGTGCAGATTTCCGAAAAGGACCTTGAACACTGCAAACAAATCGTTCAAGAAGCTCCCTTTGAGCCCGATGCAAACATCTGCGCATACTGTCCTTTTTGTGGGTCTGAAAAAACAAAAAAGGAAACCCTTACCCGTCGGCTCTCCTTTCTATCTATGTTCATCATTGGCTGCCCTCTTCCGGTAGCTAAAAACTATTACACCTGCAAAAGCTGTGAAAAATCCTGGAATGAAAATAAAAGACCCGCCAAGGATACCGCTGCATGAACACTTCCCAAGATCAAGGATTCAATCTGAACAAAACTGAATGGATCATTACCTCGATTGTGATTCTAACGGCTTTATATGTCATAGGAGTTTTTGCCTACCCGCACGCCAAGAAACCGAGTTATACAGATAGCTTCAAAATTGTTTCCAAAGAATTTATCCCTAAAAGAGAAAGCCGGCATATCTCCTACTCGAGATCTGGCAGGTATGGAGCATTCCTCCCGCTTACAACTTACGTCCCGGCACACTACCGAGTGAATATCCAATGGGGGGAGGAAAGTTACCCACTCCGTGTTCCCCTGGAAAAAAGTTACTTGCTCAAGCATGAAAAGATCACCTTCACCTATCGCATAACAAAAGACGGCTGGCTGCGCTTGTTAGATTTCCACGACACCAATGGCCATGTAGACACCGCCGAAATACTTGAATTTTGAATTTTTGACGCAGATGATGAAGGGTTGGGAGATTTAATACTAGAGAAGCTCATTTCTAAAACCGACCAAATCCCAGCAAAAAAAGGCATTCTCTTTGGTTACACTTTTAAAACCACCGGAACTCCAATAGCTGCTTACACCGAGCTTCAGTATGAAAATAGTTATCCAGAACTAAAAAATTCCGATAGCAATAAAATATTGGTGCAAGACCCATTCTCATCGACGATAAAAATCGGATCGATCAACTCCACCTTCTACTTTCTTGAACACGATTGGGAACTGGTTCCCGGAAAATGGATCTTCAAAATCAAAGACGGCGACCGGGTATTAGCACAAAAAACTTTCACCCTTTTTAAACCCTGATTTTTTTTCAAACCGCTGATTTTGCAGCTGATCAGAACAAAGCAAAA
>DAOUQC010000051.1 GCA_030625775.1 Verrucomicrobiota bacterium
TCCACCCGACAAATCGAGTGATAAAATTTTCCATTATCCCCCTTGGGGATTTCATCCAGGTAGTCAATCTTCAAATCCTTCGGCAGGTAACCGAAATGATCACAAAAAACTGCATAAATTTCCTCGTCGATGGGCCTTTCCGCATCAATATTCACAGTAAAATCTTCAATCCCGTTCTGAATCACCTGGTACTGGCGCATGCCCGGCAAGTCCCGCAAGGCGTAGGACAGATCGGCAAACAAATGACGTTTGCCATCCCTGTGAACCAGGGCTCCACGCACTTTGCCATAAATTTTTTCCAAAGCAGGCAAGGCCGATTGCCCACAAGGGCAGGTTCCCTTCACCGCATAGTCCCCAATTTCATAGCGAATAAAGGGAGACAGCCGGTTGGCATAATCCGTGATCACCACCCGGCCCCGCTCACCTTCGGCAGCAGGCACATCTTCACCCTCACGCAAAACCTCAAGCCCCAGCCGGTGCGCCATGATGTGATGAAAGGCCGGTTCATGCTGGCATTGCGCCGCAATCATACCGAATTCCATCGAACTGTAGGAAGTCCAGATCCGTGCATTGGGAAAAGCCCGCTGGACGATCTCGATCTGGAAGGGCTCGACATTTTCCGAGAACAAACCAAAACGCTCGATAAATGAAACGTCGACCCCTTGCTTAAGAACTGCCCGCGCCAGCATGTCGGCATTGGTCGGATAGGTAGTGATCGCAGTGATCTGCCCTTCCCGTCGTCGTTTGAGAATGTATTCCAACTGATCCGGTATAGGCAACTTTACATCCAAAAGGTTCGCAGCGGTTTTTTTTGATTTCGGTAAAATAATTCGCAGACAGGAAAGCTTGCCGCCGAGCGCTTTCACGAATTTATTAACGTCACTTTGACCCATTTTGGCCCGGTGCGGCGAATGAATATAACGAACCGGCACCCCGGTGGAGCCTGAAGTCTTTCCCGTAGAGGACCGTCCGTTGAGAATGGCCTCATTATTTTCGAGAAAAGTTTTTCGATCGAGAATCGGAACCTGATCAGGGTCTGCCAACCACTCGCGATAAAAGGGATTGTGCCGACGGGCATAGTCCACGATCTGCCGGAAATGCCTGGCAGCATAAGGTCGCTTGTTAAATGATTCAGGCACAGACATGACAATAAAAAAACATCCTTAACCTCCACGCCCCTCGAAACAAATGTAATCTCCCTTAATCTTCCACCCGCCAGCAACCCAAAAACCAAAAAACTCTTCCCGAACAAAGCCCTGTCAAAAACAGCAATCTTGTTTACACTTCCCCCACTTTCCTTTCAACATGCGCATCCTCTTTCTGCACGACAATTTTCCAGCCCAATTCCCCCATGTCGCTACAGCGCTGGCAAAGGAAAAGGGCAACGAGGTGGTTTTTGGTTCCACTCGCAAGGAAGGTGAACTGCCCGGAGTCCGGCGAGTCACCTTCCAGAGTAAACGCAGCATCCATCAAAATACCCACCACTACCTGCACGGGCTCGAGCGCGCGGTGAATACCGGTGAGGCTGTTTATGCCCTGGGACAGCGCTTGAAAAAAGAAGGCTTCGTTCCCGATGTGGTCTACGGGCATTCCGGCTGGGGTCCGCCCCTCTTCATCAAGGACGTTTTTCCAAAAAGCCGCTTGCTCTGTTATTTCGAATGGTTTTACCACACCTATGGCTCGGATGTAGACTTTGATCCCGCTTACCCGCCCTCCGTCGATGACGAGGCTCGCATTCGGATGAAAAATACCCCCATCCTGCTCGATCTCGACAGTTGCGACCGGGGACTCTCCCCCACCCACTGGCAGCGCAATCAATTTCCGCAAGAGTGGCAGCCCAAGATTGATGTGATCAACGATGGATTCGACACCGATCTGTGCAAGCCTGCCAAAGGGGCAAAACTGAAACTTGACCGTATTGGCCTGGATTTATCTCAGGCAAAAGAACTGGTTACTTACACCGCCTGGGGCATGGAACCCTACCGCGGCTTTCCGCAATTCCTGCGCGCCATTGCCAAACTGCAAAGAACCCGGCCGGACATGCACGTAGTTATCGTCGGTGAAAACCGCACCGTTTATGGCCGGAAACGCGGTGACGGTAAAAGCTGGAAAGAGGAAATGCTCACAACTCTGGATCTCGATGAAAAGCGTATCCACTTCCCCGGTATGTTGCCCCATGAAGAACTCAGGCAGGTCTACCAGGCATCCTCAGCCCATGTCTATCTGACCCGTCCCTTCATCCTGTCCTGGTCGATGATGGAAGCGATGTCCAGCGGCTGCCTGCTCGTCGCCTCGGACGTGCCCACCGTGACTGAGGTCGTCACCGATAATGAAACCGGTTTGCTGGTTGATTTTTTCGACCCCAACGCCATTGCCGGACGAATCGAAGAAGCTCTTGCCAACTCGGATGACATGAAAAAAATTCGCAAAAAAGCCCGCCAACACATCATCGACCACTACAGCCTGAAAAAAAACCTACCCAAACACCTCGACTGGATCCGGGGAAAATGAATTCTCAATTCTCAATTCCTAATTCCTAATTTTTATTTTTCCCCGTGCGCATCCTCTTTCTCCATAAAAACTTTCCTGCCCAATTCCGTCACCTGGCCACCGCCATGGGCAAGAGTCTGGATCACACCGTGGTATTCGCCACCGGTCGCCGCGAAGGGGAAATCGAAGGAGTCGATAAACGGCTCTTCCGCAGTGAAATCGAAACGGTGCCCGAAACCCATGCCTTTGTCCAGGGCACCGAGAGCGCAGTAAAAATCGGCCAGGATGCCTACCGGATTGCCGCGCAGTTAAAAGAGCAGAACTTCGTGCCCGACATCATCTACGGGCACTCCGGCTGGGGGCCTACCCTGTTCATGAAGGATGCTTTCCCCCATGCAAAACTCCTGGCTTACTTTGAATGGTATTACCGGGCCGACAGTCCGCTCTACAACTTCGATGCAAGCAGCCCCCTCAAAGCCGGAGGAATCAAACACAGCCGCGTGCGCAACGTCCCTATCCTGACGGACCTCTACAGCTGCGACGCCGGCTTCAGTCCCACTGGATGGCAGCGGGACCAATTCCCCGGCGAATATCGAGACAAAATCAAAGTGCTGCATGACGGGGTGGACACGAATTTTTTCCGCCCCTGGCCCTATGGCCGCCGTCCACTCATCCTGCCGCGACTGGGACTCAACTTATCCGGGGCAAAGGAAATCGTTACCTACATCGCCCGCGGCATGGAGCCGATCCGTGGCTTTCCCCAATTCATGAAGACGGTCGAGATTCTACAAAAGCGCCGTCCCGATTGTCATTTTGTCATCTGCGGAGATGACCGGGTCGCGTATGGCGATCCCCACCCGGAAGGAAAAACCTACAAAGAAGCTGCGCTGGAAGAACTGGACCTTGATCAATCACGACTGCACTTCACCGGCTTGCTACCCTACGATGAATACGTACAGGTTCTGCAGGCCTCGTCTGCCCATGTCTACCTCACCTGGCCCTTTGTCCTCTCGTGGAGCACCATCGAGGCGATGTCCTGTGGTTGCCCGCTGATTGCCTCCGACACCGAACCCGTGCGTGAAGTGATCACTGATGGCGAGAACGGCTACCTGGTGGATTTTTTCGATACCGAAGCCATTGCCGCCAAAATAGCGGAAGTATTGGATGACCCTGACAAAAACAAAAAAATCCGTCAAGCCGCACGCAAAACCGTGCTCGAAAAATACGACCTTGCCTACACCCTGCCCGAACATCTGGCCTGGCTGGAAAGCTTTTTCTAATCTGTGAGCCACCTCTCCACCCATGACTCACAGCCCAGAAGCTTCACCCACCACCCTTGAACAGGAACGTGAGGAGCAACTGCGATGGAAACTATTGCCCCAGTATTCAGGGCTGCCGCTATTTGATCGTCTGGTGGAAAATGAATTTCTACCTCAAGAAGTCCATCAGCAGCAGCAATTGCAACGCCTGCGGAAGATCATTCAGTATGCACGGGACTTCATCCCCTATTATCAAACGGGTGATTCATCGATGTACCAGATCGGCAAGCTGAGCGACCTCTCGCGCTTGCCCATCCTCACCAAGCAAGAAGTCATCGATCACTTTAAAACCCTACAATGCGCTCATCTTCCCCGGGGAGGAAAGGCAGGAGGTATCACCTCATCATCGGGAACTACCGGGCGGCCGGTCAGTGTTGCCCAGACTGAGCGTTCCATGCGGATGTTCAGCATATTTCGACAGCGGGAGGCTCGCTGGTTCCGGCAGGATCCAACTGCTCTGGCGGCCCGCATGCGTTTCCCGCAGACTTTCCCTCGCCAGAAAAATGGCTCTCTTCTTGCCAATGGTGAAACTTACACACGCAAGCGCTGGTCTCATCAAGGCCTATATTTTGAAACCGGACCAGAAGTTTGCTGCAATGTGGAAAATACACGTGAATGGCAGATCGAGTGGCTCAAAAAACACCGGCCAAAGTACCTGGAAAGTCCACCGACTATATTCGAAGAACTCATAATGGCCAATAACCAGAAAAAGCCTGTGGACAGCTTGGAATGCCTTGTCGGTATAGGAACTGTTGTCACGGATTCGATGCGGTCAATCATCGAACGGATTTTTGAAATCCCGATTCATCAAAACTACGGTATGAACGAGGCGGGCATCGTTGCTGCTCGCTGTTCCGCGCAGCGCTATCACATCCACACCGAACATTGTTTTATAGAAATCGTTGACCAGGATGGCCTGCCCGTGAAACCCGGTGAGACCGGGCGCGTGATTGTAACACCATTCAAAAATCTCCAAATGCCCTTGTTGCGATACGACACTGGAGACTTGGCCATAGCCGTTGAAGGAGCATGTCCCTGTGGCCGCACTTTACCCAGCATTGGTACTATTGTCGGTAGATACTGGAGATATGCTTCCCTGCCGGAAGGCAGTTTCAAACGCTTCATGGCAATTTACAATACCATGAAGTGGATGCCCCCTGAACTGCTGGTTAACCTTCGCCAGAACCAAGTACACCTATATCGCGATATGCGTTTTGAAATTCGCCTGCGAACCGTTGGCCCGCTTTCACCTGAATTTTATAAACGTATCACTGCTCGATGGATTGAAGCCGCTGGTGAAAGCGAAAAAGAATTACTCAGTTTTAAGGAAGTTGACCACATTGAAGGATCCCCGGGCGGTAAGCATTTGGAATTTTCATCTGATTTTTTCTCCGATGAAGATCGTAAAATCACAAACGTCGATATCTAACCCGGCTTCTTCAAATCACAGCCGTAGAGATGATTATTCACCAGCAGTTTGCCTCCAAAACGCCGGGCCAATTTGATGGTATCTTTGTGCAACTGGTCATCCCCTTCAAAATAAACCTTACCGATCCCCAGAGCTCTCAACTTTCTGGCAAAGGTGTACATCAAGGCCACATTGACCCAGGTTCCCCGGACCTCCGGAGCCACCACCCGGGAATCAATCACCAGACCTCTCTCTCCCTTGCGAATCAGTAACACTGCCACCGGGCCTGCCGCCGAACGAATCACCACCGAAAGCTTTGGCAGGAAACCGTTCGCTCCTCCCTGCAAACGACTGATCAGGGCATCCGGAATCCCTCCAAGATGCTCCAATACAAACTGATTAACCAGACGGGGTTTGGCCTGCTCAAGCGAAACAACCTCATAGCCCTTCGGCAACTTCTCTTTTTCAAAAAGCCTTTTTGCCAAGGGCGCAACAAAGGCCCAGGCATCGTCTGTTTTGATTTCGAAATACTGCAAAGTTCGCACAACCCTGAATCCATCCAATGATTCAAAAAAACGGCTCTCTTCGCTGTGCTCGGCAATTGGAATTCCGGCAAGCATCTTCCCCACGCCTTCTTTGACCGCGTGCCCGCTCATTGCCTGCATCAAAAAAGTGCCGCTTCCCTGACGGCGGAATTCAGGCAAAACAAAGAGCTGGAAACGCCCTGTTTTGTTCCCCTTTTTTCCCAGGATCCGTAAGGACCCCATCGCAATCACTTCCCCATCGGTTTTATTTTCTGCCAGAAAAAACAAGGGGCGCGGCAAACTTAGAAAGGCCTGAGGCAACCACGAACGGAACTTTTCCAGATCTTCATCCTCCCCGGCAATACGAATCTGGATTATTTCAGTTTCCATCCTGGGAATCCAGCGGCTTTTTCTCTATCTCCTTATCCTTGCTCCTCGCTGCCAGGGACTTGCCCACCTCCACCTTCTTGGGAGCAGGATGAATCCCCTGCACCGGCTGGATGCTTATGCTTCTACGAATTTCATCGGTCAGAAACCCAACGGCCGAAGGGGCCCGTGTGTTCGGGATCGCCACCACATCGTATAACTCCCGCACATCCCCCTTCAACTCCAGAAAATGCACCGAATCCCCCGTGCGCAAATCGATCACCTGCAAACCCGCCCGCGCCTGCACCTTTTTCTCATCCAGCGCATCGTCCAGATTCAAGCCGGAAAAAGTCCGGTTCTCCCGGCACAAGGAGAGTCCCACAATGGCAAAGTCTCCAAAAAATCCCATTCCGCGGGCGTAGCCCGGCACAAAGGCAATCGGCTCGAACGTGCCCGACTTGCGGTCCACTTTACCAAAATACCCCTCCCCGGAATTCAACACATAGAGTTCTCCATTGTGCAAGCGGGGCGAGTGCGGCATCGACAGGCCTTCGCATACAATATCATTGGTCCGCACATCAATCACCACCCCTCCATCGCGGCGATGCTCACGCCAGCCCCCATGCACGTCCGTGGTCGCAATCGCCGTTACGTAAGCCGGCTCGAAACCATCCATCGCCAGACCATTCAGATGACAGCGATCCTCGGCTGCCAGACGTGAAATGAAGGGAGGTTTCCACACCGGAGCAAAGCTGCGTGACACGCTGGGGCGGGCGAGACAGGAAAACATCGTATTCACAAAAATAGGCACGCCTTTTTCATCAATGGCAATATCGTGGGCATCCACGTCTCCGGTGATGTAGCTAACCTGTGGCACATAGAGTCTGTCGTATGGCCCCGAAGTCTGACCCGGCTCCAGGGTATCCTCCAACCTCCACAGCTGGTACAGCGTACTCATCCACAAAGTGCCCGGTGACGGACAACACAGCCCCATCACACGCTGGAAATTGCGGTTGAAAACCGTTACTTTGCCATCATTGGTCGAGCCAATAAAAAAAACCTTACCTGCTTGATAAGTGGTAAACGCCAGACTTAGATTCTGCTCCTGCAGCCATGAGGTGAACTGTCGGGAACAGGTCACATCCAATTGGATTTGCCCGGCCGGCCTGCCTGCTTTTTTCACTGCTATTTTTTTCTTTGGAACTTGCGCCATAGCGGCCACTGTATACCAAACAGTGGCTTTGTGAAGTGCGTTTAGAACAATAAATATGTCATTTCCCTCGATGTCTATTACTCCAGCATTTTCATGAAAATCACCCGCATCACAGCTCTCGCAGGCCCCAACCGTTACTGCAAACATCCCGTTCTACGAATCAGGTTCGATTTCCCTGAACTCCAGCAAAGCCCGCGTCTGGCTGACCGGAATGCTCTCAATAAGGCCCTGTCGGAATTGATCACCGGTTTTGCCGAAATCGCTGACTCCGCTCAAGGGGATCGCACCGGTATCAACGTCATCGATCTGATACCAGCCATTGCTCTGGCTCTACAAAACCTGACGGGGTGCCAGCTCAAATTTCAACAGAGTGCCCGGGTTGCCAGCCCCCATAACTCATCCACCTCTTTCGAAGCAGTTTTTGAATACGAATCCTCAACTATCGCCCGGCTCGCCACCCCCCTGAGTTTCAAGATTATCTTTGCCGTATTACAGCGCCGTTTTGGTATCACCCTTCCAGAAGCCCTGCAAGCCCCTGACAGTTTCAACATCGAGCAACAGATCACTCACTTCCTCAAAACAACTGTTCAAGCTGCGCTGGATGACGATACCCGAACCCTCATCCAGGCCCTGGAAAAACGCCATATCCCCTGGCACCGGACAGATGATTCCTCGCGCATCATTCAAGCAGGATACGGAGTGCATCGAAAGCTCGTTTACGGAACCATCACCAGTGACACAACGGTTCCGGGCAGCATGGTTTCACGTGACAAATTCCTAAGTAATACCCTGCTTAAAAATGCAGGTTTTCCCGTTCCCCGACAGGCTAGTGCCTCATCTTTGGAACAGGCCAAGTTGCATGCGCAGTCATTCGAGTATCCGGTAGTGGTGAAACCTGCCATGGGAGCAAAGAGCAACAAAGTCGCTTTTAAAGTTCCTAACGAATCAGAACTGGAAGCTGTTTTTGGTCGTATTCAAAAACTATGTGAACAGATCATTATCGAAACCTTTATTCCCGGCGAAAACCACCGTTTTCTAGTTGTGGCAAACTCCGTCGTAGCTGTAGCACGCCGCAGGTCAAACCATGTGCACGGAGACCATGAACAAATGATCGACATGAACACGGATACCAGCTCGGTCGAGGTCATCGATCAGACCCATCCAGACAACATTGCCATGGCTGAACGGGTAGCCGCTGTGACTGGATTGGATATAGTCGGAGTTGATTTCATTTCGAGTGATATCTCCCGCTCCTACCTGGAAACGGGAGGAGGTATTTACGCCATTAATCTCGGCCCCAGTTTGCGCCCCCACAGTGCCACCGAAGGAGGAAAAGCGGGGTCCATTCCCAGAACGATTGTCGAGCACCTCTTCCCGACAGTCATCACCTGCAATGGCCTTCCTCTCTGCGCTGCCATAACCGGCACCAATGGCAAAACCACAACCTGCCGAATGCTGGATGCCATCCTGCGCCAGGCTGGCCTGAATACCGGCATGGCAAACTCCGATGGTGCCTACATTAACGGTCACTTGGTTTTGCAAGGGGACCAGGCAGGGTTTAGCGGTGCCAGAACTGTTCTCAGTGATTCCAGACTGGAAGCCGCAGTGCTCGAAACCTCCCCGGAGGGCATACTCGAAAGCGGCATGGGCTTTTCCGCCTGCACCGTCAGTGCGGTATTGAACATCACTCCCGATTATCTCGGCTTTGATGGTCTTCACAGCCTGGAAGAAATGGCGGAGCTGCACCAGCTTGTTGCCGAGCTGTCCCAGGACACAGTCGTCTTGAATGCAGACGACCCTCTTTGCATCGACATGATTCAACATCTCGGTGAGCGCAAGCTCAGTCTGGTCACCCGCGACCCCGATAACAGCAGCATCATGATTCCCATAGCCAATGTCGACAGTGTTGTCACCCTGGGGAAATCAAAAAACAAAAAAACGGAGCACATCGTCATCCGCGCCAACGGTGAAGAAACCATTGTGCTGAAGACCTGGGAAATCCCTGCCACCTTCGAGGGGCTGGCCCAACACAATATAGACAACGCCATGTCCGCTATCGCCCTTGCCCACAACATGGGAATAACGATCGAATCCATCAGAACCGCACTGAGAAAATTTACCTGTAGCTTTGAAAACAGCCCCGGGCGAAGCAACATCATTCATGACAAGGATTTCACGGTCATGCTTGATTTCGCCCACAACCCGGAAGGGGTCAGAGCCATCGGCGAACTGGTGGAAAACATGGAGAGCGAAGGCAAACGCATCTGCATCCTGTCCAGCCCAGCCAACCGGAGAAGTGATCACTTCCTGGCAATGGCTGAAGCTGCAGCGGAAAGTTTTGATCATATCATTTGCTCAAACTGGTATGACCTACACGGCCAGCCACCGGAACTGGTGCCTGATAAATTTGAAGAAACCTTGAGAAATTGCGGCTTTAATCAGGATGAAATCACCGTCTGTAACGATGCCGGGCAGAGTATCAAAACCGCAATTCAAAAACTCGAAGAGGAAGACATTCTAGTCATTTTTGGTGACCAGGCAGACCGCAGACGCCAACAAGTAATGGAAATACTGGGCACCTCTTCCGGGGATGAGTGAAAGCAATCCACCCCCTCACTTTTTTGCTCGTTTTTTGCTTTTGCGAATCGTGCGTGACAGACGAAAGCCCATCCAAAAAGCCAACACACAACCTGTCGCTCCAAACAGGGAAACCCCCTTGAAGGTTGGTGGCGCGGCAGTACTCCACATCATCGCCGAGCCCACAAACAAGGCCGCTGTCAGCAATCCGGTCACCAGTCGATCCACCGTGCCCTCCAGTCGTCGATGCTCCAGCTGCACTTCAAAGGTCCCTTTGCGAACCCGGGCGATAATGTCCGTCAGATCCCGCGGCAAAGCATCGGCCAGGCGTTTCCAGTCACGATAAGAGCGATGCACTTCACTCAGTAAACGTTTCGGTCTCAAACGCCGCTTGATCGCCTTCTTGTAATAAGGTTTGATCATCGATGCCAGACTGAAATTGGGTGTCAACAATCTTGATGTGCCATCCAGAGTCACCAGGGTTTTCAACAACAAGCCAAAACTGGAGGGCATGATGATGTGAAAACCTCGAATCGCCTCGAGCAAACGGGTCATCGCCCCTGCGGTATCAAAATCAGCCATTGACTGGCCAACATAATCGGCAAGGAAATCACCGATTTCACTGCGCAACTCATCGCGATCTAATTCCGGCGGGGTCTGGCCAATCCTCATCACCTGCTCGGCCAGTTCATTTGAATCCCCCTCCACCGCTGCCAACAACATGTCTTCAATCCCCTCCCGGAGTTCGGCGTCTATCCTGCCCACCATGCCACAGTCAAGCACCCCCACAATCCCACCCTCGAGAAGCATCAGGTTGCCTGGATGCGGATCGGCATGGTAAAAACCATCCCGGAAAATCATGTCCAGGTACATGTTGGCCCCACAGTAGGCAAACTCACAAAGATCCACCCCCGATGCTTTAAGCCCCTCTTCATCAGACACTGCCACCCCGCGCAACAGCTCCATCACCAACACCCGGCGCGAACAGTATTCTGCATAAACCTCAGGAAAATGCACCTGCGGATCATTCTGAAAATTTTTCGCAAAAGCCTCCAGGTGCCGTCGCTCATATTCAAAATCCATCTCCCTAAGCAGGGTTCGTTCGAAATACTTGGCATTGGCCACAGGTTGATACGAACTCAACTGGGTGGAATTTTTCTCAGCCAGTTCCGCCAGGCCGGAAAGAATCTCCAAATCCTGTTTCACCACCTCTTCAATGCCTTCGTGCAAAACTTTGACCACCACCTCCTGACCACTTTTCAAAACAGCCCGATGAACCTGACCTATTGAAGCCGACGCCAAGGCTTCGTGTTCGAAGCTCTCAAACAAGTCATCCGGGCTGCTTCCAAGTTCTGCTTTGATGGTTTTGGAAACCTGTTCATAATCATCAGCCGGAGTGTTCGATTGCAGCTTAGACAACTCTTCGGTCAACTCGGCCCCAATCAGATCGGGCCGGGTACTGAGAATCTGCCCAATTTTGATGAAGCTGGTTCCCAACTCGGTCATCGACAAACGAATGCGCTGCGGAGTGGTCAGGTCTCGCATTTCTTCGATTTTGCCACCCTTCAAATAACGCTGCAGCCAGTCGTAATCCAAATGCGAGAGCCAATCCGCCAAGCCGTATTTTGCCAGTACCCCGACAATTTCAGCCACTCGTTTGGCACTTTGATCCAATCGCACAAGAGTGCTCAGCTTCATCATGATATCCTTTTATCGATTCCGGTCACATGACAAGTATCGGACACCGATTCAACCGAGTCGACCCCAATCTTTACCCAGCATATGGAAAAGAGCCTGGAACAGAAGCGTGGGACAGAACTCCGATTCTGTCATTCCAGAGCAGCATTATCCACTCCCCAGGCATGCACCCTCAAGCCAGTACCCCCTTGATCAAAGGCGCATCCTCCACCCCGGTCAGACGGGCATCAAGCCCCTGGTGCTTGACACTGAATCGTTCGTGATCAATACCCAGTTGGTGCAAAATAGTCGCATTCAAAGAATGGATATGCACCGGATCTTCAACGACATTATAACTGAAGTCATCTGTTTCACCGTGCACCACGCCCCCTTTCACACCACCTCCAGCCATCCAGATACTGAAACAACGTGGATGATGATCCCGACCATAATTCTTTTTAGTCAGTCCTCCCTGGCAATAAATCGTGCGCCCAAACTCCCCACCCCAGATCACCAGGGTATCGTCCAGCAAACCCCGCTGCTTGAGATCCTGCACCAAGGCCCAACTCGCCTGATCCACATCCATGCACTGCTTGGGAAGGTCGCCCGGCAAATTGCCATGCTGATCCCATCCACGATGAAAAATCTGGGTGAAGCGCACACCGCGCTCTGCCATCCGGCGAGCTAACAAACAATTATAAGCAAAAGTTCCGGGCTTCTTCGAATCTTCACCGTAAAGCTCAAAGGTGCTTTTCGGTTCCGATTTCATATCGGTCAATTCCGGAACTGAAGTCTGCATCCGAAAAGCCATTTCATACTGGGCAATCCGCGCCTGCGTTTCGGGATCCCCTCCGCGCAGATACTGGTTTTCGTTCATTTTCCTCAAACCATCGAGCATCATCCGGCGACGGTGAGAATCCACTCCCTTGGGATTGGAAAGATACAGCACGGGATCGCCCTGCGAACGCAAAGCCACCCCCTGGTGCTTGGATGGCAGGAAACCACTGCCCCACAGGCGTTCATACAAAGCCTGTGCTTCCTTTCTTCCGCTCCAGCTGGAGTTGAGTACCACAAAAGAAGGCAAATCCTGGTTTTCGCTGCCTAGACCGTAACTCAACCAGGATCCCAGACTCGGCCAACCCGGAATCTGTCTTCCCGTTTGGATATAAGTGATGGCAGGGTCATGATTGATCGCTTCCGTCCACATCGATTTCACCACCGCAATGTCATCGGTCATACGAGCGGTGTAGGGCAACAGCTCACTCACCCAGGTGCCCGATTGTCCATGTTGCTTGAAATCATAAATGGTCGGAGCAATAGGAAAACGTTTCTGCTTCGACGTCATCGTGGTCAGACGTTGACCGTTGCGGATCGTCTCAGGCAAATCCTTGTCAAACCATTCCTTCATCTTAGGTTTGTAGTCAAACAGATCCTGCTGTGCCGGCGCACCGGCCATGAACAGATAGATCGCCCGCTTAGCCTTGGGCGCAATGTGGCGAAATTCGCGCGGAATCGCACCACTACTGACTTGCGGCTGCCCCACTGCCCCCGCTTGCCCCCTTCCCATGAGAGAAGCCAAAGCAGCTGTTCCCAGCCCCATCGCTGATTTGCCAAAAAACTGGCGGCGTGTTTCCTGCTGTATGTATTCGTTGATCGGATTCATTTTGATATTCAGTATATATTCAGCCAGCCCTCAATTTTTGTTAATCACTTCATCCAGATTCAACATCTGATTCGCCAACATGACCCACGAGGCGATCTCCACCGGGGTCAATTTTCCACCTGCGGTGAGCGGCATCGATGCCAGTAATGCCCTGGCTGCGGCGGTATCCTGACGGTAACTATTCTTGAAGGCCTGATAAGAATCCTTCATGATCTCCAGATCATCGCCACTGAGCGGACGTGCCAACAACACCCTGGAAAGATAGGCGATTCTCTCATCGGTATTTTTTCCATTGCGGATCGTCCTGGCTGCCAGCTGCCTTGCTGCATCGACATACTGGGGATCGTTCATCAACACCAGTGCCTGCAAGGGGGTATTAGTGCGCTCTCGAACCACCACACAACTCTCCCGGTTAGGAGCATTGAATAGACTCATATTTGGTGGTGGAGCCGTCCGTTTGATAAATGTATATATGCTGCGGCGGTAAATCGCCTTACCGTAATCCTGTGAAAAAGTCTGGGTATTACTGCCAGTGTATCCCACCGCAGCCCACAGTCCCGCAGGTTGATAGGGTTTCACCCCCGGCCCGCCGATTTTATTTACCAGCACCCCGCCAGCCGCCAGAGCCTGGTCACGAATCACTTCGGCATCTAGACGAAAACGTGGCCCCCGGGCAAGCATACGGTTCTCCGGATCTTTTTTTCTCAACTCTGGAGTCACCCGAGACGACTGCCGATAGGTGGCTGACATCATCAACTCCTTATACATCGCCTTCACATCCCAGCCACCCTCCATGAAGTCGACTGCCAGCCAGTCGAGAAGTTCCGGATGACTTGGAGTCACTCCCTGGGCTCCAAAATCCCCAGCCGTTTTCACCAGTCCCATCCCAAACAACTCGGCCCAGAAATGATTGATCGTCACGCGGGCTGTCAGCGGGTTTTTCCGATCCACCAGCCAACGGGCAAGTCCCAGGCGATTCATCGGTGCCCCTTCGGGCAATGGGTTGAGAACGGCAGGAACGCCAGGTGATACTTTTTCCTTATGCTTGTCATACTCTCCACGATCCAGCACATAAGCAAAAGGCTGCTCGTCTTTCTCCTTCCACACCAGGGTTTCGGCCACCCGGCTGATGATCTTACTCCTCTTCGCCTGCAAATCCGAACGCTTGTAAAACAAGCGGCGGTAAGCTTCGTTTTTTTTCACCGCATAGATCTGCCACAAGGATTTATTCTCGGCATCGCTGCGCTTCCCCTTCTTCACCAGGCTGCTTGTGCGACGCAAGGTATAGAGCAAATCCATTTCCGCATCATTCAGCCTGCGGTCATAAATCTGAAGCTCTTTCACTGATACCGTGCTACCCCCTTCATCCGGTTTACCGCCAAGCTTCAGCGGTGCCTTAACATTAAAATCCCCTTCCATGGTATCTGCCCAGTTGCGCAAAAACCGGGTACCTGGAAATTTTCCATTATAGAAAAACCGAATCCCTTCCGACGTACCGGAACCATCATAGGTTATCACCACATCAGATTTCGATCCCTCCTTAAACCTGCGTGACGTGCCTCTCCTCAAAGTGAGGTCAGGCCACCGTTCAATCAGTTCCAGAGTCAGGCCTTGATCCTCCCATACCAGGCGATAACCACGTAATCCGTTTTTTGGATCGACCCGGGATAAAACCACGGCCCGTCCAGGCTCTGCCGGTACTTCGAGGTGCAAACTGATACTGAAAGCCTGGGATTTATTGAACCCGGCAATATCACCTAAATTCAACGATTTGCCCTTCGCCTCCCAACTCATTGTTTTCTCAAGCAAGGCACCCGGCAAGCGCAATTCTTTGCCATCTTTTAAAACCTGCTGCTGGTCCTTCACCCAGGCCGCAAAGGCTTCCTTGTCTTTTTTTCTCAGCTCATCCAGTTCCTTGCCCTCGACAGCAATTTGCTGTTCCAGGCTCTTCGCTTCATTCTCGACTTTTTTGGAAGGGTAGACCCGGATCGACGGCGGACTTTCAATCGAATTGCCGTCCATACCCGGTTGCGCGCTATTGTTGAAATAGGCAATCATTGAATAGAATTCCTTCTGCTTGATCGGATCAAACTTGTGGTCATGACACTGGACGCATCCCAGGGTGAGCCCCAGCCACACCGATCCAGTGGTCGCCACCCGGTCGATCGCATAGCGGCTGAGAAACTCTTCCTCAATCGCTCCCCCTTCACTGGTGGTCACGTTGCAGCGATTGAAGCCCGTTGCCACCAACTGATCCTGGCTTGGATCCGGCAACAAATCCCCGGCCAACTGCTCGATGGTGAACTGGTCAAAAGGTAGATTGCGGTTGTAAGCCCGGATCACCCAGTCCCGGTAGGGCCAGATGCTGCGGTAGTTGTCCAAATGCAAACCGTGGGTATCTCCATATCGAGCAGCATCCAACCAGTAGCGGGCGCGGTGCTCTCCATAACGTGGGGAGTCCAGCAAACGATCCAATAGTTTTTCGTAGGCATCATCCGAGCGATCAGCGACAAAATGCTCTACCTCTTCCGGCGTCGGAGGAAGCCCGGTGCTATCAAAAGTCACCCGCCGGATCAAGGTGCGTCGATCCGCTTCCGGTGAGGGCGGTAAACCTTTTTTTTCCAGATTAGCCAGCACAAAACGATCAATCTCATTGACTCCCCACTTGCCTTTCACTTTCGGAAGCTCTTCATTTTTGGGCGGGATAAAAGCCCAATGCGATTCCCACTCCGCTCCCTGCTCGATCCATTTTTTTATTTTGGCAATCTGCTGTGGCTTGAGAACCTTGTGAGAATTCCCCGGAGGCATCAAGTCATCCGGATCACGGGCAATCATGCGACGGTACAAGTCACTCTTGGCGGGATCCCCGCGTTTGATCAATTCCGCTTTATCCTTCCCCCGATCAGCAAACACCTCTTCCGGCAGGTCAATGCGAAGATCCGCCTCACGGGATTTTTCATCCGGGCCGTGACATTGATAACAGTTGTCTGCCAGCAAAGGACGAATATCCCGGTTAAAGGAAACTTTTTCCGACTCACCCTGCTCACTGGAAAATGGTGTCGGAGGGCGCTTCAAGGATCCGGGTTGTACAGCAGTGAGTAACATCTCCTCATACTTGTCCATCGGATTGGAATCATGCGCTTCCTCCACTGCAACCACTTCCGGCTGCACCGGGGTCAGCTTTTTTTCTTCACCGGCTTTAAGCGTTTGCAATGCGGCAAGCTCTACAACTTTTTCCTCCCCGTCTGTCACCCCTGTATTTTCATCCTCCCCGGCTACCCTGGAGCTCTCCCCCGCTACTTCATCCGCGAGATCTCCAGGCACCACCACAAGCCTGTTGCCATCCGTCTTGGCTGACGACGCCAAGCTGGCCAAAGCTAACAAAGCCACGATTACAGCTGCAGCTGCCACGCTCCACCAAGCCTTCGACAAACCTGCCCTTTTCCCGTCAGTTGCCGCCACTGAAAGACCGGTTTCCATCGGCTTCTCCATCGAATTCCTCGGAAGATGTTCAGTCGATAAAGCCACCACATTTTCCGGCAGGCGGTTCCCGGCCAAGTCGCGATGCAAATCCCCGTCCGATTCCAGCACGGTGTTCAACTCGCAGTAGTCGAAATAATACGCTCTCGCCTGCTCGCTCTGCTTCAGCAATTCGACCAGCTCATCCTCCCGGCCCACATCGAGCCCTCCAGCGAATTTTTCCGCTAATAAAGATTCTAATTTTTTCATCACCCCTTGCTTACTCATGATTATAAATTTTTCCCTGCACCCTCTCCCTTCTCTTGCTGCATAACCAACTGCAGCCGTCGTGACACACACTTCATTAAATTTGTTTTTGTGCGGAAGAGCTGCTGCGATACCGCATTGGCTGTTATTCCCACTTCTTTCGCGATCCGGCCCACCCCCTTCTGATCCACATAACGCTCAGCAAGCATGCTCTTAAGTTTATCAGGCAGAAGACGCATGCACTCCCTAAGTGCTTCGCGACGGTCCTCAAAATGGTCGCTGCGCAGCTCGGCGGTTGTCGCCATTTTTTCTAATAAATCGGCATCAAACAAAATCCGCTCCCGCCCCATCGTTCGACGCTGGGTCAACACCTCAAAATAAGCCACCCTCCTCGCCCAGGCAGAAAAGCTGGTGCCCAGCTGGAAGTCTTTTGCTTTTTTCAACAATACCAGATTGGTTTGCTGCAAAACATCTTTGGCAACATCGGGATTCGATACCAAAGAGCGGATATAAGCCAGCAAACGTGTCTGGTGCGAGACCATCAACTCGGTGAAATCCATCAATGTTTCAGGGTTGCATGTGGGCTCCGGTTTCATGAATGATCAATTCGAAATCATACGATTTACAAGGATAAAGCGTCATTACTCCAACTATGAACTCCAATATATTGCTATATCTTACGCAAAATTAACCTTTTTCTGTGAGTGTGCCTCTATAGAAGGCAAAAAAGCTTTATCCTGCAAGGATCACGGCAATGCTCCAGCCAGTCCTGCAATCAGATATTCAACGCTTCTGCTGCCCTGACTGTCGAATCAAAAAGAAACCATGTCCTTTTTTTCCTCAACTCTGACGAATCACTTTCATCCACGCCTTATTGCGACTCTGTGCCTGGTGTTCTTTACCCCTGCGTGGCTTTGCCTGGCCGCCCAGGAAAAAGAATATCACCTCTTTACTGACAAAAAAGCGCAAACCATAGAGGCCAATTTACTTTCAATCAGCCAGGATAAAAGCAAAGCCACCATCCAGCGTAAAGATGGAAAAAAATTCGAACTGCCCATCCTCAGTCTCAGCCTTGATGATCAATTATTCATCAAAAACTGGCTGATAATCAATCCACTGCAATCGAATTATAATCTGGAAATCAATTTTATAAAACATCAGGAAAGTACCGAGCGGATCGAAGTTCTCAACTATGAATTCAAGTGGATCACTGATCCTACCTCTTTTGAAATTACCATCAAAAACCTGTCCCGAATCCAGTTGGCTGGCGCCTCACTTGAGTATTACGTGATCGTTGAGCAAGCAGTGTACACCAACCCCCTCCCAATTGCCGACCAGAAGACATACGAAGTGAAGGAGTGGTGGTATTCCCATGAACCCACTACCCCGGTCAAACGCAGAAAAGGGAAAAAGCTTACTGCTCAAAAACCCCTGTGGCTGATTCATGGAGAAACAAAATTAGAAGATCTGGCCTACAATCACACCGAGAAGATCAAAACGCAGTCCTTTCCTGTTCGAGAAATTTCCCAAAGTACCAGCACAACTCCCCCTAGGGACAGCATCCTTGGTTCGATTATCAAAATTACCGATAAAGACGGCAACCTGATCAGTTTGCACCGTTCGTCTGACAACAAAATACTAAAACAAAGCTGGGAGAGCATCAGCAAAATGCCACCGGGTGATCGTTCGGGGGTCCCCCAGGCTGACCCAAATTCCCAGTAATCCGGCATACGCCTGCCTACAACCACGAAGCCAGACCCATCATCAAGTCTCTCCCCATCCGGGAGATCATTCAGAAAGGTTGCCCGCCACACAAAAACGAACCACTTGTTGTGATAGGGACCCGAGTAATATTCGAGATGTCCCTGTGAGATTGAAAACAGGCCATTGATCTTCGCCTGGCACTTTATCGTATAACGAAATTCCAACTTCGTTTTACTTTAACAACACCTTGAACAGAAAGTCATTCGCATTGGCATACTTATCTGACTTGGACACCCCTTGAATAAGCAGGTGACATTCGTGCCCGACACCATCAGATTTTTCCTTCAGCTTCACCCCGTAAACCGGATGATGAATGCCGTGCCCTGAATTTTTTGAAGGTAAGGTCATGTCGTTACCGTAAGTCATTAACAAAGGCGGATCATCCTTGCTCACGTGATTGTAGGGTGAAAATTCAACAAAAAAAGCCTTGTGTTTGTCGTAATTTTCCAAAGCTCCCTCCATGGTCTCCTCCCCCACAGCCATATTGATCATGCGATGCTTGAGAACATTCGGCCCCAACCATGGTTCGATCACCTTGGGGTCAATCGACGTCTGCCCGCCCCTGACGGCAGCTCCCTGCACCCGGGTGGACTCACGTAGAACCGGATCCTTGGATTCTGGATCAGCCAGATCATCATGCAACAGGATCCACATCGAAGTGCAGGCCCCTGCACTGCCACCAGTCAAAGCGATGCGGTTTTTATCAATGTTCCATTCCGTTGCTTTGGATCGAATAAACTGAATCGCACGAGCCGCATCGTGAACCGGTGCCGGCAATGGGGCCTCTCCGCTCAAACGATAGTTTACCGCCGCCACGGATATTCCTTTATCCAGAAAGGGTTTGATTCCTGGGCCAGACTTGGATTTGTCACCCCCCACCCATCCTCCACCGTGAATGTAAACCAATAGCGGTCGCGGTCCCTCACCCTCAGCTTTCCAGAAATCCAAGACGTTCATCTCATGAGGCCCATAGGAAACTTCCGCAACCGTTGGCGACAAAGCGACAGGTTCGTCAACGGCCTTAAGCGGACACGCACAAAAACCCAGTAAAAGAAGCGCAAGTACAGTCAAATATTTCATAGGAGGTAATAGAAAAAGGGATTTAAAATTCATCGCGACACTTTAAGCAAGCGCCACCGGAAGAGTAAAGATATATAAATCACCTCTCCCCCGCGTAAACTTCATGTGTTGCCTCGGGCAGTGGAAGGCGACTGTCTCATCCCACAATTGTGGAACTCGGATCATGGTGAATATTCCAACTTCTGGCTAGTGGACATTTGACTCAATCAGAACGAATTTCACCAAAGATGGAAGCACTTTTTCAGGCGATTGGAGGTTTCGGACTGTTCCTGTTCGGCATGGGCATCATGACCTCCGGTTTAAAAAATCTGGCAGGGAAACGCCTGGTCCAATGGCTGGGACGAGCCACTCGAACTCCCCTGTCAGGTTCGATCACTGGCGCCACCTTCACCGCTATCGTTCAGTCATCGAGCGCGACAACAGTGGTCGCGATGGGTTTTGTCGGAGCTGGCCTGATCACTTTCTCCCAATCACTCGGCATTCTCTTCGGAGCGAATATTGGCACCACGGTTACAGGATGGATCGTGGCAGTGGTGGGATTTAAATTGAAACTGGGAACGGCCGCGCTTCCTCTTCTCCTGATCGCCTCTTTTCTTTATATGGCAAAAAAACATCCTGTGCTCCGCGGATGGGGCAAAGCTCTGGCAGGATTCGCGCTGATTTTTTTAGGGATTTCCTACCTGCAAACCGGGCTGGCTGGTGCGCGCGACTGGATTGACCTCAGCGGCTTTGATGCGGGAAGCATCAGAGGGAGGGTGATTCTACTCTTACTCGGTGCTGCCCTGACACTTATCACCCAGTCATCGAGCGCCACCGTCGCAGCCGCCCTGACAGCATTGCATACAGGTGTAATTGATCTGCCTCAGGCCGCAGCGGTCATCATCGGTGCAGATATCGGCACCACCGCGACGGCAGCTCTGGCCACCATAGGCGGCAACACAGGATCACGACGAACGGGTTTTGCTCACGTCATTTACAATCTTCTCACTGGTATCGGGGCTTTTCTTTTTCTGCCTCTCTATCTCTGGTTATGGAAATCCTATGCCCCGGAAATGACGGAGAATTCACCTGAAATTGTCGCCGTCGCTTTCCACACTGTATTCAATTTTATAGGTGTCGTCGTGGCACTGCCCTTCACAAATCAATTTGCCCGCTTCATAGAACGACTGTTTCCGAAGCGTGAGGACCCTTTGAGTGCTGCACTGAATCCAAAGTTGCTCGCAATTCCTGATGCCGCAATAGGTGCTCTTGAAACCTCCGCCCGCGCCGTAAGTTCAGCCGCTCTGCAACTGGCCGGCATCCTTTTGTCAGATGGAAATGTTCGCCAGGCAAATCACCCACCGAATGAGATACTGAAAGCAATCTCCAAAGCCCGGGCCTTCGCTGTCAGCATAGGAAAATCAGCAAACGAAGAAGACCTCGATCTGAAAACCTTGTTCGCCTTGCTGCATGTCATAGATCATTGTGAACGCCTTACGGAACGCCTGCTGGATTCGCGTTTTGATGACCTCGAACACCAGGAAAAATTTCAAGAAATCAGCAAAAGACTGGCAAAACTTTTCACAGATCTGGCAACAGAAATCGATGCGGCACAGCCTATTAAAATGGAACCTGGACTCAATTCAACGGCCACTGAGTTAGAGCTCGACAAAAACCAAATCCGCTCCCATTTGATCAGCAGGGCTGCCAAAGGAGAACTGACGGATGATGAACTGGACCAGGCCCTTGATGGAGCGCGATGGCTTCGTCGCCTGGCTTACCACAGCTGGCGCATCGAAGCCTACTGGCGGGAAATCCAAGGCTGACACCCCCTCTTCAATGAAATATATCCTTACCATGAGCCGAGGCGAAGCTTGAGCTCTATTCCTTCATCGCTTTCCTCCACTGCGAAAAACTCTTCAAATAGGACCAGCTAAAATCCTTCTGCCTGCGGTATTTCATATCTCGATTACCCAGTTGCTCCGCCACAAAAGCCTCCACGTTTTTCTGCTCAAGAAAGGGATCGCGTGTGTGTTTTTGAAGATCGACCAGCCCCTTGATCAAGCGGGCTTTGGTTTCAGCGTAAGCCGGATCATCCGCCAGATTATTCCATTCGTATGGATCCTCTTTTAGATCATAAAGCTCGTAACGCGGCGGACTCGACCAGAGGGCAAAGGCCTTTTTTACAGTGGGGCTCACGGTCGCCTGATCATCAGCGGTCGCTCCTGAAATAACAAAATGTTGATGTGATTCATCAAGATAACTACCGGAGATGAGATTTTTTGTGCCGGGCCTTGGACTCGAAATCAATTTGTAACGATCGTCACGAAGGGAATGTTGAATGAAACAATTGCGAGGGAAAGAACCGGTAGTAAACCCAAAAATATATTTACGCCACTTATCCGGCGTAGATCCAACTAACAAAGGTTTCAAATCCCAGCCTGGCAAATTGGAGGGTGCTGCGATCCCCGCTGCTGCCAGCGACGTCGGCAACAGGTCAACCGTAGAGACGAGTTCCTTTCTCACTAAGCCAGCCTTCGCCACACCCGGCCAGCGAACAATCAAGGGCACGCGCAAAGCGCCTTCATAAACCGATCCTTTGCCGCGAGGAAACTGCGCCCCATGATCCCCAAAATAAAAAATAATCGTATTATCCGCCTGCCCCGTTTTTTCCAACTCGGCCAGCAGCAAACCCACACCATCATCGAGCCTGGCAAGGCAGTTATAATAATTAGCCACCTCTTCACGTAGCCGTGGCGTATCCACTCCCACCCAAGGCATGGCTTTCACATCTTTTTCCGATACCGGATCAACCGGGCGGCCATTGATTTTTTTAATAAAAGGGTGATGCGCATCCGGATAATTTACTGAGAGAAACCACGGCTTGTCTCCACTGGCTTTAAAAAATCCGGCTGCCTCCGCCGCATATTCTTCAACCGTTTGTTTGCGATTAAAATTAGCCCCACGAATCGTATGGGAATCAAAAGGGAAAGCATCCTCCGGATTTACATGCAGTTTGCCGATCAATCCGGCACGATACCCCTTAGCTTTGAACAGAGTCGCGAAGTTCGGCGTATTTTTTTTATAAAGCGCAAACTTGTGAGTTGCCAGACCGATCTGACCGTTCTGGTGCGGATACAGACCGGTGAGAAAACAAGCCCGTGAGGGTGAACACACCGAATAAGGAACAAAAGCATTTTCAAAACGAACCCCTTCCGTGGCAAGTTTATCAAGATTGGGCGTTCTCGCATACGGATCGCCATAACAACCCAGCTCCGGCCCGTTATCCTCGGAGACAATCAAGAGGATGTTCGGTGTTTTTGCGGCAGCGGACAGGCTGGCAAATAGGCCTGCCAGAAAAAGAACAAAAGCGGCAGGGAGTTTAGGAAGAGGAAAACAAATAGTATTCATGATTAAAAGGAGATTCACTCCTCAACAATCACCCGGAAACCTACATTGTAAATCTGCTGGAACTGTGGATAGGAAAGTCGGAAACTGGCGGTAGCCCGGTAAGGACGGTCATGCCATGAACCACCTCTTACCACCCGCTTGCCTGACCGTTTCCCATCGGGGGAATTGCGTCCATCTTCAGCATAGGGATAAGACTCAAAACGGGAACGAGTCCATTCGGCTACATTGCCGTGCATATCATACAGTCCCCAGGGATTCGGCTGATACCCCTTGGTCAACCGTGGCAGCAGAGACCCATCGTCCACACTTGTATCCTTGGGTATGTAGTCCATGTATTTGCTGGGATTTTTTATTATTGTCTGCCTGGAGTATGCGTCCGTTGCCGTTTCCATCACCATCTCACTGATCCGCTGATCGGCCAGATTGGCATATGTCGCAAAATCAGTGCCCATCGCTCCAAACCAGAAAGGTTCTGCTTTGCCTGCACGGCAGGCCCACTCCCACTGGGCTTCCGTTGGCAAAGTCACCTTCCTGCCCGTTTTTTCTGACAACCAGTGACAGAAAGCCACTGCTTTTTCCCAACTAAGCCTTACCGCCGGCATTTCCGGCAGGTTCATGTCATAGCCTCGTGCCCCAAACTGATAACCTTTCCATGATTCATCCCGGCTGTCGTGATTACGGTCAAAACAGCGCATCTGGGCATTGCTCACTTCGGCCTCCGCCATGAAATAGCCTTTGGATATTTTTACCCGGGACATCGGCAATTCATCCAAAGCACCACTGCCAGAGCCCATGTTGAACGATCCTGAGGGAATATATACCAACTTGATTTTTTGCCCCTGCCCCAGGTCGATGATTTGTGCATCCTTGCTCTCTTTGGCAATCTCGAACCGGGCCGACAAAAGCCCCTTCTTGCGCAACTCATTTTGCTTGCTCTGGTTCGGCATGATCGATTTCGGTTTTATCGGCTCAGCAGCTTGATGCTGGTGAAAGGAATCCACCCCGGCATACTTTTGACTGAGCTCATTGGCTCGTGTCATCGAATTCATCACACGCTCATGTTTTTTTGGCAGCTTACCCAAAACATCCTTACGGTAACCATGATAAGGGGCATTAAAATCGATCCAGCAGATCAGCCGCGACCACTCATCTCCGCTCAGCTTTACTCCGTGGTGACCTTTTCTGAGTAACTGTACCAGCTCTGTAGTATCAGCGCTGAACTCCTTGGGGGTCAGAATCCGCATATCGCTCTCAATCCCAGCTCGCCGCACAAAACGATGCAGCTCACTATAAGCTATACTGAAACGACCGGCGTAATCAGCATTGGCCCGTCCAGAGTAAGTCATATCCCAGTCGTCGATCAGCTCTGCACTGAAATGGGGAATTGGTTTATCCTGGTATTCCAGACGTCGGCTTTCATAACGACCATCCGCCGCTTTGCCATCGTGACAGGAATTGCACTTACGCTCCAGAACCGGCTGGATCTCATGACGAAAACTGAAGGGACGCTGCTTTCCCAGCCAGGGAGTGATCGCCTGAGGTTGCACTGTCGCAGCGAGTGACATTTTAGGCTGTGGAGCTTCTCGACTACTTTCATGACAACCTACGCAGGAAACCCGCTCACCGGGACGCCCCACGAACCAGGAACGCATGGTTTGCAGGGCCTGGCCGCTCTTGTCCAAAGGCTGGAGAAAAATCGGTGTATTGGCGGGAATCTCAAAGGTGGCTGAACCGTCCTTGAACACCGGCACCGTACCCAGCACCCGCTTGATGTCCCAGGGGCCATCCATTCCGAGAGTGCCAATGAGACCTCCACTGCCGTGAGGAGAAAAATGATATGCCCCCACCCGAAGGGCATCCACTTCTCCCCGGGGAACTCCCTTGAGGCCGGGTCCCTGGTAGATATCCTGAATATAGACTGTCGCCGTCTTTTTCTCAGGGTCTACTCTGTCTGCGATAATCGGTGCGCTCTTCTCCCTGCGTAATGGCACAGGCTCAAACAAACCCTGCCCCTCCATTTCCTTGATCAGGGTAATGTTATCAAATACATCCACCAGATAAATGCCCCATAGGCTGCCTGCTTTGGGCTTCATTGAAACCAGAAAATATTTCCCTGCTCCACGATGGCTGCCTTTTTCAGCCAGTGGAAAAGGATGGAGGATCTGCGGCCATACCCCATCCACCAGACGGTCCTTGACTTCCGCTACAACTTTTTTTCCGCGACCCGGAATTTCACACACAACACCTTCCGCCTCCCTCGTGCCCAGTTGCGGGTCGATTACCAGCATTCGTCCGGAACGGGACAAGCCGTGATGACCAGTAGCGATACCAACAATTTGCGTTGCATGCCCTGGAATCGGACGAGCATAGAAGAAAGAATTAGGGAAATAGGAATTACTTCCATAGTAAGATTTCTGAGAAGTGCCGTCAGGATTCATACTCATGACGATGCGGCTATTGGAGTGCACCATATCCGCGTATTCCCAACGCAAATACATGACCCGACCGTCATTCATAACTGTCGGACACCAGTCACTGTCCTGCTCGAAACAAAGTTGGTCGATTTTTTTGCTCTGGGGATTGAGACGATAAATACTAGCCATGCGGGGCTGACCGTCAATGCAAGGCATGCCGAGGAAAGTAGCCGTGGATGTGAAAACCACTTCATCATTGGGCAGGTAACAGGCATCGTAGTGATCCACATCGTTCCCATCATCTGGAGAGAGCTGGTTCAGCTCCCCTCCGGACACCTGCTTCTCAAAAAGTCGCCACACGCCCTTTTCATTGACCCCCGAAAACATCAGTTTCTCACCCGAAACATGAAGATCCACATCTGAGATCAACCCCCCATGCCCGGATTTGTGAATGCTACGCAGCACAGCATTTTTTTGTAAAAAATCCTCCAACACCGCAACCTCATTATCCCACCCCTTGCGTTGAGTGTCGCTCATGGTCGAAAAATTTCCATTGGGCATCCCAATCCCGCGACCCATTTTCTGGCGAGCCCCATCACCCAGATTACGCCGGATCAGCAGGATTCCCTTGAAATCAAATAACGGATTACCAAGCAAAACAGCCTTTTGAAAGGCCAGCAATTTTTCAACTTGTTTGAAAGCTTCCGGTTCCCCGGTTTTACAAGTCTCTCTCAGGCCGGGTAGATTTTTTACAATAACATCCAGCTTTTGAAGAAGTTCCCCTGGGTTTGCGTACCGCTCTGGGAACTCAACGGACAAGTCCGCAATCGCCAAACGCATTGCTTTTGGATTGAACAGTTCCAGCTGTTGCTGCAGTGACTCTTTATTTAATCGGGCTTCCTCCGCCTGCACGTCTACCTCCTCTGCCGAGACCTTGGCGAGCGGAGGTGCCCAGAGGTGGCCCGATATGCATAAACAGGCAAAAAAAACCGTGGAACTTAACCGTCTCACATTCATAATGATATCCACGATACCTCTTTTAGCGATGGATAAAACCGAAATCTGGCAGCCCCTTTTCCTCAGTGGCTTTGCGTGAGACCTGCCTCCCCTAGCGTCTCCAACAAATATGCCCGCACCTCACCTGTATAACCCTTTAGGCTCACATTCTCGAGTTCTTCTCCGCCCGCCTGTCCGGCAACCGCTTCCCAAGTCGTATCGTCCACCACAGCCTGCCCGGGTCCAGCCAGACCAGACAAACGCGCCGCACGGTTCACCCGCTCACCAATGACCGTATAGTTCAGGCGATTCGTCGCTCCGATACAGCCCACCACCACACTGCCCGTTGCCACACCGATCCCAATTTCGAATGGCCGCTCGACTCCTTGATTGAGACGAGCTCGTTCTTCGATCATTTTCATCGCACACAAGGCTGCATTCTCAGCATCATCTCCATAGGTTTTCGGGGCACCGAAAACCGCCATGATTTCATCACCCACAAACTTGTCGACCACTCCGCGATACTCATACACAATTCGTGTCATCGCTGTCATGTGGTCATTCAACATTTCGATCACATCCGTTGGTGCCATATTCTCACTCAGAGCCGTAAAACCACGGATATCACAAAATAAAATAGAGACCGTGCGCATCTCTCCTCCCAGTTCCAGACTACCACTGATCAAAGCCTCGGCCACCGCCTCATCCGCTACCTTGCCCAATACATCGCGAATCTGCTCTTTTGTCTTCAGTTCCCCCGCCATTTCATTGAAAGACATTGCCAGATCTCCAAGCTCATCTTTGGATCTGACCGGAATGTTCACTTCATAGTTTCCCTCACGAATTTCTTTCGTTGCGACCGCCAACTCGCGAATCGGACGAGCAAAACGCCGAGCCAGCAACCAGGCCAAAAACACACCGAACCACATCGCCGCCGCACCTACTCCGGATCCCTTGATACGCAAACTCATCAAATCCGATCGCAGCTGCGCCAAAGGATACAAAACCACCTGATACGCTGGAGGGAGAGTGCTGTCAGGATTCAATCTTTCATAAAACAATCGGTAGGATGACCCCTTATTTTTCACGACAAGTTCTTCCTGCAATCGATTCTCGCCTAATGGCAAAAGACCTTCATCAACCAGTTCTTTGATCCTGGCAATCATACCCTCTGACATGCTTTGTGAGAATACTTCCCCCTCCGTCATCAAAGCGGAAAACATCTGCCCTCCCTTGCTCCCGGCTCGTCCCGCTTTCAACGATGGCATCTCACCCGGTTTCTTTTTTTGATGGGATCCTCCCATCACCACTTGCCCAAGCAAAACCGCACCTGAAACATCACCGCCGTCCAGCTTTTCCACAGGGGCCATCACTACTTCCACCAATTGATTTTGCTGATGATCAAATTCTACGATCAAATAACCTGCTTGGGTTTTATTAAAGTTATCAATCGTCCGCAATTCGCTCAATGCTTTGCTATTATCAGGCTTCCTTCGAAACCTCGTTTCACCAAGTGGATGAAGCTCTCCAGCCTGATCCACCAGACAAATCAGGCTCCTGTTTGCAGGAAGGGGAAAGGCTGATTTTTTGTTTGCCGGCCGACCTGCAAAGCGGAGTAATTTATCCGCCCCTTCCCGCAACCTGCCGCCCCCTGTTGCAATCTCCTTCACAATCACTCTCCCTAATTCAGTCAGTGAGGTTTGATTGAAATCACCCGTCGCCAGACGTTCTTTCACTATCTTCAACGACGCTATCTTTTCCAGCGAATTCTCCATACCCTCCAGCCTCACTTTTCTCATCTCGAGAAAATTTTCTACCTGTTCTTCAAACCTTTGCTCAGCTAACTGGCTGTAGGCATCCTTCACCTTGTCCTCGGTCATGGAAATCACCAATGCTGTGACCAGTGCCGCCACCAGCGCCACCGCCAACATTAATTTGGTCTGAAATTTCAATCGCATCATCAAAGCCTACCAGAATAAAAACCCGCTGCACACAACAAGTTGCGCCCTCTTCGTTGTCAATTATCCATTATCCATTGTCAATTGATAGCCGCATACACGTACCTTGCTTCCTTCCCTCATCTCTGAATAATAACCTTAATGAAAACGTATCGTCTCTTTCTTGTCGTCGTCCTTTTCCTGATGACCTTCCCTCTGTTGGTCTCATCACAGGATCTCCCCAACATTCTCTGGATCACCTCCGAGGACAACGGCCCGCAACTGGGCTGTTACGGAGACAAATACGCGATCACCCCCAACCTCGACAAGCTCGCGGCCAAAGGCATGCGCTACACCCGGGCAAGCTCCACCGCTCCCGTTTGCGCTCCCGCTCGAACCACGATCATTTCCGGCATCTACCCACCGTCAAACGGAGGTGAGCACATGCGCTCGATGACTCGTCTGCCTGACGGATTTAAGATGTACCCCGCTTACCTGCGTGAGGCTGGCTATTACTGCACCAATAACAGCAAGGAAGACTACAACATCGAAAAAACCGGTGATGTCTGGGATCAGTCAGGAAGAAAAGCCCACTGGAAAAACCGACCAAAAGACAAACCTTTTTTTGCCATCTTCAACAGCACCATTTCCCATGAGTCAAAAATCCGCAATGACATCGCTGACAAAGACCGCATTCACGATCCCGCCAAAGCACGCATCCCGGCCTATCATCCCGATACCCCGATCGTACGCAAAGACTGGGCCCAGTACTACGACCGCATGACCCAGATGGACGTCATCAGTGGCAATGACTTGAAACAGATCCACGACGCCGGCCTCGACGACAATACCATCGTCTTTTACTATGGCGACCACGGTTCCGGTATGCCGCGCAGCAAACGCTGGCCTTATTTTTCCGGCCTCAATGTTCCACTCATCGTTTATTTTCCGGAGAAATGGAAACACCTGGCACCCAAGGATTACAAGGCGGGCGGCACCAGTGACCGCCGGGTGGGTTTCATTGATCTAGCTCCAACCGTCCTGAGCATGGCAAACATCAAACCCAAATCATGGATGCAGGGCCATGCTTTTGCCGGGAAATTCCAGGCCAAAGACCAGCCCTACAGTTTTGGATTCCGTGGACGCATGGACGAACGTTATGACCTGGTGCGCACCGTGCTTGGCAAACGTTACATCTACATTCGCAACTACATGCCGCACCGTATCTACGGACAGCACATCAACTACATGTTCCAGACACCGACCACCCAGCAGTGGTATGACCTCTACCACGCTGGAAAGCTCAACAAGGCGCAGTCCCATTTCTGGGAAAAGAAACCCTCGGAAGAACTCTACGACATCGAAAATGATCGTGACGAGGTGAACAACCTTGCCCAGTCAGCCGAACACCAGGACACTCTGGAAAAAATGCGCAAGGCTCAACAGGATTGGGAGCTGAGCATCAAGGATGTCGGATTTCTGCCTGAAGCCGAAATCCATTCGCGTTCCGAAGGTTCATCTCCTTACGAGATGGGACACAACCCGGAAAAATACGATTTTGATTCCGTTTTTGCCGCCGCCAATCTCGCCACCTCCCTAAATTCCGACGACCTGCCCGCGATCATCAAGCTACTGGATTCCAAAGACAGCGCAGTGCGTTACTGGGGGACGATCGGCTTGCTCTGCCACGAAAAATCCGGGTTAAAGGCCGGTCATGATGCGCTTATCAAAGCCTTGAAAGATCCATCGGGCAGCGTTCAGGTCATGGCCGCCGAAACTCTCGGCCGCTACGGATCCGATGCCGATGCTTCGAAAGCTCTCGATGTCATTATCAGTCATTGCAATGTCGAGACCGGTGATGTTTACGAAGCCATTCTCGCCGCCAACTCCCTCGACTACCTCGGTGAACGCGCCTTGCCAAAACTTGCAGAGATCAAAGCTCTTCCGTCAAAACCAAACAACGGCCCCGCGCGAGTCAGCGGTTATGTCGGCCGCCTGCTTCCTGAAATCATCAGCAAGCTTGAAAAGAAATAGCAGTGAGTAAAACACCCCAGACCCTCATCGCCCTGCTGTGGTTCGGAGCAGCTTCGTTATTTGCAGGCGAAGCGCCCAATGTCATCCTGGTGATGTGTGATGATCTCGGCTGGGGGGACGTAGGTTTTAATGGCGGCAAGACCATCAAAACTCCACAGCTGGATGAGATGGCTGGCAACAGCCTCAAGTTCAACCGCTTCTATGCCGCAGCTCCGGTGTGTTCTCCGACCCGCGGCAGTGTGGTGACCGGACGCCACCCTTTTCGATACGGTATTTATTTTGCCAATACCGGTCACATGAAAAAGCAGGAGTTCACCCTCTACGAAGCGCTCAAGACCAAAGGCTACCGCACCGGACATTTCGGCAAATGGCACATGGGAACCCTGACAACCAAGGTCGGGGATGCCAACCGTGGCAAGCCCGGGAATACCAAGGATTACTCCGCACCGTGGCATCATGGAGTGGAAACAACTTTTGTGACCGAATCCAAAACACCGACTTATGATCCGATGATCAAGCCGAAGGCAAAAGGTAAAGGTAGCTGGTGGCCCGCACTGACCGAAGGCGGAAAATCACAGCCATACGGAACCTGGTATTGGACTGGTGAAAACCAAAAAGTTGATCCAGCTACGCTCAAGGGCGACGACTCCAAATTGATCATGGATCGCACTCTGCCCTTCATTGAAAAAGCGGCCACCGACAAAAAACCATTCTTTGCTGTCGTCTGGTTTCACACTCCACATTTACCAGTGGTCGCGGATGCAGAGCACAGAAATCTTTATCCCGGCACCAGCGGCTACGAAGCCAACTACTACGGCTGCATCACCGCAATGGACGAGCAAATGGGTCGATTAAGAAAAAAACTTCGCGAGCTTGGCGTAGCGGAAAATACCCTGCTGGCGTTTTGCAGTGACAACGGTCCCGAAGGAAAAGAGGGTGCCGCTCCCGGCTCGGCAGCTCATTTCAAAGGAAGAAAACGCAGTCTTTACGAGGGAGGCATTCGCGTTCCAGGCTTGCTGGAGTGGCCGGCAAAAATAAAACAAGCTCGCAGCACTGACATAGCTGTCGGCACGGTTGATTATTTCCCCACCGTCATGGAAGTGGTTGGTTTTGATTTACCCGATCCTGATCGCCCAATGGATGGCATAAGCCTGTTACCCTTGATCGAAGGAACAATGACCGAGCGCCCGTCTCCTCTGGGATTTCAATCATCGAAACAAATCGCTCTCAGCGATAATCGCTACAAAATTTACTCGAACAACAAAGGCAAGACTTACGAACTCTATGACCTGATCGAAGACCCCTCGGAGACCAGAGACATGGCAAAACAAAAGCCTGGAATTTTGCAACAAATGATCAAAACCGTCGAAGCATGGAGAGCCTCGTGCAAAACCAGTGACGAAGGCAAGGATTATTGATTCCCTATTCAGCTTCCTTCACTTTCTGCGGGAATACAGCACACGATATTGCTTCGGGGTAAGCCCTATGTGCAATTGAAACTGCCGGGTAAGGTAACTTTGGTCACAAAAACCACAATTCTGAGCGATCGCTGCAATGTCCTCGTCACTGCCGGAAAGTTGCTGACAGGCGACCTGTATCCTGGTTTTTAGAATAAATTTCAAGGGAGATAATTTAAAGGTGCTGGTGAAGGTTTCCCGAAACCGGCTTACGGAAAGATTGCTCATTGCCGCCAGTTCTCTAATACTGATTGGTTGATCATAGTTTTTCTTGATATGATCCATCGCCTTTGCATGTCGCCGATAGGGCTCAGGCACCATGTCGGCATGCTGCAAAACCCGTGTAGTCCCCATCAGCCCAGCGACTGATCCATCCTTTTGATGCAGCGGCAATTTGTTTGTCGATACCCAGACAACCAGACCGTTTTCGTTCACAATCAACTCGATCCGATTGATAATCACCTGCCCCCGCTCCATCACCAAAATATCATCTGCGTGAATCGGATCTGCGAGTTTCTTTGGGAAAAAATCATACTCAGACTTCCCTAGAATCTCAGCTTTTTCTCTTATGCCGAACAGCTTCAAAGAAACCTGGTTGCACATAACCAACTTATAGTGCTCATCTTTTGCAAAAAAATAGATGTCGGGTAGATAATCAAACAGTTCCTCAAAATTACCGCCTCCATCCAGCGTAAGCTTGAACTGATCCACCATTGTTTGATAATTACTTCCTTTCTGCATATTCATGATTTATTATACAATTTCATCCTAGAATTACCTACTTATATGGCATACCTCCATATTAGCAGGCTTTTTGTTATAAATTTCAAGCGGATTATTCAAGATTACCAATCCCTTGCCGTGTATGTTCGAGACAAGTAAACATTCATCTTGTCATATGAACGACCATCACAAAATCAAAGTGGGCTGCTTCGCCCTTATCGATCCCTTCTGTTCTCTCGACCACCAACTGGAACGAATTGCGAGTATGGGTTTTCACTGTGCGGACATTACAGACTCCCACTCAGGCGGGCTACTCAGCAGTGGCATCTTCCACGCGGCCGTCAGCCTCGATGACAACCCCTTCGATGTGAAGCGACAGTTTGATAAACATGGACTTGAGATCAGCTCCATGGCGGCTCATGCCCACCTGCTTGACCCTTCCACTCCAGCTAAATACGGCAACACTGAGATCTTCAAAGCGATCAAACTTGCTGCTACCATAGATGTGAAATTCATTGTCACCACTGAACTAGAGCCGGAAACCGAGTGGGGTAAAAAGCTCTCCTACGACCATCAAGTCATCATCGTCGCTGAGAAGCTTTATGAACCACTGCGCCTGGCACAGGATCTCGGCGTCAAACTTCTTCTCGAACCCCATGGGCCGCTCACCGGCAGCATCCAAGGCATCAAGGATATCATGGCAGCCCTCGACAACCACCCCGCCCTCGGTGTCAACCTCGATACCGGCAACTCCTGGCTCGGCGGGGCTGATCCGGTTGCCATGGCCAAAGAGTTCAAGGACATCATTGGTCATATCCACTGGAAGGATCTCGGTGCAGAGATGGAGAAAAAACGAGGCACCCTGTATGGCTGCGGCTTTTCTACCATCGCCCTCGGTGAGGGTGTCATCGATGTCGCCGGTGTCTGCGAGGTGCTCAAGGATGCTGGTATCGAATCCAGCACCTTTGAAATCATCGGGGAGGAAAACCTCAAGAAAAGCCACGAATTTCTCAAACAACAGGGCATTGCCTGATTGCCCGATCGTAAACATTATTCATACCCCCTGACGAAATGCTTACCAAAAAAATCAGCCTTCTGTTGGCCTTGTTGCTCTTTTTCCCGCTCCTCTTGTCTGCCGGGGAAGGAATCACTTACGCAGGTGGAACAGGCCCGGGTTCGGGCAAACATATCGTTCTCATCAGTGGTGATGAAGAGTATCGCTCTGAGGAGTCCCTGCCGATGCTTGGCAAAATCCTCTCCCAACGCCACGGCTTCAAGTGCACCGTGCTCTTCGCGATCAACAAAAAAACCGGTGAGATCGATCCCGACACCCTCGACAACATTCCCGGCCTCCAGGCCCTGGAGACCGCCGACCTCATGCTCATCAATACTCGCTTTCGCGACCTGCCCGACGAGCAGATGAATTTCATCCATACCTATCTCCAGTCAGGTAGGCCCGTCATCGGTATTCGCCCCGCTGTCGTTGCCTTCCGCCACAATAACAAAGGCCCATTCGATCAATACAGTTGCGGCAACAAGCTCAAGGGTGGCTTCGGCCTCAACATTCTTGGTGCCGACTGGAAATCACACCATGGGCATCACGGAAAAGAGAGTACCCGCGGCATCCCCGCGGCAAACCAGAAAAACCATCCCATTCTACGTGGTGTTAAAACAATGTGGGGTTCCACTGATGTTTATACCGTCAATACTCCCATTGACAGCCTCGAATCCATTCTCGTTCATGGCCAGGTCCTCAAGGGCATGCAAGCCAGCGATCCGCCTGCAGACAAAAAACAAATGCCGCTTGCCTGGACCAGGCACTATTCCTCCCCCAAAGGTAAAACACGCGTCTTCATGAGCACCATGGGCGATGCACGGGATTTTCTCGATGAGAATTTCCGCCGTCTTATCGTCAACGCTTGCTTCTGGGCGATTGGTCTCGAAGAAAAAATCCCTCGGCTCACCAATGTCGATTTTGTCGGTTCCTACCTTCCCTCTCCTTTTGGGTTCAAGCACTTTGTCAAAGGACGGCGTCCCGCTGATCACGCCGTCGCCAAGCCCTTATTCAAAAAAGGTGACCGCATCAGTTTCATCGGTAACACTCTCACCGACCGAATGCAGCACCACGGTTGGACCGAAACCCTCCTCCAGGCCCGTCATCCAAATAAGAACCTGGCATTTAGAAACCTCGGCTTTTCTGCCGATGAACTCAACATCCGTCCGCGCTCACTCGATTTCGGTTCACCCGATTCCCACCTCTCCCACTCGAAGGCAGACATCATCTTCGCCTTCTTCGGATACAACGAATCCTTCAACGGAAAAGCTGGCCTCGCTTCTTTCAAAAAACAACTTACCACCTTCATCGACCACAGCCGCAGTCAGAAATACAATGGCGTATCTGCCCCGCGTCTGGTTCTTTTCTCCCCGATTGCCCACGAAAATCTAAATGACCCCAACCTGCCCGATGGCGAAGAAAACAACCGCCGCCTTGCCCTTTATACCCAGGCAATGGCCGAGGTCACCGGTGAAAAGAACGCCTTATTCATTGATCTCTTCACTCCCACCAAAAAACTCTACGCCGATCATTCACAGCCCCTGACCATCAATGGCATCCACCTCAATGGACAGGGATACCAACTGCTGGGACAGATTATTGCCGAAGCCCTATCCAGCAAGGCAAGCAACGCCAACCCGCGCCAGGCGGAGATAATCCGCCAAGCGGTCCTCGACAAGAACCTCCGCTGGTTCAACCGCTACCGCACAACCGATGGCTACAGCACCTACGGCAAGCGTGCCTACCTCAAATTTGTCAACAACCAGACCAATAAAGAGGTTATGGAACGTGAACTCGCAATCATCGATGTCATGACCGCCAACCGCGACAAGCGTATATGGAGTCTCGCCCAGGGTAAGGACCTTCCTGTAGATGACAGCAATCTCCCCTCGCCCCTAGAAGTTAAGACCAACTTTGGCAGCCACCGGGCCAGTGGCAAGATCATCAAAGGCCAAAAACTCAAATACCTGGATGGCGAACAGGCTATTAACAAGATGAAGATCGCCAAGAATATGGAGATCAATCTCTTCGCCTCGGAAAAGGAATTTCCTGAACTGGTCAATCCCGTGCAGATGTCCTTCGATACCGATGGCCACATGTGGGTCGCTGCCTGGCACACCTATCCACACTGGGATCCACTCAAACCACTCAATGACAAACTCCTCATCTTCCCGGATGAAAACGGCGACGGCAAGGCGGACAGCTGCATCGTTTTTGCCGACGGACTCCACAACCCCACCGGCTTCGAATTCTGGAACGGTGGTGTCATCGTTGCCTGCCAGCCTGAGATCCTATTCCTCAAAGACAGTGACGGCGATAACAAAGCCGACATCAAAATCCATCTTGTCAGTGGCATCGACTCTGCCGACACCCATTGTGGTGCCAACAGTTTTGTCTATGGCCCCGATGGCTACATGTATTTCTCTGAAGGCATCTTCCACTTCACCAACATCGAAACCCCCTGGGGCAAACCTCTGCGCACCAAGGCTCCCATGCTCTACCGCTTCAACCCGCGCACCCAGAAAATCGACGAACACTTTGTCATTAGCCCGAATCCCCACGGCGTCGTCATTGACTCTTGGGGCCGCCTCTATGCCACCGATGGAACCACTGGCCGAGGCTACTACGTCGGCTACCCTAAAGCGGGCACACCACATGAGCTATACAAAAAAAGGGTTCGACCTGTCGCCGGTTTTGGTCGTATCTCCGGCTCTCACTTTCCTCCTGAAAACCGTGGCAATCTTCTCATCTGCAACACCATCGGCTTCCTCGGTATTCTCCAGTATAAAGTGATCATCGACGGTGCGGATATTCACAGTGAGGAAATCGAACCCATCGTCGTCTCTACCGACACCAACTTCCGTCCTGTCGATGTCGAAATCGGAGCTGATGGTGC
>DAOUQC010000005.1 GCA_030625775.1 Verrucomicrobiota bacterium
TTTCGGATGAGTTTGCCGTCGAAATAAATCTCGCCGCCGCCGTAGTCGCGACGTTGGATGTTGACCATGTCCCAGTGGATTTGGGAGCGGTTGCCGTTGTCGGCAATGCCCTCGTAGGCCTGGCCGGCAGCCATGTGGAAAGAACCACCGATTTTTTCATCGAAGAGGATGTCCCGCATCGGGTGTTTGATCTGGTTGTTGAAGCCGATGGCAAATTCGCCGATATAACGAGCACCGGGGTCAGAGTCGAAAATTTTGTTAATCGCTTTGCTTTTGCTTCCCGCATCGGCCTCGACGATTTTGCCTTTTTCAAATTCAAGGCAGATGTTGTCAAAGGCGATGCCTTGATAAACAGTGGGCGCATTGAAGGTGACCTTGCCCTCGATGGAGTCTTTGACCGGGGATGAAAATACTTCGCCATCGGGGATGTTGTGGGTGCCTCCGGCGATGATGGCTTCCAGCCCTGTCAGGCTGAAGTGGAGATGGGTTCCCGGGCCTTTGATTTGCACTTCGTGGGTTTTATCCATCAGGCGTTTGAGGGCCTTCATCGCAGGTTGTAGTTTGCCATAGTCCAAGAGGCAGACCTTGAAATAAAAATCTTCGAAGGCTTCGGTGGACATGTTGGCCTGTTGCGCCATCGAGGGGGTGGGCCAGCGCAGGACGCACCAGCGGGTCTGGTTGACGCGGTAGTTCATTACCGGACGCATTTTGGCAGCGATGGTTTTCATCCGGGCAGTGGGCACATCCGAAAGTTCGTTGATGTTGTCCGCTCCGCGCAGGGCAATGTAGGCATCCATCGATTTCATCTGCGCCAGAGAATGTTTGGCGGTGGTGGCGATTTGCTCATCGGTCACGCCGTTTGCCAGTTCGCGGGAGAGACGGGAGTGGTTGATGTTGATGAAGGGGATGCCGCCGGCGGCCCGAGTTTCACGGATCAGGGCCAAGCCGATGGAATCGGGTACGTCGTAGAGATCGATGAGGACTTTTTCTCCTCGTTTGATTTTTGTCGAATAACGGACAAGCTGTTTGGCGAGTTGATTAATTCGTGGGTCGTGCATGGCTAAGGTTGATTGAAAATTGAGATGGCTAAGTATGATTACACTGAAAGGAGAACACTTTAAACTGCTTAAGCGAGTCTATGAAGGAAAATAATTACGTTTCTGAACTGACCGAACTGGCTGCGTGGAGAGATGCTTTGGCGGTTGAGGGCAAACGTGTGGTTTTGACCAACGGTTGTTTTGATCTTCTGCATGCGGGGCATGTGCGCTATTTGAAAGAAGCGAGGGCTTTGGGGGATGCTTTGGTGGTGGCACTGAATTCAGACACTTCGGTGAAGGCGTTGAAAGGAGATGGGCGACCGGTGCACTGTGCGCAGGATCGTGCAGAAATTTTGTGTGCTTTGGAAGCGGTGGACCGGGTGGTGGTTTTTGATCAAGCGCGGGTGACTGGCGTGATCGAGTCTTTGCGACCACAAGTCTACGCCAAGGGGGGAGATTACACGGTGGAGAGTTTGAATGCCGAAGAGCGAGGTGCACTGGAAGGGGTGGGTGCAGAAATTCGTATTTTGTCATTGGTTCCGGGTAGGTCGACGAGCCGGACTTTGAAGCAGATGGCGGAGACTGAAGGGGCGGAACGAAAAGCAAAACTGGGGGTCTTGGGATCGGGTAAAGGTTCGAATCTTGACGCTATTTTCAAAAAAATTGATGCGGGTGAATTGAATGCTGAAGTCGTGGTGGTGATTTCAGACGTGGCAGGCGCGGGGATTCTGGACTTGGCAAAAGAGCGGGAGGTTCAGGTCATCCGGATTGATCCGGGTTATGAAAAAGGCGGACAGTTGAGTGATGGGGCGATCAAGGAGATCACAGATCGCCTGCGGGCGGCGGGAGTGGATTTGGTGGTGTTGGCAGGGTTTATGAAAATTGTCCGGGGTGAATTGCTGGATGAGTATTCAGGGCGGATGCTGAATATTCATCCCTCGTTACTGCCAAAATTCAAAGGGTTGGCAGCGTGGAAACAGGCCTTGGATGCGGGAGTGAAGGAGACGGGTTGCACCGTGCATCTGGTATCAGCCGGAGTGGACTCGGGTGAGATTTTGGGGCAGGCGAAAGTGCCGGTCATGGAGGGGGATACTGCGGTGGAGGTTCACGCGAGGATTCAAGAGCAGGAATATGAGCTGTATTCGAGGGTGATAGGTGAGATACTGGACGCAATGGCCCAATGATATTGGGAAATTGAAAATGAATGGAGAATTTTGAGAAAGTTACTTGCTCGATAGAGGGGAATATTTTATCAAATAGGTATGAGTGAGGATCCCAACGAAAAAGAGCTGTCAGAGGATGATGTGAATGGTGAGGAGGTAAAGGAAGAGGCTAAAGAGGCGACTCCTCCACCGATGGATTTGGAGGTGGAAGAAATAGAAGTGGAACAGGTGGCAGCAGATGAAGGTCCGGGAGGGGATTTTTCTGGCACCAGCGAAGCGGCTTCTGCTTTACTGGGCAAGGGGAAGATGTCCGAAAAGGATGACAAGACCTTTGGCATGCTGGCTCATTTGCTGGGAGGGCTTACTTCTTTTGTGGGCCCCATGGTGATTTGGCTGATCAAAAAGGATGAGAGCCCTTTTGTGGAGGATCAGGGCAAGGAGGCCTTGAATTTCCAGATCACAGTTCTGATCGCTTTGGTGGCGTCGATGATATTAAGTGCGGTGCCTTTTCTGGGTTGTGTGGCAATGTTGCTGAGCCCTGCAATAGGGGTGGCCGGACTGGTGTTTGCCATTTTGGCATGCTTGAAGGCTAATGAAGGAACGGCTTACCGTTATCCTTACGCTTTACGCTTGATCAAATAGCTGCAGGGTATTGTCCAGTTTGCACCTACTGTTTACGCAGGGCTTTGTCTCTAGCTCCTGATTCCCTTTTACCATGGCATCTATCTTATCGGGTCTGAATCCGGCCCAGAATGCAGCGGTCAAGCAGATGCGTGGCCCTGTCCTGATTCTTGCCGGCGCAGGGACTGGGAAGACGCGGGTGATCACGGCGCGCATTGCCTACATGCTGAAGCAAGGGGTGCATCCCAGCAAAATCCTTGCGGTGACTTTTACCAACAAGGCTGCTCAGGAAATGCGTGAGCGGGTGGCTGGAGCAGTGCCGGAGCAGGCCGCAAAAGTGGTGACAGTTTCAACTTTCCATTCGATGTGCGTGAAGATTTTGCGGGAATCGATCACCTGTCTGGGATACAAAAAAAACTTCACGATCTACGACCAGTCGGATCAGGTGGGTTTGATCCGTCGTATTATTGTGCGCAAGGCAGCGGGCGATGAAAAGCTTGAACCAAAGTTGGCGCAAAGTTTGATCAGCACGGCTAAGAACAAGGGGATTCCGGTTTCGGATAAGGCGGATTCGTTGATTGCGGAAGTTTACCGGGCTTACCAGGCGGAGCTAAAGCAACTGAATGCGGTAGATTTTGATGATCTGATGTTGCTGGCGGTGGAGATTTTGAATGTCTCCCCGGAGGCGAGACGCTTGTGGAGGCAACGTTTTGAATTCATGATGGTCGATGAGTTCCAGGATACCAATTCGCTGCAGATGGAGTTGGTGCAGTTGTTGGTTAGGCCGGAAACGAATAATATTTGTGTAGTTGGAGATGATGATCAGAGTATCTACGGATTCCGTGGTGCGGAGATCACCAATATTTTGGATTTCGAGCGGTTTTTCCCAAATCCAAAAGTGATCAAGCTGGAGGAGAACTATCGTTCAACCAATATCATCCTGAAGCTGGCCAACAGTGTGATCAAAAACAATGTAGGGCGCAGGGAGAAAACTTTGTGGAGTTCGAAGGGAGAAGGGGAGGTGCCGAGGTTGATGGGCATGCCGGATGAAGAGACGGAAGCGGAAGCTTTGGTCTATGAGATCCTGGAGCAGCGTCAGGAAAAAAAGCGCGAGTGGGAGGATTTTGCGATTTTGTTCCGTATGAACACCCAGTCGAGATTGTTCGAGCAGGCACTTAGGGAGCAGGATATTCCTTACCGGATTCTGGGCGGGCAGAGCTTTTTTGAAAAACGCGAGGTGAAGGATGTGTTGTCTTACATGTCGCTTTTCCTGAACCCGGATGATGATGTGAGTCTGCTGCGGGTGATCAACAATCCGCCGAGGGGGATTGGCAATACCACGATTGCCACAGCGACCGAATATTCGATCCAGAAAAATTGCAGTATTTTTGAGGCTCTGCGTGACAAGGCTTATTTGGGCACCCTGTCCACCCGGGCGCGCACGGCGGTGAGGACTTTCCGGGATATGGTCGACACTTATTGCGAACTGGCCAAAAGCGAGACTTTGAACTATGCCGCGATGACCTCCCAGTTGCTCGATGACATCGGTTTCATGGACTATGTGCGCAGAAACTGCCGCACACCTGAAGAAGCTTTGGCAAGGGAGCAAACCGTGAACGATGTGATGGAGAGCATGCGTTCCCATCGTGAGCGGTCAGCGGCTTCCGGTGGATTGAGGGATTTCATGGACAGTGTGGCTTTGCGCCAGGAGAAGGAGGATCGCGATGACGGTGAAAGAGGCTGGGGTGTGTCATTGATCACCATGCATGCGGCCAAAGGACTGGAGTTTCCGGTGGTATATGTGTCCGGAATCGAGCAAGGGGTGTTGCCACATTCGCGCTCTCTGGAAGAAGGGCAAATAGATGAAGAACGACGGATTTTGTATGTTGCCCTGACCCGGGCGATGGAGCAATTGACGATGACCTGGTGTTTTACGCGGACCAAATGGGGGCAGAAGCAGGGTTGCCAATTGAGTTGTTTTGTAGATGAGTTTGAAGATGGCTTGTTTGAGGAAATTGACTATGAAGAACTGGTCGCAAAACCCGCAAGCGAAGAAGAAGTTGGGGACTATTTTGATCAGATCCGGCAGATGCTGTCGGGTTGAGAGGGGATGGGGTCGGGAGTAACAAGCGGGAGGTTAGAATGGTATTGCTTGACGTATTTTGGAATGGGTAAATAGTTGGAGCAGTGAAATTGGGAGTTTTCAGATTAGTGGTTTTTGCCAGTGCGCTCATTTTGAGCGGGGCTCCTACGGTGTTGATGCAACTAGGGGCCTGGGGCTTGATGATTGGGCAGCGGGGTGATCGGGAAGCAGTGGTTGATATTGTCAAAGACGCCTTTCTGGGAACCGAGCCCTGCCAGCGTTGCCAAATTATCACGGATGGAGCAAGCAAAACTCAAGGAGGGGAGAGGGATTATTGGGAATTGACGAGTGTTCGGTTGTTGGATTTGCGAAGCGAAACGGTAACGCTGCCTGCGCGAGGTAGGGAACGTCTGATTTCAATTTTTTCCAGGGAAGCCCTGTTTCGGGTGGGTCGTTCCGACAGCCCTCCCACACCGCCACCTCGAGATTTTTTTGTTTCCTGAAGCGAGTGGCTTGTCCGGATTTTTCTGGATATGAAAAGCGAGTGCGCACTTCCCGCAGGGATGTTGTGCAGCGGGGTCGGGCTTCGGGGTCAGCTGTAAATCGTTTCGGATCAGAAACACGCTGGCATATACGTCAAGGCAATGACGGAAAACTATGTCGAAATTAATAAAATTCAAACTAACTAATAAAATAATCAAAATGAAAAATATATTACGAGTCACACTGTTTGCCGGAGTTTTTTCGCTGGCATCCGTCGTTTTTGCAGACAATGAAGGAAAAAACCCCGTTGCCGAAGCCGCGGCTACCTGTTCGTGTGATACGAGCGGTCATGCGACATGCTCGGCTCATCCTGATCATGGAGGTCATGCGGGGCATGATCACGACATTCTGGCCCCGGTGGGCATTATGTCGGATCACACGCATGAAGCCGGGGGAGGGATGCTCTCTTACCGCTACATGTTTATGTCAATGGAGGATAACTACATCGGCAGTGACAAGGTTTCGGATGCCCAGGTGATCTCTCCCTCGGGTGAGGGTTATATGGTCACTCCTACCAGTATGGATATGCACATGCATATGCTGGGGGGGATGTGGGCTCCCAGTGAAAATGTCACCTTGATGTTAATGGCGCCCTACCTTCTCAAATCGATGGATCATCTGCGGCGGGACGGTCTTCGTTTTAATACCAAATCTGACGGGTTTGGTGATCTCAGGCTGAGCAGTCTGATCGAGGTGATGGATATTAATGATCACCGCATCAATCTGAACATTGGGATCAGTGCGCCGACAGGTTCGATTACTGAAAAAGGTGTTATTCCCGGACCGGGGAAAACCCAGCTGCCTTACCCGATGCAATTGGGTTCGGGTTCGTGGGATTTGTTGCCAGGAGTCACCTATCTGGGACAGGCAGGCAATTGGTCGTGGGGGGCTCAGTTTCTGGCCAATATTCGTCTCGATACCAATAGTCAGGACTATCGTCTGGGGGATGAGTATTCCTTGACTGGTTGGGGGGCTTACAGGTGGTCAGACTGGATCAGCACCTCACTGCGGGTGGTTGGTACGACCTGGGATGATATCCACGGCAGTGACAGAAGCTTGGTTGTTCCGGCTGGTGCTGTGCCTACGGCTGATCCGGACCTTCGCGGGGGGGATCGAGTGGATGTTCTGGCAGGGATCAATCTCTATTTACAGGACGGGTTTCTGAAAGGGCACCGATTGGCTTTGGAGGTCGGGGGTCCTGTTTACCAGGATTTGAACGGGCCACAACTGGGTAATGAATGGATGCTGATTGTGGGTTGGCAGAAGACTTGGTAACTATTGGTTTTTTGGAAGGTAATGGTGAAGAGGGCGATCACTGAGGTCGCCCTCTTTTTGTCGGAAATCAGGCGGCGGCGAAAGGCTGGAAAATCAGGGGTACCGAAAACACGGTATCTGGTCAGAATCGAATGGACAAAATGCTGTTTTTTGTGGATAACCGAAGCGTGGGCAAAGAAAGTTTGTTCTGTTATTTAGGAATTCGTTTTTATCGCTAAGGATCTGAGAGCACATGGCAGCAGAAATCGCATTATTGGAGGAGGCCTTGAAAGCTTCACCTGGCAATTGGAAAACCCGTCGTTTTCTAATTGATCACTGGGTGGGACAAGGGGACGCGGCTCAAGCATCCGCTTTGATCAAAGACGCCCCTGAATTGCCGGAAGATGAAGAGGAAAAGCTATTTGTTGCAGAAGTGGTGGGGAAAACGGATGCCGATGAAGCCCACAAAATCCTAGATGATGTTTTGAAGGCGAATGCGGCCAGCGCTGCAGCTCATTTGGCCAAAGCCCGTTTGCATCTCGATGCGGGAGATATCGACAAAGCGGAGTCCCATATGAAAGTGGCTACCGTGGTTGCCCCTGCGCTTAGTGAGGGTGGAGGGGAGGAAGAGGTGGCTGTTGTAGAAGCGCAAGTGGAAGCCGAGCCCGAGCCCGCTGTGGAAGTTGAATTTGAAACTGAACCCGAGGAAGAGGCCCTTGTAGCGGTTGCCCTTGCGGTAGAAGAAGATGATGATTCGGAAGAAGTGGTGGCGGCTGTGGCCCTTGTCGAGGAATCTGTTTCACAGTCGGTTCAGGCGGCCGTTGAGGAATCTGCATCTGTAAAACCACGTTCTCTGCGGCCCCCAGCTAGCTCTCCTACGGGCCCTGATCCGGAAGCGGGTTCTGCTCCGGTCAAACCGCGGTCATTGCGTCCGCCGGGAGCGGATGAAGACGGGGAGCAAGAAGCGGATTTTCATTCAGGTGCCGTGGCCGCGGCAGCGACTGGTGCGGCGGCAGTGCCTGCGGATGGCACAGGGCCAGTTGGCGACGGGGAGCGGTCTTTCATGGTTGCCGAAGGAGAGATGGTTGCGGTTCACGATAAAGATCCCGATACTAAGGAAAAAGTTTCAGCATTGACTACGGCGGTGATCGTGCATGTGATAATTTTCTTGGTCCTTTGGGGTATCGTAATTGTTGTGCCAAACAACCCTCCTCCCCAATTCTCGGTTCAGGCGATGTCGAACAGTGATTCGGATGATATTTCCAGTGAAAAAGTGCAGAAAATGCAGAAGACCAAGAGCTCACCAGTGACGGCAGCGATGCCGGTCATTAGTGCAGCTGCCTATTCATCGGTAGCGATTCCGGAAGTGAATCAGGCGGTGAATGATCTGGCTCTGGTCAGTATGAGTGCCGATACGGGCACAGGATTCGGGATGTCGATGGGTGGTTTTGGTGATGTGTCCAATATGGGATCCATTCCAACGGCAATGCGCTCACGCTGCAGTATGTCGCAGCGGATGAAACGGCTTCGTGAGAGTGGAGGCGATCCGGGAGCTGAGAGAGTGGTGAGGAATGCGCTCGAGTGGTTGGCTTTGAATCAGAATAAAGACGGCTCATGGGGTAAGGATTTCAAATGTGCGATGACGGGGGTTGCCCTGTTGGCCTATCTGGGGCATTGCGAGACTCCGGAGTCACCCAAATATGGGGATGCGGTAGTGAATGCGGCTTTGTATCTGATGGACCGTGGTTTGAAAAACAAAGGCAAACTTTGGAACACCAATATTCCTAAAGGGTCCGCATACACGCACGGCATGGCGACTTACGGTTTGGCTGAGCTTTATACCATGACCAAGGAAAGTGGACGGGAAATTCCGCGATTGGAATCGGTGTTGCGCAAAGCTGCCAAGATCATCGTGGACGGCCAGGATGCCCGGGGAGGCTGGAATTATGGATATGCCAAAGGCGCCACCAGTGACCTTTCGGTGGGCGGTTGGCAGTTTCAGGCATTGAAGGCCTTGCACAATACCGGCAGGGACTTTTCGGGGGTGGACAAGGCTATGGATAAAGCGGTTAAGTATATCAAGGGTATTCAGGATTCCCAGGGGGCATTCAAATACAACAGCAAAGACACTAAAGGAAAAAAATCGATGGCGGTGGTGGGGATGTTGGCTTTGCAGATGTGGCATCAGGAGGATTCGAACGAAGGCAAAAAAGCAATGGCTTATAACAGGATTGCTTTTAAAGCTCCTGGTGTATCGGCTGATTATTACACGCCCTATTATGCCACCCAGGTGTTTTTCCTGCACGGCGGTGATGACTGGAAAAAATACAATACCATCTTTCAGAAAAAACTCCTTGCTGCCCAGAACAAGGATGGATCCTGGTCAAAACCTAACGCTGGCCATGGAGATGCTGACTCCCAGGTATTGGCGACTTGTTGGGCGACATTAACTCTCGAAGTTTATTATCGTTATTTGCCGACGACTGATAAAGTCGAGGGACTGAAGGTAGGGATGAAATAGTGGATCAGTTATTGAATCGTCTTGCCCATAATCCTGAAAGTTGGGAGGATCGCCTTGCCTTGGCGGAAGGGTATTTTGCCCATGGGGATCATGGGGCTATTGCGGAATTATTTCGCTCTGCTCCCAATGCACCCGTGTCACAACAACAGACCCATCGAGCGGTCGAACTGACGGCGGGTGGTGATTTGTCGGGCTTGAACGAGGTGTTGTTGAAATACACCTCGGCTAACCCGGCGGATGCCTGGGCGCATCATGTTTATGCGAGGATCCTGGTGCACCAGCATCGTTTGGAAGAGGCTCGGAAGGAATATGCGTTGGCCTTATCCCTGGATAGCAACAAGAAGGATACCGAATTGGAGGCGCTTTTAGGTCACCCTGATGCGAGCGAGGAAGAAAAATTACAAGTCGATCCAGAGACTCCTCCGGTTGAATTTGTGGGCAAGACTTTCATGGTGGCCCTGGGAAATGCAGTAAAACCCCAGGAGAAGGAGTCGGATGAAAAGGTGAAGATCAGGGCTTTGAGCACAGCCGTGATTATCCACATTGTTATGTTTGTTTCCTTTTATTGGATTGTCGTTTCCGTGGCACCGGCCCCCCCCCCCTTGATCACGGCTGTATCGGTTCATTCACTGGATGAGGATGCCTTATCGAAGAACAGGGCTAAAATTTTAGAGAGTGAAGTGCAGGAAAGTGCCGATTCCAGAGTGGCAGTTAATTTGGATTCACTTTCATCCATCACGGCACCTGAGATGAATGCACAGATTGACAGCTTTGCGCCAGTTGGTCTGGGTAGCTATGGCAGCAGCATGAGTTTTTCCAAAGGGTCAGGCGGGGGTACGGTATCCTTTTTTGGGTCAAAAACGCGGGCACAGCGAGTGGTTTTTGTAGTGGATTTTTCAGCTTCAATGATAGGGGATAAGGAGAAGCTGATGCGGCAGGAGTTATCCAAGTCCGTGAAGGCCCTGCCGGACACGGTGGAGTATGCCTTGATTTTTTTCTCAGGGCCAGCCTGGTATGCAGGACAAAAGGTGGGGCATGCCGAGCTGATGGGAAAATGGGTGGGCAATACGGTGAGTGACAGGAATAATCGTTATATCTGGTATGAAGGGTGGGATGAGAAGGGTCGCCATTCGGGAGCAAACAAGACGGCCTTACATCATTTTTCAGAGGGGAAAGATCGTTTGCCTGCAGGTAAATACCAAAGAGCGAGTGGTCTGAATAAAAGGAATTCTCTGGAAATTATCGAGCAGACCCCTTTGGTGTTTGGCACTGATTGGCGCTGGCCATTGATGATGGCAATGAATATGAAACCTGACGTGATTTATTTCATGACGGATGGAGCTTTTGGCGTTGGCAGGGGGGTGACTAAAAAAGAGATGATTAACAATCTGCTGGTTTATAATCGCAGCCAAGGTAATGCTAAAATTAATACGATCTGTATGAAGGTATTGACCGCAAGGGGGGAGTTGGAGCAGTTGGCAAACGGCAGCGGCGGGGAGTTTACCCTGATCAAGGCTGACGGAGCCGTTGTGCGTGGAGTTGATCTCAAGTAAATCAGATCAGATCACTGTATTATCCGGGATGACGGTGCTTTTCGGGATGACTGCAATGCCATCACGAATCATGCAATAAGGCCCGTCTTCGTTGATGCGGTCACCCGGGTCAATAACGACATTGCAGCCAATATTGGCATTTTTATCCACAATAGCGCGGTGGATACGGGTATTTTTACCGATGGATATTTCTGTCGGGTTGTTTTCATCACTTCCCTCGATATTGTCGCGGTGATAATAATCAGCACCCATGATAACCGAGTCAGAGATCGTGCAACCGCTCATGATGTGTGAGCGAATACCGATGATGGAGCGTGTGATGGTAGCATTGCTGATGATGCAACCGTCGGATAAAAGCGCCTGTTTGATATGCGCTTCATTCACCTTGCTTGCAGGTAATAAGCGAGGTCGGGTGTAGATGGGGTTTTCTACATCAAAAAAGTTGTAGTGAGGAATATTTTCGGTCAAATCCAGGTTTGCCTGGTGGAAGGATTTGATCGTTCCAATGTCTTCCCAATACCCGTCAAAGACATAACTGAAAACCTGGCGATCCTTGATAGCCGCCGGGATAATGTCACCTCCAAAATCGATCTGGTCATTGTCGAGGCATTCCTCCAAAACAGTGCGATTGAAGATATATATGCCCATCGAAGCCTGGAATCTTTCCTGATCCGGATCCAGACCGTTGGATTTAAGGAGGGCGGCAGGCATGAGCAGCTCGTTGAGTAGATCGGGCTCCTGGGGTTTTTCAACAAAGCGGGTGATGCGACTAGATGCATCGGTGTGCATGATGCCGAAATCCGGTGCGGTGCCGCGCCCGACCGGGGTGGTGGCGATGGAGAGGTCGGCTTTGTTTTTAATATGGGCTTCCAGCATTTCGAGGAAATCCATGCGATAGAGTTGGTCTCCACTCAGGATCAGGAAATACTCGTAGGGTTGCTCCAGAAAATAGTTCATGTTCTGGCGCACGGCATCGGCAGTGCCTTGATACCAGTTGGCACCACCTGCGGTTTGTTGGGCGGCAAGGACATGGACAAAATCACCACCGAAGTGGTCAAAACTGTAAGCGTCGGCAATGTGACGGTTGAGGGACTCACTGTTGAACTGGGTAAGTACAAAAATATGACCGATATCAGAGTTCAGGCAGTTGCTGATCGGGATGTCGACCAGCCGGTATTTACCGCCGAGCGGAACGGCAGGTTTGGATCGTTTATCCGTCAGAGGGGACAAACGGGAGCCCCGCCCTCCTCCCATAACGATGGCTAGTGTTTTATTTGAGGGTGTGTTGAATCGGACTTTTGACATTTCACCCACAGCATTATTGAAAAATAGCATTATTAAAAGCAAATATTTCGTAACGAAGGTAGATAACAGCAAAATTTCAGCGAGTATTGCAGGCATGTGTGGAATTATTGCTTATGTAGGAAAAGAAAATGCAATGCCTTATCTGCTGGATGGGTTGAAAAAACTCGAATACCGGGGTTACGATTCTTCAGGCATCGCGGTATTGTCAGGTGAGGGTGATATCGATTTACAGAAATGTGCCGGGCGTTTGGAGAACTTGCGGCGTCAAATCGGAGAGCTGGCACATATAGGTAACTGTGGGATCAGTCACACTCGATGGGCGACTCATGGGGAAGCAAGCGATGACAACGCACATCCCCACTTTGACCAGTCGGGCAAGTTGGTTCTGGTGCACAACGGAGTGATCGAGAACTACCAGAAAATCCGTGATGATTTGGAAAACAAGGGGCACCAGTTTCGTTCGCAAACGGATTCCGAAGTGCTCAGTCATTTGATTGGATCCGCCTATGATGACAAGGCTGGCAGCAATGGGAACAACAATGAAGAACAGTTGGTGGCAGCTGTGCGGGAGGCTTTAAAACAAGTTACAGGAACCTATGGGATCGCGGTGATGCATGTTGATGCTCCGGGTTTTTTAGTTGGAGCTCGTTTGGGCAGTCCTTTGATTGTGGGACTGGGCAAGGGGGAAAATTTTCTCGCTAGTGATGTGTCAGCGGTGGTGGCCCATACTTCCGATGCTATCTATTTGAATGATTATGATCTGGTCTGTTTGAAGGGGGAGGAATTCAAGGTCGAGAGAATAGACGGGGGAGTAGCTGACTTCCAGGTCAGTCAGGTAGAGTTCTCTGCTGAAGATGTCGAGTTAGGTGATTATCCCCACTATATGCTCAAAGAAATTTACGAGCAGGCGGAATCGGTCGAGAATGCTTTTCGCGGTCGGCTTTCCGATGAAGAGGCCTCTGCCAAGTTGGGAGGTTTGCAAATGACTCCCCAGGAATTGAGGGATGTGGATCGCATTGTTCTGGTAGGTTGTGGAACAGCCTGTCATGCGGCGATGGCGGGTGAGCATCTCATTGAAGCTCTGGCACGAATTCCAACCGAGGTAGAGATTTCCAGTGAGTTTCGCTACCGCAATGTGCCGATGGACAAAAACACACTGGTGTTTGTGATCAGTCAAAGCGGGGAAACCATTGATTCGCTGGGAGCATTGCGTGAAGCCAAGCGGAAAGGCTTCCGGGTTCTAGGCATCGTAAATGCAGTGGGCAGCACGATTGCCCGGGAAAGTGATGGTGGAGCCTACATGCATTGTGGACCGGAGATTGGTGTGGCAGCGACAAAATCCTTCACCTCGCAGTATACTCTGTTGACCTTGCTGGCCTTACTGCTGGGACGCATGAGGGATATGTCGGTCAGCGATGGACAGGAAATTCTGGCGGAGATCCGTGCTTTGCCGGATAAAATAAGGGAGGTATTGAAGCTGAATGACAGGATCAAGGAGATTGCGCTGAAATATGTGGATGCACCGGGCATGCTGTATCTGGGGCGGCAGTTTAATTATTCGACGGCTCTTGAAGGGGCTCTGAAGATGAAGGAGATCAGTTATATTTTTGCATCGGGACACGCCAGTGCGGAGCTGAAGCACGGGGTGATTGCTTTGGTCAGCGAAGATTTGCCTTCGGTTTTTGTGGCGCCGGAAGATTCGGTATTTAAAAAGAACATGAGCAGTATTGAAGAAGTGAAAGCCCGCAAGGGGCCGGTGATTGCCATCACCACAGAGGGCAATGACGTGCTTGAGCGAATTGCTGACGATGTGATTTATGTACCCAAAACGATTGAATGCCTCAACCCCATTCTCTCGGTGATCCCTTTACAATTGTTGTCTTATCACTTTGCCGTAGCGCGGGGTTGTGATGTGGATAAACCGAGAAATCTTGCCAAAAGCGTGACGGTCGAGTAAAACGGAAATACGACAAATATATTCAGATGGAAGATGGAGGTATAACAGTATCGGGCACTGCGGTCAGACAGATCGCAGTTTTTTTAGAAAATCAGGTGGGCACTTTGCTGTCGATTGTTCGTTTGCTGAATGACAATCATGTAGTTGTGCTGGGTCTGAGTATCAAGGAATCCACTGATGCGACGATCGTGCGATTGTTGGTGAGTGATCCAGACACCGTGCAGGCTTTGTTCATGGAACGCGGAATCCCATTCAGCACAACCGATATGGTGGTAGTGGAATTGCGCCAGGGGGCGGAAGGTCTGGCAGATTGCCTGAAATCCTTGCAGGATGCAGAAACCAACATCAATTTTGCCTACCCGGTTCTCAGCCAGCCGGGAGACCGGTCCTGTCTGGCAGTGGGGGTCGAGGACGCAGAGTTTGGTGCTTCAGTGTTGCATGAAGCAGGTTTCAAAATCCTCTATCAGGAAGACCTCAGTCGTTGATTTTGATTCCCCGTTCACGCAATTCATCGAGCAGGCTGTGGTGCTGGTCGGGGTCGTAATGAATTCCCTGTAAACCAGAATCCCGCCCTGCGATGACATTTGCTTCTAGATCATCGATATAAAGAGTGTGCTCGGGATTCAAGTTGAATTGCAGGATGGCACTTTCGTAAATCCCGGCATTGGGTTTCATGCAGCCGACTTCATGGGAATAGGTTGCCCCTGAGAAATGGTCGAAAACAGGATACTCCCGGGTGAAAAAGGGGACATGAATGCCGTTGGTATTGGAGAGCAGATAAAGTTGGTGGCCAGCTTGTTTGAGTTGGGTGATCAATTCCACCACGGGTTCATTGAGAGTGAAAATATCTTCAAAAGCATGAATGAAGTCCTCTTCCGACCCTGTGAAACCCAGTCGTTCACTGGCCTGTGAGACATAGGTAGAGACATCAAGTTGTCCTGCCTCCAATTGCTCGGTGAGGTCGCTGATGGTTCTTAGCAGTTGCTCCCCGCTCGCTTTTGAGCAGCGGTCCTGAATCCGCTGCACGCCGATACGAAAATCAAATTTCAGGATAACATTGCCAATATCGAATAGGAAGTTGTAGAGCATAGGTCAGCTAGCGGTCTTTTGCCAGTCGGTGCTTTTTTCATAGGCGTGTCCGGCTTTGATCAAGTCTCCTTCAGCAAAGGGTTTTCCTAACAACTGTAGTCCGACAGGCAGCTGTTTGCCGTCATCAGTTCGGGTGAAACCACAAGGTACGGAGATGCCACAGATACCAGCAAGGTTGGCTGATATGGTGTAGATGTCGGCGAGATACATCGCCATAGGGTCATCTGATTTTTCGCCGATTTTGAAAGCAGGAGTAGGGGTGACGGGAGAGGCGATAAGGTCTACTTTTTCAAAGGCTTCGGTGAAATCTTTGCGGATCAGGGTGCGGACTTTTTGTGCCTGCAAATAATAGGCGTCGTAATATCCTGAGCTGAGAACGTAGGTTCCCAGAATAATACGGCGTTTGACTTCCTCACCAAAACCTTCTTCACGTGAGCGGCGGTACTGGTCAATGAGATTGGCGGCGTTTTCTGAACGATGACCGTATCTCACAGCGTCAAAACGGGCCAGGTTGGTGGAAGCTTCAGCGGTGGCGATGATGTAATAAGTCGCGATGGCGTATTCGGTGTGGGGTAGGGAAATTTCCACCGGTTCCGCACCGAGCGATTCAAGTTGTGTGATGGCGGCTTCGACGGTACTTTTTACTTCAGGATCCAAACCTTCGGCAAAATATTCTTTAGGTAAGCCGATTTTTATGCCTTTGATGTCCTGCCCGACAAAGCTGTTGAAGTCGGGCACAGCTTCTTTCACGCAAGTGGAGTCATGGGCATCATGACCTGAAATGGCTTGCAGTAACAGGGCCGCATCTTCGACCGTTTGGGTCATCGGGCCGATCTGGTCGAGTGAGGAAGCAAAGGCGACCAGGCCGTAGCGGGAGACACGTCCATAGGTTGGTTTGAGTCCTACGCAACCACAGAGTGCGGCAGGTTGGCGGATGGATCCACCAGTATCCGAGCCGAGGGCTGCGATGGCTTCATTGGCAGCGATAACAGCTGCAGAACCACCGGATGAACCTCCGGGAATGCGGCTGGTGTCCCAGGGGTTGCGGGTGGTTTGGATGGCGGAGTTTTCGGTGGAGGATCCCATCGCGAACTCATCCATATTGGCCCGGCCATAAGGGATGGCTCCGGCGGCACGCAGTTTTTTAATCACTCCGGCATCGTAGGGGGCGGTGTATTTGCCATCGAGAAATTTCGAGCCACAGGTGCAAGGTTGCCCTTTGACATTGATGACATCCTTGATTGCGACAGGCACTCCGCCAAGAGGTAGGGAGAGGTCGGCTTTAGCCGCTTCGGCCAGCGCTGCGTCGGTATCGTAGGAGATGTAAGCCTGGATTTCTCTGTCGGTAGATTCGATGGTGTCGGCCAGTGTGCGGATGGCATCACTGGGGCTGAGATCGCCGGATTGGTAGGAGGCTCGGAGTTCGGTGATGGTTGGCATCAGGAAAAGATAAAAGAATTATTAAAAGCGGTAAAACAGGCAGTGATCGAGCTGCTTAATCCATGACTTTGGGAACTTTGAACTGGTTCTGGGCTTGGGCCGGAGCATTGGATAGAGCTTCCGCGGCGCTAAAATTTTCATCGTGGGCTATATCTTCACGAACGACGTCGAAGATGGGGTAGGCATGCGCTGTCGGCTCGATGCCGCTGACGTCGAGTTCCTTTAATTTTTCAGCATACTCCAGCACCTGGCTGAGTTGGGCATCGAAGCGTGAAATTTCGTCATCGGTCAGTTCGATGCGGGCAAGATTGGCAATGTGCGTAACGTCCATGGCTGAGGTAAATGATTGGAAATAGTGGCCCATAGTAGGACAGATTTCCATATCTGTCTATGGGGCACCTTCGTGAGCATCCGATCAACAAGTCCGGCCTTATTCTTTCAAGCTCGCCAGATAGGCAATCAAATCGCGCAGTTCGTATTTTGTCATTAGCAAACCGACGGGCGGCATGGCGGAAATGGGAGGTTGGCGGTTCTTGATATTACTGAGAGGGATTTTTCTTTCGATGCTTTTTGTGCTGTCTTTGGGATCAGGAAATTTTACCACAATGTGTTGTTCGTTTTCTTCGAGCAAATTGCCGCCGACGCTGCTGCCGTCTTTCAGGGTGACCATGGTCAGGCCGTAACCGGGAACCACAAAGGTGCTGGGATTGACCAGGGATTCAAGCAGGTAGTCGGACTTCTGCCGGCTGCCGACGCCGGTGAGTTCCGGTCCGGCAATTCCTCCATCTCCTTTGACGGTGTGGCACTTGGTGCATTGCCCGGCGGGGTGGCTGGCATAGACGATTTTGCCTTTGGCGGGATCGCCTCCTTTAGTGCAAATTCGGTAGGCCGAGACAATGTTTTTGGAATCGAGGGAAGCGGTGTAGCTTTTGAGTTTTTCCTGCACCGGGGCCTCTTTGCGTTTGCCTGCCGCTTCGATCAGGTCAAGCTGACTTCCAGCGGGTTCCTTGTCAGCGAGCAGACCAGTGAGCCGGTCGATGAGTAGCTTGGTGATTTCGGCCGATTCAATCGAGGCCATCAAAGCATAGGCATTTTGCCGGTCACGCAGGTTTTTGGATTGGGCAAGATTCAGGATCGCCTGCTGTCCCCGTTGCTGATCGATATGCAAGAGTGAGGCACAGCCTTCTTTACGAATGGCTGCTTTTTTGTCGCTGAGCAATTTGGGGAACAGGTCATTAAGTTCAGGGGCTTTGCGTTTGCTGAGTTGTTGCAGGCAGACGATACGCAATTCGAGATCGGCTTGTTTATTGACCAACTGCTGAATGAGCAGCGGGGTAGGGATGTTAAATCCATATTGCTCAGCGAGCCGGGTGGCGGTGGCAAGCAGGCTTCCCTGGGCGTTTTTCAGAATAGCAGGTAGACCAGCTTGGACTGTTTTGCTGATATCATCACGCTTTTTGGGATCAAGGGGACGGTGGATGCCTACAGTGGAATCCATGACATTTGGTTGGGGCCATTCACCCAGCGCGTTGAGAGCTTCAAGCCGGACGAACTCCGGCAATTGCTCATTGGCAGCGTAGTCCAGCAAACGTTTGGCATTTTCATTTTTACCGAGACGGAAATTGGCATTGATCAGGCGGGTCTGCTGAATGAAATCCCGGTGTCCCTTGGGCAGTGAAACGCTGTCATCCAGCACGATATATTTATCGAGGTGTTTGGCCAGTGCTGGCAGAGCGTGTTCGAGATTGTTGTCGTTGATCGCACGAATGGCCTCACCGACAAGCGCAGGATCGGGGTCATCGAGAAAGTATTTCACTCGGGGGTCTTTCAAGCGACGCAGGGTGAGCAGAATGCCGAGACGCAGGGCAGCAGATTCACTGTCGATTTTCTTGAGCATTTTTTCTGTCTGGTGCAGGTGCCACAGGCCCATCACACAGGCGTGGCGGATGAAGGCATCCTTGTTATCATTTTCCGACAGGGTCTCGAATAATTTATCGAGGGCTTGGACATTGTTGCATTTGCCAACACCGATTGCGGCCTGGGCTCGTACCCGGAGGGAGGGATCATCGAGAGCCTTGAGTAAGGCGTCTCCGGCTTCGACGGTGCGTGAGTCGGTGAGTACTTTTGCGGCTTGGCTGCGCACTTCGACTTGCTCATCGGCTAGTAGGTCAATGTGGACGGAGAGCAGGGCGGGTTTTTTTCGTGAGAGTTGGCCAAGTCCCCAGATGCCGTGCAGTCGTTTTAATAGCGGGTTGTCTTGCTTGCTTGCTGCGGTTTTGAGTATATCCGTTGCCACTTCATCAGCTTTTGCAGCGAGAGCAAATTGAGCTTTCTGACGAACCCGCATGTCGGCGTGGCCGAGCAGTTGGTCGAGGTCGGCGTTGGAGCGGTCATTGAAGGGGCTGAGCAGGAGCTTTTTTGTTTCCAGCACGAGCTTGCTCTTGAGAAGTTTTTTATCTGCCAGAGTGTAGACATTACCGACATCCTGCTTGCTCCAGCCGTTGTTGTTAAAACAGCTTAGATACATCTGGCCATCCGGGCCAAATTCAATATCGGTCAAGCCCATGGCATTCATGAAAACGTGGTGATCGGTGGATTTGAATCCTGCACCGTCTGTTTCGATTCCGAAGGATTCAATATCGGCACGTGAGCCGCCGAAATTGCAGACAAAAAAGTGGTTTTTGTAGCGTTCGGGAAATGCAGTGCCGCCATAGTTAAAAACAAAACCGGAGGGGCCCCAGGAAATTTTGTCAACCGGTGGCAGGATCCAGGTGGGCTGGCCTTCGTGACGGGTTTCCCAAAGGGATTCGGTCATCCACGGGTTCATGGGGATGCTTTTGTGGTCGGGGTGTGCGTAGCGCTGGGTGCGGAGGCTGAGTTGCTGGTAAAAGGTTAAGATGCTTTGGTGGCCAGCTGTCCAACCCGAATCGCCCCCCTCGAGGATGTAAACCAGTCTGCCGGTGTCCCATTGATCCCCGTCGTTGTCACAGGTGAAAAGATTGCCGAATTGATCAAAGGCCAACTCCTGGGGGTTGCGCAGGCCCCGGTAGTATTCCTCTAGATTCGAGCCGTCGGGATCACAGCGGAATACCGCACCGAGTGTGGGTTCGTGGTAAGTTCGACCTTCTTTGGTAGTGAATGAATAACCGCGGTCACCGAGAGAAAAATAGATGCGGCCATCCGGGCCCCAGACGAGTCCGTGCAGATCGTGTCCGGAAAAACTCATGCGAATGCCGAACCCGTCCTGTAGCGAAGTTCGTTGATCCGCTTTGCCGTCCCCATCTTTGTCTTCGAGTAACCAGAGATGGGGGATGTTGGTGTAATAAATTTTACCATTGCCGCCGTCGAGCAGACCTATACCGGGACCGTCGAGTGGATCCTTGAAGCCGTCGGCAAAGATCCAATGTTTGTCCGCCCGCCCGTCTTGATCGGTGTCTTCGACGACGACGATACGCTCGCCGACTGTGTTGTAGTGCGAAAGAGGCAGGCGGTCAGCGTGATTTTTGTACATCGCCAGTCGTTCGGCACTGCTTTGTATCGCATTGTCTTCGAACAGCATATCCTGATTATTACGGATGTCTTCGACCCCCTGTTTCCAGCGTGGCAACTCGGCAATGTAGAGGCGGCCTTTAGCATCAAAACAAATGGCGGACGAATTCTGGGTCTGTGATTCGTCAGCAAACAGGCGGGCGACAAAACCTTCTGGAATCTCAAAAGTGGCGATGCGCAGTTTGGCTTCGTTTTCGATTTCAGCCTTGGTTTTGGGCGTTGCTTTGGGAACAGTTTTTTTGCCAGCCACGGAGCCTGAAGGGACAGCAAAAGTAAGTTGAAGTCCAAAAATCAAGGATGCTAGCAGAGCGAGAGAGCTGATAAAATAATGAGGCTTCATGAAGGGCCAAAGATGGAGGAAGGGTGGACGATCGTCAAATGGAGAGCGGGACGCTATTGAGTAGGGGGTGCAGGCTGAAAAAGGAGCTTGATTGAGAATCAATAAATTGGGAACGTGATGATTTATGATAGACCGCCTTCATTTCATTTTTTTTATTTGTGTGGTCATGCTTTTTTCTATGGGTAGGAATACGGCATGGTCCGCAGACAAAGCTGAAGTTCCTGAGGAGGCTGCTGAAATGGAGCAGCAGTTTCTAGTTGCTGAAAAAAAGCTGCAAGCGCCTCTGCGCCGCCTCGATGAAAATTATATCAAACATCTTGAAGCTTTGTTAAAACAAAAACAGATCAAGGGGAATCTGGAGGGAGCACTTGAAGTGGCAGAAGAACTCAAAGGAGTAAAAAATGGCAATTTTGTGGTTTCAAAGGTAAAGAATCTTGATTTGGATCACTCAAAAAAAACGTATTTCCGTGCAAGGCAGAGGACATTGAAGAATGAGGCTCCACAGCATCTACGCTTGCTGAAAGCCTATAAATCCCACCTGCTGGAACTGGCAACATCTCTTACCAAGGCTGGAAAACTGGAAGAAGCCGTGCGGGTGCAGGTTTACGCTCGCAGTTTGGATGCGGCGCTACTGGTGCAGGAAAAAAGGGGCTCTTTTGCTGAGCCACTGCGCTATGGAAAAGCCAATTGGGATTATATTGAAGATGCGATTAAACGCGAAAAATTGGACAAGGTTTCATATGGCGGGGAATCACAAGACAACTACTATGACCTTGGAGACAAAACCAGGATTCTGGTGGGGTTCCGCTTTGCTCTGAATGACTTTGGCGGCTACCGGATCGTGAGAGGGCTGCAGGCTGTATTCAGGGGGAGAGATAGCAAGGATGTGATTTCAGAAGTTTCCCTTGGGACAAAAAAGCCGTTGGAACACAAAAAAGTGGTGGCTAAAGAAGGTTATGCGGTGGGCGCTATTGAGGTCAGAACTGCACCGTTTATCCGCCAGGTTCGCATTCATTTTTATCGGGTGATTAGCGAACGGCTTGACCCGGATGACAACTATTCATCATCCTGGTATGGAAAGTGGGGGAAAACTTTTCAACAGGATCGCGTGGATGCTGGAGAAAGAATACCCGTAGGGATTCATGGGAAGTATGGACTGGGCATGGATAAGCTGGGTTTGGTTTTGATCAGCCGGGAAGCTGGTTGAGAACATGGGATGTTTGCTTTAAGTATTTTTTGTGATTGGTGGGGCTGGAAGCCATACTATCATGCTCAAGTAAGTGTCATTCTGTCCTGCTGTGATAAGTGATCATGGACCAAATAATTTTCTCCCCAGGCGCCGGCAGTTGCGCTTGATCTGGTGATCCTCCATGGCAACCGCTTTTTTGAGAGCTTTCAAGTCTCCACTTTCGAGAGTGGTGGAATCGAGGTACTGCCAAAAAATGGAGAGGTCGTTGTGATCACCGAGTCTGGTGCCGAGATTACGAATGCGCAGGTCGCGTTTGCCGAGGCCCCGGGGATTGATTTTAGCGAGAAATTCGCGTTGGTAACGCAGGCGTTTGACAGCTTTGCGCCAGCAGTGCCAGAGTTCGGGGTCAGTGGACTTGGAAATTTGCCGGGCGAGCCCCCTTGCCTTCTTCAGGCTGCACCGCCAGCGGTGGCGCAGGACGCAGCGTTCTTTCTCACCGAGTTGTATGTTTTTCCAGGCAAGTATTTCAGCTTGAAGAATTGCTCGAATAGCAGTGGGCGAGGGTGATTGGGGCGCGGCTAAGTTTGAAGGGGATGTCTGGAACAAACTGTTAAGTGATTCCCTGGGTATTTCCGGATGTTTGTGGTGGAACTTTTCAAGCAGCGCGAGTTGCACGGATTGATCACGGGAGACTGCCACCATGGAGGACAGTTTGCGCAGATCCGCACGGCGCTGTCGGGCCAGTTTTTTTCCGCCGACAGGTTGGGCGAGATGCCAGGCGGCCCGTAGGCGTTTGGTGAGAACGCGGAGTTGATGCACCACTTCTTCTGACTCCAGTGCTTGCGGATGATCAAGTCCGGAAAGCTGTTTTTCAATCAAGCTGATGCAAATGTTGGAAAGGGAGGGCACCCGTCAACTAACAACGGGAAATGAAGAAGGGACAACTAAGAAATGAGAGTGCCCGGGCACTGGCTGGTAATTGGAGACAGGGGAAGTGGTTTGCTCCACTCTTAAATGACAAAATCGGAGCCGGAGTGCAACGCAGACCGCCGGAGGCAATTCTGTCCTACGTCGGAGTTTTGTCCTACGTGTTTGTTGCTCGAACAGTTTATTTAGGCTGCTGACTCGGTCTCTTTTTCTGAATCCGAAAAATCGTCACTTGGGTTGAGGCCGATGAATTCGTTGATGCTATAAGCTTTTTTGTCAATCAGGCATCGGGAGATCCATTGTTCAAAGCGGGAAAAATCAGAATTCTCTTCCCGGTGATCTCTTATTTTTTGCCAATCGAAATTCTTTTTATTACGCGGTGAAGTGATGCGCCGGTAGGTGAACAGGGATTGGATCGCTTCGAATTCACGGGTGAGAAAACTGTGGATGGTGGCAGGTTCGGGCATGTCGTCGAGGGCATCCGCTTCCATGCCAAAGGTGCTGACTCCGATTCCAAAAGTGTTGGCAAAGTGCCGGATGTCTTCGATCATCTGTTCGTCGTCGATGGGGGCGGCTACCACCAGATCTCCACAGTCAGCCCAGTCGGAAGTGCTCAAACACTGGAACAGGTCTTCACGTAAAGTTGAATAACTGAGCTCGAGTTTCAGCTTCACACTGGTGACCTGGAAAGGGGCGCTGCCGAGCATTCGTTGCACTTCTACTTGCCGACTGTCGAGAATGAATCCGTCCACGTCATCAACTTCACCGACCAGCCATTCGACAATGGCGGCATCGGGGTAACGCCAGCGGTTGGCGCCGGCTTCCGAGTCGGAAAACGAACGTTCGAAGATGAAGGGGAAGTTCGAGCGGGCTTCACAAAAGCGCTGGAAAAGGGCACGGAACTTATTGGCACGAGACATCGAGATATCAACGTCATTGTCACTGAGTGCCAGCTTTTCTCCCAGCAATCCTTGGCTGGGAGTAATGAGGTTTCGTGCACTGTGCAGGGAATGAATCGTAGTTGTGCGGAGGTAATAACCCTGACCCTGCTCGACCTTGGCAATGGGCGAGGAGGGGTCGCAGGACATGATGGAAAAGTGGTAACGCAAGGTGGCGTCACTGTAATTCTGGTGGAGTCGGTATTTGACCAGCTCAATCAGCTCGGTGCCTTTAATCGAATCAAGGGGAGTTGCCGGCAAAATATCAGGCAGAATGGTCTTGAGTTGGTCGCGTAGATTCATAGGAGCAATGAAGTTGCTCCGAGCATCGGGATCAACGGGGTGGAGGTCAAGCTGGAAGGGAGAAATGAGGAGGTTTTTTTAGAATCGTATGGGCGAGCTCCGCTCTTACGGTTGATTTTTGCCTTCGAGCAATTTTTTAGCTACCTGATAACCCTGCTTGTCAGCATTTTTTGATAGACTGCGGAACAGGTAATCGATTTTCTGCCGGGTGATCTTGCAAAAATACTCGATCATATGAAGAAAATCCTCTTCGTTTTCTATTCCTCCACGATCTAATAGCTGCTGGGCACGGGAACAACTTGCGGTGATGGCAAACAATTCGGAGCCAATATCGACAAAACGACCAAGCAGGCATTGTTTTTTCTCCAGCTTGGGGCCGTTGATAATCATGGCGTGAAACAACCTGCGCGCGAGTTTGCGGCTGAGACCACGAACTTTACGGAGTTCCCGATTCAGCTTTGGATGTATTTTTCCCTGGCAACCACAAGTCCCGTATACAGCGGGAACCCATTGCAGGGGATACCACCAGGCATAAAATTTAGCTGCTTTCAGGGCTGCTTTGAAGCGGACTTTTTTAGGCAGAGTGGAATTGAGAATGGGACCGCCTACATTGAGATGGGGATCGAGAGCTTCACGGGCAATGAAGAGGCGCATGATCTCACTCGATCCTTCGAAGATGGTATTGATGCGGCTGTCACGGAGAAAGCGTTCGACGGGGATGCCCTCTTCACCCCGAGCTTTGAGAGACTCGGAGGTTTCGTAACCACGACCACCACGGATCTGCATGGTTTGCGTGGCAATATCCCAACCGCGTTCACTGCCCCACAATTTTCCAAAGGCGGCTTCGATCCTGATGTCGGCTTTTTTGTCGTGATCGACCAGGGCCGAAGTGTAGAGCACGATCGATTCCATGGCAAAAGTTTCAGCTGCCATCCTGGCAAGTTTTTGGGCGATGGCGTCGTGTTTGCCGATGGGCGATCCCCACTGGACCCGTTCAGCGGCCCATTGGGTGGAAATTTTGACACATTCCTTGGCCAGCCCGGTGCAGGCAGCGGGCAGCGTGATGCGTCCGGTGTTTAAAGTCGTTAGGGCAACCTTCAAGCCGCGGCCTTCCCCGAGGATGATATTTTCGGCAGGCACACGAACGTTTTTAAAAGTGACCACTCCATTGTAGAGCGCATTCAGCCCCATAAAACGGCAGCGGTGGGTGATCTCGATGCCAGGGCTGTCCATTTCGACAACGAAGGCGGTGATGGAGCGGGCAGATGGGGGAGAGCCTTTTGGTGGCGGAGTTTTGGCCATCACCACAAGCAGGCCTGCTTTGAGGACATTGGTGCACCAGAGCTTTTCACCATTGATGACATAGTGATTTTTACTCGGGGTGGCAGTGGTGCCCATTTTGGCGGGATCCGATCCCACGTCAGGCTCGGTCAGGGCAAATGCAGAAATTTCGCCACCGGCACAGCGGGGCAGGTATTTCTTTTTTTGCTTTTCGGTGCCAAACAGGATCAGTGGTTGGGGGACGCCGATGGATTGATGCGCTGATACCAGCGCGGTCAGACTGCCGCATTTGGCACCTAGCAACATGGCAGCCCGGGAGTAGGTGGTTTGCGGCAGGCCGAGGCCTCCGTATTGCTGGGGAATTTTGATCCCAAAAGCTCCCATTTTTGCCAGTCCATTAATGACGCTTGCCGGTATCTCTCCGTTTTTGTCGATGCGGTCCGCATCCACTTTTTGATCAAGAAACTGTTGTAATTTTGCCAGAAATTCCTCGGAGCGTTTTTCTTCCTCCTGATTCGGAATGGGGAAGGGGATGATGGATTTCATATCCGCATTGCCCATGAACAGGGAAGCAGAAAAGCTGCGAGGTCCACTGACTTTGTCTCTGGCGGCTTCAGTCAACTCGAGCGCAGCACGCTCTTCCGGTGACATTTTCGAGGTGTCAATCACTTTGGACGAGGGGGATTGCTCTTCGTTGAGCTTGTCTGAAGAAAGCAGGGTTTTGGAAACGCTTCGTTTTTTGGCTGGAGAAGGTGTCGGACTTACGGACAGCCGTGAAGCTTTCCTCAGAGAATCAGCAGGCAGGAAACGTTCGCCTTCTATGTCGGTCAATTGGTCGAGAATGCTGCAGGCATTGTCCAAACCGAATTGGTGCAGCCAGGTCATCGGGCCTCCTCGGAAAGGGGCGAAGCCGGTTCCCATGATCATGGCAAAGTCGATGTCGTCAGCACTTGCCGCGACTTTTTCTTCCAGGCAACGCCAGGCTTCATTGGCCATTAACAAGGTCAGCCGGTTTTGAATGGCTCTCTGACTCATCAAACGCCCCACTTCACTGCGGCGACATTCGAGTGCCGCAGGGTTGGCTTCGTCGGATTTGTGGGAAGAACCATCATAACGATAGAAGCCGGCTCCCGCCTTGCGACCGAGGTTTCCGCAATCGACCATTCGTCTCAGAATACCGGGGATTTCAAAACGTTTGCCAAAGGCTGACTCCAGGGTGCCCGCCACATGGAGCCCTACATCGAGGCCGATTTCGTCGAGCAGACGGATTGGCCCCATCGGCATGCCAAAGGCGAGCATGGCTTTGTCGATTTCACGGGCATCAACACCCAAATCGTAAAGGCGTCCAGCTTCGATCAGGTAGGGCAGCAGAATACGATTGACCAGAAAACCCGGGCTGTCCTTAACCACTACCGGCAGTTTGCCAATGCTGCTGAGAAACTTCAGGCAAACTTCCACATGATTTCTGTCAGTTGTTTCAGGGACCACCACTTCCACCAATTGCATGCGGTGGACAGGATTGAAAAAATGCAGGCCCAGGATGCGTTCCGGGTGAGTGATCCGGGGATCGTTGCACAGTTCTGAAATAGGCAGGGCCGAGGTGTTGGTAGCAAGAATCGTATCGGGGCCGGTACGTTTACAGAGATCCTGGAATATTTTCTTTTTGATCTCAATATTTTCGGTAGCGGCTTCGATAACGAGTTCTACTTCGTCGAGAGGAACCGGTGATGCGGAGGGGTGAATCCGGTCACGCGCTTGTTTGGCTTCCAGTTCAGTGAGGATTTTTCGTTTCACTGCCGCAGCGAATAGTTTGGAAATCGAACGCATGCCCGAGGCAATTTGTGCTTCGCTGATATCCTGAAGGATAACAGGGTAAGAACGTGAACTCAGCCATTGCGCAATACCTGAACCCATGACTCCGGCGCCGATGACAGCCGTTTGCAGGATTTGCCCTTTGGGCTTGGGCGCAGATTTTGGTAAGTAGCGCAATTTACGTGAGTGCTCCTGTAACTGGAAAACACGCATCAAATTTTTGGCCACATCACCTTGGGCCAGCTTGAGCACCGCATCGCATTCCCGTTCGAGAGAGTGGGAGAGTGGAGCCGGGGCTCCCTGGGCCATCACCCGAAGTGCGGTGAGCGGTGCGGGGTAATGCCCGCGGGTGGCGGCCACGATTTTGCGCCGGGCTGCCCAGGCGATGAGAGGGGCTGCCAGATGATTGTTGCTCAGGGAGAAGCTTTTTCGCTTGGGTAAACCACGATGAATCAGGCGGGTTGCCATTTCTATCAATCGTTCTGCTGGCACGAGTTCATCAATGATGCCCGTTTTATAAGCATGGACAGCTGACAGGGTTTTGCCAGCAGTGATCAAGGGGATGGCTTTGCTCAGGCCGATTAATCTTGGCAGACGAGTCGAGCCTCCCCAGGCGGGAAGGATGCCCAATTGAGTTTCAGGTAGGCCGATTTTGGTTTTTTTGTTAGGACTGGCAACCCGCCAGTCACAAGCGAGGGCCACTTCCAAACCACCTCCCAGACAGACGCCGTGGATGGCGGCAACCGTCGGAATTTCCAGATCAGCTAGTTTTTGAAATACACGTTGGCCTTTATTTACCAGAGTTCGCAGTTCTTCAGGGGAAGCTTGCTGCAGGGCTTCGAGATCTGCTCCGGCCACAAAGATGGAATCCTTGGCGCTGGCAAGAATAAGGCCCGTTGCCGCAGGCATGTCCCGAATTTCATCGAGGTAGGAATCAAGTGTGTCCAGAGTGTGGGCATCAAATATATTGGCTGATGATTTTGGCCGGTCAAAAGTCAATACCACGATGTCATCATCGCGAAGATCCAGTCGAATTGGTCGGATTGATTTGAGCGACGATGCGGCGGCTTTCCGTGCGGTCTTTTTTTTGGGCATCTTTTTCATGTTTCAATCTCGGTTAATTTTTCTCCAACCATGCGGCGCCACCTTGGCCTCCGCCGATACACAATGAAATCAAGGCGCGTTTTCCGCCGTTGCGGTGGAGTTGTTTCAGCGCGGTTAAAACCAAGCGGGCACCACTGGCCCCGACTGGATGGCCGAGTGCAATGGCACCTCCCAAAGGGTTCAAGGTTTTGGGATTTATCGGCAGCTTCATTTTACGCAGCAGTTTTTCCACCGCCAGAACCTGGGTGGCAAAAGCTTCATTGATTTCAGTGACATCAGCGTCCTGGGGGGTGAGTTTTGAGTTCAAGGCCATACGTTGGATGGCGTAGGCGGGCCCCAAGCCCATGCGTTTCGGATCGCAGCCAGCGTATGCGTGATCGCTTAATCTGCCCAGCGGGTTGAGACCGAGTTTTTGCGCCATCTCTTCTGTCATGACCAGCAAAGCCACGGCGCCATCGGTGATCTGGGATGAGTTGCCGGCGGTGACGGTTCCGGTTTTGCGTTCAAAAATTGCTTTGAGTTTTTCCAGGGCTTCGATGGTCTGGCCGTTCCTCACTCCATTGTCACCCAGGACAAAACCATCCTTGTTGGCATCGGTGTAAACCGGGCACATTTCTTCATGCAGTACGTCGGCAGCGGCTTCAGCTTTGTGATGCGATTTGAGAGCAAATTGATCTTGTGCCTTCCGGGAGATATTAAATTCGCGAGCCAGCAGTTCTGCGGTCTGCCCCATGTTCATACCGGCGACGGGATCGGTCAGGCCCATCATCAGGCCCACTATGGGTTTAAAATCAGCCGGTCGGAAAGAGGCCATAGCTGAAAGTTTGCTCATAAAATCCCTTGAGCGTGCCAGTTTGGCAAACTTGCCTGCTGTTTGGTATGAATAATAGAGTGGGATGCGGCTCATGCTCTCCGTGCCACCGACGATGAAGACTTCACCATGACCGGCAGCCATCCGGTCAGAGGCGGTGGTCATGGCTTCCAAGCCGGAGGCACAGTTGCGATGTACCGTCATCGCTGGCTTTTCTTTTGGGATCCCGGCACGAAGAGCGATCACCCGGGCGATATTGGCGGCTTCGGCAGGTTGGGAAACACAGCCGAAAATGGTTTCATCGATGATTTCCGGATCGATGCCTGTCCTGGTGATCAGATTAGTAATGACAGAGATGCCCAGATCGACCGCATCAAAGGCAGCGAGTGATGTGCCCATTTTTGAGAAAGGAGTGCGAACTCCGTCCACGATCACTAATTGTTTTTTGTTTTTCATGAGGTCAATATTTTATTTTTTGGGCGGTGATCAACGATTTTATCTTCTTTAATCGAGACGCCGACTCCCTGCATTTTTTTTAAAGTTTTGGTATCGTGAAATTCAATTCGGTTAGGGCGGATTTCCGCATCTGATTGGAATTGCCGGGAGATTGTTTTGGAAAGCTGGTCATTGTTCTGACCTTCTTCAGCCTGCACATGAACGATGATTTCATCGGGTTCCATGGGATCGTCATTCACTTTGCGGATTTCGATTTGCCAAACTCCAATGCCGTCGATATCATCGAGAATGTTTTCTAGATCATTGAAGTTCACCAAGGTGCCTTTGAGCTTGCCGATCTGCAAGCGGTGGATGTCAGACACACGGGAGATCCGGCCACACAGGCGCGGGGTTTTCCTGCCGCATTGAGGGCAGGGCTGGTAAGTGATGCCGCCACTGATGACGTCTCCGGTGCGGTAGCGCAGGATGACACTGCCGCGGCTGTCGAGAGGGGTGTAGATGATTTCGCCGGGTTCTCTGTCGGGCACAGCTTTTCCGGTTTCCGGATTGACAATTTCGATGATTCCCAGGTCGGGGTAGAGATGATAGCCCGACGACTCGGCTTTTTCAGTGCCGTGGGCGGGGCATTCCGGCCAGGCTGTTTTGGATTCTGTGAAAGCATAAGTGGCTATCACTTCCACATTATTGGAGCCGAGTTTTGCTGCGAGGGCACGCAGTTTGCGTCTCATGCCATTGGGAACTTTTTCGCCGCCCAGAACAAAGCGTTTGAGAGTGTCACATCGGATTCCCTCACTGATCGCTTCTGTCAGGACGTGATAAATAAAAGTAGGCATTCCAATCAGGGCATCAGGTTTTATTTTTTCAAGCAGCATCACATTGCCTGAAGTCCCCATCACCTTGCCCCCTCCGGTGCTGATGCAAAAAGCATTGAAACCAGTACTTGCATAGTGGGCCTGCCAGAAGGCCAGATGTGGAGCGAAAGGGAACATGTTGATATGGCGGAAATCAGTTTGCGATTCACATATTTCCATCAGGCGACGGCCGGTGAGTTTGAGGTTTTCGATGTCGTGATGAGTGTAAAAAAAGGGCACAGGCTCACTGGATCGCCCGGTTGTGCTTGTCATCATGATGGGGCGATATTCCTCTTCGAGTGCAGCTTTGGCCTTTCCTGGGCCTCGTATCAGGGCCCGGAAAATTGTCGAGGGGCGACGTTTGAGCAGGTGTTTGTCAGGAACGATGATGAAATCCCTGGTGTGATCAGGGTGTTCCGGAGAGGTTAGAAGATCCTTTTTAGAAGTGAAGGGGATTTTGGCGAGGTCACTCCAGGATTGAATGTCGTCAGGGGAAAGACTGTGCTGCCGGAACAAGTCACGGTAGTGTTTGGAAAAAGGCAGTACGACCTGCTTGAGAAAATGACGGAGTTGTTTCAGCTGCAACTCGCGCATGGTATCGGGATCGAGTTGATCCCAGTTTTTTCTTAATTGGCGCTGGGCTGATAAAAAGCTCACTTACTTGCCAGGGTTGGGGTTCTCTCAGTGGCTGCGATCAGGGCTTTGATTTCAGGTAGGTTGGCTGTGGCGATTTCACGACCGGTCTGGATGTATTCTTCATAGTTGGTGTAGTTGTGCCAGCTTGAATCGCAGACCACAGGGCGTAGCAGCACATCTGCGCGTCTTGAGCACTCTTCGAGTAAACGGATTTGTGAGCCCATCGCAGCACCGCGTAAAATGTCGAGCAGATTGCCTTTAGCAAAATAGTTGATTTTTTGATTGAGACATGAGAGTGGGCGCTTCCACCAGATTTTTTTTTGCTGCAGTTGATGGGCTTTCACGCGACAGTTTTTCAGATCTTCAACTGAGGGGATTACGTTCACGGCAATGACATAATCGATGTCCCGGTCCTTCAGCACATCGACAGGCAGAGGGTCGGAGACACCTCCATCGACATACTCCACCCCATCCCGTACGGCGGGTTCGAGTATTCCCGGTATCGACAGGCTGGCCCGTACGGCCGAGGCCACATCACCGCTATGGAAAACCCTGCGGGCGAAGCCGTTGAGTTCGGTGGCTACGACATAGAGGGGGATGTTTAGCTGCTCGAAGGCAGTCCCCTTTAGTGAACGAGCAAGCCAGTCTTCAATTTTGTTACCGTGGATGAATCCGCGTCGTGGTGGGAAAACAGGGTCGACAAGCTTGAGCATGTCACGATTGGTATCGAGTTCGGCTGCGAGTTCGGCCATTTGTTTTCCGTCATAGCCAGCGGCCCATAATGACCCCACATAGGCACCCATGCTGCATCCGGCGATAGCATCGATGTGGATGCCGTTTTCTTCGAGAACTTGAATGACACCAACGTGGGCAAGACCCTTGGCTCCTCCCGACGACAAAGCCAGACCAATACGGGCTTTGTTCACCGCTTTATCGGTGGAGGTTTTACGCGTAAACTTGGAAGGGCGGTGGGGAGATCGCAGCAGGTTCCATGGAAACCAACGCCTGCTGCGCTGTTCTTTTTTTCGAGTAAAGGGGGCGTGTTTGTTGGCTGTCATTCGCCGGTTTTTTTCATGTTCGTTTATGCCTGTGAAAATGGTATCAAAAACAGGCTGGTTTTGTCGATGTGTTCTTTGCTGTGATTAGACGCATTTTAGGAGTGTTTTGTTCGTTGTTTCCTGTTATTAAAAGCGTTTACCAAGGAGATTTTTGTCGATGAATACCATAACATTATTAAATAACTGGATCTTGAAATTTGCGTGGACCTTTCACGGGCTGATAATTATTTTTTTTACCGGGGCTTTGTTGGCCGGGCCTCTGCCGCTCGTTTCCAAAGCAATTCCACTTTGGTCAGGCGATGTGCCGGGTGAAAAAGGGGATGTCGCTGCTGAAAAACAGATAAAAAGAGAAAAGGATGATGGCCTGGTAAGGTTGACGAATGTAAGTAAACCTACGATCACAGTTTATCGTCCAGGAAAGGGAGTGAAAAACTCTGGTGCAGCGGTGTTGGTTTGTCCGGGTGGTGGTTATAATATTCTGGCGATGTCACACGAGGGGACGGATGTGTGTGAATGGTTGAGTCAGTTGGGTGTCACTGCAGTGTTGTTGAAATACCGTGTGCCTCGCAGGGAAGGATTGGATAAAAGTCAGGCTCCTCTGCAGGATGCCCAGCGGGCGATGAGTTTGTTGCGCAAGCGAGCTGGTGAGTGGGGGATCGATCCACAAAAAATCGGTGTGCTTGGTTTTTCAGCGGGTGGACATCTGGCGACGATGCTGATGTCACAGTATGACGGGAAGAGAAGTTATCCGCTTGATCCGGAAATCGATTCACTTTCCTGCCGTCCTGATTTTACCGTTTTGGTTTATGCCGCCTATTTACAAGACGAAAAAGATCCGAATGTTTTGGCTGCGGGTATTGTAGTGAACAAAAAGACGCCACCGGTATTTTTGGTGGCCGCCAACAATGACAAGGCATGGGGAGAAGGCAGTGCGCATTTATACATCGCCCTTAAGCGGGCAGGGGTTCCAGTAGAGTTACATATTTTTGCCCAAGGCGGACACGGTTTTGGAATGAAAGAGACTGGGGATCGGGTGGCCAGGTGGCCGCAAATTTGTGCCGAGTGGATGCGGGAGGAGGGAGTGTTGGGGGATTAGATTGAAAGATGCAGATTCACACTTGGTTCAATTATGGGGAAGCTTTACTGTGGATAGGGATTTCATTTTTTCTAATCCTTCGAATTTTTAGAAAAAACATGCCTCACCGCAGTTTGTATGCGGTTCTTATTATTGGTTTTTTTGCTTTTGGGGTCAGCGACCTGGTCGAAGTCCAGAGCGGAGCGTGGTGGCAGCCTTGGTGGTTGTTGCTGTGGAAAGCACTTTGCGTTGCTGTGTTGGCACCATCTCTTTATCGTCTGTTTAACTCAGCAAATCACTAATCGCCTGAAGGACGACCTCGCGTTTGAATTCGGGTAGACACTCGGCCTGGAAATCGCCTGGATCAATCCAGCGAAAATCGCTGAACTCGACATTGTGGGTATTGAGATCGATGTCACTGTCCCGGCCTTTGAACAGGCATAGGAAATAGGTTTGCTCCTGCCCGATAAAACCCTTTTTCAAGGGCGAGCCCTCGGGAAAATCATAGCGATAACTTTCGCGACTGCTGACCACTTGATAGTGTGAGGGTTTCAGTCCGGTCTCTTCCTCAAGCTCCCGGTGCAGGGCTTGCAAAGCGGTTTCACCTTCATCAATTCCACCTTGGGGGAACTGCCAGCAGTCGGGATAGTCTGTGCGTTGGCAGATGAGAATTTCTCCTCCGGGTTTCTGCAAAATGGCGGCGACATTGGGGCGGTAGTGTGTGGGCATTGTTCAGGAATAGAGGATTGATCTTTTCTTTGTGAGAAAGTTTTGGCAGTCTCTCTGTTAGAACTTCTTTACCCCGCATTGCCATGGGTCAAGCCAAGCTGTCAGGCAGGCTGAAAAAAATGTTGGGAAAGTGGGCGGTGCCGATGGATAATAAGGTCAGATTCTCAAAATTTTTAAAATACCCGAACTATTGAATATGATGAAAAATAAAATACCTGCGATTTGTTTGATTATGCTGAGCTTGTGTCTCGCGACTAGTGCTCAGCTCCTGGCACAGGCTAGCGGAGGAAATGGCGAAGAAGCTGGCAACAATGGTTTTTGGGAAATTGAATTGCAGGGAGGACGTTTTCTTGCGCGTTTGGATACGATCAGTTCGGTCAGTCAGCATCAATATATTGTCGACGGTGCAGCGAGGGTTTATGAGGTCACGGTGGATACAACGGGATCTCAAACAGCACGGTTTTATTTTATTGAAGCGGTGGGAGAAGGCTCACCTCTGGCTCTTGGAAAAAATGCCATTGATCGACTAAAAAGTGTGGCTGAGGGAGTCACAAATCGAACAGGAACGGATGAAGTCTGGACCCAGGTGATCAAACATTACCCGACCACAACCCACGCTCGGACTGCAGAATTCAGGGTGGAGGCTGTGGAGATACTCGATAAAATCTACGAGCATATTTACCGGGTTTGGGCTAAGGAAAAGGGGAGGGGTAAGAGCAATAAGCTGAGGATCAGGCCGAAAAACGAGTGAATTTAAAATTCGAGCAGGGGATTTTAGACCAACCTGATCGGTAGTATTTGATGTTGGGATTAGTGGTGATTTGCGTTTTCTAAGACTGAAAAAACAGGGTTAGCCTGAATAAAACATGCCGGCGATGCTTGCGGTCAAGAGGCTGGCGATGGTTCCACCGATCATGGCTTTGATGCCAAGGGCCACCAGAGTGGGGCGTTGTTTGGGGGCCAAACCACCGATGCCGGCGAGTTGAATACCGACTGAACCGAAGTTGGCAAATCCGCACAGGGCGAAGGTAGTCACAAAAATGGTTTTTCCACTTAAGTTGCCATTGTGCATGAGTTCGCTCATCTGCTGATAGGCGATGAATTCATTGGTGACCGTTTTGATGCCGAGCAACTGTCCGACTTCCAGCGTGTCTCCGCCGCTCACCCCAATGGCCCAGGCGAGGGGGGCAAAGAGAAAGCCGAGTAAAGCTTCCAGGGACAGGTGGTCAAAGGTTCCCTGGCTGACTTGCTGAATCCAGGAATCGACCAGGCCGGTTTTTGCATCGCTGCCGATGAGGACGAGGTCGCCAAACCAGCCGAGAAAATAATTTACCATTGCAATCAGGGCGATGAATACGATCAGCATGGCGGCTACGTTGATGGCGAGTTTGACTCCCTGGGTTGTGCCGCTGGCAACCGAGTCCAATAAGTTGCTGCCCATCTGGTCACGGGAAATTTTCATCCGAGTGTTTACTTTTTCGGTTTCGGGCAGCAGAATTTTTGCTACCAGCAGAGCGGCGGGCGCATTGATCATCGAGGCGGTGAGCAATAGTTTGGCAAAGCGTTGTTGTTCGAGGGGGTCGTCCCCGCCCAGGATGCCGACATAGAGTGCAAATACACTGCCGGCGATGGTTGCCATGCCCCCCGTCATCAGCGCCATGATTTCCGAACGGGTCATGCCTTCGATATAAGGTTTGATCAGCAGGGGGGCTTCGGTTTGGCCGACGAAGATGTTGGCGGCGGCGGCCAGGCTTTCTGCGCCGGATAGATGCATCAGTCTTTTCATGACCCAGGCAAAAACCATCACAATTCGTTGAAGGATGCCGAGGTAATAAAGGGCAGAGGTGATGGCCGAAACAAAAATGATGGTCGGCAGTAATTTGAAGGCGAGTCCGTAATGGCTGACGTCCAGAAGGTCACCAAATACGACGCGGGAACCGGCTTCGGTGAATTCAATTATGACTAGAAAGAGTGAAGAGATCCATCCGATGACTGATTCGAATCCTGGAACTTTGAGGGTCAAGACTGCGAGCATGAATTGCAGCAACAGCCCGCTTAAAACGAGTCTCCAATTGATTTGTTTGCGTCCACTGCTCAGCAGGAAGCAGAGGGCAAGCAAGATGGAGACTCCGAAGAGTCCTCTGAAAATGTGATCCAACATTATGAAGGGGTTTGGCGGGCCGGATTTAACTGGTGGTCGTGCTGGAAACTATTTCAACAGGGGAATCAAGGAGTTGAGTAACTTCTTTCCAGTATCAATCGTTCCGGAGGGGTCACTGAGCATTTTTTTTGCTGCATCAGTAGCCTGGCCGGGAGCATCGTTCACCAGGGTGTCAATCGCGGCACCGGTCAGTCTTGCGGTGAGATCTTCTTTAGGTTGATCGATGCTTCCACTGATCACCAGCGGAGTCCACAAAAACCCGTCTCTGGCTTGGGTGAATACTTTTTGCTCCGCACCGGGTATCCAACGCAAGGTGCCGGGGGTTACGCCCAAACGGAACTGCCCTTTTTTGATTTGTCGATTTTCGAGAACAAAAGAACCTTCCAGCCGGGTGAGCCCGTCGGACTGGATAACGAGCTTGCTGATTTCGATGTGCTCACCTTTTTTTACAAAATCGGCACTGGCTTTGTGCAGGGCGAGGCGTTTAAAACGCTGCATTTTGGTGTATTGGGCAATGAGTTCCAGAATTGGCAGACCTTCAATGACTCCGTCCTTCAGTTGGAGACTGCCTTTACTGGTCAGGCGATTTTTTTCCTTGGGATTTCCCCGGATGGTGAAGTCTCCATGCAGCGAACCGGAAAGCTTCTTTTTCCACTCGGGGGACAGGAGTTTTTTGGTGTCCAGGTTGCTGAGTTGCAAGTCGAGGTTTAACTCGGGACGGGGGCCCAGCTGGATATCTCCAGAGCCACTGATTTCTGCTGTATCATAAAACCCCAGGGCTGCCTGATTGATAAAAATTTCGTTGTGGTTCCAGCGGGTTTCGAGCTGTCGGATTGTCATGGGAGGGAGATTGCGGACAAAAAGTTCACCATTACGTCCAGTGATTTCCCAGGTGCCAGCAGCAGCCAATGGGCGTGAACTGGTTTCTACAGAAGTCAGGGCAAGGTGTTGAATGTCTTGTTCGTCATGGAAGGCTAGATTAGTGGCATCGATACGGATTACACCGATTTTGGCATGATCGGGAATCCATTTTTTCAGCCAGTTGGGAGCCGATGCGGAGGGGGTATTTTCAGCAGGCTTGGCTGCTGTGGCAGAAGAGGCCAGTGCCGGATGTTTTTTTGAAAAGTGGAGAGAGGCCTGGTTGATACGGACTTCGGGGATTTGCCATGCGGAATTCTCTACACCGTTGAATGAGGCGCGCAGTCCGTCCACTTCCATTTTGGAAAAAATGGCTTCAGCATCACCGCGTGCCTGCCAGCCGTCAATGTAAACGGTGGAGCCTTCCCAGCGCAGTTGTTTCAATTCAACATCGGCGTGCAACTTTTTCTCAGCAGCGGTGATTAATTGATCTCGAAAGGCATCACTTTTGAGATAGCGTATCACTGCGCCTTTGATTCCAAAAACCCCGACAAAAACAATTACAGCCAACAGACCAAAGGCCATGAGCAGCCATTTCAGGCCTTTGGATGGCTTGCCGCCGCTTTTTTTTCTTCTATTTTGTGATTCCTTGCCCATTTTTTTCTAGCTTTAACTCGTCATGGCCGAACATTTTTAGTAGACATGTGTCTAAAATCCCAGACTGACAAAACCTCAACATAACTCACGCTGTGCTCGAACTGAAAGATATTTATTTCTCCATAGAAAAGAATGATGAGGAGGTGCATCTCATTGATGATGCCTCTTTGAAGATTAACCCCGGCCATTTCATGGCGATTGTGGGGCCTTCGGGCTGCGGTAAAACGACTTTGCTCAAGGTGATTGCGGGTTTGAATGTGGAGAGTAAGGGCAATCTTTACTGGAATGGCAGGGATTTGTCGGAGGATGGCGACCTCGAACCGTCGGAAATCGGCTATGTGCCCCAGTTCAGTATTGCCTATGAGTTGCTGACCGTAGAGGAAAGTATCAGGGGCGCGATACGTTTGAGAGTTCGAACGCGCGGTCGGGCTGCATTTCGTGATTTGCTCGAAAAAGTCATGGAGGATACCGGGCTGACTGCGATCAGGGGGCGACCGGTTAGAGTGCTGTCGGGAGGGCAGCGCAGGCGGTTGTCGCTGGCGTTGGAATTAGTGACCAATCCTGTTCTATTGTTGTGTGATGAAGTGACAAGTGGACTAGATCCCAAATCCGAGCAGGAAATTGTCAAGCTGCTGCACCAGTTGTCACGCAATGCCGGGCGCATTGTTATCAACGTGACCCACAGTCTCGCCAATCTTGATCTGTATGATTCGGTATTGGTATTGCATGAAGGCAAGGTGGTGTATCACGGGCAACCGAGGGCATTAGAACATTATTTCAGTGTCACGATTGCCGAAGACATCTATCCGCGTCTGGCGAAGCGGGAAAGCAGTGACTGGGCTGAATCTTGGAAAAAACACCGTGCTAATTATTACGAGGCTCTGGACTCTGCTTCCCAAGTTGCTCCCCAGCCTGGTGGCGGCCTCCCTCTGGATGGGGCGATTACAGAGACGGCGGCGATGCCGGGCTTCATGGCCCAGTTTATGACGCTCTTGTTTCGTCGTTGGAAACTATTTCTCCGTGATGGCGGACAGTTGTTTTTGCAGGTGGCGATTTTGATTGGTTTTCCGACCTTGGTGGTGGTTTTTGCCCTGGACGGTATCGAGCCGATCAAAAGTTTGACGGAAAGTATTGCAGCGAACCCGTTGGAGGAAGCGAAGCAGCAGGCTGAGATTTTCAAAAATCATCTGAAAACCGGAGGGTTGATTTCTGGATTGATTATGTTCCAGGTTATTTTGCTGACCTTGATGGCATCGAACAACTCTGCTCGTGAGATTGCCGGGGAAAGGCAAATTTATGAAAAAGAGCGCTTCGGGGGTTTGAGCCCACTGAGTTATCTTGCCAGCAAGGTGGCTTTTCTTGGTTTCCTGGTGGTTGTGCAATCAGTTTGGATGGCAATTTTTGTGCAGAATATCTGTCATTTGCCGACAGCAAATTTCCCTATGCACCTTGCCCTGCTGCTGGCGGTCAATGCTGCGATGACGGCTATTTGCCTGGGAATTTCCGCGATGAGCAAAACGGCGGAGCAGTCTTCCCTGCTGAGTGTTTATCTGGTGGGATTCCAACTGCCACTTTCCGGAGCGGTGTTGGCACTGCCGGCAGCTGCCGAGTGGCTGACAAGGCCGTTTATCTCTGCTTACTGGGCCTGGTCAGGCGGGGTTTCTTCGCTTGAGAGCAAGGCTTTAGGTGCCGTTGACCAAGTGATTGATACCTCAATTCAAGCTTCCTGGCTGTGTTTGCTGGTGCTACTGATCCATTTTGCGGCAGGTTTGTTTGCCGCTTATATCGGAGTGAAAAAAAACAGGTGCTTGTAGGGATAAGAGAGGGGATGTCTGTTTTTTTGAGCTGGCAAAATTTATTTCTAGCTGGATCCGCTTGCCGAGTTGACTCAAAAACTGCTGATTGATTCCCAAAAAATACAGTCGGCAGATCCCACTTAAGAAAGGGCCGCAGAGGGAAAGAGGGCTCCGCGTTATGAGCGGAATTGCTTTTCAAGCACAAACTGGGAGCGGATTTTTTCTTCACCTTCTTTGGGTCGCCGGAATCGGTTCGAAAGAGTTTTGTTCAGGATGCGGGCTTTGACATTGTCGCGCCATTGAAGCTCAAAAAAGTCGCGGAGTTGTTTGTTTAATTTGCTATCCAGAATGGGGAAAACCGTTTCGATCCGGCTGTCAAAGTTCCTCGGCAAAAAATCGGCAGAAGAAAGATAAACCAGCGGGGAATCTTCATTCTGGAAAATAAACATGCGGGAATGTTCGAGATATTTATCAACGATACCGATAGCCTCGATGCTTGGGGCGGGACTCTCGGGGCCGGTGATCATTGAAAACATGCCGCGGACGATCAAGCGAACCTTGACCCCGGCGTTGGCGGCATCATAAAGCAGGTTGATGGTTTCGAGGTCGGAGAGGTTGTTGACCTTGATCGAAAGGCCAGCGGGGATTCCTTTCCGGGCATTAGCCATTTCAATTTGAATGCGTTTGCGGATGAAGTTACGCAGATTGAAGGGGGCAGCGACCAGGTGTTTTAATTTAGGTGCTTTGTAGGTGCGTTCAAAAAATTCAAAGATGGCACTCGCGTCATCACCGATCTCGCAGTTTGCAGTGATCAGCAAGTGGTCTGAGAATACTTTGGCGCTCAGCTCATTAAAGTTGCCCGTTCCCAGAGCGGTGTAGCGGCGCAATTTTCCGTGTTCGCGGCGGCTGACGAGGCAGAGTTTCGAGTGGACCTTGAGCCCCTGCACTCCAAGAATAACACGCACGCCGTTTCTTTGATATTCGTTGGCCCAGGCGATGTTGGCACCTTCGTCGAAGCGTGCTTGAGGCTCGACCAGGATGGTGACGTCTTTTCCATTGTGGGCGGCGGCCATCAGCGCTCTGGCGACAAAGGAGTTTTTTGCCAGTCGGTATTGGGTGACCTGGATGCTTTGAACCAGAGGATCCATGGAGGCTTCACGCAGGAAATCAATAAAGATGAGGAAGCTGTGGTAGGGAATGTGGAGCAGCAGGTCTTTTTTCTTCAAGGCGGAAAAAAATCCTTCTTTGATGATTCGCTTTAGCCTTTTTGGAGCGACTTTTGCAGGGGGAGGGTAAAGAAGATCGCTGCGGCCCAGTTGTGGGAAGTCAATCAGGTCCTTACGGTTATGGTAGCGGGCACCGGGGTAGAGGTTGTCTGATCCTGACAGGTTTAATTTTTTGTTCAGCAGGCGGAGGAACTGGGGTGGTATGGTGGCGTCATAATTAGAGCGGACCGGGAAACCTCCCTGGCGCGCAAGCAGACCTTCCGCAACTTTGTCGTAGACGGAATCGGTGAAGTCGTCATCAAACTCGAGTTCTGAGTCGCGGGTGAATTTGATCGCATACGATTCAAAATGATCGTAAGGCAGGTGTAGGAAAATTTCTGATAATCCATAGCGGATGATGTCATCAAGATACATGATGAGAGTCGTTTTTCCTGATTTTGGCAAAACCACAAACCGGGGCAAGTCGCCTGGGATTTCAATGATGGAGTGCGCAGGACGGCCGGTATTGTTTTTTTTCGTGAGCCTGACCGCCAGGTACATCGGGTTGTCCTTGAGTTGAGGCAGTTTGGCGCTGGTTTTGAGCATGATGGGCATCAAGCGCGGTGCTACATTGTCTTGGAAATACTCCTTCAACCACACCTGGTGTTTTGCGGGAACTGTCCGGTTGTCAATAACGTGGATATTTTCGTCTGCCAGATTTTTAATGACTTGAGTGTAGGCTTTGTTGAAAGACTGGTTTTCCCGGGCAACGATCGCGTTGATTTGCCTGAGGGTTTCCACTGGATTCGGGATGTTGAGTTCCCGGTAGCGATCCCCCAGAGTGGCGAGTCTTTTCAAGGTGGCGACGCGGACGCGAAAAAATTCATCCAGATTGGAAGAGTAGATTCCCAGGAATTTGACCCGTTCGAGGAGGGGGACTTCCGGGTTGGCTGCTTCCTGGAGAACCCGTTCATTAAAAGACAGCCAACTGATCTCTTTACTGCGGAAATGGTTATGCATGGGAAAAAATAGGGGAAGGAAAGAGGCTCAACATAATGTAGTGGAGATAGTGGGGGAATCGAGAGTTTTATAGGGATGTGGGAACAAAAAAAAGCCCGGCCTGAGCCGGGCTTTTCAAGATTTAAAATCTACCTGGTAAGGGACTACACGTCGCCGTAGATTGATTTTCCGCTTGAGAGCAGATCGTCGCAGGCCTGGGCTATACGGGTGGCCATGTTTTCTTCGCCTTTTTTGAGATAACTGCGCGGGTCGTAAACTTTTTTGTTTCCCACTTCACCGTCTATCATGAAAACGCCTTCGCAGTTTTGCATCATGTGGCTGGCAATAGGACGGGTGAACCAGTATTGGGTGTCAGTATCGACATTCATTTTGATCACGCCGTATTCGAGTGTCTCGCGGATATCTTCCAGAGTAGATCCTGATCCACCGTGGAAAACGAGGTCGAATGCAGCTTCTTCACCGTATTTTGCGATCACCGCATCCTGTCCTTCTTTGAGGATGGTGGGTTTCAGTTTGACCGAACCGGGTTTGTAGATGCCGTGAACATTGCCGAAAGTCGCGGCAAAGGTGTAACGACCGATCGGAGACAGGGCTTCATGCACGGCCAGCATGTCTTCGGTGGTGGTGTAGAGTTTTTCAGCGGGAGTGTCTTCGGTTCCAGCGGCTCCGTCTTCTTCTCCACCGACCACGCCGGCTTCTACTTCGAGAATGATTTCATTTTCGACACACTTGGCGAGGTATTCTTTCGAGATCGCCATGTTTTCGTCCAAAGGCAGTCCCGAGGCATCGAGCATGTGGTTTTGGAAGAGATTGTTTTCTCCGCGGGCGCGTCGGGCTGCGGTGGCTTCGATCAGTGGATCCAGGAATTCGGGAGCAACGTGTGGCTGGCAGTGGTCGGTGTTCAAGGCAACCAGAACGTCGTATTGTTCTGCCAGGCGGTGAGCCGCTTCTGCCAGAATGATGGTTCCGAGAGTGGCATTTTTGTGGTTCAGACCGGAAGCAAACTGCCCGGCTCCAGTTGAGAACTGGATGATGCCGTCAGATTTCTGATCGGCAAAAGCTTTGAATGCTGCATTGAGCGTAGGAATGCTTGAGCAATTGATGGCGGGATAGGCGTAATTACCCTCCTGCGCGGCGTCGAGCATTGCGGCGAACTGTTTAGGTGTTGCGATTGGCATAGTGCCGCTTGCTTACTCGTGATGAGGGGCTTTTGCAAGTGGAAGAGTTGGAGAAAGGGGGAATGAAAGTGGGACTTTGTCCAATTGCGCACTTACCTGATGGGGAGGGTTTTCATATCTACCGAGGGAAGACGCAGGCTGATTCAGGTCGATATGCAATTTTGCCATTCGGCTAATCCCTCAAGCACCAACGGTGCCAAGTGGAAGCGGGCTGTCAGGCTCAGGGGTTGGCAAGTTTCCACAAGTGGCCATCGCTGCGAACATAGATGGCCTGGCCGGACAGGGCGGCGGTGCCGAGGACGGTTTCCTTCAAATCGATCTCGCTGATGACTTTGCCTTCACTGGCTCCTATTTCAACGCATTGCCCCAGTCCTTGTTCATTAAAAATAAACAAGTTATTTCCAGAACTTACGGGAGATCCGGAAAAAGGCCCTTTGAGGCGCAGTCGCCATAAACGTTCACCACTATTACGGTTGGCGCAGGTGAGAACGCCGGCTCCGTTGATCACAAAAATTTTATCTCCCACTATGAGTGGTGATGCGGTGCCCGGTCGCTGTTGTCCTTCATTCCAGAGTTTTTTGGGATCTTCACCTGTAAGTTTGGAAGTCTGGATAGCGGTGAGTCCGTTCGACGGGATGTAGAGTTGGTCTCCGGCAGCGGCTCCCGAGGGAATGGTCGCGGCTCCTTTGGTGAAGTTCCAGATTTCACTACCGGTGGCGGGCAGCACTCCCAGCACGCCTTTTGACGACTGCAGGGCGACGATAACCTGGTTTCCAGCTTTCAGGGCCACCGGGCTGGTCCAGTTGGCGGCCTTGGGGCGGGCGATTTTCCATTCATTGACTCCGGATTCAAGATTGAGGCCGGCGGCAAAGGAATCGCTGTCATTTTCAATCTGAACAATCAGCCGTTCGCCTGCTACGATGGGGGAGGAGGCCAGGCCGAGGGAATTGGAGGCATTAGGGTAGTCGAGGGTCAGGCTGCGCATCCAAAGCAGGTCACCGTCGAGGCTGAAGCAGTAGAGGTCATTCGAAGAAAACAGGGCGTAGACGTGTTTGCCGTCACTGGCAGGGCTGGGAGCGGCGACACAGGTTTTGGATTGAGTCATGGTTCTCCCGGTCGCCCAGAATTGCCGGTGCCAGCGAAGAACTCCGGTTTTTTGGTCAAAACTGTAAATGTGAAGTTGCCGTTGCTCGGGGCCGCTGGCGCAGGTGACGATCACATTGTCACCGACGATGATGGGGCTGGCCAGGCCACGGCCGGGAAGCTCGGCGCTCCAGGCAATGGAGTCCTGGCTCAAAGCAGTGGGAGGATTGGCCCCATCGATGTAGCCGTTGCCGTTGGGGCCGCGGAATTGCAGCCAGTCGGCCTGGGCGGAGGGGCTGGAGGTCAGCAGGATGGTTAAGAGGGAGCTGAGGGCAAAAAGTGTTTTCATGACGGATGGCGAATGGTGCTCAGAAATGGGGTAGGGTGGGTTATTTTTTAAGCTTACGGCGAGTGGCTTTTTTGGCTTTGGGGGTGGGCTGGCGGTCCTTTGCGAGAATGGCGGTGCCGCTTGCATCGCAAATGCGGATCTGGGCTTGCCATTCCACGGTCCAGCTTTGGGTTTGCTCATTCTGGCAAAGTTTGATCAGCAGGGAATTTTTGCCCTTTTTTAATTGGATAGGCAGGCTGTATTGATCAATTTTCATGCCACGGTGGTATTCGTCCCGGGCAAAAATGAGCTGGCCATTGAACCAGATTTTCCAGGCATTTTTGCATCCGATGCGCAGTTCGGCAGGACGGGCGGTATCAAATTCCATTTCGGTGTAAGCATATCCGGTGACTTCTTTCAGCGGGCCGAAGGGTTGGTTGAGATCGAGCATACCGTATTCGTCGCTCAGGGCCAGATCCTGCCAGCCGATTTCCTTGCCTTCTTTGCTTGGGTACTTGGCTTGCAGATTGATTTCTTTTTCTGGCGCAAAAACGGCATCGAAGCCCTCGCGATTGGTATTGTCAAAAGGGGCGATCACTTTCCAGTGAGTGAAAAAACCGAAGTGGCGTGGCAGATCGACTTCGTTGCCCAGTTGTTTGAGTTGTCCGGCGATTTTTTTGATCTGGTCGGTATCCCGGGCGCTATTGAGAGCTTGCCGATAGAGCAGGCTGGCAGCAGCATCTTTTTTCGCGGATTGAAGGTCGGTGGCTTCTTTGATCAGTCCTTGCACTGCATCACGGCGCAATTGGGGGGAGGGATCGTTCAGCATTCCGGGGATCAGCTTGGCTGCGGTGTCAGGATCGGACAAGGCAATCAGGTCATAGGCCAGACGGCGGCCTTGGGGACTGTTATTTGTATTCAGTAAAAAATCCCCTATTATATTGATAGGCAATGGCTTACCTGATTTTATTTCCTGGCTAACAATTACTTCAAGTGCTGAGCGAAACCAATTGCGTGCCATCGGGCTGGCACCGTTCATGGCCTGCAGTATTGGTGATATGGCGGAAGTATCTGCTTTGCTGAGGGTTTTCCATGCAGGCCCGGCCTGAGTATTGCCCTTGCCTTCGAGGCCGGTGGCGTTGATGGCGTTGATGGATTTTTGAATCTCTGTGGAGGTGGCAGCTCCGGCATGTGGGGTGGTCCCGTTGCCCAGCAAAAGCAGAGCAAGCCAGGATGAAACGAAAAACAATGTGGGCTGAAATGATTTCATGGAAGGGAGTTAAGTATTTGTTATAATTGTAAAAGAGAGAGAATTGGAACTGCGAATTACTAAATATATCTTTTCTCGAAGCAAGGATTGCCAATCCTTGCTTCGAATACCTGGAAAGCAGGTGGATTGGCAATCCACACTACATTTCCATGTCTCGTTTTATGCTGCTCGGAAGCTCTAGTCGTCAGCCAGTGCCAGCGTCAGCGCCTGGTCGATGTCATCGAGGATGTCGGTGATATTTTCGAGTCCAATGCTGAGGCGAATGAGCTCTGGAGTGATACCGCCTTCCCGCTGTTGCTCTTCGGTGAGCTGGGAGTGAGTCGTCGATGCCGGGTGAATGGCGAGTGATTTGGCATCTCCTACATTGGCGAGGTGTTTGAAGAGTTTCAGGGTTTCGATGAATTTGCAGCCTGCTTTCGCACCACCTTTGATGCCGAATACGACCATGCCACCGCCCTTACCCTTGAGGTATTTTATATTCCTTTCGGCTTCCGGATCATCTTCGAGGCCGGGGTAACGAACCCATTCCACCGCATCGAGGGCTTTCAGATGCCTGGCGACAGCAAGGGAGTTTTCGCAGTGGCGATCCATACGCAGGGGCAGGGTTTCGATACCTTGCAGGAACATCCATGAATTGTCCGGGCTGATGCAGGCACCGAGGTTGCGCAGTGGGCCGGTGCGCAGGCGCAGGATGAAAGCAAGGGGGGCCAGGGCTTCCGGCAGGTCATGCGCCCATCGCAGACCGTGATAAGAATTGTCGGGTTCGTCAAACATCGGGTGTTTGCCTCCGGCCCAGTTGAAATTGGTCGAGTCGATGATGATGCCACCGATGCCGGTGCCGTGCCCGCCGAACCATTTGGTGAGGGAATGCACCACGATGTCAGCCCCGTGTTCGATCGGGTTGGTCAACCAGGGAGTGGAAAAAGTGCTGTCGACGATGAGGGGCAGGCCGTGATCGTGTGCGATTTTAGCGATGGCATCGAGGTCGGCGATTTCGAGGGCCGGATTGGAGACGGTTTCACAAAACAGCGCGCGGGTGTTTTCGTCGATGGCAGCGGCAAAATTCTGGGGATCGGTGGAATCGACAAATTTAGTATCGATGCCAAAGCCTGGCAGGATGTCCTTGAACTGGGTGTAAGAGCCGCCGTAGAGATTGCGGGCGGAGACGATGTTGTCACCTGAGCGAGCGAGATTGACGATGGTATTGAAGATCGCTGCGGTGCCGGAGGCAACGGCGAGGCCAGCAGGTTCGGGGGCGCCTTCGAGTAAGGAGACGCGTTTTTCCAGCACGTCGTTGGTAGGGTTCATGATGCGGCTGTAGATATTGCCGAGTTCCTTCAGGGCGAACAGATTGGCCGCGTGTTCAGTTGAATCAAAAACATAAGAGGCCGTTCGATAGACGGGCACGGCACAGGCATTGGTGGAAGGATCAGCCTGTTGGCCACCGTGAAGACAGAGTGTTTCTTTTTTCATAATTTGGATTTGAGATTTAAAATTTGAGGTTTGGGAAAAGAGAGTTTGTGCAAGTTATTCAAAAGCAGAGTGTGACTTTCAGTCGGCCTCAGTCGGCCTCAGTCTGGCAGGGGCGTTCTAGGGAGCGGCAGGTGTGACTTCTGCTTCTACTTTGGGCAGTCCTTCGGCCTTATCATCTTTTCGCAGGCCTTGTTTTACCTCAAATTCCCGACACCAGCCCTTGATTTCCAGGTCATTGAAAACTTTGCCGAGCACACGCCGCAGCAGGCCTTTTAGATTGGCGTTGTCCACATCCTGAAGACTGCGGATGGCTGTTTCTTTGTAAGTTTCAAGCAATAACAGGGTCCGTTCGTCTGTTTTTGTGTCACGAACGATATGACGAATGCGGTCGATGGGCTTTTTGAACCCGTTGAGGGCTTTGAAGCTGTCACTGGCTTTTCCAGACCAGACGTTGTGCATGAACTTCTTGTCGTCAGTCTTGGCTCTCTCAAGTGCGGTGGAAAGCAGGACGCTGGGGCGGATTTGCTCGAGCACATTGTCGCCGGAATCTTCGTGCAGGTCATCCATGTCATCACGGATCTGGTAGGCGATACCAAGGTTCTCACTGTAGCTGTGGATGACCTCGGCGAATTCGTCCAACTTGCCAGCGTAGGCAGCACCCAGTTGCAGGGCGACTTCAAATGCTGGCGATGTTTTTTGGCGGAAAATTTCAAGAACCTGGGAGGTTTTGAGTGCTTGGGGATTATTTGCCCAAATGAGCTCTGCCCCCTGGCCAAGACAGAGTTCGCGTTGGCCGACAGCCGCAGCGGTGGACATCTGGTTTTTCTGCTCTGCACTGACCTGACATTCACCGATCAGGCGGTAGCCTTCGCCAATGAGCAGGTCGCCAGCATTGAGGGCTATAGCGACACCATGCTGTGCGTGAAGTGTGGGCTGATCGTATCGAGTGTGATCGGCATCTTCAATGTCATCATGGATCAATGAAGCTTTGTGGAAACACTCTACCGCAATCGCAATTTTCTTGATGTCGTCGGGGATGGGCTCACCGCGATCATCACGCAGCGCCTGGTAGGCAGCAACAGCCAAAAACGGACGCCACCGGTTTCCCGCCAGTGCGAGCCATTCACGGGCGATGCTCTCCTGTTCGTTAGCTGCCGGTCCCATGATTTCAGCGAGAGCTTCTTCACTGAACCAGTCACGGATATCTTCGTGCAGGGCGTTTAGGTTCAGGCGACGGGTTTGGTCGTCACTGGTGAGATGGATGTATTCCCACACCCAATCGTTGTCGACGGTGGTATTGATACAGTCATCCTGCAGCAGAGGAACAGCGATGGATGGGATGGCAGCCGCTTCAACGTAGGGGAAAGTGCGTTCCAGCACCGGCAGGCAGGAGATACCGACGATAGCTTCAATTTTCCCCGTCTGGATAAGCGACATGACGACGGCGGATCCTTCGGCAACGAGAACGGCATAGCCCAGACGTTCGGCTTCATTCTGAAAATCCTCGATGGTGCACAAGCCGCACTGTTTGCAGAGCAAGCCGAATTCGTCAAAAGGGGCCGGGCACTTGTCTTCGACGCGCAAACATTTGGGCATCAGCAGCAGTCTGCGCTCGTAGGGAATACTGGCGAGGGTTTCCCGCCACATCTCATTGTTCAGAACTACTCCGGTGTAGTGGAGGTAAGCTTCGTCGGTGTTGGTGTCGGCAAGGATTTTCCGAGCATGCACTTCTAATTCGTCCTGCGGCATAGGGGGCACAGGGTTTTCTCTTTCGACATAGTCCCGGATACAGGCCAGCAGAGCGTCGCGCTCGGGTTTGGTCTGGGGGATGTTTTTCTTGGGGGGACGAAGGCGAGTCGTCGTGAAAGGGATGGTTGTGGGTAATTTTACCGATTGAATTCTGGATGATGCCATCGTGCAAGTAGAGAAAGTTCGAAGTGTGGGTGGTTTGGGTATGTTGCCTTCAGAATCAGGCAAAACCTAGCATCTAAAAAGTGAGATATTAGGAAGCGTCGCAAATTTTGGCGAATGATCAAGAAAAAGAGAAGACGGGATTGCGGGAAGTGGTTTCAGGCGAGGAAGGTGCCAGGGCCAGATTCACGCCCAAGCTTGTGCCGTTAGGATGGCTTGGTCGCTATGCTTGGATTGACGGGGAGGGGGGATGGAGGGGGTAACCGATTGACTAATTTACTAACTATCAGTTAAAGTTAGCTGGGTTCCGGTGTTACACAATCTGGCTATGATCTATCAGGCGTCCGGTAGCAATGACAAAACGGAGGAGTTCAGGAAGTGCTCGGAAGCGATTGAAACGGCCCGCCAATGAGTGCGTTAGCCGTTCGCCTTTTTTGCCAGTGCGGCGGCTTCCTGCGCTTTGCGTGTGATTTCCTCGGGTGAGGGCAGTGAGGCGAGATCGATTTCTGCAAGAACTTCGGCAGGGATCAGGCCATCACTCTGCAGCTTGTTAAGGCATTTGGTTCGTTCGGCCAGTGCTTTGTCCGGGCTGCGTTCTTTGGAAAATCGCGATTTGGCTGCTTCGCTGCGATTGCGGAGGGATGAGTAGATATCGCCTCCCAGCAGAGAAGAAATATCGACTTTCATTTTTTCTCGGTTCAGGTCACTTTCACTGACTTGATCACCATTGATGGGGCCTCCACTGTATTTCGGAAACATGATGGCTACTTCGGGACAAACACGGGAGCAGGCCGGGCAGTTGGTTTTGCAATTGTCCTGGTTGCGTACATCGATTTGTTGATCACTGTCGACACCATAAACATCGAAGAGACAAAAACTGAGGCACTGCATGCAGTTGGTGCAGCGATCAAAATCGATGACTGGAAACCAGGGCTTCCAAGTGCGGGAGGTGTTCGCACTGGTGGTATCGAGTGAAGCGGGAGGCTGGTTCATTGGTCGGGCAAAAGCCGTCCGGCTTTGCTCGACTCGCTCGAGAATTGCGAAGGAATCGAGTCCACTGATATTGAGGATTTTCACCCTTGGTTCTGATGCGGGAGCGTCAATGTTGTCGCTGGAAAATTCTCCTAGAATGATTAACAGGCTTTCCGGGGATGCGGTGACGACTTCGATGGTATTGGTGCGAGTCACCGTATAACCGCGGTCGAGCAGGGTGCTGATAATCGAAAAGCGATGCGAGGGGGCGAGGGGAGCAGCATCGCTTCCTTCGTAGAGTAAAATCTGGATCGGGGTGGTGTCGTTTTTCATCAAGAAGGTATCATTTGGACAATGGACTTGCCGGGCCACGCATGCAAGCGGCTTTGAAGTTAGATCATCTCATGCCCGGAGTTCCATAATTGTGGTTCAATCAGCATATTTTGCGGTATTTGGAAAGATTTCCAGAAAAGCGGTTGATGATTTTTCAGACTGGGATAAACTCCTGTTGCAACTGAGACTCAGTATCAATAAGAAGTGTGAGATGAGAAAGTAAATTCAAACAAATGAAAACAATTTTAAGCCGAGCGCGTATCCGCTCCATTGTTATGAGTGCAGCCTGCCTCTCATTGTCGACAGCTTATGCTGAGGATGAAAAAACAGATTCTGTAGCTGACAGTGATGTCGGCGCTTTAGAATCGACTATTGTCTCTGCGACTCCGGCTCGAAAACCGGCGAGGAATGAAACGGTTCGTCAAGCCACGGTTACCCGTCCTGTTGAGATTGATATCTATGATACTCTGAGTCCAGAGTTGATCACTGGTGCTGCCGGTTCCAATTATACTCTGCCGGGTTCTGGTTACTTCATTACCGCCCAGGACATCCGCGATCAGAACTACACCAATGTGAATCGAGTATTCGCTAAGGTGCCAGGAGTATATGTGCGTGAGGAGGATGGTTCGGGGCTGTTCCCGAATATCTCTATTCGCGGTGTGGATGGAACGCGAAACGAGAAAATCACCGTCATGGAGGATGGTATTCTCCAAGCGCCGGCTCCCTACGCGGCTCCAAGTGCTTATTATTCGCCCAACATCGGTCGCATGGCCGGGGTGGAGATTTTGAAAGGCGCCAGCCAGATCAAATACGGTCCAAATACCACGGGAGGGGTGATCAACTACCTTTCTACTCCGATTCCAGAGCAGGAGCAGTTTTATTTACGCACGACCTATGGCACAAATAATACGGCGCAGGTTTTTTCTCACTATGGAAATACGGTTGAGACTTCTATTGGTAAGGTTGGCTTCCTGGGAGAGATTTATTATAAGCGTTCGGATGGGTTTCGTACGATTGACGGTGCATCAAAATTCGGCATATCGCCTTCTGACAAAACCGGTTATGAACTTTTTGAGCCAATGGTCAAGTTTTTCTGGGAACCTGATACAGTCATAGAGCAGCGTTTCGAGTTCAAATACGGCTATAGCGACTTTAACGCAGACGAAACTTACCTCGGTCTGACTGAAAAAGATTTCTCGGCTAATCCATATCGCCGTTATGCGGGGACTTTTCTCGACAATATTGATACCCAGCAACACCGTTCTTATTTGAAGTATAATGTTGCGGCTACTGATAATCTAGATATTCAAATTGCCGGATATTACAATCAGTTTAAACGTGATTGGTTCAAAATTCGTGAAGTAAACGGGGCCGCCTTGCATACCGTGGTGGGGCCGACAGGTGACCCGGCAAATCTTGCCACTTTGCAGGGGCGTGCGCCCGGCACTTTGGGATACCGTCACAATGCGCGTGAATACAAATCTTACGGGGTTCAAGCTTCAGCTGATTGGCGTGTCGAAACGGGTGCGATTGATAATACATTTAGTTTCGGGGTGCGTCAGCACGAGGACGAAATTCGACGTTTTCAAGAAAACACCGATGTCATTCTCGGCGGTTCCAGTCCTGCTATTAAGAACATGGGACCAGGTTCAGGGGGCAATCGGTATCAGCAATCCACAGCTACTTCTTTGTGGTTACAGGATAGCATGGAAGTGGGCAAGTTGACCCTGACTCCAGGAGTGCGATATGAAAATGTCGATCTTCATAATACCGACTACCAGAGCGATGCGACTAATACCCCCACCGCAATTCGCGATGGCAACATTGATTGGTTTGTTGCTGGCATAGGCGCTAATTATGACCTCAACGAGCAGAATTCAGTGTTCGCTGGTTTCCATCAGGGAGTTTCCGTTCCTTCTCCACGCTCCATTCTCGGAAGCGGGGTCGATCTTGAAGAGAGTAATAACTATGAGCTGGGTTTCCGCCACCGCGGGAGTAACTTGAATGGTGAGTTGGTGGGTTTTGTTTCTGACTTCGATAACATTATCAGCACTGCTGCCGGCCTCGGGCAGGGGGCGATTAACAATGCGGGGTCGGGATCGGTCAAAGGCATTGAAGCCCTGATCAGCTATGATCCCTGGCAGGATAAAGCCGTTCGGTTACCGATGTATTTCAGTGGAACCTGGACGGACGCAACTCTCGACAACGCTTTGGCTAGTGGTGGTGGAGAGGATATCTACGGTGACGGCAATGGAGGTCCGGGAATTCCCGGTGCTGAAATGCCTTACATCCCAGAGTGGAAGCTGGCTGCCGGGATTGGGCTGGAGACAGAAAAGTGGGGGCTTGATGTGGCAGCTACTTATGTGAGCGATACTTTTGGCACGGCATTGAATGCGTCCAGACCGGTGAATTCATCACGGCAGGGGCAGATCGACGGCGGATTTATCGTTGATCTGGCTGCTTATTATCAATTGAACGATCGGGTTAAGATCCTCGGTGGAATTCAAAATGTGTTCGAAGAAGTCATGATCATCAGCCGTGTTCCTGAAGGGCCTCGGGCGAACGCACCACGGATGTTTTATGTGGGTTTTGAGATTTTATGGGAACCCCGCAGCGTTATTGCTGCAATTGGAGGAAAGACTGTGGTGTCGGGAGCTAAATAGTTTCAAAGCCAGATAATGGGTGAGCATACTCTCTTCCCGATTTGTCAGGGTGATGTTGCGTTAATGGAATATGTTTAGAATGTTAAAAATATCGGTAATCTGGGTTTTGTTGCTGTCATCTGTGGGCGTTGCGTCTGGGCAGGATGAAGCACAAAACGCACAAAATACCGGGTTGGGAGAAAAGCCAAACCTTCCCAATGCGGGTGAAGTGCAGGCGACTTTGAAGCAGTGGGTATTGACCCGACAGCTGATCGCCAGGGAGCGGGCCGGGTGGACGGAGGAAAAAGAAAGTTTAGCCGACCTCAATGAGGTGCGGCTGAGCGAGATGAAAAAATTGGGGGAATTCAGCAAGGCAGCAGGTTCGCGTATTGCAGAAATTGATGAAAAGAGAAAACAGTTCAGCGCTGAAAAAGCAGAGTTACTTAGTTGGAGGCGGGAATTAAAAACCCAAATAAAAGTGCTTGAGAATGAACTGCGCCTTTTGATCCCACTGTTTCCATTGTCTTTACGTTCCAAGGTTGAAGAGGCGATTATCCGGGTTGAAAGCCCCGACCCCGAGCGCCCATTGCAACACCGTACGCGTGATGTGTTGCTGGTCATGCAAGCTTGTTTGAATTTTCAGAACACTATCACCCTCGATCGGGATATTCGGTCTATTGAAGGAGAGGATCGCGAGGTGGAGGTGCTCTACATGGGACTTAACCAGGCCTGGTATGTGGATCAAACCGGGAAATACAGCGGTTATGGAACGCCCGGATTGAAGGGTTGGGTTTGGACTGAAGAAGCGGCGTTGGCTGTGGCAATACGCCAAGCGATTGCCGTTCAAAGTCGTCAGGCTACTCCGGCATTTGTGACTCTTCCTTTTTCGAATGCTGCGGCAACAAGCGTGAGTAAATAATGAGACTTATTTTTATTATCTTAAGCTGGTGTGCTGTTTCCTGCATGATCTCCGCTCAGGAGAAAATAGAGGGAGAAAGCAAGACGAGTACCGACGTGCGCTACAGCGAAGCCGCCGCTTCGGTGCAAGATGATTTGCGTTCGGCTCTTGATGAATTGGCAAGCTTGCAACAAGAGACTGCGGGGCAGAAATCAGCTCTCGCCAAGAAATCTAATCGTATTGCGGCCGACCTGCGAGAAGCCCGTCGTCAGGCTGATCTTGCTCGCAGCCGGCGGGATGCCATGGAGGGTGAGTTTTCCAAAACTGACGGCGAACTCAAATCGTGGCGCGAAGAGCGTCAATACATCGAAGGTTTGCTGCTTGATTTTCATAAAACGTATCAAGGAACGCAGAGTCTGGCTCGGCTTGAAAAGCAACGCGAATTGTTGGGCAAAAACGACCTGAATGCTCGTTTGGGGCTGGTAAAGGCTGTCATCGAGCAAGTTAAGGTCTCGGGGGAGGTCAGCATTATATCCGGCGAGGCTCTGAATAAAGAGGGGGTTCTTGTCCCGGGGCGTTTTGCAGATGTAGGGCCACTGTCGTGGTTTCTCTCTCAGGACGGCAGGGCTTCAGGGTTGATACAGGCTGACAGTGATTTACGCCCTCACATTGTGCCGGGCACCGAGGATGCCGGCAATATAGAGCTTTTATTGGGAGGAAAAAAAGTGAGCTTGAGCTTTGATCCTACACTGGGAAGCGCGGTCGCTTTGACGAGTTCGGGGACATCGGTCATCGGGCATATAAAGCAGGGAGGTTTCTGGATTTTCCCCATCCTTATTCTCGCTGCGATTGCATTATTTGCGGCGAGCAGAAAATGGATTCAATTAATAAAGATCCGCGACCTGAGCTCTATAAAGGTGCAATCTGTAATTGCCGCGGTTGAAAAAGGAGATTTTGAACTGGCGGGAACCGAGGTAACTGGGATTCGCCATCCGGCAAAAAATATCCTGGAGCAGGGGATCAACACATTGAGCGTTTCGCCCGACACTTCCCGCGATGATCTTGAGGAAGCTCTGTATGAGAAATTTCTTGAGGACTTGCCGGCTCTGGGCCGTGGATTGCCGCTTATTGCGATTGCTTCGGCTACGGCTCCTTTACTGGGATTGTTAGGCACTGTGACCGGGATGATTGAAACCTTTCGCTTGATCAATATCTTTGGCACCGGGGATGCCAAATCACTTGCATCAGGAATATCGGAGGCGCTGGTGACGACGGAATTTGGGCTAATTGTAGCGATTCCCGCCCTCATTATGCATGCCTTGCTGTCGAGAAAAGTTCAGGGAATCAAATCCTCGATGGAGATGGCCAGTCTTGCTTTTCTCAATGGTGTGTCGCTGAAGGATGGGAAAAATCACAATAAAAATGCATAGGAAATAACAAAACAGAACAGGTGGAATGGGGGTTAAAATTTCAATTACCTCAGAAGCTTGCTAAAGAAAAAATTTAAGAGACATGATTTTTATTCATCAGCTTATAAGCGAAGTTCAGGTAGTCGTTTCCGCAGGAGGTTGGGTTTTCCAAGCCTTACTGCTGTTAGCTTTTGGTATTGCCTTTTCATTGTTTTCGCTGTGGCACTCGATGCGCTTGCCGGAAGCACCTTTTTTGCCGTCTGACGAGTGGATGACTTTGTTGAAGGGAGGCAAGGACAGGGAGACAATTTGTGAGCATCTTCGCATTCAATTATGCAAAACAGGAGATTTGCCGCACCGACTTCAGGAAGTGGGGCAGCGCCTTTTTGCCACCGCGGAACGCCGTTTTGCTTTTGCTTTTGTTATGATCGGAGCAGCCCCTTTACTCGGCTTGCTCGGCACGGTTTCCGGTATGTTTAATACTTTTTATGGTATGTCCAGCAACTCGACAGCAGCGCCCATTGATATTATTTCCGGCGGCATTTCGGAGGCGCTCATCACCACCCAGACAGGTCTCATCATTGGAGTGCCGACTTACATCGTCTGTGCCTGGCTCAGAAGCCGCCATCAAGACCTTGTTGTGAAATTTGGGCTACTCGAATCCCAACTGCTCCAGAGCAACCCTCTTTTAACTTCTGACCACTGAATCTTAAATTCTGACTCCTTCTTCTTATGTCCAGACGATTTCAGCGTTTTGGTGAGCCTGCCAACGAATCAAGCAGCGAGATCAATATTTCGTCGCTGATCGATGTGGTATTTATTCTCCTTATTTTTTTTATCGTCACTACGGTCTTTGTTGAAGAAAGTGGGGTTGAGATCAATAAGCCGCGGGCGGCGACCCAGCACGACTTGGAGCGTAACAGTATTCTCATCGGCATCACAGCGGCCGGGCAGGTGTTTTATGGCGGTCAGGAGATAGGGGCTTCCGGAGTGCAATCCACTATCGGTCGTTTGATGCGGCAGGAAGAAATGCCCGTCATTATCCAAGCTGATCGCAGTACCCCGACCGAAATCACCGTCCAGGTGCTGGATGAAGCCAAATTGGCGGGTGCAAAAAAAGTATTCGTTTCCACTACCTATGACTAATTCTCGATCCATATCATTAGGTTTGATCGTGCGGCTTATATTGGCGGTTGCGGTGACCTTTGGCTTGATCATTTTTATCGCTGCCGCTCGTCTTAGCCGTGCTTCGCAGGCCCCGATGCTGACGATACGTACGCTTGATACGAGCGCTCCAGTCAGTCTTCCATCGCCGCCGCCGCCGCTGATGGAAGTTGAGCCGCCACCTCCCGAGCCGAGTCCGGATTTGCCTAAACTGGAGATTGATTTTGAGGCGTTGGCCCCTCCGATACAGGCTGCACCTAATCGTGATATCAAATTGCAACTCGAGTTGACCGATTTTGCACCGCAGAATGAACAAGCGCGTGAGCACATGACCTTTTTGGCCAAAAACCTCGATATTCAACCGAGGCTCATTACTCGACCTACGGTGATTTTTCCGAAAACTTTGCAATCACGCGGTGTAAATGAAGGCAAGGTTACGTTGGAGGTTCTCATCCGTCCCAGTGGTAAAGTAATTGTGCAACGAGTGCTGAATAGTAGCCATCCGGAATTCACCGAAATGGCGCGCCTTTTTGCGATAGGTTCGCGATTCACTCCACCGAAAAAAGGCGGGCGTGCGGTTACCGCTTTGTTTAAATGGCCTTTAATTCTTCGTCCATGATGCGTTTTATCCTCCTGTTTTTTATTCTGACATCTATCGTCCGGGCTGAGTCCGTGACGAGTAAGAGGCTTGCGCCTTTGCCAATTGATCCACTTTGGCAGAGTGATTTATTTCGCAAAACGGTGACAGGCAGCTTTGGTATCGATTCGCGGATCGAGCCGCGAATTACGGTTGATGAAGAGTTTTATCTTGATGCATCTGCCAAAAAAATGGAGATCAAGGATCGGGATGGAGCCATCAAGGTTCTCAGGGATTGCTCCTTGTTAGCGGAGAGCCCGATATTGTTATTCTCCCTGGCGACTTTTGAATTTGAAGCAGGGGAGCTGGAACTGGCTGTTGTTAATCTAAACAAAGCTCTGACAAAATTTCCTAATTTCCGCGATGCTCACCGAAATCTTGCTATCATTCTGGTGCAACAGGAGGAATACAAGGGGGCTGTCGAACATCTTGTCCGGGCCATTGAGCTGGGTTCGCGTGAGTCGATCTCTATGGGTTTGCTCGGATACTGTCATGCAGTACAGAATCATCATCAGGCTGCACTTGATGCCTATCGCCTGGCCTCGTTGACTCAGCCTGCTCAACGGCAATGGAAAAAGGGAGAAGCGCACGCGCTGCAAACTTTGTCTCGATCACAACAGGCCGTGTCGATTTTCCAGCAACTCATCGATGAAAAACCAGATGAATTGAACCTCTGGTTGGCGCAGGCGGATAACTGGATCGCGCTGAAACGGCCGATCGACGCGATCGTCAATTTGGAACTCGCTCATCGCGCAAATGAGCTTACCGCCGATGCCATTTTGTCGCTGGGTCATCTCTATCTCCAGAACGGCCTGCCGGAATTAGCTTTGCAACGTTATCAGCTTGCCATGGCCCAGAATGCCGCACCAGTCAGTCTGAATCGAGCCATCGAAGCCTTGGAGTTGCTGGCAAATACTGCTGAGTGGGAAAAAGCGGTGATATTATCCAAGCAGATCAGGGATACGGGCATTTTCCCGGCGAAGACCGGTGAGGAAAAAATTGATAGTAAAGTGTTCTCGCGTTTTTATCGTATGCAGGCGCTTATTGAACTGGAGGTGGGAAATGCCAAGGAGGGGGAGAGACTCATCGCTGAATGGTTGAGTAAAGAGCCGCTTGATGGTTTGGCTTTGATTTTGTTGGCACGATTCAAAGAACAGGGGGATGCACGGGAGGAAGCCGAGATGCTATTGGAGAGGGCTGAGCTCCTGCCTGAATATGCTGCCGCTGCGCATCGAGCGCATGGTAAACTCCTGGTAAATACCAGAGATTATGATCGTGCACTCAAACACTTAGAACAATCCCAAACGTTGGAGCCTAGTGCAACACTGGCAGATTATGTGCGAGCGGTGAAAGAGTTGCTTGATTGAAATATCAGACCACCCCATCGAAGAAATAATCCTTGGTTCCCTGGGCGGTGAGCGCTTCGCCAATTCGCTTCAGCGCCAGCACATAGGCTGCGGTTCGCATGTCGATGTCGTGGGCGAGGGAGATGTCGTAAACATTGTGGAATTCCGTGCGCATTTTCACTAGCAATCGCTTATTAACTTCCTCTTCCGTCCAGTAGAATCCCGCCCGATTCTGAACCCACTCAAAATAACTGACAGTGACCCCGCCAGCATTGGCTAGGATGTCGGGAATGATGTAGACATCGTTTTTTGTGAGAATCGGTGAAGCGCCAGTCGTGACCGGACCATTGGCAACTTCGACGAGGGTATGGGCTTTGATCTTGTCTGCGTTATCCTCGGTGATGACATTTTCGAGCGCGGCTGGAATCAAAATATCGACTTCGAGTTCCAGCAGTTCTTCATTGGTTATCGTATCGGCTTCAATCAGTTTGCATAGCTTGTTTTGGCAGTAAACAGCCTGCAGTCGCCGGGTGTCATTTTTTGCCTGGATGAGACTGGGAATGTGGAAGCCTTCTTTACGATAGATACCGCCGCGCGAATCGCTGACTGCTACGATTTGGTATCCATCAGCATGGAGTAATTGGGCGACGGCCTGTCCGGCATTACCAAATCCCTGGACTGCGACCGTGGTTCTTTTTGGATCCCATCCACGATGCAGTTCGTGTTCTTTGATGCAGAAATAGGCGCCTCGACCAGTGGCTTCATTGCGACCGAGACTGCCGCCGAGAGGAATGGGTTTGCCGGTGATGACAGCAGGTGTGTGGCGACGGGTAAATTTGCAATATTCGTCCATCATCCAGCCCATGATCATCGGGTTGGTGTAGACATCTGGGGCCGGGACATCCAGGTCGGGGCCTATGAAATCTGCGATGCGGTGAATGAAGCGACGAGACAAACGTTCGAGCTCAAGCTTGGACAGTTCTTTGGGATCAACTTCGATTCCGCCTTTAGCTCCTCCGAACGGCAGGTCCATCACTGCGCATTTGCAGGTCATCCAGAAGGCGAGTGCTTTCACTTCGTTCATATCGACCTTGGGGTGAAAACGGAGCCCGCCTTTTCCCGGTCCGCGGGTATCGTCATGTCGGACCCGGTAGCCTCTGAAGACACGGATTTCGCCAGAATCCATTCGCACCGGGATGGAGACTTCGATGGATGTGCGCGGATGCCGTAGACGCTCAAGAGCTTCAGGATGGATTTCGGCATAGGCAAAAGCTTCATCGAGGTTTTTCAGGGCATCCTCAAAGAGGTTGGTCGGGGCAGCGGATGAAGGGGTAGGCATTTTCAGTAAATGTGAAAGGTTTACACTGGGTTCAAAGAACTATACAAATTGAAACGACAATGGACAAGGGCAACGATGTGTAGATAAACTAAGCCAATTGGAAAAGCGAAGCGATTTGAAAAAACGACGGGATTTGTTTCATAAGACGGATCTGGAGCCTTGTCCTTACCTGCCGCTCATTGAGTCCCCGCTGTCGGCGGCGGCCATGCGTGAGGTGAGGGATGACGCTTACGGTGAGCGCTTTTATGAGCAGGCTTTGAGCTGTGGTCAATCTTTGTGGTTGCAGGGGTTGCCAGCGCAGGCGCTGTTGTTGTTTAATCGGGCTTTAGGGGCTGATCTGCATGGCAATGAGGACGTCATCAAGCAGTGGCCGCTGCCTTATGCGGCAGTAGCCTGGGTGATGATGCAGCGGACTGATGAGCAGTTTATTGGTAATCCGCGTCGCCACTTTCAGCATCTGGCAACGAGGATGGTGGAGCCACGCAAAGCACGGCGGGTGTCCCGGGCCTGGGCTTGCTGGTATTTGGCTTGCCAGGTATTTCCGGACTATCCAGCCGATGAAAAACAAATTGCCGAGGAGGGGCTTGAGGAGCCGGAGCGAGAGGGCATTGAGGTGATGCTGCAAAGGGATGGGATTGAGGGGGAAGTGGAGATTTGGCAGAGGGCGTTTCAATTGGTATGGAGTAAGTGACCATGGACAAGGAAGATGAAAAACCTTTTAAAGTGCCGATCAGCTCAGAGCTGGATTTGCATTGTTTTCGCCCAAACGAGATAGGCTCTTTGTTGCCCGAGTATTTTCGTGAGTGCCGGATACGCGGTTTTCACGAGGTGAGGATTATACATGGCAAGGGCAGTGGGGCTTTGCGCGAGGGTGTTCATCGACTTTTAGAAAGGTTGCCGGAAGTGCAGTCATTCAAGTTGGGGGATGAAAGCAGTGGCAGTTGGGGAGCGACGAGGGTTTGCTTGAAGGCATGGGTAGAAGACGGGCCAATTGAAAATTGATTCCGTCTACCTATTCTTCGTCGTGCCCGGCTACATTTTCCTCGGGCAACAGGCCGAGACCTTTTGCTCGTTCCTGCCATTTTTTACGTGCGAGTGCTTGCAGGTCGGAGGCTTCATCCGTTTCGTCGACAATCTCGATGCCTAGCAGGGTTTCTATGGCATCTTCGAGGGTGACAAGTCCCAGCAGGCTGCCGTATTCATCGACGACTAGACTGAGGTGCACTTTTTTTGCCAGCAGGAATTCAAACAGCTTGGGCAACAGGGTCTGGTCGCTAACCGTTATGATGTCTCTTTTTATCGCCTTGAGAAGGGTGTCGTGTTTGTCTTCGGCGAGGGCGTGCAGGATGTCGTCTTTGAGGACGATGCCGGTGACGTGGTCGCGGTTATCCTGATACACCGGGATGCGGGAGAAGGGGGAGTTTTGCTGTTTTTTGTAGTATTCTTCAACGGTGGTATTTTCGTTCATCATGAAAACGACGGTGCGAGGAGTCATGATATCTCTGGCCCGCAGGTTTTTCATTTTTAGTAGATTGGAGATGATTCGGGATTCTCCGGAATTGATTGCCCCGCTCTCTTCGCCGATTTCAGTGTAGGCTGCGAAATCAGAGCGACTCAGTACGCTCTGGCTTTCGTCACTTTTGAGATGTTGCGTGATCCATTGACTCAGCCAGACCAGAGGGGCCAGGAGGGTCATCAGCAGACTGACCGAACGTATGGTGAAAGGGGTGAGCTTTTTCCAGTAATTGGCACCAATGGTTTTGGGAATAATTTCCGAGAGGATTAAAATTGCGAGAGTCATGACTGCCGCGATGACGGATTCGTAGCTGATGTTGAAAAGCCCTAGAGAAATAAAATTACTTCCAAAAAGGTGCCCTGCCTGGGCTCCCACGCCGATGGCGCCGACTGTGTGAGCAATGGTATTCAAGCTGAGGATTGCAGATAGAGGTCGATCAATTTCCTCTTTCAGGGAGTGTATTTTTTTTCCAAGTTTAGGGTTGGTTTTTTCCAGACTTTTGACATGGGAGGGAGAGATGCTCAGCAGCACGGCTTCCCAGATGGAGCACAGAAAAGAGAATGTGATCGATAAGAGGAAAAATAGAGTGAGCAAAAGCATGGTGTTTATTCTTCTACGATAAAAGATTGGTAGAATCGAGGCGAAATGGACGTGGAATTTGTGAAAAGATGATCCAGATTGTCAGGATGAAAACTGCTAAGATGATTTTGTTGGCCGGAGTGTTGGGGGTTTCGGGTGTGAAGGGCGAAAATTGGGCGCAGTGGCGTGGGCCGGATGCAAATGGGATTTCCAAGGAATCCCTGGAGGGAATTACTGGTCTGGAAACAGCATGGAAGGCGGAGGTGGGATTGGGTTTTTCTGGTTTTGTGGTAGCGGACGGGCGGGTTTTCACCATCGGGCACAACGGCACGGACACCGATACGGTTTGGTGTCTGGATGCTGAAACGGGAAAAGTTGTGTGGAAACATTCCTATCCACAGGCACTGGGGGACAAGTATTTTCCCGGGGGTTCGACTGGCACGCCGACGGTGGACGGGGATGTGCTTTACTCCCTGGCCCGAGGGGGAGAATTGTTTTGTTTTGAGGCCGCCACTGGCAAAGTGAAGTGGCAAAAAAAACTCATCGAAGATTTTGGCTATGATATGCCGAGCTGGGGATTCACCGGCTGTCCGAAAGTTCACGGAGCCTTGTTGTTATTGAATGCGGGGGATGCGGGTCTGGCTTTGCGTAAGGAAGACGGATCCGAGGTGTGGAAATCAAAAAACGGAGAAGCCTCCTACTCTACTCCCTATCTGACCCAGCGTGAGGGAACCGAGCTAGCCATTTTTTCCAATAAGCGGGGGTATGTTTGTGTGGAAGCCAGAAATGGGAAGGAGTGGTGGCGGGTGAAATGGCTGACTCGTTATGGAGTGAATGCGGCGGATCCGATTGTGGAAGGAGAGCAACTGTTCATTTCATCCGGTTACGACAAGGGGGCAAGTTTGTTGAAATGGGAGGGGCAGGGGAAACCGAAAAGCATATGGAAAAACCGTGAGATGAAAAACCAGATGAACGGCTGTGTTTTGATCGATGGTTTTTTGTATGGAGTGAGCGGCAATGAAGGGCAGGATGGAACAGGGTTGAAGTGCGTGGCTCTGGACAGCGGTGAGAGCAAGTGGACGGATACGAGCGTCGGGCAGGGAGCGGTGATGGCGACAGCGGGTGGGGCTTTGCTGGTATTGAGTGAAGGTGGAGAGCTGATGATCGGGCAGGCTTCTGCAAAAGGCTTCAAAGCAACGGTAAAGAAAAAAGTGATGGAGGGGAAATGCTGGACCGCACCGGTATTGGCCAATGGAAAGATTTATTGTCGCAATGGCAATGGCCAGGTGGTGTGCGTGAAGGTGGGTTACTGAGGGGTTTCGTGCCCTTAGTGGCAAAAAGTTTATAGAGCTTCTTTGATTGCCCTGGCTTCGGCTTTAGGATCGTATTCGGGGTTGGGGGTGGTGGGGACGGGGGCCTTGATTTGTTTTTGCCAGCTTTTGAGCACTTGCAAAAGTTCGCTGGTTTTAGCGGGATTGGATTTGGCCAGATTACGGCTTTCGCCAATGTCGTCCTTCAGATTGTAGAGTTCGAGTCCACCATCCTCGAAGTATTGGTGAAGCTTCCAATTACCTGATCGCACTATGGAACATGGGCGTGAGCGAAACAGGGGGTCACGCTGTTCGAGCTTGGAACGAGGGTCGCTGTAGCTTTGCAGGTAGGCGGGGAAATGCCAGAACAGAGGGCGATTGATGAATTGTTCGGGTGTTTGTCCACGCAGCAGGGGGACGAGACTGATGCCGTCGAGATTTTGATTCGCGGGTAGTTGGGCTCCGGCGATCTCACAGAGGGTAGGGTAGAGGTCGACTCCGGTGACCGGAATTGAGGACTTGGAGCCAGGTTTGACGACATCGGGCCATTTGATTGCGAGAGGAACCCGGATGCCGCCTTCGTAATAAGTCCCCTTGTAACCCTTGAGCGGATCCATATCCGTGGCGGGCCCATACCCCCCGTTGTCGGAGTAAAAAATCACCACGGTATTTTTTTCGATTTCCAGTTCCTTGAGAGTTTGAATCAGTCGGCCGACCCCATCATCCAGTGCTTGAATCATGGCGGCCATGATGGCGTGCTGGTGGAGTTTGCCGGGTTCTTTGTTTTGGTATTTTTCAATCAGCTCTTTTTTAGGCTGCAGTGGGGTATGGACTGCAAAGTGAGTGAGGTACAGCATCCACGGTTGTTGGTGGTTTTTTTTGATAAATTTGACGGCTTCCGCATTGAGGCGATCTGTCAGGTATTCATCAGGTGGAGCATTTTCCAGGCCGGGAACATTGCCGTGAGGTGGGTAGTAACCTTTGGGAGGTGATCCTGAATGGGTTCCTGCAATATTGAGATGGAAGCCATAGGGGACGGGGTCTTTGCTGAGGTGCCACTTGCCGATGGAGGCGGTTTGGTATCCCGCTTTTTGTAGTTGTCGGGCCCAGGTTGAGATATTGGGGCGCAGGGTATTGACGCCTGGTAGGTGCAATAACTTCCGGTGTTTGGCTTTGCCTCTGGGGCCGGTGCCAACATTGTAGATTTCGTGACGAGGTGAGTATTGGCCCGATAGCAAGCAGGCACGGGCGGGGGCGCAGTTGGCAGCCCCTGAATAGGCATCGGTGAAGATCATCCCTTCGCGGGCCAGTTGATCGAGGTGAGGGGTTTCGTAAAAGTCCGAGCCCATGAAAGAGGTGTCTCGCCAGCCGAGATCATCGGCAAAAATGAACAGGATGTTTGGGGTAGTTGCCGCCTGCGTGAGCGTGGAGCAAAGGGACAGGAAGAATAGCAGAGTTGTTTGTAGTTTGATGGTCATGGGGGAGAGGGGTGTTTTGCGGGAGGTCGGAGAGACAGGGATTGGCAGTCCGTGCTACATGGTGAGATTCACAGCCGGGTGATGTAGGCGTAATACGCACCGAGCTCTTTTCCGTTTGCGTCAATGAAAGTGCCGGAAAGTTGGGTATCGCCGGCTTTGAGGTCGAGTTCAAAAGTGACACCCTGATCTTTCCTGGCATTGTCGATGGTCTTTTTCTTGTGGATTTTTCCGATGCTCAGTGAGGCGCTTTTTGCATCGAAGCCCTTGCCAGGAGTGGTGCGGTAGGCGGGGACTCCGGGCACGTCGGATCCGGGGGCGACATCGGCAGCTATGGCGAATCCCGATTCTTTTGGCCAACGGCGTAGTTCGATTTTATAGTGCCCCGCTTGATCGACTTTGATGTTCCAGAAACCGCTTCGTGCTCCTTTTTGGGAGCGAATGCCTGAGTGATTCCAGGGGGAATATTCCTGGTGCAAAAACCAGTCGTGAGCGGTGAGCGTGGCGGGGTTTTCCCGGTCGTTGCCGATGACAATTTCCACATCATCCTTGAAGCTGTCCACCATACTGTTCCACCATTGCTCATAAGCCTGGCGGAATTTTTTCACTTTGTCCGGGCGGGCTGATGCCAGGTTCTCCTTTTGTCCGGGGTCGGTTTTAATATCGTAGAGTTCCTTACCGTTGATCAGCCGCCAGCGGGATGACATGACGGCAGACTTGCGCCATTTTTCGGGATTGCGGATGCGTTGGGAATCGGTGACCAGGATTCGGTCGGGCCAGGACGTTTTTTGTTTTTCCAGCAGGGGAACGAGACTACGGCCGTCAAACTGGATGCCTTGTGGTTCTTTCAAGTTCAACAATTCGATGAAGGTTGGCAGGATGTCGACATGGGCGGTGAGTTGAGTGATGTCATGCCCTCCTTCGATATTGCCGTCAGGCCAGCGAATGAAAAAGGGCACCCGGTGCCCGCCATCGTACTCCGATCCTTTTTGAGCACGCATGCCGGCATTCCATATTTTTTGTCCACCAGCCGTTCCATTGTCAGTGGTAAAGATCAGGATGGTATTGTCCGCCAGGGCTTCATCATCGAGGAATTTCAACAGCTTACCCATGTTGTCATCAATGTTGGAGATCATACCGAAAAAATTGGCGGTTTTGACTCCGAGGTCGGCGTAGGGTTTTGAGAATTGGCTGGGGGAATGGTTGGGTCCATGCGGCGCGTTGGTCGCGATGTAAGTGAAAAAGGGCTGTTTTTTTCCCTTGCGGGTTTTCATCCACTTCATGGCTTGCTGAAAATACACATCGGTGCAGAAACCGGCAGCGGCTTCGGTTTTACCATTGTGGAAGTAAGTGCAGTCGAAATAGGCGTTGTCCCAGAAATCGGGAGTTTGCCCGACTCCACCTCCACCATGGCGAAAAACTTCCTGGAAGCCGCGGTCTTCCGGTCGCGAGGGGTAGTTATCACCAAGATGCCATTTGCCATACATAGCCGTCCGGTATCCGGAATCACTGAAAATCCGGGGCATCAAAACTTCGTTGGAACGAATGATCGAACGACCGTTGATGGTGTGCCAGACGCCAGTGCGGTTGGCAAAGTGGCCTGACATCAAAGCCGAGCGAGTGGGGGCGCAGGTGGGGCTGACGTGATAATCGGTGAGATGAATGCTTTGTTGGTATAGTCGATCAATGTTGGGAGTAAGCAGGCGGGGGTTGCCATGGCAGGACAGGTCGCCGTAACCTTGATCGTCGGTGATGACCAGAATCACGTTGGGGCGGGTGTCTTCGCCATGGGCGGAATAAAACAAGGGCGAAAAACAAAACAACAAAGCTGCAAGCTTAAGACTTCGAATAATAAATTTCATCAGTATGAAGGGATTTAATAGTGTATCAGCTGGAATTAATCAGAAATGCGGCTTTGCCGCAATTAACTTTGACCTACGGAGATACGCCTCTTGACTTCAACTTTCAAAAAATGCTAATTTAGCAGCCCGAGGAATAAAAATATGAGGATAGTACATAGATATCGTGAGGAAAGCACATGCCGTGAAAAAAGTGCATGCAATTTGGGGGGGGGTGTCAGGAGTAATGGATCAGCTGCGTTTACCCTGATTGAATTGTTGGTAGTTATTACCATTATTGTTCTTTTGGCGAGCATGCTGATTCCAGCGACGACCAGTGTGATAGATTCAGCTCGTGCGACGACTGCGGCAGCGGCTTTGAGGGATATCACCAACTCAACGATTAACTGGTCCGTTGACCACGGCAATCGCATTCCCTCGCCGATTTATCCAGGTGGTGAGGAAGAGCCGTTTCCGGAAAATGCAATAACCACTGATACCGGGCTGTGGTGTGATGGGGTGATTTTCAAACTGCTTTATTCGGATACCGATCCGAAAGATCCTCCGCCTTCACGAGCGACGGAAGGAGGGCACTTGGTTGATACCGTGTTTGAAAGCAAGGCAAGTGTGAAAGTGGATTCCGAAGATAGCAACTGGTATCACCACACTTACGCGATGAATAAAAATTTGGTTTATGATGAGATGAGTAAAAATTCTTCCGATCCTTGGTTGACTGAAAAATCGATGACCAATATCAAGTATTTGACCAATGCGATGATCTACATGGATTTCACCGAGAATGTCATCGATGCATCGATGGTGTCGGGAGGCGATACCGAGGATAGTCCATTAGGCAAGGCTGCCGCCCGATACCGTGGCAAGTATTTGCTTGTCGCATTTTTGGATGGGCATGTGGTAAGAATGAACCCCAAAGAGGTTCCTACGGATACGAGTACTCGAGAAGGCAGCCGTTTTTGGAGAGGTGTAGATCCGTAATAGGCTTGGTTTGCGGACAGGGATAATTTGACAGCGTCTATCGTTTATTACCTTACGGTTTACCCTGGCGATCAGAGTAGCTCCATTGATTTTGAGCGGCCCCTGGGAAGTAAAACACAATGTTATTGTGTTTTCTTAATGAGCTAAGTTGTTGAGAAGCGGTAGATGGTGGTCTGGCGGTATTTTTCTCCCGGGCGAAGTACAGGGGAGGGGAAAGAGGGTTGATTGGGGGAGTCCGGGAAGGTTTGGGCTTCCAGACAAAGGGCGGAGCGGTGGGGGTAGTTCTCACCATTTTTGCCCTTGATACTTTTGAGGAAGTTTCCGGTATAAAGCTGGAGGCCTGGTTCAGTGGTGTCGACTTCCATCACCCGTCCTGACATCGAGTCATAAACTCTGGCGGCCTTGACCAGATGCTTGTTGCGCTTGCTTTTGAGAACAAAGTTGTGGTCATAACCCTTGCCGTTTTTCAATTGTTGATGGTTGTTATTGATGTGTTTGCCGATGGCGGTTGAACTGCGGAAATCAAAGGGCGTGCCTGCGACCGATGAGAGATCACCCAGTGGGATCGAGCCGGCATCGATGGGGGTGTATCGGTTGGCATAGAGGGTCAGTTCGTGATTGAGGATGGTCGCGGCGTCAACCTCGACCTCTTCATTGTCGAGGCCAGCAAGATTAAAATAACTGTGGTTGGTGAGATTGACGATAGTGGTTTTGTCCGTTGTCGCCAGATAGTCGATACGCAATTCGTTGTTGTTGGTGAGGGTGTAGGTGACTTCTGTTTTCAATGTACCGGGGTAGTTTTCTTCTCCGTCGGGGCTGACGTAGCTCAGATGCAGGGCTCCTCCCCGGGTGGAGGCAGCCCAGACTTTTTTATCAAAGCCTCGTTTGCCGCCATGCAGGTGATTTTCACCATTGTTGGTCGCAAGCTGGTAGCTCTGCCCGTCGAGAGAAAAGCGCCCCTTGGCGATTCGATTGGCGTAGCGGCCAGTGATGCAGCCGAAAAAGGGGTTTTTATCGACGTATTCCTGCAGTGTATCGAAGCCGAGAACGACATCGGCATAATGGCCATTTCGATCTGGAGTCATCAAGGAAACCACAATGCCGCCATAATTGGTGATTTTGGCGCTCATCCCGTTTTTATTGCGCAAGGTATAGAGGCTGACGGCCTGCCCGTTTACGCTGCCGAAGGATTGTTGCTGAATAGCTGTCATGGATGAGGACGTGGGTAGGGACTGGCAGCCTGCCAGCGAGGATCCGGCGGCTGTTGCTGTCAGGCTTTTGATGAAATGTCTGCGTTTCATGGAATTAACAGGAGCTTACAGGAAAAAAGAGAACAGGTTTCGGCTTTGAGGGCGAGGAGAAAAGGAAGGAATGCGGATGGGGCTCACACGAAGATACGAAAAAATGAGGAGGAGGGGAGAAGCCTCAAATTATAAGTTAATTACCCTGATTTGTTTCCTTAAAATAAAAAAAGCTTCCTTTTCTTTTCCCTATTCGTGTTTATTCGTGTCCATTCGTGGTTCTAAATTCCGAATTCTTTAACACAGTGTCAAGCTTACAAGAAAAAATAGCAAGCGGCGAGGCGGTGGTTACCGTGGTGGGCATGGGTTACGTGGGTTTGCCCTTGGCGCTGAACTTTGCCAAAGCCAGCCTACGAACTATCGGCTTGGATATTGATCCTGGAAAAGTGGAAACGCTCAATCGAGGTGAGAGCTATATCGAACACATTGATGCGGTGCAAATAGCAGAGGTTCGGGATGGGGGCAAGTTCGAGGCTACGACGGATTTCTCCCTTGTGGCGGAAAGTGATGCCATTATTATATGTGTGCCAACCCCCCTGACGAAACATCACGAGCCGGATTTGAGTTACGTGGTCAGTACCGTGGAGTCGATCGCACCCCATTTGAAAGCGGGTCAACTGGTCAGCCTGGAAAGCACCACCTACCCAGGCACGACTGACGAGGAGCTATTACCCAGAATCGAAGCACAGGGATTGAAAGTGGGTGAGGATTGTTTCCTTGTCTTTTCACCTGAGCGTGAGGATCCGGGGAATCCTGATTTTACCAATACCACTATCCCAAAGGTGATCGGAGGAACCACTGCTGCTTGTCTGGAAGCAGGGCAGGCCCTTTACCAATTAGTTTGCGACACAGTGGTGCCGGTTAGTTCCACCCAGGCAGCCGAGTTCACCAAGCTGTTGGAGAACATCTACCGCTCAGTCAACATCGGGTTGGTCAATGAAATGAAAATTGTAGCCGAGGCGATGAATGTCGATATATGGGAGGTTATTCGTGCGGCTGCCACCAAGCCCTTTGGTTTCACCCCTTTTTACCCCGGGCCGGGTTTGGGCGGTCACTGCATTCCCATCGATCCGTTTTACCTGACCTGGAAAGCCAGGGAATACAATATTCATACACGTTTTATTGAGCTGGCGGGGGAGATTAATACATCGATGCCTCAATACGTGATTCACCGTGTTAGCGAAGAGCTCAACCGACAGCGCAAGTCCTTAAATGGTAGCCGCGTGCTTGTCATGGGCCTGGCTTACAAACCTAATGTTGATGATGTACGTGAGTCGGCCAGTTTCAAGTTGATGGATCTGCTTGCAGATCAGGGCGTGGAAGTTGACTACTTTGATCCCCACGTGCCAGTGATCCCGTCAACCCGGGAAAACGTGCGATGGACTGGAAAAAAATCGATCAAATGGAATCAGGAAAATGTGTCAAGTTATGACAATGTAATCATTGCTACGGCCCATGATCGATACAATATCGATGAAATAGCTGAATGGTGTGATAGCCTCGTTGATACCCGCAATATTTTTGCTGGCAGAGAGATGAAACCGGGCCAATTGATAAAGGCTTGAAGATGTTTTAGTTTAAGATTTGTTCACTTTCCTCAGCTTCCTACAGCCTAAACACTTATTGCCTTCTTCCTATGTCCGTCCCACTTCTCGACGTAAATGCTCAGAATTTGCCGCTTGAGGGTGAATTGACAGCTGCTTTTCAAAAAGTATTGCACCACGGGAGATTTATTCTAGGTCCCGAAGTGGAAGAGTTGGAGGCGGAATTAGCTGATTTCCTTGAAGTGCCTTATGCTATCGGGGTTTCTTCCGGTACGGATGCGTTGTTGCTGGCCTTCATGGCTCTGGGGCTTGGCCCGGGAGATGAGGTGCTTTGTCCGACCTTCACTTTTTTTGCTACTGCTGGGACGATCGCTCGAACCGGTGCGACACCGGTTTTTGTTGATTCCTGTCCGGTCAGTTTCAATATCGATGTCGAAGATGCCAGACGGAAAATAACTGGAAAAACCAAAGCGATTGTTCCGGTGCATTTATTCGGCCAAAGCGCCGACATGGATGGAGTGGTCGATTTGGCCAAGGAGTTTGGTTTGCAGGTAGTCGAGGATGCCGCCCAGGCAATTGGAGCTACTTACCAGGGAAAGAAGTGTGGGAGTATTGGAGATTTTGGTGCATTTAGTTTTTTTCCCAGTAAAAATCTGGGAGGGCTTGGCGACAGTGGATTACTGGTGACAAGCGATGGGGAATTGGCAGAAACGGCTCGAATAATGCGCGTGCATGGTGGGCAGCCGAAGTATTACCATCATGTGTTGGGGGCAAATTTCCGCATCGATACTCTTCAGGCGGCATTTCTAAAAATTAAACTGAAACATTACAACACTTACACCGCCGCCAGGCAGGCGAATGCCGAACAGTATACGGAAAAATTAGGCCGATTGCCAGGGGTGAAATCTGCTGATTTGACACATTGCGTTTCGGATGGCATTCAACAGCAATGGTTGGCCGATGAAGATGTCCAAATCCTGTTGCCTACAATCTGTAAGGGAAACGAGTCAATATGGAATCAATACACTTTGAGGGTGATCGGTGACGGGCAGCGTGATGCTTTGAGAGACCATCTCCTCGAGCATGGCATTGGGGCAGAGATTTATTATCCCTTGACGATGGATCAACAATCATGTTTCCGAAATTTGACTGAGAGCTCACTTCAGGGTTGTGATGTTGCTCACCGCTTGGCTGACGAAGTGATCAGTGTGCCGATTTATCCAGAATTGTCTGCCGAGCAGAAAGGTGAGGTGATCGCTGCCGTGGCGGATTTTCTGGGAAAGAAGTAAGGTTAATACTTTGGTGAAATGGTGGATTCTCATCTTCGATAGATTTGATTACAGAGTGAAAATAGATGGATCAAACGGGGCAAGAGTGATGAATTGTTGCTTGAAGAATTTCTCCGATATATGTAATGCCTGACACTACGATTTTACATTCTATCGAGACACCAGTTACCGATCGAGTTGATTCTCGAAAAGTGACCATTCATGGCTGGTGTTTTGATAGCAATGGAGGTCTGTTGAAAGGTATCCGGGCTCATGTTGGGAGCCGGGTTTTTAAGGCAAACCGCAAGCAATCCCGACCCCGGATTGGTCGCATCCATCCGAATGCGCAAGAGGCTGGGCGAAGCGGATTTTCTGTCGAGGTCGAATTGCCACGAGGGCAACGATCAGAGGTGGTGTTAGAGTGCCGTACCGCTGATGGGCAGTGGCAGTATTTCGAGACTTTGTCGTTGAAGGCTCCCTGGTTTTGTTGGCCATGGCGAAAATCTGTGAGTGCTGTCGATTGGTATCAATTGTGGATTAAACGCTATGACCGTATTTCTGATGCCGATCGTGCCCGGATGAAAGCTCAAATTGAGGAGATGAAGGTGCCTCTGGTCATTTCTGTGATTGTTCCCATCTATAACGCCCCTGAGAAGTGGTTGCTGCGAATGATTGAGTCGGTGAAGGAACAAATTTATCCTCATTGGGAGTTATGTTTGGCTGACGATTTTTCCACGGATCCTCATATTCGAAAATTGCTGCAGCAGGCGGTTGATTCTGACACGAGAGTAAAGGTATATTTTCGAGAGGAAAATGGGCATATTTCTGCTGCTTCCAATTCTGCCTTGGAGCTTGCCACGGGGAAATTTATTGCCCTGCTCGATAACGACGATGAACTGCCTCCAGATGCTCTTTACTGGGTTGCGAAGGAGGTGGAAGCGCATCCTGGGGTGGATGTGATATACAGTGATGAAGATAAGATTGATGAAGACGGACGACGTAGCGGGCCTTATTTCAAGCCGGATTTTAATTATGATTTGCTGCTGTCACAAAACTGTATTTCCCATTTGGGCATCTATCGTACCGATTTGGTTCGCTCAATCGGCGGGTTTCGAGTTGGCATGGAAGGAAGCCAGGATTGGGATTTAGCCTTACGGATGTTGGAGCATTCCGACGCATCGAAGATAAGACATATACCTCGGATTCTTTACCACTGGCGAGTGCTGCCGGGAAGTACGGCGCTGAATAATTCTGAAAAACCTTATGCGGCCAAGGCAGGGCAAAGAGCGGTTCAGGAACATTTGGAAAGGATGAAGCTGGAGCATACCAAAGTGGAGCATTGTGGTGTTTTTTTGCGGGTCGTTTGGTCTTTGCCTGATCCTGTTCCTCCAGTCACTTTGATCATGCCAACTCGCAACATGCTTGACTTGCTGCAAGTTGCCGTGCAGACGGTTCTTGAAAAAACTGATTATCCGAAATTTGAACTGCTGATTGTAGATAACGAGTCAGATGAGCCCGATGTACAAGATTATTTGGCTGAAGTTGGAAAGGACCCTCGTGTTCGGGTCATTCAGTCGGAGGGCGAATTTAATTTTTCCAGGCTCAATAATTTCGCTGTCTCTCAAACCACAAACCCTATTATCGCTCTGATCAATAATGATATCGAAGTGGTGAATGGTGATTGGTTGCGCGAAATGGTGTCGCAGGCCGTCCGTAAGGAGGTAGGGGCAGTAGGAGCGGCCTTGTTGTATCCTAGTGGCTTGATCCAACATGCAGGAGTCGTCATCGGCATGGTCAGCGGGGCAGGGCACCCTTTCCGGGGATTAGCTCAGCAGGAAATAAGTCATGGCGGACGCGGCGGATTGGTTCAGAATTTTTCTGCAGTGACCGCAGCCTGCCTGGTAGTGGAGCGGAATTTATATGAAGAAGTTGGAGGCCTTGATGAGGGGGTGTTTCGTGTAGGATTAAATGATGTGGATTTCTGCCTCAAATTGGCAAAGGCGGGTTATCGAAATTTATTCACGCCCTTTGCCGAGTTGGTTCATCACGAATCAGCTAGCCGTGCTGATATGGAGAGGACTCCTGAAGGCGCCAATCGTGCAGCGGGAGAGAATTCTGCTCTTGCTGCCAAGTGGCCTGAATATTTTGAGCACGACCCTAGTTGGAATCCGAATTTATCCTTGTTGATAGAAGATGGAGCACTGGCATTTCCTCCTCGCTTGATAGACTTGGGGGGCAGAGAATATAACAACATTTTCGATGCGCAGAGTTAGGGTTTTTCGCAGCTAGTAAAGGGGGGCTTATTATTGGGAAAGGTCACGTTTTTCACGAAGCAAAGCCAGTTTCATCGTTGATCCTTCCCTTTCTAAGCATAGCGCAGGTTTCGTTGCCATGGGAAATCATGCTTTCTATGATAACGGGGAAATGCAGGTCGGTCTGTATCCGGAAGTACATCTCCATGATTTCGGTCTGAGTCCAGGTATGAAAATGAATGTTAGATTGATTTTCGAACATTTTTTGAGCAATAGCTTTTGGCCGGACGAGTTTTTGCCACTCTTGGTAAGTTTCGAGGGGTTCAATCTGAATATTGTTTTTGTAATCTTCTAGAATATGGGAAAAAGGAGTGATGGGGCGCTGCCAGTCAAAAGTGAATCGTTTATCCGGAACGGATAAAAAGATACGGCCTCCGGGGCGCGTCACACGAAGGAAATTTTCGATGGTCAATATTGGGTTTTTACAGTGTTCGAGCATGTGGTTAGCAATCACAAAATCCTGGCTTTCCGCTTCGAGCATTTCCAGCTTTTCGCCGTCACCAAGGTGGTGGGTTTCGACAATTTTATCAGGATCGACCTCTTCATGACCGTGGTATTTGACGATGTTCTGTTCGCGAGTGTTGAAATCAACAAAACGAGCTTCCGCCCAAGGGGGTAGGGGTTGAGGGTTGTGCAAGGCACCAATTTCGATGCCTAATCCCGACAGGGGCTGCGCCAGTAGGAGGCGTGGACTGAATGCCACTTTTCTTTGTTCCCGCAGTATATCCCGCTGCTCCCGGTAGTGGTCTCTCGTTTGCTTGACTTTAGCTAGTTGAGAACGAACAGATGAAATGCGTTGTTCCAGTTTTCTACGTTTTTTCGGGCTAGCAAAGGGCATGGTTTACTTTTGGTAAGTGAAAGTAAAAAATGGCTTTATTGAATTATTTTTACAAGTTTAAATTCAGGATTTGGGGAGATATGGGTGTGGAGATGGATAAAACGGGCCGGCAAGCTACCTTTTCCTATTCCAATATTTGCGAGCATTGCAGGGCCACTGGGGCAAGAGGAAGGGGATGGCAGAGGACGGGGGGCTCTCGCCTTATCTGCACGGGAAGCCATGATGATAAGTCAGAAATTTATTCGGGCTGCCGTATGCTATGTGGGTTTTGGCTTGGAATTGTCTGATTCTTCAGGAGCTTCTCCAAGCGTACCGAAGTAATTTTTGTTTGTTCTCAGCCTGCAATAACCGTTGACGCTTTGGAGAGCTGAGATAAAATCAATCGACCTTGCGTGAGTTATCAATAATACAAAAGTGGAACCTGATTCAAGAGATAGGGAAATTCAGCACCTGAAAGCGGCATTACGTGAGAGCAGAACACGTGAGCTGAAGCTCGTGGAAGCATCGAGGAAACGTGAAGCTAGACATGAGAAAAAGCTGAGGCAGGAAATAAAACGCTTGGTGAAACTCCTTAATCAGGTCAGCAAGGGAGCTGATAGTTTATTCAAGAGCTTTCGCTGGAAGCGAGGCGTTTTTTTGTGTAAAAACAAAACTTACGATCCGATATTGAGGCCTATAAAGGAATTTCACAGCTGGCAGGAAAGTGAGAGCAGTGAAATGCTTGTTGTTCAATCAGAAGCCGGCGCACATTCTCAAATCATTGGAGAAGAGGAACGAAGGGCTACGGTTGATGTGGTGATTTGTATTCACAATGCCTTGGACTTTGTCAAACAATGCATCCCTTCCGTGGTATCACATTCTCCCCGTTTGAGAAAGCTGATCCTGGTCAATGATGGCTCTGATGAAGATACGAGCCAATGGTTGCAAGAGTTTGTAACATCGATGGATGTTCCGGTTGAGTTGATTCACAATATCGAAGGAAAAGGCTACACTTTGGCCGCGAACCAAGGGATGAAACGATCTGATGCAGATTATGTGGTATTGCTGAACAGTGACACCGTCGTGCCGTCCAGTTGGTTGGATGCCTTGATTGCCTGTGGTGAATCGGATGGGCGTATTGGTATTGTTGGTCCACTTTCGAATGCGGCTAGTTGGCAGTCTGTCCCTGAAAGATTTGATGGGGACGATTGGGCTGTAAATGAATTACCTGAAGGTTTGAGTGTTGATCGTTTCGCATCGCGTTTGCAACTGGAACACCAAGCGGATTATCCCCGGGTGTCCCTGATCAACGGTTTTTGTCTGGCTATCAAAAAAAGGGTGTTCAAAACAATCGGCTATTTCGACGAAGAGCATTTTCCCGTAGGTTATGGTGAGGAAAATGATTTCTGTCTTAGAGCCGGGGATGCTGGTTTTGATCTGGCAATTGCTGATGACGCTTATGTTTTTCACGCTAAATCAAAAAGCTTTACACATGAACGCCGCCGATTGCTCTCCAAAGATGCAAACAAGGTATTGTTTGCTTTGCACAGCGAGGGTGTAGTGGCACGCGCCTGCGAGCAGTTGAAGAGAAGTGGGGAATTGGAGAAAGCTCGAGAGGACGCGGCGTCAGTCGCAGCGAAAGAACAGGTATTCAAGATGCTTTATTTATTACCCTTTGCCGGATCTGGTGGGGGGGTACACTCCATTATCCAGGAAGCGGATGGTCTGCGCAAGCGGGGGGTATTTGCTCAAATTGCGATTAAGGCCTGTGATTTGAATTTTTATACCGAGAGATACCCGAATATAAATACGAAGGTATTTTTTACTTATGTGAGCGATGCCGAGTTGGGGAAATACGCGGCGTCCTTTGACGTGGTCATTGCGACGATGAATACCACGGTTGATTTACTTGAATGGATTTGCCAGGGAGCAGCAGAAATTTTGCCTGCTTATTATGTTCAGGATTATGAGCCGATGTTTTATGAGGGAGATGCCGCCGGACGTCGCATTGCGGAGGCGTCGTATGCTAAGATTCCAAGGGCAGTGCTGTTTGCCAAAACAGACTGGATCGCAAATGAAGTGCGCAGCAAACACGGGGTTGAGGTTCATAAGATCGTTGCGAGCATTGATGCGGATATCTATAAGCTTACAGAGAAAAATTCAGCTCCGAAAAAGATCGTCTGTGCGATGGTGCGCCCGGAGACATCGCGACGTTCGCCTGAGCTTACGGCGAAGGTGTTGGAGGCAATCAGGATAAAATATGATGCTGAAGTTGTCGCTTTTGGTTGTTCCGAGGATGACAAGTTTTGGGAATCACAGTCCTTCCAAGGCAAAATTGCAGGTATTTTAACGAGGGAAGAAGTTGCCGATTTGTTGAAAAGCTCACGCTTGTTTCTTGATTTATCCACCTATCAGGCTTTTGGAAGGACGGGTTTGGAAGCAATGGCCTGTGGTTGCGCAACGATTCTTCCCAAGGGAGGAGGGACTGCTGAATATGCGAGGGATGGAAAAAACTGTCTGATGATTACTTACGATAATCAGGAGGAAATCATGAGCTCGGTTGAACGTTTGCTCAGCGATGAGGTTTTTCATGAAAGTGTTGTCAAATCAGCTTTGGAAACTGCAGCTGGATACAGTGTGGATCGCGCGGCGGAATCGGTTGAAAAGCTGTTTGTTGGAAAAATAGCGGGAGGAGGTCAATAGCATGAATCTGGGGAAATTGTGTTCGCGCTTGTTCGGTGTGGAGCGATTGCCAGCTATGGGCTCGGGTGGATCGGTGGAGCAAGAGGTGCCTGGTCCTGTGACCGTGAACGACTCGATCAATTTGCCGTCATCGGTGACTAAAGAACGCTTGGCAGCCGCATTGGAAAAAAAGGTCAGCGGCGAAGCGGTTGGTTTTCTGGCTACCGGGCATCGCAAAAGTTTGAAAGACCAGTTTCGTCTGGTGCGGTCTGAATTTGCGGGTGAACCCTTGTTGTGCTGGAAGTGTGCTCGATTGATTATTGCCATTCGACGAGGAATAGACGCGGAGATTCATTGGGCTACGTTGAGGTATTTATTGGAAACCCCGGCCTACCGCGACCTTCTTCTATCCCGTTTGAATACCCGGTGGTTGATTGCAATTTGTGATACTTATGCCGACTACGGAAGTCCCGCTGAGAGGGCAGCCGCTTTGGCGCTCTCCTTGCTTATCAATGTAGTCAAACTTGCTGAAACCGAGCGCTTGATTTTGCGGGACAGCGAATATGATGAAGTGGCCATAGATGGGTATCTGGAAAATTTTCCTCACTCCCTGTGGGACGGGGTTACGAGTTATTCGATCGGCGGTGGTGATATGCCGAGAAATCTATTTGCGCGACTAAAGCGGGAGCTTTCGGAGCTTCCGCCGCTGGACGCTATAGGTGACTGTCTAATAGAAAGGATGCGAGATTCTGAATCCAATGTGCTGTTCCGACTTAGCACATTGAACCCGGGCTTTTGGGAGTAGTCACTAACTAAAGCCGGGTAGCTGATGTTACATTGAATCGGAATGCCTGTCCCATGTTTATCAAATATTGTTCTATTTTTATGAGTCAATATCGTATGAGAAATAAGAAAACGTTGATTTTGTTAGGCCGGGATCTTCTTGAGTTGCAGGATGATCAAGATCAATTATCTGATAAATAGAGTGTTGTGGGCAGCTGAATAAAAATATGCACTTGTTTCAAAATAAAAGGTTAATCATCTGTTGTATTGAGTATGTTGTTAGATCGGATTACTTTGTGACAGGTTAAGTGTTATGGTATCGCATCAGTATCAGTGTATTCATGTCCATATTCCGAAAACGGCAGGACAATCGATCAGAGCTTTTCTCAACCCAGGCGCATCTAATGCTGAAGCATTTCCGTCCGATTATGCTAACTCAGGGCCACGTGCAGCTCATTTGACGGTTTCAGAAATGATGGCAAATGATCTCGATGGCTTGTGTAAAAAATACTTTAAATTTGCTTTTATTAGGAATCCGTGGGATCGCGCTGTTTCAGAGTACCTCTGGAGACAAAAACGCAAAACAGATCGTGTTGCGTTTGATACATTTGAATCTTTCCTCATGGGGGCATTAGAGGGGTGGGAGTATCGTGGTGATGATGTTCGTCATATGATGTCTCAGAAAGCATTTGTTACTTCTGAAAGTGGTAATTTACTTGTAGATTTCATAGGGCGTTTTGAAAATTTTAACGTCGATATGGCGGAGGTATGCCAATGCATTGGGGTTTCATTTCAAGATTTCCCCCGTATCAATGAGAGTAATAAGGTTGCACGGAGCAATGCGTTTTATACTCCTGAAACACGCGAACTCGTGCACCGGTTGTGGGGGGAAGACATCGATTATTTTGAATATGATTTTCCGGCGCTATGAGCTGTAAGCTGTCGGGGGAGGTAAGGAAACGCATTGATTGGAAATTTGCTATTGGGCAATAGTAATTCTTGTTAATAGGAATGTGACTCAGTAGGGGGGGGGGAAGAGTTGTAGATAGCTTGAACCTCCTTCGCCAAGGCTACGGCGGTCAAGGGCTGTAGGAAAGAGAGGGTGGGAGGGGTTTATGAGGGATTGTCTTCTGGGGTCTGGTAGGTGGGATTTAAGTAGGAAAACTGAAATACTAAGAGTAAATGGTTTGAAATCTGTTATAAATTATTAGGGGAGAAGTTTTGGCTTCCTTTTTTTATTTTAATTTTTAAGGCATGGAGAATATTTACGGTGATCTACAAGGAGGTGACGCTCTGAAGGGTTCGAAGAATAATGATGCTCTGTTTGCTTATGGTGATGGTAATCTGCTGAAAGCCCTGGAGGGCGATGATGTGCTGGATGTGAGCTCGGATGTCGATGCGCTTGACAATACCCTTGCAGGAGGCAGCGGCCGGGACACCCTGGATGTTGGTGTGCAAAGCGCCGTTGATGCCACCATTAGCGGCAATACCCTTGGCGGCGGAGGCGGAGGCGATGCGTTGAATCTGAATGTGCAGAGTGATGCGGCGGCTGAGGTGTTTTCCAATACGCTGGGTGGCGGCAAAGGCAGTGATGTTTTGGGGATCAATGCGGAAAGTCAGGGAGCGGCTACGGTCAATAGCAATACGCTCGGTGGGGGTGGAGGTGGTGATGCTTTGAATATTAATATCACGCAAAGTGATGGCGGGGCGGATGTGACTTCTAATACACTCAATGGAGGTGGAGGCAGTGATACTCTGGGCATTGAGGTGCAAAGTGCGGGTGATGTCACGGTTACCGGTAATGTGTTTCTTGGGGGCACCAGTGATAGTGGGGATTTATTGGAGATCGACGTGCAAAGTGATGGCAGTGTCGATGTATCAGGCAACAGGCTTGAGGATGGAGCTGGCAATGATGTTCTGAGTATTGAAGTGCAAAGTGGTAATGCTGGCAGCGCTGACAGTAATGTTTTGAACGGAGGATCGGGCAAAGATGCCCTGCATATAGATGTGCAGGGAACTAGCGGAGCGAGTGCCGCGGGTAATAACTTGAATGGAGGTGGCGGCAGTGACACTCTGGGCATTAGTGCGCAAAGTGCAGCCGGAGCGACGCTAAATAATAATGTTCTTGGCGGGGGCAAGGGGGCAGACGTAATGGAGCTGAAGGCGACGGGAGTGAGTGGCGGTTTGTCTGGCAATACGCTGAATGGAGGTAAGGGAGGGGATCAACTGGTGGTGCAAAGTGTTGACAATCAGTCGCTGCAGGAGGTTCTCGATTTGAATGTGTTCCAGGGCAATGGTGGGGAGGATGTTTTGAAAGTGCTCAATGGTGGGCGGATTGATGCGGCCGGAGGGGTGTCGAATATCGAGAAGCTCGACTTGCAGAATGGGGAATACAACTCGGTATCGCTGGATGCGGCTGCGGTGATGGCGATGACGGATGGGGACAACCGTTTGCGATTGTTGACGGAAGCAGAGGATACGGTGGATCTGACTGGCTGGACTTTTCAGAAGTCGATCAAAGGCGGATATTTCCGCTTTTTTTCCAAAGTGGAGGGAGTGGGTAAAGCTTATCTTGAAGTGAAGGATATGCCGGTGGCGAATGCGGATGTGGGAATTACGGACGAAGATAATAGTCAGGACTTTGATGTGTTGGCCAATGATACAGAAATTAACGGTGCTGTGCCGTCAGTGGCCTTTACACTTGATAGTGCGAGTGTGGTGTCGGTGACAGGTTTACTTGGCGGCGGCACGGGCACGGTGTCGATTGTGGCCAATCAGCTGCGTTTTGAGCCTGGCACGGACTTTGATGAATTGGATGCGGGGGATAATGCGACGGTGGTGGTGAAATACATCGTGTTGGATGAAAACGGGGTGGCGAGTGAATCGGAACTGACGCTGCAGGTGGCGGGGGTGAATGACGGGCCGGTGATCACTTCGGACGGTGCTGGAGCCAGCGCGGCGATTGAGGTAGATGAAAACCAGACCGGGGTGACGAGCCTGGTGGTGGATGACCCTGATGCAGATGATACGCTGACTTTTGCTGTGAGCGGAGGGGTGGATCAGGCTTTTTTTAGTATTGATAGCAACGGGAATTTGAGTTTTGTCGCTGCGCCGGATTTTGAGAATGCGGGAGATGACGATGGCGACAATGTTTACGAGGTGGAGGTGGAGGTCACTGATGCTTCGGGAGAGACGGATAGTCAGAGTTTATCGATCACAGTTGAGGATGTGTTGGATGAATTTGATCTGGCGGATTTGCAGGCAGCGAATGGTGGGGACGGCAGTGAGGGGTTTGTGATTTATGGTGTTGATGAGGATGATCGCAGTGGATTTTCCGTATCGAGTGCCGGCGATGTGAATGGAGATGGCTTTGATGATCTGCTGATAGGTGCCTCGAGAGCTGGGGGGGCTGCTAACGAGACAAATTATGCCGGGGAGACGTATGTGGTGTTTGGCAAGGCAAGCGGCTGGAGTGCTGGCGTGGACTTAAGTGCTTTGGACGGCAGTGATGGTTTTGTGTTGTATGGGGTGGATGGCAGTGATTACAGTGGCTGGTCGGTGTCTGATGCGGGTGATATCAATGGCGACGGTATCGATGATCTGTTGATCGGGGCGAGAGGGGCGGATGGTGCCGCCAACGGGACTTTTAATGGCGGAGATAGCTATGTGGTGTTTGGCAAAACGAGTGGCTGGGCAGCGAGTGTGGATTTGAGTGCTTTGGATGGTAGTGATGGTTTTGTGTTACACGGGGTGGATGGCAGTGATCAGAGCGCTTATTCGGTCTCGAGTGCCGGGGATGTGAATGGAGATGGATTTGATGATTTGTTGATAGGAGCGATCGGTGGCAAGGGGGATGGGAATGGGATGAATTTTTCCGGGGAGACTTATGTGGTGTTTGGTAAAGGGGATTGGAGTGGGAGTGCGGGTGATGTGGCATTGAGCAACTTGGATGGCAGTGACGGATTTGTTCTTTATGGGGCGGACGCCTGGGATCAGAGTGGGGTTTCGGTATCGAGTGCCGGGGATGTGAATGGGGATGGTTTTGATGACTTGTTGGTTGCTGCCAAACTCGGGGATGGGGCTGGCAATGGAACTTATAATGGAGGGGAGACCTATGTGGTGTTTGGCAAGGCAGGTGGCTGGGCTTCGAGCATGGCATTGAGCAGTTTGCAGGCGGCCAATGGAGGTGATGGCAGCGAGGGCTTGGTATTGTATGGGGTGGATAATAATGATTACAGCGCTTATTCGGTAGCGAGTGCGGGGGATGTGAATGGTGACGGATTTGCCGATCTGCTGATTGGAGCGAGAGGAGGCGATGGATCTGCAAACGGGAAAGGCAATGCCGGCGAAGCTTATCTGGTCTATGGTAAAGTGGGTGGCTGGAGTGCCGGGGTGGATTTGAGCACTTTGTTGGCAGCGAATGGCGGCGACGGCGGCGAGGGTTTTGTGATGTATGGGGTGGATGGAGGGGATTACAGTGCTTGGTCGGTGGCGGGGGCCAGGGATGTGAACGGAGACGGTTTTGACGATCTGTTGATCGGATCGAGAGCGGGGGATGCCGGTGCGACTTATGTGTTATTTGGCAAGGAGGACAGGGATGCGAGTGTGGATTTGGACAGCTTGAGTGGCAGCGATGGTTTTGTTTTGTATGGGGTGGATGCGGATGACTTCAGCGGACGCTCGGTGTCGAGTGCTGGGGATGTCAACGGGGATGGTTTTGATGATCTGCTGATCGGGGCGAGGTATGCGGATGGGGTGGGCAACGGGACTGCAGATGCGGGGGAGAGTTATGTATTTTTTGGACGCGATTTCACTGAGCAGATCGATGGCAGTGGCAGTGCGGGGGCGGACTATCTGGTGGGTTCGGCTTTGGATGACAGCATTGAGGGGCTGGGTGGAGCGGATGTGATCAGTGGTGGAGCTGGGGATGACATTCTTGGTGTCGGCGACTTGACCTTTTTCCGCATTGATGGTGGCAACGGGGAAGATACTCTGCGCCTGGATGGTAGTGGTCTGGATCTCGACCTGACGACGGTGCCGGATGCCAGGTTGCAAGATATCGAAGTGATTGACCTGAATGGCAATGGCAATACCTTGACACTGACCAAACTCGAAGTGCTCAACCTTTCGAGTGAGGGCAACATCGTGCGGGTGATGGGAGACGCAAGCAACAGCATCACCACCGACTCTGGCTGGACAGTTGCGGGAACACAAGTGGTCAATACCATCACCTACGATGTCTACACTCAGGACGAAGCCACCTTACTGGTGCAGCAAGGTGAAATGACTTTCTTCCAACCGCTAGTGCCGGTGTTTGAGTTGGGAGATATAGATGGCAGCGACGGCTTTGTTCTCAATGGAGTGGATGGGGGTGACGAGAGCGGTAAATCTGTGTCGAGTGCTGGGGATGTGAACGGAGATGGCTTTGACGACTTGCTGGTGGGGGCATTGGGAGGCGATTCGAATGGGAATACTGCGGGTGAGAGTTACGTGGTATTCGGCAAGGCTGGTGGATGGGGGGCGAGTGTGGATTTGTCAACGCTGGACGGCAGTGATGGCTTTGTGCTGAACGGGGTGGATGCGTTTGACAGAAGTGGTGCATCGGTATCAGGAGCTGGGGACGTGAACGGGGATGGATTTGATGATTTGCTGGTGGGAGCATGGGGAGCTTACCCGAATGGGAATGCTGCGGGAGAGAGTTACGTGGTATTTGGCAAGGGCAGTGGCTGGGGGGCGAGTGTTGAATTGTCAATGTTGGACGGTGGTGATGGATTTGTGCTAAATGGGGTGGATGCGAGTGACGAGAGCGGCATATCGGTATCAGCAGCCGGAGACGTGAATGGCGATGGTTTTGGCGATCTGCTGGTGGGGGCACCTAGAAGTGCCCCTGACGGAAATTTTGCTGCGGGGGAGAGTTACGTGGTATTTGGCAAGGCTGGGGGATGGGGAGCGAGTGTGGATTTGTCAACGTTGGACGGTGGTGATGGATTTGTGCTAAATGGGGTGGATGCGAGTGACGAGAGCGGTAGTGTAGTATCAGGAGCCGGAGATGTGAATGGCGATGGTTTTGACGACCTGCTGGTGGGAGCTAATTTAGGCAACCCGAACGGGAGTGATAGTGGGGAGAGTTATGTGGTATTTGGCAAGGCTGAGGGATGGGGAGCGAGTGTGGATTTGTCAATACTGGATGGCAGCAATGGATTTGTGCTCAACGGGGTGAGTGCGTTTGACCAGAGCGGCATATCGGTATCAGCAGCCGGAGATGTGAATGGAGATGGCTTTGGCGATCTGTTGGTGGGGGCGTTTAGAAGCGACCCGAATGGGATTGATAGTGCAGGTGAAAGTTACGTGGTGTTTGGAAAAGCGGCGGGCTGGGGAGCGAGTGTGGATTTGTCCGCGCTGGATGGTAGTGATGGCTTTGTAATGAATGGGGTGAATGCGAGTGACAGGAGCGGTAGATCGGTATCAGGGGCAGGAGATGTGAATGGCGATGGCTTTGATGATCTGCTGGTAGGGGCGTATTTTGGCGACTCAAATGGGAGTGACGCAGGAGAGAGTTATGTAGTGTTTGGGCAGGCAGGGGGGTGGGGGGCGAGTTTGGACTTGTCAATGTTAGATGGTAGTAATGGTTTTGTTCTGAATGGGGTGGATGCGGGTGATAGGAGTGGCAGCTCAGTTTCGAGCGCAGGGGATGTTAATGGAGATGGGTTTGATGACTTGTTGATCGGAGCATATGGAGGAGAACCGAATGGGAATAATAGTGGGGAGAGTTATGTGTTTTTTGGCCGTGACTTTACTCTGCAGATAAACGCGAGTGGTAGTGCAGGAGCGGACTACCTCGTCGGCTCGGCATTGGATGATACACTTGCGGGGCTGGGTGGAGCGGATGCAATAAGTGGCGGGGCAGGGGATGATGTGCTTGCGGTGAGTGATCTTACATTTTCCCGAGTGGATGGAGGTAATGGGGAGGATACTCTGCGTCTTGGTAGCAGCCTCGACTTGGATCTGACGACGATACCCGATACACGTCTGCAGGATCTGGAAGTGATTGATCTGAATGGCAATAACAATACCCTGACTTTAACCAAACTCGAAGTGCTTAACCTTTCTAGTGATAGCAACACCCTGCGAGTGATGGGAAGTGGGGTGAATTCGGTGACCTTCAGTGGTTTTGTTGCGGCGGGAACGGAGGTGATTGATACGGTCACTTACGATGTTTATACTTCTGGTGAAGCCACCTTGCAGTTGCAGCAAGGGCTAACTTTAAACGTTAGTCCAGTGGTCATCGATCTGAATGGCGATGGGGTGATCGATTATCAGGCATTGGGTGAGGATGGGGTGGACTTTGATGCCGACGGTGATGGTCGGGCGGAATCAGTCGCTTGGGTAGGCCCTAATGATGGCTTCCTCGTTTTTGACGCTAATGGGGATCACCTGGTAACGGATCGTTCCGAATTGGCCTTAAGTGATCACGCTGAGGGTGCCCGAACCGACCTCGAAGGTTTGGCGATGGCTTTTGATACAGACGGCAACGGCAGCTTCGACTCCAACGACGACGACTGGAGCCGCTTTGGAATCTGGCAGGACAAGGATCAGGACGGCATCACCGATGAAGGAGAGTTTTTCACCATGGAAGAAGCCGGGATTGAGGCGATTGATCTGGCATTGGTTGGTGCTGTGCCAGGTATCAATGATCCGTTGGTACAAACCCATCCGGTAGATGGAGTCACCGTGTTTGGTGAAACGAAGGTGCAGTTCGTCGACGGCACACAAGGTTTGGCTGCAGATGTGGGTTTGGGATTCCAGCATGGGGATGAAGGCGAAGATCCTGCTGGCGCAAGCCTGGTAGGAGTGCTTGATGATCCGATGAACGAGGGGAGTGAGGCGGATCAATCACTGGTGGCTGGAATTGATGCCTTTGACTCGGGCGAAGAGAATCCCCTGCACCAAGGCTTAGGAGGTCAGGGGAAGGGAACCAAATGGACCGGTGCAGAGCCTGTTGAGGAGGTAGCAATCCCGGAAGTCGCGATGCAGGAGGATCCATTGTATGACACGGCTGAGGAGGAGTTTATTCTCGCATAGAATGGGGGAATAGATCCGTGTAGGTTCAATTTTTGGGCTAAAAAAACAAGGTAAAGGGAGGCGATAATGTCAGGATGTGGTTAGTTGCCCGCTGAATGTGCTTATTTTCAACTCCTAGCTCCTAACTCCTTCCTAACTCCTTCCTAACTCCTAAAACTATGGCTACTATTTACGGTGATTTACAAGGCAACGATATTTTAAAAGGTACGGCCAATAATGATGTTCTACTCGCATACGATAGTAACAATCTGCTCAAGGCCTTGTCTGGCAGTGACCATCTTGGGGTGAGCTCGGACTCGGGAGTAAATGCCAATACACTTAAGGGCGGGGGAGGCCTTGATACACTGAGTGTTGGGGTTCAAGGTCCGAATAATAATGAGGCTGAAGCTAATATTCTTAACGCAGGGGGTGGTGATGATCTGCTGCAGATTTCTGTACAGAGTGATAGCGCGGCTAAGGTGCTCTTCAATACGCTTGATGGTGGGGGAGGTGCCGATACATTGGCTATCGACGTGGTCAGTGACGATGATGCCACTGCCAGCGCGAACAAGCTGATAGGAGGTGATACGGATAAAGCTAATGATCTGCTGATCGTCAGTGCGCAAAGTTATAGCGGTGAAGTTGAGGCGAAGCTTAATAACCTCAAAGGTGGTGGAGGGAATGATACCTTGACCATTGGTGTGCATAGTGCCGCTAATGCAGATGTTCAGGAAAATAATCTGCTAGGGAGCTCAGGTGGCGATGATTTGAGCATCAGAGTAAACCAAAGCGATTCTGCCTTGGTAATGGCAAACACCCTCAAAGGGGGCGGCGGTAGTGATACCTTGGCGGTCACTGCAGTAAGCACGAGTAATGTTTCGACTAGCAATAACTTTTTGAGTGGGGCTAAGGGTAGTGATTTTTTACATATCGCTGCAGGAAGTGATACGGGCACGGCTTCCACCAACAATAATACACTCAGTGCAGGAGGCGGTGGTGATACGCTGATTGTGAATGCGGATAGCACAGCGGGAGCTGCCATGAGCTATGGTAATAGCTTTGATGGTGGAGGGGGAAATGATATGTTGCAGGTCGGCGCCAGCAGTGATGGGGTAGCGACGGCTGAAGTAAGTGGCAATAATTTATTTGGGGGGGATGCGCTTGATACGGGCAGTGATACATTGATCGTCAGCGTGTACAGTCACAGTGGGACTGCCCGCATGTATTCTAATACGCTTACAGGCGGCGGTGGAGGGGATACCCTGAATAGCTCCCTGAGCAGCGGGGTTTTTGCTTTGGCTGGCGACAATAGTTTCAGCGGAGGAGGAGGGGGGGATGAGATGAATATTATCATCTCACAAAGTGACGGCGGCGCTGGGGTGCAGCAAAATACACTCAATGGCGGTGGTGGGCATGACACCTTGGGTATCAATGTGGCGAGTAATGGTGCTGCCGGTGTGTATGGTAATGTTTTTGTCGGAGGCAAAGGCCATGACGAAATGCGCATCGAGGTAATGAGTTCGGCAGGATCTGTCACCGTCAATGGGAGCAATTTGAATGGAGGTGGAGGTAATGACCTCTTGAGTGTTTATGCTAATGGTCCTGGGGCAACTATGATTAACGGGAGTAATCTTGCCGGGAGAGCAGGGGCAGACATACTGGAGATGAATGCAGTGGGAGTGAGTAGTGGTCTGTCTGTAAATTTACTTGACGGGGGGAAGGGGGCCGACCTGTTGATAGTGAATAGTGTTGATGGTCAATCAGTTCAGAGTATTCTTGATTTGAATACCCTGCAGGGAGGAAGCGGCAATGACACCTTGGAAGTGGGCGGAGGAGGGCTTATTAACGGGGCAGGTGGGGTGGCTAACATCGAAGTGCTGGATCTGGTGAATGGGGAGAGCAATACGGTATCGCTGGATGCGAATGATGTGGAATCGATGACCGACGGAGACAATCGCCTGCGCTTGCTGAGGGATGCGGGCAATACTGTGGATCTCGGTGGATGGGCTTATGAAAAATCGATAGCAGGCGGGTTTGATGTTTATGTGGCCAATTTACCGGGAGGGGGCAAAGCCTACCTCGAGGTGGAATCCGCGCCAGCTCCTATTGCTCCGCTTATTCTGGCACCGTTAAATTTGTCAGCTTTGGATGGAGGTGAAGAAGGTGCGGGTGCAGGACTGGGTTTCCCGTCTGGTGGAGAGCCTGCTGCTGAACCCGGTTTGGCTGGAGTGCTTGATGATCCAATGAGTGAGGGTAGCGAGGAAGATCAGGCGCTGATTGCCGGAGTTGATGATTGGGGGGAGAGTGAAGAGCCTACTGAATTTTTTAACGAAGAGGAGGAAGGCGGACTGGGGGATGCGGCCGGTGATGAGATTTTTGTGCCGGAAGGGGTGACGCAGGAAGACCCGCTGCTCGATTCGACGGAGGAGGAGTTGATGATAGCGTGAGGTAGGTCGCTAGGTGGGTGACGCCCAGTGCCAAATCTCCTGCGGGCGGTAGGGCAGTGATTGATACTGAAAAGCGTAAGCTGCGGGAGGCAGATATGGAGATCTACCCTACGTTATGAGAAATGTTCACCACTTTTGATCACACTTTGGGCAGGCACCATTGTTGCCACATTTTGCGGTAGGAGTTTTCTAGGTCTTTGGTGGCTCCAGGGCCGTCGCAGATTGGGGATGTGGCCATCCGTTGACGTAAATTCTGGCGGATGTCTGCCAAGCGGCTGAGGTCGTTGGCCAGTTCGACAGCAATGCGGGTGAAGTCTTCATCGGTCTCGGCGGCGAGGTCTTCGAGCCCCACTTTTTTAAGGAAGCTCAGCGTCATGCGACTGTGGAATAAAGTTTCTGGTTTGGTGATCACCGGCACTCCCATCCAAAGCGATTCGCAGGTGGTGGTGCCTCCGTTGTAGGGAGTGGGATCCAAGCCGATATCCACTTGATGATAGCTGTTCATAAAATCTTCGAGTCGTAGGCAAGGAGGCTGGAAGTCGAGTTGTTTTTCGGCTACTCCTTCGGCTACAAATCGGTTGGCAAACAGTTGGCGGGTTGCCTTGTCTGCGAAGGGAAGAGTTTTCATCAACAAGCGCGAGTCGGGCAAGGCTTTCAGGACTGAAGACCACAGTCGGATCGTTGTTGAGGTGAGCTTGGGTGTGTTGTTGAATGAGCCAAAAGTGATGAAGCCGTTTTTCTCCGCCGGCAGTGGATTGGGCTGCGGGGCAAAGTCATGGGGCCGGAAGCACCAGAAGGTGCCGGCCTGGCGCATCAGGGTTTCGGTGTAAAAATCGTCGCTGCCTTCTGGCGTGATATCGTCATCGGTGATCAGGTAATCAATTTCCTCCATGCCGCTGGTCGCCGGATAACCAATGTAAAGGGCCTGAATTGGTGCCGGGCGTTGTTTCAGCAGTGAGGAGCGATTGCCTGCAGTGTGTCCCGCGAGGTCGACTAGAATATCGATTTGGTCATCCTGGATTTGCTGGAACAGTTGTTGATTATTCCAAGCGCCTGCCTCGCGCCAGTTAGCTCCCAGCTGCTGTAGTCGTTGGGTGACCGGGTCGCAAATAGGACTGGTGGCGTAGATGAACACTTCGACAGTTTGCGGATTGTGGTGTTTGAGGATGGGTTCGAAGAAAAAAGTCACAGGATGGCTGCGCAGGTCTTCGGAGAGGTAGCCAATTCTAAGTTTTCGTTCGGGATCTCGTTCATTGTGCCACTCGGTGATTACTGGCCCGGCGGCAGGTATCAGCTGGGCAATTTCCCGTTTCGATTGAGCCACTTCTGCCGGGCTCATCGTATCGCTGTAGAGGGTGGTGAATTGCAGGTTGCAGAGCGTCGTTACCGACTGTGGTTTCAGCGAGTGTCCGGTTTTGAAGCAAGCCATGGCTTCATCGATCCGGGCGAGTTGGACGAGGGCGAAGCCTTTCATTAGATGGCCCTCGGCATCATCAGGGTTTTGATTGATGGCATCTTCAGCCATTTTTTTTGCCTCGCTGACACGTCCGAGTTTCAGCAAACAGTAGGCGGCTGCAGTCAAAGTCAGGATGCTGGTGGGGTTCAATTCATTGGCTCGCAATAAAAAGGGGAGGGCCTCCTGCGCTTGGTTGGTCATGCGCAGCAGAACGCCGATATTGTGATTGGCAGATGCTGAGTCCGGTTCCACTGAAACCGCCCGGCTGAAAATGCGACGTGCGGTTTCAGTGTCTCCCTGTTGCAGTGAAGCATGACCATACTGGGCCAGGCCATCCGGTGAATCGGGATCTTGTTTCAACCATTGTTGATAAACTTCAATGGCTTCTGCTTCGCGCTTTTCAAGCTGTAAAACCTGGCTGAGGTTTTGGTAGGCACGCGAAAGTTTGGGCTGTATCCGGAGCGCTTTGCGGTAGTGGTGTATAGCTGAATCCGGGTTGCCATTGTCTCGAAAGGCATTGGCAAGGTTGAGGTGGGCCTGCAAGAAGTCAGCCTGTTGGGCCAGGGCGCGTTGATAGGCCTCGATGGCGCTGCTGAATTTTTTCTGTGCCTGGAAAATATTCCCCAGGTTAAACAGCAGATCGATGCGTGTGGGATCCAGTGCCAGTGCTTGTTGCATAGCGCACTGGCCATCTTCGAGCCGTCCGAGTCGGCGCAACACTGATCCTACATTTCCGAGGGAAGTCATCTCGCAAGGTTCGAAAGCCAGGACTTCTTCGAACAATCGCAGTGCTTCCGACCAGTTGGCTTGTTGCAAGGCTTTTACGCCGAGCTCACATCGTGCCGGCAGGTTCTCCGGTTTAACTGGAATTTCATCGACTGCGAGTTTTTTCCATAAATCAGGATCATGAACCACTTGTCTGCGATTTCGGGTGAGGTCTTGGAAGCGAGCTTCAGCTTCCGCTATGTCGGCATCATTCAAGTGTTCGGATCGAGCAGCCAGTTGCTTGCAGAAGTAATCATGGCTCAGGTATTTATAGTGAAGTAAGGCCAGATCCGGTCGGCGGAAATAGGAAACCCGGCCTGCGGGGTGGCAGGTAGGCTCCCCGCTTTGATAGCGGATTTCGTCGATGGCGTTCGGATCGAAGAGGATACACTTGTCATGTTCGTAAGCACGAACTCCACAGGAAATTGTGGTCAGCAGGCAATCGCTGGGGTTCGGTGTTTGTTCACCGCACATTTCAAAACCGAGCGGTTTCAGAATGGTTCCGCCTGTCTGTTTCGTTGTTTTGAGCAGGTCGTGGAGATTCGGATGATAGAGAAACTCGTCGAGATCGCACACGATAACAAAATCTGCTTGCCCCCGGGATTCTTTCCACGCTTCGTTTTTGATTTCCAAGCATTTGCTATTGTCCTGAGCCTCGTTTGAATGATAGCTGCGCCATTCGACTTTCGGTTTGGCTGTGGCGATTTCACTTGAGCTATCACTCGAAGCATTATGGTGAATTACGATTCGTTCCGCGAACGCATAGTGTTTCAGGAAATGCGGTAGCAGTATCTGATCATTACTGCATGTAGCATAGACATGAACGCGTAAAGTTGTCGCCATAAGGTTAGCTGATTAGAATGCTTTCCCTGCTACTCGTCAAGTTTGATGGTGGAGGGCACTCGCAATGATTGCATGATATTTTTTGGCTGTAAATTCCTCTCTTTTTTATTCTAATTCAATTGGATTTCCAGCGTAACTGATCCTTGCTATTTCTACTGAAATTTTGTTTATTTTTGTTTCGGTAGGAACTCTTACAAATACTTAAAATTTCACAATTTATGAGCGACAAAAAAACACCAGCTGAAGTTAATAAAAAAAGCGAGGGCAAAGAAGCTAAATTTGCCTTGCAAGCTTCGCGTCAGTTCACTTCGTGGTTAGATGAGCAGAAAGTCAGTCTGGCGTTTACTACTTATCAGACGGGGAAGCTTTTTCTGATTGGTTTGAAGCCGGATGGGAAAATGTCGGTTTTTGAGCGAACTTTCGAGCGTTGTATGGGCTTGGTGGCGCAGGGGGCGGATACTTTGTGGATGAGTTCTCTCTACCAGATGCTGCGTTTTGACAGTGCGATTCCAGAGGGGCAGAATGCGCAGGGTTATGACAAACTCTATGTGCCGCAGGCAGCTTATACGACGGGGGATATCGACATTCACGACATCGCTATCGGGCCGAAGGGGCGGCCGATTTTTGTGAACAGCTTGTTTTCCTGTCTGGCTGAGTTGAGTGAGAGCCACAGTTTCAAACATCTCTGGCACCCATCTTTCATCAGTCGGGCAGCAGCGGAGGATCGCTGCCACCTCAACGGCCTGGCAGTGGATAAAGAGGGCAAGCCTCGTTTTGTCACGGCGGTGAGCGAGAGCGATGTGCACGAAGGCTGGCGGGAGAAACGGCGTGACGGTGGGGTGGTGATCGATGTGGAAAGCGGAGAGACGATTGTCAGTGGTCTATCGATGCCGCACAGTCCGCGTTTGGTGGGGGACAAACTTTACTTGCTCAATTCAGGAGCAGGGGAGTTTGGTTTCATAGATTTGTCTGCTAAGAAAAAAAGTTTTCAATCGATTGCTTTTTGTCCTGGTTACGCCCGGGGAATGGCGCTGGTAGGTAAGGAACAGGAATTTGCAGTGGTGGGTTTGTCTCACTGTCGGGATAATCGCACCTTCCAGGATCTACCTCTCAACGAGGCTCTGGCGGAGAAGGGGGCGGAGACGCGCTGCGGGCTGTTGGTGATCGATATTAAAAGTGGTGACGTAGTACACTCGTTGACGCTTGGTGGGATCGTGAAGGAGCTTTATGATGTGGTGGCCCTGCCAGGAGTGCGCTGTCCGAGCGCCTTGGGGTTCAAGACTGATGAGATTCGCCGGGTGATATCGGTGGAGGAATGACGGGGGGAATATCGAATATTGAACAAGGAGTGAAGAATTACAAAATAATGGATTTTAGGAATTGGGTGAAGAGGTGATCCACGCAAGGCAGGCAAAGGCACACGAAAGAAGAAAGGGGGCTCGTGTGAAAGAAAGCGGATTGCCAATCCGTTTGCCCACGCGTGCACTACTCTCTTACGAATTAGAGCAAGCACCCGTTAAACGCAATGGCATTGCATTTTACCCTCGAGGGGCAGCTTAGAATGAATAGCCAAACTTCTCGAGGTCTTCACCGTAGTGCTCTTCGGCGATCTGTTTGGTTTCCTCATCATAATAATCCTGATAGGAGCCGCGGGTTGTCTTGTTCCAGTGGGGGAGTTCACCTTTGACATTAATTTTATTAAGAATTTTGGCAAAATCTTCATTTAATGTTTCGAAGCGGCCGATGAAGTCAGCCTGATCAAGGCAGTGGAATGGATGAACTAGTGGCAGGGTGTGGTGGCGGATTTTTCTTTCTGTGAGAGGTGGGCCACCATTGTATGGGATTGAATCATCTCTAACGATATCAAGAAAACTGCGTAGTGAGATGTTTGGGTCAGCATTTTCTGGGAATTCCCACACTGTATTTTCCATTCCGGAGGTGAACATTTTCCATGCTGAAATCAAGCGGTCGTAAGGGTTTCTCACAAAGGCAAATTTAAAACAGTTTTCCCACTTTTCAGGAATTTCGCCTTGGAATGGGCCTTCATATTCACCTTTAAAAAATCCGCGGCGAATGGAAGCTCCACCTGTTTTGGGGATATGAATCAGCATGCAGTCATGCTCTGGAAAATAAAATGCGGCCATTTATGTTATATAAAGTTTAGATTTTGATGAGTTTCCTTCCGGCCGACGCAAGTGGACAAAAATGCATTTACATTTTTGGCTGATCATTTCAAAAAATAGGCATATTGTCCACAGTCGCCTCAGGTAGTCAAGTGCAGATGATGTTAAGTTCTTTGGATATGGATTTCAAGTGGCTGGAACAAAAAGAAGTCCTAGTAAGCTAGCATCAAAGGTGGCCCAAAAAGGGATTTCAGGATGATGAAATTAACTTAATGGTTCTTGGAGTTTTTTTTCTTAAAATTGTCGTAACGTCTGAATACATTTGATAATGGTGCGTAAGGGATCGAGCCGTCTTCCTGTGTTGTTTTTAGAGACAAGAGGTTCCCAAGTTTCCAGCGTCTCGAACGTGTTAGTTTGATAGCTGCTTCTTGCGCACTTTCGATTAAACTTTCCAATTTGAGAATAGTTTTGTTCGACTCATTTTGCAGTTTATTATATTTTTTTTGTAAGCGTAGGCATTTCATTTCAAGGTCTTTGGCATCATTCAATACCTTAGTTGCTAACTTTTTTTTCTCGTCTTGGAGGATGTCAAAAGTCTCCAGAGTAGCGGCGGCTGAAAGCGACAAAGGCGGTAGCTTATCCAAATTCATTATTTCTCCGCTTTCAATAAGGTCACGCAGGTGGAGTTGTTCTTTGTTGAGGATAGCTTTTACAGCGTCGTCATCGCCTTTGTTGCGATAAAGGTTTGGGTCGATGAAGGATTCGATTTCACTTTCAGAGGGTTCCCTCAGGTCATCGCAATTAAATGCTTTTAAATCACCGTAAAGTTGTTTTACAGCGGCAATCGGTTCGGTCATCAAATATTGATGAGACAGTAAAACCCTGGGTGATTTTTTCGAGTATTCGAATGCAAGTAAGTTGTATTTTTCCCAAAGAGCGACCCCAAGAGATAAGGAATATCCGTTTCGAGATTTCAACGAAAGGGCTACTTCAAGCGGGCAACGTTGAACATGAATGCATAATGCCGAATCGACCAGACTTTGCCACAAGGGATAGAGAAGGCAAATTCGGGGCTCTTTTAGCATCCAAGGTGAGTTTTTATTCAATTCTTGCACTATGGGCTTAGCAGCCAATTCGAATTCAGTCTTTGCTTCTTCTGTTAATTCATCAAGATTGAAGTTGCTGATGTGGCTCCAGTCCGCTCCTTGCGAGTTCAATACGGCGTCATTGATGTTTCTTATGTCTCGACGTTCCCAGAACCCTTTTGGGTTCTCAACGTTGGCTCCCAGTGACATTTCTTCCGGGCCGAAATAAGCACCCATGATATTGAGTATCCGCGCCACGGCAGACGTGCCTGATCGATGCATTCCAAGAACAAAAATTTGGGTATTTCTTTTCAAGTGATTGTATTCCTTTCAAGAGGGTGGTGGGTGTGTCTATGAGTAAGGTGTTATTTTAAGCGAGTAACTTTTGTAAAGAAAAATACTTGGAGTTTATAGGGTAGAGCCGGGTGCCGACACCGCCAGCGAGAATGATTCCTTTGCTTTTCATAGTATAAAGAAGTCTGTAGGGGGTTAGGCTGTAGGGAGAAGGGGACTGTGAATGGATCCGCAGCTGTGGGACTAATAAAATATAATGATTCAGAGATGAGAGGAGGGTGAAGTTGGTTTATCCTGAATCCTGACTGCTGAATTCTTCTTTACTAAAATTCTCATGGTCTTGGTATTTGGTTTAATTCTTCAGCTTGTCAAGTTGGGAGCAAGATGTTCGCGAACATAATAGTCGACCGCCTGTCTCCAGTCGGGCATCCTCTGGCCGCTGAGTGACTCGTAACGGGAAGTGGACGTTGCCGAGAAAGTGGGTCGCTGGGCGGCAAAGCTTTTGATGTCACTCATCCGGTGGGTTGATGCTCCTTTGTGTGTGGGCTCACCCGGGTAAACTCAATCCAAATCAGGAATGTAGCAGCCGATGGCGGGGGCGCGGGACTTGGGGGCGGGTTTTCCGGCGAGCAGGGCATCGAGGGTGTCGCGCAGGTTCTGTTCGGTGGCTTTGACACGGCGCTTGCCATAGTCGGCCCACTGATTGTTCAGGCGTCCGGTGTAAACGAGTTTTCCCTTGCTATTGAATACGGCGCATTGTGGCGTGAGGCTGGCTTTGCCGGCTTTGACCAATTGATGCTTTCGGTCGATGACGACAGGGGCTTGCAGTGAGTATTCTTTGGCATGTTGTTTGGCGTCATCAAGGGAAAGTTCGGGATCAACCTGGACGAGAGTGAATTGGATGCCATGGGTTTTGTAGTGAGCGTAAATACGGTTTATTTCCGGAACCAGGGCATTGGCGATGGGACAGTCGGTGGTGATAAAAATCACAACACAGGGTTTCCCCTTGCCTGACTTAAGGGGGCTGGTAATCTTGCCGTCGAGGGTGCTTAAAGTGATATTGGCAGAAGGAGGATTGGCCAAGCTGCTTCGTAGGCAAAGGGTCAGCAGAAAAAAAAATAATATAGTGGTGGCGATGGCTGTCTCTGATCGGCAAGATTTCATCTTCTCCTATCTTTTAAATTTTTTCTTCCTACTTTCTATCCAAAAAAGCTCCCGCCTGTTTGATTTCATCGACCTCCACCACTTGGTTTTTATTTTTATCAAGGCGGCGAAAAGCCTTGTAGTGCTCTTTCGGCGTTTCGGCCAGAGTCACCCGGTCATCGTGATTTTTGTCGAGTTGCAGGACTGTGTGCAGGCGCCGCATGAGTTGGCGTGATTTGGCAAAACGGGCTTTGGATTTTTGGGATTCCTGTTGCAGGCCTTTGGCGACGGATTGTTGCTGATCCTTGTTTTGTGCCACACACTGGAAAATGATGCTGCCCATTTCATCATCGGATTCTTCTCCCCAATGAATGCGCCGTGGGGGGGAGTTGGGATTGTCCACATTGTCAGCAGAGTTGTCGTAAGTGATGGTCACGTCGATGCGGGTACCTTTTGGCAGGGATACCGGACTCTGGTATTGGTATTGCCCCTGCCAGTTGAAATCCCAATCGTCAATGTAGAACAGGGGAAGTTTTTTCCCATTGGGCAGGGTGGCGTCGGCTTTCATGCTGCTGCCGATTTGGTGGGCATGAGCCCAGACGGTGACGAGTTCCAGATCACCGGGAACGATGAGGTGATCCTTAACGACGTAGTTGGAGTCTCCAGGGGCGATGGTCAGCCCGATGCGTGAACCAAAACTGGGAGGGATCTGGAACTCGCCAATCCGGCGCTGCGGCTCGTGCCCGGCAAAATAGATGCCAATTTTGGTTTTTTCGCGTTCGACTTTGCCACTGGGATGGAAGTGGGTTTGCAGCACGAGGTCAGAACCTTTTGGCAGTGGCAGGGCAAACTCGTCGTCGAGAGCCAGCGGCACACCGCCGACAGCCCAAGCACCGAGTGAGCCGGTGGATTTGAAGCCTTTTCCTTTGAAACCAGGCAGGGGATCCGCTTTTTGCAGCTTTTGTGCTCTCCCGGTGTTATCGAGAAAAAACAGGGCATGGTGAACGACGGGGCGGGCGCTGGGCCGAATCTCTATGGCTCGAACCCATTTGTCTTCACTGAGGTTGAGGGGGAGGGTGAAATAGCGATAGATATCCTTGCCCTCGGCGTACACTTCGAAGGCTTCGTCCATCTCGACAATGAGGTCGGGTTTCCCCAGGCTCCAGCCTTTGGTAAAAACGGGAGGTTCTGGTTTTTTTGATGAGTCGCCTTGCGGGCAGTCGGCATCGATCCAGCTCTGGATGAGATCGACCTCCGAGTGTTTCAGTCTCAGACTCCCGCGGAATTTCCCATGCCCGGGAACAGGTTGCCAGGGCGGCATGTAGCGGTCTGTGACAACACGTTGGATGGTTTTGGAGCGGCGCTTGGCGCCAGCGTAGTCGATCAGGGAAAAGGGGGCGGCCTCACCGGGACGATGGCAGCTCACACATTTTTGATAAAACAGTGGAGCGATATGCTCGGAGTAAGTGATTTTCCCCAGAGGTGTTTTTTTGGCTGGGGGGCCCGTTTCAGCCAAGAGAAAAGATGCGGTCAAAAACAACGTGAGCAGAGTGCGGGTAAAACAGGTCATGACAAGTGGAATGTGGCGGGAAATAACTGCCTTTGTCATAGGGAGACGGAAGGGGGGGAGGAATGGTTACATTTTGTAAGAGCTCAAATTGTAAATCTCAAATTCCAAATTCACCTCATCACACGGGTGTGAATGAAAGTGGTGGACACTTATCAAAATACAGAGTTAAAAAGACTGTCCCACGAAGATATCAACTCTGTATCGAGGAAAACACCATTTTCATTCACATCCTCATCACACGCGGGTATTCATAAAACCTCCATCGATGGGCCAGGCGGCACCGGTCACGAAAGAGGCTTCATCGGAGCAGAGGTAGACACAGAGGCTGGCGATTTCTTCAGGTTCCGCCATGCGTCCGATGGGTTGGGCTTCGCTGAGTTTCTGGAACATTTCTTTTTCCTGCCCGGGATAATTCTTTGCGATGAAACCATCGACAAAAGGGGTGTGGACCCGGGCGGGACAGAGGCAATTGCAACGGATGTTCTTATCTATAAAATCGGTGGCGACTGAATAGGTCATGGTGAGCACGGCGCCTTTTGACATCGAATAGGCAAAGCGGTCGGGGATTCCTGTGAGCGATACGACGGATGCCAGATTGAGAATCACTCCACCGCCTGAGTCTATCATGTGAGGTAGAATTGTGTGCAGGCAATTGTAAACACCTCGCACATTGGTTTGGTAGATGCGGTCAAAGTCTTCAATTTCGGTATCCACCGCATTGCCGACGTGGGCGACACCGGCATTGTTGACCAGAATATCGATGTTTTTGTATTGCTCGATGGCTTGACTGATAGCTGTTTTTACGGATCCGGGGTCGGAGACGTCGCAGGCATAGGCCCGTGCTTGACCTCCCGCATCACGAATTGCCTGCAGGGCATCGGTGGCATGATCTTCAGTGAGGTCGAATATAATCACTTCTGCATTCTGCTGGGCAAATTTCAGAGCGATGGCCTGGCCGATACCGGAACCTCCTCCGGTGACGATGGCTGTTTTTCCTTCTAGATTGAGCATGTTGATTGGTGGTGCCGCATTTGAAATAGTCTCCCCTTGCCAGCGCTTTGGTCCGAAAATCCAAATGCGGTTAATAAGTGGAATCTTCAATGGACACGAATAAAACAAATAAGAAATAAAAAATGTGTGTGCTGGAGATTTGAATAGGCAGAAGAAAAAGCGCATCAAGTCTATGAGGGAAAGCATTGACGAAAGCAGGGAGATTGTTTAATCTCGCTCAAGATTTCATAACACGAGGGGAAATGAGGCTTTTTGCATTGATAAAAAAGTTTTGATTTGTTTTGAGGGATGATAGATAAGCGACTGATTTAAATATGCGTAGCCTGAAAATTTTTGGAATTGTTTTGTTTGCCGTTGCGGGAGTTATCCCAGTGGTGGTATTGTTTATACTGATCCAGGCACTGGGTAAGGGAGGAGGGGCTCAAAAAGCAGAGGAAGCGCAATCAAGGTTGTCTGTTACAGTCAGGAAACAGATCGAAGCTTTGATTGATTCGTCTCTTCAGGAGGCCAAGGCGGTGAGAGGCAATTCTTTTGTCGCAGACCCAAAGAAAGATCCCAAACTGGTCAAGGAAGAGCTGAAGCGATTAAAGAAATGGCAGTTTGATGATGCCACGGTGATTGATGCCAAGGGGCAGGTGCTGGTATCAACAATGAGTACTGAGCCGAATGTCGATGCATCGAACTGGGCCAAGCGCGCATTGACAGAGGGGCGGCCTTTTGTCAGTTACCCTCTGGCGGAGGGAGGTTCAGGCTACTCTGTTTACCAGCCTATAAAGCCCAAAGGGGATGCGGACGGACGGGTTATTCGTTTGGATTTTTCCTTCAAAAAAATTCAGGATATTCTCACTGGAGTAAAAACGGAAAGTGGACAGGAACTGTATCTGGTGGATTCGGCAAATACGATTCTTTATGCCCCGGATCCGGCACAGGTGCTTAAGCCATTTGACAAAGTGAGCAATTTTGTGGATTGGGCAGGCGCCGAGGAAGGGAGAGCGATTTCGGCTGCTGATGAAAAACCTGCTTTTGTGCAGACAGTCAGACCGACGGATTTGATGGATGACAAACAAGGCTGGCTGCTGGTCTGGGTGGGAGGAAGCCAGGGGGGGGGTAGCTCAATGGGGATGCTACCAATTTTGTTTGCTGCGGCCTTGGTGGTGGGTATTGGCCTGGCTATCATGCTGGGCTCGATGCTGACGGGGAAAGTGAAAGGCTCGATTGTTGATGTGACTGATGGATTGGAAGCTGCCGCAGCCGGGGATCTGAAAATTGAGCTTGAGTCAGGCGGTTTGGACGAAACGGATGCCATGGTGGAAGCTTTTAACGAAATGATCGCAAATGTCAGATCAAACCGTGACAGTCTCGAGACTAAGATGAAGGAGGAGGGTGGGGAGCTTAGGGAATCAAAAGAAAAACTGGCGTCCGCCACGTCCGAACTGCGGGCGGCGTTTGAAGCGGTTCGCGAGGCTGTTGTGATGGTGGATTTTGACGGCAAGGTGATTGAGGCAAACCAGCATTTTTGTGATTTGGCAGGTTTATCCCAGAAGGATTTGAAGAGTTATGTGTCGGAAGCGCTGTTGGATCAGTTGAAATCGCGATTCAAGAACGCTGACGGATTTGGCAAACATTGGCAGCATTTTGCTGAAAATCCAAGGGCGGTAGGCAATGATGAATGGTTGACGCCCGGGACGTCTCCTCTGACGATTGATATTCGTACTGTGCCGGTTCTGAGTAATGACGACGAGGTCATGGGGCGGGTGTGGGTTTTTCGGGATGTGACCGAGACTCATGCGTTGGATCTGCAATTGAGGCAGTCTCAAAAAATGGGTGCGTTGGGGAATCTGGCAGCCGGGGTGGCGCACGATTTTAATAATATGCTCACCGGCATTTCCGGGAATGTGGCGTTTGCTTCTTTGAAACTGGCGGAGGGTGAGACCGAGAGTCTGCCTGAATACCTGGGCTCTGCGAGTGAGGCCTGCGAGAGATCAGCTGCTCTGGTGAGACAGTTACTGGACTTTTCGAAGCAGAAAAGTGCCGAAGAAGTGGTAGTTTCTTGTAATATCAAAAAAATCGTCCAGGAAACAGCAATGTTGCTTTCGAGAACTCTGGAACCTCGTTTGAAGTTGGAGGTGCAGGTGGATGACGGAGTGTGGCCTGTGCGTGGTGACGGAAACCAGATCCAGCAGGTTCTGATGAATATGTGCGTGAATGCCGGGGACGCGATTTTTGAAGAGGGGACGATCCGGCTGGAGGCGGTGAACCGGGTGAAAGTCAAAATGGGGGGAGCAAAAGGATCGCGGAGTGGTGAATTTGTCGAGTTGTCGATTGTTGATGATGGGGAAGGCATGGTGGACGAAATCCGTGAGCGTATTTTTGAGCCTTTTTTCTCAACCAAAGCGCAGGGGGAAGGAACCGGTCTGGGACTGGCCACTTGTCTGGGCATTGTTGAAAAACTCGGGGGATGGATTGACTGCGAATCAGAACTGGCACTGGGAACGACCTTCCGGATTTTTCTTCCACGAAGTAGAAAAGCCGTGGAACAAGATCCACTTGCAGATATCAATTTGAACTTTGATGATCTGAGTGATGGTTTCCGAGAGGGTGAAGGGGCTGGATTGAAAGCTCTGGTGGTTGACGACGAGGAGAGTGTGAGGGATGTGGCGGCGAATATTTTGCAGGAGGAGGGTTATGAAGTTCTCACTGCTGACAATGGTGCGGAAGCCATAAAAATTTGTCAGGAGCAGGATGGGAATTTTGCCGTTGTGATTCTGGATTTAACCATGCCGGTGATGTCGGGGCGTGATGCCTTTGTCCAAATGCGTAATGAGTATCCGGATCTTCCGGTGATTATCTGTAGTGGTTATTTGATGGATATTGTGGATTTTGTCAGTGAGCTGGGACATGAGCCGGATGATAAAGTGCAGAAACCTTACCGCTTGAATGTTCTGAGGAATAAAATCAAGAAGGTGATTGCCAAGCATGAAGCAACATCAGGTGCTGCGGGATCATCGGCTTCGATGCCGGATCAGGACATTCCTGCTAGCACCAGTTGAGGATCGATTGCGCCCGCTTTTTCCAGGAGAGTTCCCGGGAGCGATTGGCGGCGTTGCGGGCAAGCTGCTGGTAATGCTTTGGGTCGTCGATTAATTCTTTAGCCAGGCGAGGAAAATCCTCGGGCTGGTTGGTAGGCAAATACACTCCTGCATCTCCGATGACTGCACGAGTGGTTGGCAGATCACTGGCGATCACCGGCAAATGGTGGGAGAGAGAGTCCAGAGCTTTGACCGGGCAAGTCAGGGCCCGGTTGTAGTAACTGTCTTGCAGAGGAACAATGCCAAGGCTGGCAAATTTTTCCAAATGCTGATGCAATTGCGCAGGCGGCATGGCCGGAAAAAAACAGATAGGGGAATCCAGCCCGGCCTTTTGTTGCTTTTGTTTGTGGCGGATTTTTTTTTCCAGTTTTTTGATTTGTTGTGGAGTGCCTCCCAGTAAATGCAGTTTGAGATGGTGCTGGCGGAAAAAGGCAGCTTGATCGAGTAAGTCGTGAACCCCCTTGTAACGGTGCAGGTGGCCAACATAAACCACTGTGCGACGCTGCCGTCGCTTTTCGATTTCTTCTTCGCTTGATGGTGGGTGATCGAGACAGCCCAGGGGAAGGGTTAGAATATCCAATCCGGGCAGTGCCTTGCGGTAAAGCTCTTCCTGTGGTGGTGTGATGCAAAGCAAACCGCTGAGCCGGGGGATGAAAAAACGTTCGCTCAAGCGTTTGCGGTGATCAGTGAACTTAATTTTCTGATCTCTGCCAGACAGATCAGCATGAAAATCGTGAGCTTCGTAAATAGTTCGTAAAGTATCGGGGAAGCGTCGTTGCAGGCGTGAGAGAAGTCCGGTCAGGCCAAGCTCGCGAGTCAGGAAAAGGACTTTTTTGCCTTTCTTCAGTTCGAGGCGGCTGAAAGCGAGAGCTTGTCGGTAGATGGCTCTTCCGGGCAGTTCGGAGATTTTTGTGCCTTTGGGGATGCGGTGTATGTGAAGGTTTTCATTGGTCTCGAGTCCGTAAAAATCCACCAGGTCACGATTGGTGTCCGAGGCAGGGCCTTCACTGATGAAAAAATGGCTTTCGTAACCCAGCTGGGCGAATGAAAGTGCATTGAGAAGGCCGATGTAGACAATGGGCCCCGGTTTTTTCCATTCGCTGCGATTGGCCCAGACAATTTTCATAGTTGCTTGGAAGGTGGGGGTAGAAGAGGGCTTTGTCTTCGGAAATTTGCTCTGGGAAATGGAAGGCAAGTGATTTAGCTCGGATGGCCCGGGCGGTCATGCTAAATTGAAAGGCAGAAACATTCAGGTGAAATTCGAACAAAGGTGGACGGGAAGGTGCTTGTGAGTAGGTTGATTTCATGAAGGTGGGCTTTTTCTCTGCAGGGGTATTTTGTATAACGGTTTTGTTGCAAGCCTGTCATTCCGAGGTGGCAAAAGAGCCGGAGAGTGAACATTTGGTATCACTCACTCCAGAAAACTTCAAGCAGCAGGTAATCGACAGTAAACAATTGGTGCTGGTTGATTTTTGGGCGCCCTGGTGTGCACCTTGTCTGGCGATTGATCCTGTTGTTTCGGCGGTTGCTGATATATATGCAGGCAGGGTGAGGGTCGGGAAAATGAATGTTGATGACTACTGGGACTTTGTTGAAGAAAAAAAATACATAGACACAGGCATCCCCACCATCAAGTTTTTCAAAGGCGGCAAGATGGTGGAAGATCTGTTGGGTCTGGTATCAGAAAAAGAACTGATACAAAAAATTGAAAAACATTTGTAGAGGGAGCCTGGGGCAGCGGTCGGGGTGCCCTGATCGTAGGACAGAATGCTATTCTGTCATTTGAGAATTACGTAAATCGCACTGATCCCGCAGATGTGGGAGAACTGTAATGCAATGAAGATAGACGAAGTCAAATTTGTCCTGCAATGTCTTTGTCGTTTTTTTTATTCATTTCCCTTCAAAAAGGTCGCGGCCTTTGACGAGGGCTTCGATTTTGCGGTCGGCGATGGTGCGTTTGAGCATCCAGAAGCCGCAGTCGGGATGAACGTAGGCGATTCGTTCCTGACCCAAAATGCTGGCGGCTTTTTCGATTCGTTCAGCGACTTGCTCCGGGGTTTCGATGTGGTTGACTTTGATGTCGATAACACCGAGGCCCAGTTTGATCCGAGAGTCGACTTCGGCAAGGGCGTGAAGATCGTCGTCGGGGCGGTGGGCGAGTTCGAGCACCAAATGGTCGCAGTGTAGTGAGTTGAGGAATTCGATCAGCGGTTGCCAAGCCCCACTCTGGATGGTTTGGCCTCCATAGTTTCCAAAACAGAAATGCACCGCTTTTTCACCCTTGACCCGGTCGAGCACACAATTGATGGCAGCAGCAGCAATGGGAGCATTTTCCGGGCTGCCTGGCACGTTGGCTTCATCGATCTGCACGCATTCGCAATCGATATCACCAATCTGGTCGGCGAGAACTCCGGCGATAGCCAGGGTCAGGGAATCGAAGTCATCGTAGTGCTCGTCGAGCAGGGTGCGGGCCAGCATGTAAGGGCTGGTAAGAGTGAACTTGAGTGGCCCATTTCCAGCGACTGACATGGAGCGTGAGCTGGCTTCGACAAGGTCGAGAGTGCCTTCGCTCAGAGCTTCACGCACCACGCCGGCGGGTTTGACCCGCCAGTTGAAATCTTGTTTGGCGCGGAAATGGCGGGCATCGGTGACACCAATTTTGGAATCGATACCGCCAATCTGACGAGTGAAAAATTCAATCATGCCATTGGTGTCGGGATGATTGGGGTCGTAGCGGTAGAGTTCACCATCGGTGGGCAGATCAATGCCTGCCCGTTTTTGTGTTTCGATGACAACTGAGGTGGCGTCGAGCACTGCTTGCTCAGAGCCTGCCTGCATCAGCCAGTCGATTTGCGAATAAGAGCCTACGGTGGTGGTTTTGATCATGAGGAAAGTTTAACGAAATATTTCCAATTGAACAGGATTTTTCGTTGAACAATGGGTGGCTAGGGATTTGCTTGGGTCCATGTTAGCTCCAGAAGAAATTCAAGTGATCGGAAATGATGTGGCCATTCGTTGGCAGGATGGTTCGGAGGATTTTTATCCGATGGACCGGTTACGTGCGGCTTCTCCAAGTGCGGAGACGCAGGGGGAACACGATTTGTTCGGAAATTTGATGGGAGGTAATCCCGGGCAAGAGTATCAGGGGGTCACGGTGACCGGGTGGAAGATGGTAGGGGGGTATGCGGTGGCTTTTGAATTCAGTGACAGTCACAGTTCGGGTTTGTACGGCTATGATTATCTAAAGAAGATCGTGGAGAAGATGGCAGGGTGAATGATCATCGATGAAGAACCACGACGGATGATGACGGATAATATTTATGGTCTCGGATCAAAACAGCTCAGCTCAAGGTGATGCTCCTCCTTGGCTGGGAGGGTGAGGGTTTAAGGGCGAAAAATTATAAATCTTACCATGTCAGCGCGTCTTCAAGAGGGGATTTCCCATATAAAGGCAAATCAGTTTCGTGAAAGTGCCGAAGCTTTCCGGGATGTGCTCAAAGATGAGCCTGAGAATCCTGATGCATTGCATTTTCTGGGCATTTCCCTGTGGAATTTGAACCAGACTTCAGAAGCGCTGGTCTTAATCAAGCAGTCCATGGAAATTGCTCCTGACAGGGCGCACATGCATCATAATTTAGGAGGGGTGCTAAGTGGTACCAGTGACGTAGATGCCGCGGTTGTAAATTATAAAAGGGCGATTGAGCTGAAAGGTGATTACGCTGAAGCGTATTTTAATCTCGGAGCTGTCTACAAGTTCAAAAAAACCGACCCTCTGATCGCGACGATGAAATCGTTGTATTCCAGCAGTTCTCTGAGCGATGCAGATCAGGAATATTTGTGCTTTGCCTTATCCAAAGCTTTGAATGATACCGAGGTGTATGAGGAGGCATTTCATTTTGCTTTGGAAGCGGCACGACTGAAAAATCCTGACTATAATCCTAATGTTATGGATGTCGCTGTGAAGGAGGCGCTAAAGGCAATAACTAAGGAAGTGTTGTCACCTGTCAAAGGAAGGGGCAATAACTCGGAGACTCCTATTTTTATTGTGGGGATGCCGCGCTCGGGTACTACTTTAGTTGAACAAATTTTATCTCGTCATCCGCAGGTGTTTGCTGCTGGTGAGCTGCCGATGATTGGTTCTATTAATTCGCAGATGCGTGAGTTTGCTAAGCAGAATTTAGCTTATAAAGGCTCGATTCACGGTTTTATCCCGATGATTCCACCCAATCATTTCAACAATGCGGCAGACGCTTGCATGGACATGATTCATTCAAATGCGAGCGGTAAGTCCTTCACTCGATTCACCGATAAAATGCCGCAAAACGTCTTTCATCTGGGTTTTATCTCCATGATGTTCCCAAATGCACGAATCATTCATGTTCGCCGCCACCCCCTCGATACTTGTGTCTCATGCTTTTTGCAGCGTTTTCGCTTAGGACATGAATACACCTATCGACTGGACTGGTTGGGCCAGTATTACCGTCGGTATGTGAAGGTTTTCGATCATTGGCGCAAGGTTGTGCCTTTGCCGATTCTTGAGGTGCGTTATGAAGAGCTGGTAAACGACCTGGAAAATGAAGCAAGGAAGTTGATTGAATTTACCGGTCTTGATTGGTCGGATGATTGTCTTAGCCCACAGTATTCTAATCGTCCGGTTAGGACGGCCAGCCGTTGGCAGGTTCGACAACCTATATATAATTCTTCAATCAATCGTTGGAAGTATTACGAAGCATGGCTGTCTCCGTTGATTTCCGAGTTGGGAGGGATGGATTGGATTGAACAACAGATCGAGGATATTTGAAATTCATCCAAGTATAGCTGTTGCCTGTGAGAGGGGATCAAGTGCTTACGGTTGTCGTAAGTCGTAGCAAATGAGTTTTGGGTCAGGGCCATTTTGGGAAACGTAGAGCAGGCCGTGACTGAGGGCGGGGGGTGCCCAGGTTTCGGGTGAGTAGAAGAGTTGTTTTTTTGACAATATTCTAATGCCGTTGGGAGAAAGGTCGAGCCACAGCAAGCTCCCCTGGGATCCGAGACAAAGAAACTTTTTGTCGACGCGAAGCAGCGAAGCTCGCCCCATTTGAACCCGGAGCTGACGGGTTTGAAAGGGCAGGGCCAGATCTTGGAAGCCTTCACGCCATAGTTCTTTGCCGCTATTAGTATCATAACAAATGAGTTCCGCATTGCTGGTGGAACTGCCGGAGAAAGCGTATAGAAAACCGTCGTGATAGATGGGGGTTTGGAATTGACTGGCAAAGCGTGGAGCTTTCCACAAGACGGACATTTTCATAGCTGAATCAAATTCCAGCATCACGCCGCCACGATCGTAACCTTCGGTGAGAAAGATTCGATTTGACCCGCAGGCTACAGGGCAGGCGGCGTTGACAGAAGCAAATTGGGTCGAACGCCAGGGAAAGGCATCATCGAGTTTGCCATTTTTGGGATCAATGCTCAGCAGACCCCCATGAGGGGGGGTAGTCATGCCTCCGGCAAAAACAAGTAGGCGATCTTTGTCATGGATGCGGGTAATGATGGGGGACGCATAACTGGCGTTCCAGTCGTGGGGAGTTTTCCAGATCAGTTTGCCTGTTTTTTTGTTAAAAGCTACAACACTGGCATTAGGTGCTCCTGCGTTGACGATCAAAAAATCGTCATAAACAAGAGGGGCTGAGCCTCGGCCAAAAAAGAAGGGGGCTTTTCCCAGGATTTCATCGAGATTTTGTTTCCAGAGGATACTGCCGTCTTTCAAATCGATGGCTTGGAGACGGGAATTGACGCCGAGGGTGAAAACCAGATTGGATGCCTCATCGATGACGGGACTGCTGCGCGGAGCATCGGAGATGCCGTAATTTTGCCCGATGGAAACCGGATACTCAATTTTCCAGTAGCGCTGTCCGGTTTCCGGATGCAGGCACTCAATGGTTTCCAAGCCGTTGAGTGCGTGGATGAAAACGAGGCGCTTGCCAGCGATGACGGGGGAAGTATGGGAGTTGCCGCGCTTGACTTCCCAGACGCGTGTTGGTTTTGATGTGAGGAAGTCAGTGAGTAAATGGGTTTCCGGGGAGTGGCCGTTGTCACTGGGGCCGAGAAAGCGTGGCCAATCGGAAGTATTCGCTTCGGGCGAGAGAGGCTTGGGCACAGCGTGAAACGTGAGCCTGTCAAAGGGCTGTGCTTCTTGTGCAAGAATACCGCTTGCGGTGAGCAGGAGGATGAGGTGCGCGATGCTTTTCATGGGTGGATCGGAATAAGTAGAAAAGGGGAAGAGGTAAGAGAGGGGGCGTACAAAGGCCCTTACCTAATGTGGCTCTGCGGAAGTTGCAAGATGGGCGCTTTGGAGGGCATGAATTTTCATAGGCATTATAATAGTAATAATAACGAAAAGATGGAATTTTCCATTAGAGAGAAGTAAAAGGTCACTGGTTTTTAAGGCTTGTTATGTGGCAAAATTTTTTACGGGGTAATGGTTGTCACGAGCCTATCAGAAAGGGGGGCAATCGACAGGTTTGCAGCTAAATATTTATTTAACTTTGTTTGATTTAGTGTAGGGATCACGGTTATTATTTCCTATAAATTTTTGTATTTACTAAATAACTATGAAGCAACTCGCGAATAAATCGAAAATCTTTGGAAGAGCTTTAATTCAAATGACCTGTGTTATTTCGATGGCGGTTTTTTTCCTGATACCATTGAGTGTTTGCGGGCAATCACTTGAAGATGCGGTGAAGCTGATGCTCTACAACGAACCTGAAATTCAAGCTGCCAATTTTGATAGGTTGAGTGCTGTCGAAGATTGGAAGGTGGCTCGTGGGGGACTGCGACCACGTGTGAGTATAGATGGTGGTGGTGGCTACGTGAAACGTGATCGAAGCGTGGACGGGTTGACCCGGTCAACCGGGGATGGACTTTTTAGTCGCCAAATTGGCATATCCATCAGGCAACTGCTTTACGATGGAGGACTTACCCGCCAACAAACGTTATCAGCTAAACGCGCGGCAGAGGCTCAAGAGCTGCTTGAAAGAAGTATGTTGGAAGCTCGTATTGTCGATCTTTGTGAAACTTATTATGAAATCCTGCGTACCAAGGAACAGATCGGTGAAAGCCAGGTAAGGGTGAATCGTTATGTGGAAATTCGTGATATGATTAAAGAGCGTGCCGAGGCCAAGTCCAATCGAGCCGATTTGGCATTGGTCGATGGACGTTTGAGCTTGGCGGCAGATTCACTGGAGAACCAGCGGTTGGCTTACGAAAATGCCTTGATTCGCTTTGTTCGGCTCACCGGTCAGCCTGCTTCGGGGATCACTGCTCCGGTGACTCCAAAATTGTCGACGACAAGGACTGCTCTGGATGTGAGCCAAAATTGGGACTTTTTGGCTTCTATTGCCTTGTTGGAGGCAGTGCAGCATGATTACAAAAGAGCGCGGGCTGATCGTGGTCCAAAATTTTACCTGGATGCCGGAGGCAGTGTTGGTGAGGATGTGTTGGGGATTGAAGGGGCTGATAACGAAGTTCGTGCCTTGCTTACTATGTCATGGGATCTCTACGCGGGCGGATCCAAAAAGGCAATGCAAGAGAGAGAGCATTGGCAGGTGCGTAAGGCCGAAAAAATGGTTAATGCGGCTCAAGATGAGAGTGATTATCGTTCATCACTGCTTTGGAAAGAGCGTGAGAGTTCCAAGACGTCTGTTCGTTTGCTGGGTTTATATACGAAGCGTCTTAAGAGTGTGATTCTGGACTACAAAGAACAATTTAAGGTAGGGCGTCAGACTCTTCTTAATATTCTAGATATCGAGGAAGAGCACTATAGTGCTAAGAACCGATTGATCGATGCTAGTTATAATGTGGAGACTACTGTTTATCGGATCATGGGAGTTCAGGGGGTTCTTACTGGACATCTGATCAGTGAAAAAAATATGCGATCTTATCTTGATCGTAATCCGGACAAGGATGGCCTTCCCAGGAGTTACAATTTAGTCAACAAGGCTACGCAAGATGAAGTGCAGGGGGGGGTGGTTTCCAAAACGAGTGGCAAGGATGTTTCAACAACCGTTCCGGAAGCATCAGGTGAGAAAAAAGTAAAATTTCTAAAACGGATTTTAGGATCTAGGAAATACGCCAGGAAACAGCTGCGCTGACCCTTGTGCGGCTTACGTAAAGCAATCACCTGACAGTTAAATAGTTTAATCTGAAATTAATCGTGGAGAGGAGAATTGTATGAAATTTCGAATCAAGATTGAAAAAGCTGAAGGAGGAACTCGGCTTAATAGGGAGATTAAAGATGAAGATGTGGTCTCGATTGAAGCTGGGGACAAGGTTTTTATTCTTGATGCGGAAGGCTCTCCTGCCAATGCCAAATTGACGCGTATTGACAATGATTTGAAGGTTGAATTTGCTGACGAAAAAATCAGTATTGTTCTTGAGGATTATTTTTCGATGTCAGGGCAGGGGGCATTAGCTCAGATTAAGCTGTCGCCGGGTGTTGATATGGCAGTGGTTTCTGACTGGCTTGCTGAGGTGAAAAAAGCAGCAGGAAGCGGTGATGATGAGGTGGCGCCCTACCAAGGGAGGTTGGAAAATGGGACTCAAACAGATGACTATACTCTGATGCGTCTGTCGGAAGAGATCGATGCGAGTTTTGAAGGGGATCAGGGTGAGGATTATACCCTCATGCGGCTTTCGAATATGGAATTCGCAAGTTTTGAAGAGCGTGGTGGTGATGATTTGCCATCAAGTAAGACTCCTCTGCCCCAGAGCTTTAGTAGTAAATCCGAATGGGAGCCCGGCTTAGTCATAGTGGCTCCAGAAGATGAGATAATTGAACGTGTTCTGATTGAAGATGAGCCTGCTCCACCAAGAAGGATTGCGAGATTGGCTGCAGTCAATTCAGCACCCCGGGCTGTAGACGATACAGGTGGGGTGGGGGAAGATAGTTCGGGTATCAAAATTGTGCTGACGGACAACGACACGGATCCCGATGCCACAGACGATCTTGAAATTTTATCGATTGATGCCAGCGGCACAGTGGGCAGCGTGAGCATAAACCCTGACAATGACAGTGTGGCTTACGACCCTAACGGCCAGTTTGAATCTCTGGCTGTGGGTGAAACGGCAACGGATACGTTCACCTATACGATTACGGATGGTAACGGAGGCACAGATACCGCGACGGTGACGGTGACTATTACTGGAGCCAACGACGGGCCGAGCGCAGTGAACGACAGCAAAGACGTGGGAGAAGAAGATGCGAGTGTCAACATTGTGTTGACCGGCAACGACACGGATCCGGACGCGAGCGACGATTTGGAAATCCTATCGATCAATACCACCGGAACGGTGGGAAGCGTATCAATTAACGCAGACAACGACAGCGTTGATTACGATCCCAACGGCCAGTTTGACTCGCTGGCAGCGGGAGAAACCACGACTGATACCTTTACCTATACGATCACCGATGGCAACGGAGGAACCGATACCGCGACGGTGACCGTGACGATCACCGGGACCAACGACGGGCCGACTGCTGTGTTAGACACGAACAGTGTGGATTATGATGATGCGACCGCAGTGACGGGTGATGTTCTGACGAATGATACTGATCCAGATACGAATGATACTTTGACGGTTTCCAAGGTGGAGGGTGCGAGTGGGAATGTGGGATCTTCCCAGACAGGATCTTACGGGGCCGTCACTATTAATGCTAACGGGAGTTACGGTTATTCTTTAGATACGAATAATGCAGCCGTTTTGGCACTGTTGGCTGGTGAGACTTTAACTGATAGTTTCACTTATACGGCAAGTGATGGCAATGGAGGGACTTCGCAGACAACACTGACGATTACCATTCAGGGCCCTAATCAGGCACCGACGATTAGCACCACCAATAATGGAGGCTTAGTTTACGAAGCAGGTTTGACCGAGGGAACTGGGATTGGAACCACGACTACTTCAGTGTCCGGGCAGTTGACGCTGAATGATCCGGATGGAGATCCGATGACGCTTTTTCTCAATGGTTCCAGCATTGGGTCTTTGAATGGCAATGCGGCTACGGTGCTTGGGGCGGTTGCCGGAGAGGATGGGAATGGCATGCTGACGATTTACGGTGATGGTTCATGGACTTACCAACTGAGCAGTAATGCGGTACATGATAACAATGATGCTGCTTATGTTGCCGCAGAATTGGAACAGTTCACTCTTAGGGTTGAGGATGATCGGTCCGGGGTTTCTGG
>DAOUQC010000065.1 GCA_030625775.1 Verrucomicrobiota bacterium
CGTGCCTCAGCGTCAGTAAAAGACCAGTAAGTCGCCTTCGCCACTGGTGTTCCTCCTAATATCTACGCATTCCACCGCTACACTAGGAATTCCACTTACCTCTTCTTTACTCAAGTTCTGCAGTTTCAAATGCAACTCCCGGGTTAAGCCCGGGCATTTCACATCTGACTTACAAAACCGCCTACGCACCCTTTACGCCCAATAATTCCGGACAACGCTTGCTCCCTACGTATTACCGCGGCTGCTGGCACGTAGTTAGCCGGAGCTTCCTCCTTGGGTACCGTCATTTTTTTCGTCCCCAAGGACAGAGGTTTACAATCCGAAGACATTCTTCCCTCACGCGGCGTTGCTGGGTCAGGCTTTCGCCCATTGCCCAATATTCCCCACTGCTGCCTCCCGTAGGAGTCTGGACCGTGTCTCAGTTCCAGTGTGGCCGATCACCCTCTCAGGTCGGCTACCCATCGTCGCCTTGGTAAGCCGTTACCTTACCAACTAGCTAATGGGATGCGAGCCCATCTTTGTGCGATAAATCTTTTACCACTGATTCATGCGAATCCGTGGCCTGATGCGGTATTAGCAGCCGTTTCCAGCTGTTGTCCCCCTCACAAAGGTAGGTTGCTCACACGTTACTCACCCGTCCGCTACTAAGTCAATCCGGTAAGTAAACTTACTAGATTGCTTCGTTCAACTTGCATGTGTTAAGCACGCCGCCAGCGTTCGTCCTGAGCCAGGATCAAACTCTTAGTTTAAAATATTTTCACTACCGTATTCACAGTAGCTATTTACAAACTCTTGTTTGTCTGACTCAACTCAAAGTTTTTTGCGTCTCTTTTGTAGTGCTGTTTTCCGTTTTCAAGGTTCTTATATCCCGACGCTCTATTGCGCCGTGGAGTGATATCTTATCAAGCTGACACTATTTTGTCAACACTTATTTTTATTTTTATTTTATAACACTCATTTTATTCATCTCTTATGTTTGGTAGTTTGTATTATACCTGATTATATTTATATTGGTTGGGTTCTTTAAGGACAATATAATTAATATACTTCAAGAAAAATAAATGCGTCTGATTTATGGAAAAGTTAGATTTCTTGAAGGACAAGAATAGAAATTTACATCATTATTCATACGGTTCAGGATATTTAAAAAATTCAGACCAATGGTATTCGCGCTAGCATTTGTTTTTAGCCACTCTGGTGAATGTTCCATCCTTGTTAAAGCATTTATCAAAATCAACATAGAGTTCAAAAGTATCCCACAAGAACATCTCTTGTAAAAAGCACTCTACGTAACTATTCTGTTTGTATCCTTTGTCTTATACGAAATCCCAAATACTTCATCAAACTAATAAATTCAGTCTTGTTATTTATTGATAAAGTACAAATATTACCTAGTTTAAGTAGTTTGCTCAATTCTCTTAAAAAAACATTATGTTGATACATCAGTTCATACCTCCCTTAGTCCATCATCCCTGTATAAAAGACATCTTCAGCACCGAGTTCAACAAGCTCCGTTCCCATTTTTCCTGCTAAATTTTCAAACATTTCATTCACCCAACAGCTTTGCAAACCACCAAGTGTTTCCTCTGTAATCCCAATTGAGCCCGGAGAGATTCTATACCATATGTTCTCATACCTGAATACTATTCCTGCATATTTCACTGGGCAACAAATTTGATAATTTGTATAGTTTATTGCTTCAGCTGTCCATTTATCTATGAAACAACGCAGCACTTCCGGCATTTTCTCCTGAAAGCCGAGCCAAATAACATCATTCCCTGAACTCTTATCATAACCGCTTCTGCTTCCCATAATTAACTCCTTTTATCATATTTGTATTGCTTCCAAGGCGTTTACCAAGTGATAAAACAGTATTGAATATTATTTTCCATGCAGACTTCTCTCATTTTCCTACATCCATCCAATCCACTGAATCGGTTTTTCAGCGCTGATTCCGGGGCGTCATACCTCCAATTAGTTCCAGCAAGCGCATTGTATTTGGCTCATCAAAATTATAGAAGTATTCATAATCATCACCCCATAACTGTTCGACTCTTTTGCCATAATCCTCGCCGGCAATAGTCAAAACGCCGTTCTCCATTTTAGCCCACACCGAAACATTGATCCAGTCGGTCTTGTATGAGCAAAGCGTGATATTAAAGTCTCTCATGGTAAAAGTTCTCCTTTCTGCGATTTTACGCATTGAGTACTCTTTATCTTACTTACAACTATATGCTAACTGTAAACAAACGATAAGGACAGCAAGAGGCTCATGAAACGCAAAATAGATATTCAAGTATTGCTTGAGTTTGGCGTACTAAAAAAGACTCCCCACGATGATGCCAGGGAAGTCCTCTTTGCATGCCGTATGGTATTATAGTAATCGCTTATATGCTTCCAGCAAGCTGTACATTTGATAGCTCAGAAGCCACGCTGCATTGTTCCATTCAGGGGCAGAATCCTTAATTATGCGCAGAAGTGGGACGATATACTGCTCTGTTTCATTTACGTATTCGACCATCTTCTCATGCGTAAAGCCCATGGCCATATTGGACAGATTATTGATGCGATCAATACACTTAACAAGGCAGGTAAACGGATTATCAGCTATCCTGCTATAATACTCTTTCTTTGCTTTTGTCTTGGGTTGGTCTGAGGCATCAAAGGATACAAGGCGCACTACAGCTTTAACTTCATCATCAACCGGAAGCACGTCAGCTGCCACGTCACAGTCTTCAACCACATCATGCAGCAGCAGTGCAGCAAGTACGTTATCATCATCAAGCCCCATTGCCAGAGCATGGCACGCCATTGTTAAAGGATGGTTTATGTATGCTACTAATCCGGAGGAGCCTTTACGTACCTGCCCGGAATGGCACTTCTTAGCATATGGCAATGCCCTGCTTGTCTGCTCTAATCCCTTTGCCATAGCTGTAGATTTTACAAATGTATACATATGTTTTTCATCAAACAACCGTGACCGCAACCGCCAGTCTGAGACCTCAAATTCTTCAAGCAACCGTCCAACCGAGGTCCCAAGGGTCTTTGCTATAGTTACGAGACGATTAACATCAGGAGCATACTCATCCCGCTCCCAACTGCTGACCGCCTGAAAAGAAACATCTAGTGCCTCTGCAAGCTGTACCTGCGTCATATTTGCTTTCTTACGGTAATAACTTATTTGATTTCCAAGACTCATTTTCTACCTTCACCTAGTTTTTAGTAGTACAACCATTTATTATTATAGCAGAAAACAGCGTGTATGGGATATGTTATATTTAAGAAAGTCTGCTTAATGTTTGCGTGTCTGCCGTCATAGATTTGTTTGCCACCTATCACCGAGAATATCTTTCAGGACTAGTATTCAAAAAGTGTCTTCTAAATATTTACGAAGTTATATAGTAGTAAATTTTCTACAAAAATGCTTAGAGAGTAGTTCTACGACTTGAAGTAGCCACTATTTAATTTAAACATGGCTGTCAATGAAGAACAATAATATAGAATCATTTAACTTTAAAATAGAGTTTTGAATGACTAAATGTTTGACAATCTGTTTAAAGCATGAATCCTTATTTCTAACAGATTATCATCGCTGCGAAAAACACTTTCAGTGCTTTAGCATGACTGGGGATGGGTCATATAGAGTAATTACCCCTATATTATCGATTTTTGTTGGTAATATTTAACCAAATGATGTATTATTAGATTAAAAATACAAAGTAGTATACTTGAAAGAGGGTTACACTTCCATGACAACTCCCAAGATGAAGATACTCGCATTTCTTTTGGTGATTTCACTCACGATCTCACTTTTCCCTGCAGCAGCGCTGGCCGCAACCAGAGGCGATTATATTTACTCGGACAACGGCAACGGAACGTGTACAATAACCGGCTATATTGGTACGGGTGGTAATGTGACGATTCCCGCACGCTGGGCGGTAAGACCGTTACCATCATCGGTAACACTGCTTTTTTCGGAACATTGCTGACCAGCGTTACCATCCCTGACACAGTTACAACAATACAGGATGAAGCATTTAGTACCAACAATATTACATCGCTAACGATTGGAAGCGGTGTAGAAACCATTGGGGTTTTTGCATTCGCAGATAGCTTCTCGCTTACCAACGTCACCCTCCCCCCCAGCCATACGTTTCTCGACGTTCACGCATTTAATTACACTGGCATGAGCGAGATCACACTACCCCATCTGAAAGAGGGGTATATCAGTACCTGGGAAAACGGATTGGGCACCGAGTTCCACGGAGGAGATAGTGTTCCTGTTAATGATTTATATACACGTAAAAGTTATGATCCCATCTTTGAGTACACGCTAAGCGACGCGGTACACAAGCTCATAAATATTACAAAATACAACGGACTTGGCGGCGATGTTGTAATCCCAAGTACTTTGGACGGCTTTACTGTCACAGCAATTGACGACTTGGCGTTTGACAAAACAGGCGTCACAAGCGTTACGATTCCCGATAGTGTCACATCCATCGCAATATAGATTTGCAACCAACGGCTTGACGTCAGTACATTTCGGTAGCGGTTTACAAACGATCGGTAAGTGGGCCTTTATGGCGAATAGCCTTAGCTCTGTTACACTTCCATCAAGTCTCACCGAATTGTCACTGGAAGCGTTCCTAAACAGCGGTATGAGCGAAGTCACACTACCCCTACCCGAAGAGGGCTATATCAGTTCTTGGGAGAACAGAACTGGTGCAGTCTTCTATGGTGGTGATATCGTACCCGTAGGCGACTCGTATACACGGACAAGTTACAAGCGCATCTTCGAGTACATAATAGAAGATGAGTTTTTGAAGCTCATTAAAATATCAGCATATAACGGAATTGGCGGTGATGTTGTCATCCCAAGCACAATTGACGGTTACTCCGTGTATGGTATTGGATACTGTGCTTTTGCGGACAAAGGTATTACTTCCGTGACGCTGCCCGACTGTCTCATGTTTTTGGAAACCGGAGTGTTTGTAAGCAACCCCAGGCTTGCTTCGTTCAACCTTCCGGGCGCATACAAAGGATACTTGAATGGGTGGTATGAATACAAAACAGGCACCATCAAACACTCATGTGGCAATGAGGTGACGGACATGGACGCGAATTTCCGCGCGGAGTACGAGTTGCCGTGCATCCGAACGGCAGTGCCATTATTAACAACTGTAACGCCGAATACACCGATATATGCGTGCCTGCCTCTTTGGCAGCCTATCCACCGGGCATATCGGAGACGATGCTTTCTTCGGCAACTTTTTCACAGGAGATCTTACGATACCAGACAGCGTTATTAGCATCGGGTTCGCGGCGTTTGCCGACAATGAGCTAACCAGCGTAACCATACCAAGCAGCGTTAAAATAACCCCCCAATGCCCCTGTATAAAAGGCTCTTTGATTTTTGTCTACTACCCCTTTGAAAAAGCGGGAATTTGTACGTACTTGATCCACCGGCATATTTATGGTATTGGTGTAGCTATTTACCTTCCCCCTCCCCCCCTTATTACCATTTCTCATTCACACTCTGCTATTTTCATATTCCATCTTCTCGAGTTCCCGGGTCTCACCAGGGGTAAGCTTCAAATACTTTTTCCGTCAGCTTGTCAAGAACCTGCTTAAGATGTTTCCTCCATGATACCCTTTTTTCGTATTACCATTAAGCCATTACTCAAGCAGATTAGCAAGTGAAAATAATATGTATAGGTATGATTAGGATTCAGAGAATAATGTCATTCTCCTCCGAGCGCTATGCCCATGCGGTAGCGGAAAATAACAGCGCATAATTAGGCTAAATGAAATTCTTACTCAGGCCAATTTTGGCTTAAGTAATATTTGAAGAGAATGAAAAGGTAAGGAAGAAATGTTAACCCGGCAGAAATCATGACCTAACACTTACAGTTTTGATCTGATACAAACAATGTTTGTGTTAGCTTGCTGTTCGCTCCAGCAACTCAGATTTCTACTGTACATATATGCCGAGGTGAGTTTAAGTCAATGATAATATTCGATAGTTACAATCCCATTAACATCTATTCCAAAGACTTTTAGGCAAGGCACTGGGATGAACACCATTGGCGTACGCAACCGATAATGTTCTCTTTTTTGAACGCAATTGTAGTTACAGGAATAATAACATTGGTCGTTCCCACACTAATTGCGCTTAAGATGATATACTAATATAATGGCCATAAATTAAATCCGATTGATATCTACTCAAAGGATTTCTTAGTTTGAGGAACTTTAAGTTTCTCCGATTTTGTTGCGAAATAAAGCCCTTTTTATGTATGCTACCCTCATTTTATAAATCTTTGATTAATCAATAAAATGAATTATATTTCGTATATACAAGAAAACACCTATCAAAAAGCCTGCAAAGCGTATGCTCACAGGCTCCCCGATAAATATATGTAAATTTATATAAAATTGAATCTGGCAGCTACCTACCCTCCCAGGCCGTCTCCAGCCAAGTACTATCGGCGTATAAGGGCTTAACTACTGTGTTCGAGATGAGAACAGGTGGATCCCCTTAGCTATCGCCACCAGAAATTGTTTAACGTATTTAGTTGTTTTGAAGCACTTATCTGCTTCCATGTCCCACAGAATCGCTGGGGACCACTGTTTGTAATAGTCGTCTGGCTTCACTTTCGTTTGCCATACTCCTTTACTCACAGAACCTTCAGCTCGCTTATTCTGCCACAGGCAGCGCTCACTTTTAGTTCCTTAGCTATCGCCACCAGAAATTGTTTAACAATTTTTGAATGTGCCTTTTGAAAGCACATTGAAAACCGCATTAAAGTAAGAAGCAAAGTCTTAAGTTATAATCCTATAATATACATGATTTATTGTTAGTAAATCAAGCTTTCGACCTATTAGTACTGGTCAGCTAAATACATTGCTGCACTTACACCTCCAGCCTATCAACCTTGTAGTCTGCAAGGGGTCTGATATGGAAATCTTATCTTAGAGGGGGCTTCACGCTTAGATGCTTTCAGCGTTTATCCTTTCCCAACTTGGCTACCCAGCTATGCCGTTGGTACGACAACTGGTACACCAGAGGTTAGTCCATCCCGGTCCTCTCGTACTAAGGACAGCTCTCTTCAAATTTCCTGCGCCCGTGATGGATAGGGACCGAACTGTCTCGCGACGTTCTGAACCCAGCTCGCGTGCCGCTTTAATTGGCGAACAGCCAAACCCTTGGGACCAACTTCAGCCCCAGGATGCGACGAGCCGACATCGAGGTGCCAAACCGCGCCGTCGATATGAACTCTTGGGCGCGATCAGCCTGTTATCCCTAGAGTACCTTTTATCCGTTGAGCGATGGCAATTCCACTTTCTACCACCGGATCACTTAGACCTACTTTCGTATCTGCTCGACGTGTCAGTCTCACAGTTAGGCTGGCTTATGCCTATGCACTCGAAACGTGATTGCTAACCACGCTGAGCCAACCATCGCGCTCCTCCGTTACTTTTTAGGAGGATACCGCCCCAGTAAAACTGACCGGCTGCCATTGTTCCCGCTCCTGTTTCAAGGATGCAGGTTAGATTTCCCCTTGTTAAAGGGTGGTGTCTCATTGATGACTCCACAAGCCCCTAAAGGCCCGCTTCAACGTCTCCCACTTACACTGAGCATCAAAAAAGAGAAACCAGTGACAGCGTACAGTTAAGGTTCATAGGGTCTTTCCGTCCTTCTGCGGGTAGCCGGCATCTTCACCGGCATTACAATTTCACTGAGCTCCTCGTTGAGACAGCAGTCAACTCGTTGCACGATTCGTGCAGGTCGGAACTTACCCGACAAGGAATTTCGCTACCTTAGGACCGTTATAGTTACGGCCGACATTCACCAGGACTTGGGTTCAGAGCTTCTCCCACAAGGGGATAACACCTTACCTTAATCTTTTGGCATTGGTCACGTGTCACATCCTATACTTCGGCTTTCGCCTTCGCAGAATGCTGTGTTTTTGCTAAACAGTCGGTTGACTCATTTCACTGCGGCCCCCCCAGAAGGGGGGCACCCCTTATCCCGAAGTTACGGGGCCATTTTGCCGAGTTCCTTAACGAGGTTTCACTCTTACGCCTTGGTATACTCTACCCACCCACCTGTGTCGGTTTACGGTACGGGTTCCTTTAGCACAACACAGTGGCTTTTCTTGGCAGTCCCGTCGAGAAGATAAGTTCGGCCGTAGCCTCCCTTCCGCCACTTTCAATCGGCGTCATCTCTCTGGGCCTGCGTCCCCACTGCTTTGGGTTCAGGAAGTTCTGGAATATTAACCAGATGTCCATCGCCTACGCCCTTCGGCCTCGGCTTAGGTCCCGACTAACCCTGGGACGACAATCGTTGCCCAGGAATCCTTAGGTTTACGGCGGACAGGGATCTCACCTGTCTTATCGTTACTCATGTCTGCATTCTCACTTGTTAGAAGTCCACTGTCAATCGCCATCAAGCTTCAACCCTCTAACAACGCTCCTCTACCGCGCCATAATGCCGTAGCAAAATGACGCCCAGAGCTTCGGTATACCGCTTATCGCCAATTATTTTCGGCGCAAGATCACTCGATGAGTAAGCTATTACGCATTTTTTAAATGGTGGCTGCTTCTAAGCCAACATCCTCATTGTCTGTGTAATCTCACATCCTTTCCACTGAGCGGTATTTAGGCACCTTAGCTGCTGATCTGGGCTGTTTCCCTCTCGACAATGAAGCTTATCCCCCACTGTCTCACTGCCGCGCTCCACCTAATGGTATTCGGAGTTTGATTGAGTTTGGTACCCGGGTATGGGCCCTAGCTCATTCAGTGCTCTACCCCCATTAGTAAGCACGCGACGCTGCACCTAAATGCATTTCGAGGAGAACCAGCTATCACGGGGTTTGATTAGCCTTTCACTCCGACCCACAACTCATCCGAGCATTTTTCAACATACACCGGTTCGGTCCTTCACGTGATTTTACTCACGCTTCAACCTGGTCATGGGTAGGTCACCTCCGCTTCGGGTCTAGCACCTGCAACTTTTGTTCGCCCTATTCGGACTCGGTTTCCCTACGCCTGCGCCCCAGAAGGGCTTAAGCTTGCTACAAACACTAACTCGCAGACTCATTAAGCAAAAGGCACGCCATCACCTCCGAAGAGGCTTTGACACCTTGTAAGCACATGGTTTCAGGTACTATTTCACTCCCCTCGCAGGGGTACTTTTCACCTTTCCCTCACGGTACTAGTTCACTATCGGTCGCCAACGAGTATTTAGCCTTATCCCGTGGTCGGGACAGATTCATGCCACGTTTCACGTGTGCGGCATTACTCAGGGACACCCTAGGGCTGGTCCAGTTTTCGGTCACAGGCCTCTCACCTTCTATGGAGTGCTTTTCCACACACTTAACCTAACTTTTCCAGTCCCACATCGGGGCCCTACAACCCCCATAGCAAGCTATGGGTTTGGGCTATTCCGCTTTCGCTCGCCACTACTTACGGAATCACTTCGTTTTCTTTTCCTCCGGTTACTGAGATGTTTCACTTCACCGGGTATCGCGCTCTCACCCCTATATATTCAGGGTGAGGCGACCAGGTATGACCCTGGCCAGGTTACCCCATTCGGAAATCTCCGGGTCAATGCGTGTTTGCCGCTCTCCGAAGCTTATCGCAGCTTATCACGTCCTTCTTCGCCTGTTGGCACCAAGGCATCCGCCATGTGCTCTTACTAGCTTGTTTCTCATTAATAAAAATTAAGAAACTCACAATTTTTTCTGTTTGCCGGACTCTTCAGCCCGGCACTTACAATAGATCAATTAAGATCCGCCGTTTATTTGAGTATAAATCCAAGTCGCAAGATGTGCGTTCATTACTATGAACGCTCAGTTGCTTTCAGAATTTGTTTTTACCCTATATGCAGTTATCAAAGAACAATTTAAATCTTTTAAAATTTCTACGGAGTGCACTGAGACAGTGGTGAACACTGTAACGCAGCGGTTGATGGTGGGTCTGACAGGACTCGAACCTGTGACCCCCGCCTTATCAAGGCGGTGCTCTAACCAGCTGAGCTACAGACCCGCTGTCAAAATCAGATTGGTGGAGGTAACCGGAATCGAACCGATGACATTCTGCTTGCAAAGCAGACGCTCTACCAACTGAGCTATACCCCCCGCAGATCTTTTGCTAGAGAGAGGGGAAAGAAAGGACTAAATAGTGCACTGCACCCTTGAATCGAATGTGCGTACTTGATTTTTGTTTCGCAGATCCTTTCGAATCATACGATGCACCATAACACTGTTGTCTGAATTACTTCAAAACAAACAGGCTTTTAGGCGTCGACCTGTTCACCATGTGAAAGCCTTGAGATGCTTTCGGTGAATTACTCCTTAGAAAGGAGGTGATCCAGCCGCAGGTTCCCCTACGGCTACCTTGTTACGACTTCATCCCAGTTACCAGTTACACCTTAGGACCCTGCCTCCTTGCGGTTGGCACAGGTACTTCGGGCGCGACCGGCTTCCATGATGTGACGGGCGGTGTGTACAAGACCCGGGAACGTATTCACGGCACCGTAGCTGATGTGCCATTACTAGCGATTCCAACTTCACGGAGGCGAGTTGCAGCCTCCGATCCGAACTGAGCCCAGTTTTCTAGATTTCCTCCACCTCGCGGTATCGGATCACATTGTACTGGGCATTGTAGTACGTGTGCAGCCCTGGGTATAAGGGCCATACTGACTTGACGTCGTCCCCACCTTCCTCCGGTTTAAATACCGGCAGTCTGAACCGAGTCCCCGACATTACTCGCTGGCAACAGTTCACAGGGGTTGCGCTCGTTGCCGGACTTAACCGAACATCTCACGACACGAGCTGACGACAGCCATGCAGCACCTGTGCATGTCCACCCGAAGTGACTCCCGACTTTCATCAGGATATGACAAGCATGTCAAACCCAGGTAAGGTTCTTCGCGTTGCATCGAATTAAGCCACATACTCCACCGCTTGTGCGGGTCCCCGTCAATTTCTTTGAGTTTTAGTCTTGCGACCGTACTCCCCAGGCGGCTCGCTTAACGCGTTAGCTCCGGCACGGAGAGGGTCGAACCTCCCCACACCAAGCGAGCACCGTTTACTGCCAGGACTACAAGGGTATCTAATCCTTTTCGCTACCCTGGCCTTCGTACCTCAGCGTCAGTAAATGTCCAGCATCTCGCCTTCGCCACTAGTGTTCCTCATGATATCTACGCATTTCACTGCTACACCATGAATTCCAGATGCCCCTCCATTACTCTAGCAGGGCAGTATCGGATGCAGTTCCGGGGTTGAGCCCCGGGATTTCACATCTGACTTACCTCGCCGCCTACGCACGCTTTACGCCCAGTAAATCCGAACAACGCTTGGGACCTTCGTATTACCGCGGCTGCTGGCACGAAGTTAGCCGTCCCTTCCTCTTCAGATACTATCAATCTTACCGGATATTAACCGATAAGCCTTACTCTCTGATGACAGGAGTTTACGACCCTAGGGCCTTCATCCTCCACGCGGCGTCGCACCGTCAGGGTTTCCCCCATTGCGAATGATTCTCGACTGCTGCCACCCGTAGGTGTCTGGACCGTGTCTCAGTTCCAGTGTGACTGATCGTCCTCTCAGACCAGTTACCCGTCGTAGCCTTGGTGAGCCTTTACCTCACCAACAAGCTGATAGGCCGCGAGCCCATCCAAAAGCGGCAGGTCACCGAAGTGATCCCCACCTTTAATCCTGGAGAGATGCCTCTCCGGACCATACGCGGTATTAATCCGAGTTTCCTCGGGCTATCCCCCTCTTTTGGGCAGGTTGCTCACGTGTTACGCACCCGTCCGCCACTAGAATTCCAAAAAGCAAGCTTTTCGAAATTCCCGTTCGACTTGCATGTCTTATCCACGCCGCCAGCGTTCGTTCTGAGCCAGAATCAAACTCTCCGTATAAAATAGATTTCTCCTTACCAGGATCTTCACGCCGAAGCGTTCCGATTGATTCCTGTCCGGTGGAAATTTTTGACAGGATCACAAATCAACATGTTTAAATATGAATAAAATACCCATAAATGAACACCTTTCCTCGTGACCCAATCTGCACATTCTCAACAGAATGCGCAGTGCACAATTTAGTCTTCTTTCCCCACCAATTTAATTTAAACCTGGAGCGCACAGAGCGCCTCAACCTCATCTTAAACTGGCCATTTTTCTCTTAAAGATCTCACAACCCGGGGACTAAAAAGCCGATTACGATTAGTTCGCAATCGACTCGCTGTCGCCTGAGCCCGACTTATTCCGGTCGGGATTCGAAGATAGGGCATAAAGGAGAAACGTCAAATCCTTTTGGCTGCTTTTTTTCGTTTTTTCTCACTTACCCAAAAGATGCCCCAAATGCCCTTTCCTATATATACAAAACCAGCCTTCCGCCGCCCACATACTCCAGACACAAGCCGCCCCTCTTCCCTTTTATAAGCAAAATGCCTGCCCGGCAAATCTCCCGGGCAGGCATATAAACCGTAGCAGCATTTTCAATGCAGCTCAGAATGTCCACACCAAGTCTACCGTGACTCTATTATCCATTAGATCCTCTTTACTCGAAGTCAGTGGAATCTCATAAGCTGCAGCTCACCTTTTTTGCTGTCATCTTGAATAAAAGTGTTCACGAACCACCTTTGTCGATCTGCTCGTAGATGCGGGCAATCTCCAATAATAGCTTTTCTAGGTCTTTGTAATAGACTTCCTGCTTCAGATCATCACGCTTGCGGCGCAGCGCTTTCACCTCGCGTTCTAACCCGTCACGCCTGGCACGCAATGCTTCCGGCATCCGAGCCTCCAGCTTGTTTGGCACCAGGTGTATTTGATGTGCCCACTCCCCGTCAGGCTGCTCGCCCTCCTTAGCTTCCCCGGACCGAAGCAGCCGCACTCCCTCAAACTCCTCCACCCTCACTCCCTGCTGATCCCCATTGTCATCCAACAGTGCATGCTCGGTTATGATGCGTCCCTCCTTTTCAAAATACCGCTTCACCTCATGACCCGCATACAAAAAAGCCTCCAGCAACGATACCTGCTCGTCATTATCCAAATCCGCTGCTTGCAAACCGCCAATGGCGCGGACAAAATATTCGCCAAAACGCGGATAAAATATCTCGTGTGCACTTTTGGTTGCGGTGATCACCACCCGCTTCTCCCCTGCCAGTGATTTGATGAATGGTGCACTCGAAGAAGCCGTGTTCATCACCACCAGGTCCCCTTTGTAAGGTTTTAGCCAGGCCGCCAGATCGCCGTCGGTGAAATCCGGGCCACGCACATTGAACTTGCTTTCCCGGCCATCAAACGTCCCATGCCCAATCAAGACCACCCACAAAGTGGAACTTCCCCGCTCAATTTGTGCCGCAATTACTTCCTTCAGGTGCTCGCGATCCGCCGAGCTTGAATCCCCCTTCTCTCCCCCCACCTCGATCAATCGCACCCCTCCCTGTTTGCACGCTACTTTCCAGCCCTTTGCCACTTCGACAAATTTTTCTTCATACTCCTCAATTCCAGCTGTCCCCAACACGGTGATCACCGTTATATCCCTCTCGACAGCCTGTGCCTGTGCCTGGCACGGCCAGCAGCACAAGCCCAGCCACAAAAATGAAATTTTTATGCTTCGCTGCAAACTCAAATCACTCCTTTCCATCTTCTCAAAGTCCATTCACCCACCAGTAATAATAAGGCAGTCATAAAAAACCAGGGGGCATGCCACAGAGGCCGCGACCAGTGCTCGGTCACCGGAGTTTCCATGGCAGGCAATTCTTTATTCACAAAGTCCATCACCTCATCCATCTCCAACACCCGCCCTCCAGTTGCTGCAGCTAATCGTTCCAGTATCGATCGATCAGGCGGCAATCGACTTAACTCATCCGCACTGGAATTCCTTACCCAGCCCACCTCACGCTCACCTAACTTCTCACCATCCTTGCCATGCACCTCCAGCCTGGCCCGATAAGCCCCCTGCTCACGGGGATAAAAATTTGCCGTGAATCGCCCCTCTTTTTCCAAGTCCGGCTCAGCAAACAGCAGCGCCGTTTTTTCACCTTCCCCCGTTCCATGACTCACTTTTATTTTCACCGCCACTTCACCATTGTTATGAAAAGCTTTATCCCGGACCTGAACTAAAAAATCGATCCCCTCCCCAACGCCAACAGAATGTTGAACATGTGCGAATTCAATCAGATCCGGCGTATCCACCACCAACCACCGCATCAACTGCCTCCAGGATTTGCCCATATCCTCACGCAAATCGGAATCTTTCATTCCCCACCGCCAGACATCCCCCAGCAAATACGCCGCCGATCGCCCTGATCCATAACGCTGAGTCACCACAGCAGGATAGCGCTGCCCTTCCTCATTCGACAAAACTGCTAACAAGCTCGCACCCGGCTTGATAGCCGGGACTCGATTGGCCGCATGAAATTCCGGCATGAACGCCAAACGAGCCTCCTCTTTTTCCTGCCCCTTCCTCAAGCGCATCCAAGGTTCCAACCAGCCCTCCCGGGTCAAACTGAGCCGGGCCGCCATTAGAGTTTTGTTCGCCTCGGTGACATCCACACGATCCAGATAGACTGGTAACATCTGCCCAATCGGCGTCTTGTCGTATGCGCCTTCACGAAAAGACTCCACCCCGCCTAACATTAATAAAGATCCTCCCCGGGTGGACACAAACCGTTCTATCAAATTCATCTGTTCCCGAGTGAAAAAACCGGCTTCGACATCATCCAGGATAATCGCCCGGTATTCACCAAACAAAGCTTCCGCTGTTTTAGGAAAGCCTTCCCTCAACTCCTCCTTGTCCCTTGTATTCAGACGAACCAACACCGCTTGATCGTAGCGCTGTGATTCCTCTGGCACATCACTATTGAATCCACGAAACAGCGGATTCGATGTTTCACCCGTACGCCCGCGCCACTCGAACTTCGGTTCTCTGCGTGCAGCCCTGATCAGCCCGACCAGGTCTACCTCGGTATCACGGGCCACGGCCCGGCGCAAAAACTTGAACTCCCAATTCGGACGCCCACTCACATACAAAATTCGATAAGGCCCCCGCTTGCGATCAACCGCTACCAGGCGATGATTATTTTCCAGGGTTACTTCCTGCTGCCCCTGCTTCCCTTTTTTCCCGGGAGAAAGCGACAAGTCCATGTGATAAAATGAAACACCTGCTTTGGATGATGGAACCTGCAGACGGATCGACTCTCTCCCCAGTGTTCCAATCCGCCGGGCCTCGGTCGCCACCACCTTTCCTTCCCTGTCTTTCACCCGCACGATGACCCCTTCCCCCTCCAATCCTTGTGCATGCACCTCAGCCGTCATCGTCACCGGCGCATCTTCAAAAGCTGACTGGGCGACTTCAACTCCCCTTAACGACAGATCCCGCAATAGCTCTCCTCCTGTTATAATAACGGGATACAGCGGGGCTCCCCCATCCCGGTTTTCGAAAGCTTCAATCAATTCCCGGTCAGCCACATTGCCATCCGTAAATACCAGAACCCCGGCCAGGGGCCTGCCCTCGAAACGATCCTGCAAGCGGCTCAGTGCCGAAATCATTCCCGCCCCGCTAGCGGAAAAATCCAGATTCTCGTAATTACCAACCCGCTTCAGCACCCGCTCCAGTAAGTAGGTCCGCAACCGAAACGACTTGGCAATTTGAGCCAGGAATTCAGAATCCCTATTTTGCTCCAGGGGTTGCAACAAATCAGCCAACTCTTCTCCCAGCCTTTGCCCCTGGTTATTTTTTACGGCAAAACGCAGGCTGTTGTCGGCAATAACAACAAAATCATTCGCTCCCTTTTTTGGCGAAACCCCGCTCCACATCGGCTCCATCAAACACAGGGCCAGCAATACCAAAGCCGCAAGCTTCAAGGTCGCAGCCACCCAACGCGACCAGCCACGTGCAGGATAGTGCCGATAGCCCTGCCATAATAGGATCACACTTCCCAGCAGGAACGCGACCACTGGCCAGCTCCAGTTTTCAGCCGCAAAATAAATCGTAGCGCTCATCATCGCCCGCCACCGAGCTCCTGATAATATTTTTTCACCAATGCCCTGTATTCCGGTGGCACCGGATCCCGGTCAATCGGCGCCAGAGGATTTTTTTTGTCCATCCGCGACAACTGTTCGGCAACCCGGTCCCGAAGCTCGACCAGGGGTGCAATGATTTTTTTATCAATCTCATTGGCCTGAGGAGGCAGATTATCGCGGCGATGATCAATTCGCATCGCCCGGGCATTATCCAAAACCTTGGCTACCTCGTTACGCAAGTTCGGATCATCGAGCGCTTCCTCCACGTCGCGCAATCGATCCGTCCACGCTTCGTAATCCTTACCGGCAAGGGGACCGGACGACTCTGCTTCTTGTGCTCTTTCGAAAAACAAAGGTGCTGCTGCCTGCCCCCCATTAGGCAAAGCCCCCCGCCTGCGATCATCTCCACCTCCATGCGACAATCCGCCGCCACCAGCTTGACGTCCTCCCCCCGTTCTGGAACCTCCGGGCGTTTGCCCTTTCTGGCCACCCGGCTGACCACCCGGTTTTTGACCTTGGCCCTGCTGCGCCAACTGACCTTTCCCTTTTCCTGAAGCTTTGCCCTCTCCTTCACTCTCTCCTTTACCTTCTCCTTTTGCATCAGGATCTTCTCCCGGCTTTCCTTCTCCATCCTTTCCTTTGCCCGGCTCCCCCTCGCCGGGCTGTTGTCCCGCCATCTTCCCCTTGGCCTCGCCCTCACCTTCACCCGATTTATTGCCCGCCCCCCCTTCTTTGCCCTGACCTTCACCCGGCTTTGAGCCTGCCTGCTCACCTTTGCCTTCTTCTTTACCCTCACCTTTGCCTCCAGGTTTGCCTCCTTCAGACTTCCGACCTTTACCCTCGCCTGATTCTCCTTTTTGCCCAGCCTGCCCTTCATTCCCCGGTTTTTCACCTGGGGCCCCCTTCTTTTCTTCTCCATCCTCACCGCCTTTCTGTTTTCCAGCCTTCAAAGCTTCTTCGGCCTTCAGTCTATCGCTGGCTTTCTTCTTTCCAGCATCATTCATAGCAAGATCCATTTTTTCTCCCTTGCCCCCCTTATTTTCAGAATCCTCCTTACCCAAAGCCAGTTTCTCTTCCTCCACCTGATTCAACAAATCATCCAATTCAGCTCGTGCCATGCGCAGGGCATCCCCCTCATTGCCAAGAACTTTTCCAGCCGCTTTTTCGACATTTTTTTTCAGCTCATCAATCCCCCGGGCAGCCCGCCCCTCCGATTCCTGGGCCAGATCACTACGCCCGATGCGTCCGAGATCACGCGCCTCTTCCAAGGCCACCTCCACCCCCTGGGTTTGCGCCTTCCGAACCGCCTCATACAAAGCCGTCGAAAGCAATTCCTCCGAGCCGTCCGAGGCTTCGCTGATCCGACGCATTTCACCGAGCAAATCCCCCAGCGCCCTCCGCTGCTCATCCAATTCCCGCCCGATCTGCAGATTCTCAAGCACTGCTTCCTTACTTTCGAACGGATCTTTGTTATCAGCGGCATTTGTTCCCGCCTGCTCCAGTTTCCCACCTATCTCCTGTTGTTTTTTGGCCAGGTCCCGGGCCTGATTTCGCACCGCCCGCATCTCCTCGCTAAAACGTCGCGACGTCTTCTTGCGAAAATCCTCCCTCACTTCATCCAGATCCCGCTGGGCCCGGGTCGCGGCATTGGCTGCATCCGCCAAATTCTCTTTTTTCAACTCCTCCGAGGCTTCCCGCACCTTCTCACGAGTTTCTTCGAGCTTCTTTTTTTCTTCCGCCATGTTGGCACGATTCTCCGGCCGTTCCATCCTCTCCGTCACGTCATCCAGATCCCGCAACAACTGTTGCTGCTCTTCCTGCAAGCGTTTCAACTCTTTCTTCAACTCCTCCTTCTCAGCATCCGAATTAGCTTTTTCCAAAGCATTTTCCAACTCCTTGATCTTCTTCGCCAAGGCCTCCTGCCGACGAGCCAACTCTTTCAGCCGATTCAAAACTGCGAGGTTTTCCTTCTGCTCTGCCGTCTTCGCCGGCTGGTCCTTGGCTTCACTTGCTTTTTCATAACGTTTTTCATCCTGCTTCAACTCCAGCTGCATCAACTGGGATTCCATTTTCTGCTTACCTCCACCTGGTTTGGAGTTTTGAGCCCGCGTCACCTGATGCTCCCGCCCCTGGGCAAGCAACAAATCCTCATAGGCCCCGCGACTCGTTCGCATTGGTTGAGACAGCTCCTTGCCTTTTTTAATCTCCAAGACTCCAGCCAGCTCATCACCCGCCTGCATCATCTTGGCCTTTGCGCTTTCCAGATAAGTGCGAATTTGCGGATCCTTCACTTTCTCCAGCGCTGCATCCACTTTCTCCGCCACAATCGCCTGCGACTGCTTCACCACATCAACGTCGGAAGCGATTTGCTCGAAAGTTTTCCCACTACCGGAATTACGAATCAATTTCCAGGTCGCATTGATCACCTTCTTCTGCAGGTCCACTAACTTGTCGGATTCACCCTGCTTCGGCGGGCTTTTCCCGCTCATAGCCTCCGCCTCCCGAAAGATGTCTTCAAAATGCCTGACCTCGGCAAAAAACATATCGCTCATGACCCGGCGAACTTCTCCCTTTGAATCGCGATCCTCGGCCCACAGATAATAGCTGATCAAATCCCGCGGTTTCACCTCCAAATCCTCAATCGCCAACAGCGTCCACAGAGCATGTTTTTTGCCGCCGGCCAGAAGCGCCTCACTCAACGCCACCTGCTTCTCTTGATCCCCCACCACAAAAACCGCACCCGTTCCGGTCACTCCAAGGTCATCAAACACCTTGGCTTCCACTGGCATTTCCTGCACTGCCGACACCGCCAGATCCCGTTTGGGAAATACCAGTTCCAATTCAGGGGGGGTATTTTTTTTAACCGTAACTTTCAACCACGGCGGCTCCTTGTTCGCACGATCATCAGCATCCACCAAATGCACCCGGTACCTCTGGCTTTTGTCAGGAATAAAAGATGCCTCGAGAATCGTGCTGTCCTCCCTGCCCGCCACCAGAGGAATCACCGTCTCATCCTCCCCATACAATTCCGCCGCCACGACAGCCTTGTTAATCTGCAGACTGAACGCCAGTTCCGATCCCTCCAACGCGCTCACTTTGTGAACATCCTTCAGCTGCTTTTTTTCCAGGCCGGCGTATTCCGGCGGAGAGACCCGCACGTCCACCTGTTCCAGGTGCGGGTGGACATAAGTCGCAATATTGAATGATTCCGACAGTTCATCTTCAAACTCGATGTGATAGCGGACATCACGATCAATCCGGGTGATCAATCCCGCAAACATCCCATCATCCAAACCTTGCTTCAGAGGAATCCTCCCCATCTCCAGCCCCCCCTCCGTCGCATCCGTCACCACGATTTCTGCTTCGGACGGAATCCTAGAGCCAAAACGAGCTTCTACAATCAGGCCTTGCCCACGCTCCACTTCCGCATCCCCCGGGGTCACCGTTATTGCAAAAGCCGCCAGGACAGGTGCCCTCCCAACCGTATCCCCTTCCGATGCCGAAGGAATACGGCTGGCAAAAACCAGCAAACCAATAAACATGACCAGCAAGTTGAAAATTGCAAAACCCTGCACCCAGGCGGCCACCAATAGCTGCGGTCTGTAAACCGTTTGTAACCAGTCGTTCTCCAGCGCATGATCCACCGCTTCTTCAATCACCCGCTCCTGCAAGTACCCCAGCTTCCCATCCGCTCCGGGTTTCTGCTCCACTGCAGTCAGCAAAGCCTGTTGCAACTCAGGATGTTCCTGCTCAATCCGGCCCGCCAGCTTTTTAAAATCCAAAGGCTGCTGTTTTTTCAGCGTAACACTCACCATGACCAGCAGAGACGCAGCCAACAACAAACCGAAAATCATTGCCCCCGAAAACCATTGCTGCGACACCGCCAGCCAAATCATCACCACCAGCGCACCCGCCCCCAGCAACATCACCCCGGCTACCACCCATCGCCGAAAGATCAGATCCTCCGCATCTTTCAGCGGCTGCATTTTTCTCTGCAGAGTATCCCCAATCATAACTTAAACTTTAACACAGATTTCTGATTAATAACTCCTAATTGCCCTCGGGCAGGGCCCTCCGGCTGTCTCATCCCGCAGCCGCATGACTCGGCTCCTCATTCTTTATCCCTCCTACTCTTCCAGCCACCCACGATTCCAGCCAAAGCACCAGCAAAATCGCCAATACAATCCATTTCCAGGCTTTTTGCCTGCCCTCCCGTTCTTCCACCTCCAGACGATACTCTTCCTTGATCCCCCCGGACACCTCGCTCCCCCCCCCCGCACTATCCGTTGCACGCTGCACCCTGATCCCAAAATCAGCCAGGGTTTGCCCATCAAACACATCCACCCGGCTTTCCGCCGGTGACAAATTCACTGCGTAAATCTGTGACGATTGTCCACCCTCACCATCCACGCTGTTCACCGTGTAAAAACCCGGGCGATCCGTCCCCCTAAAAACCTGCTGCCCCGCCTCCAATTCAAGCGCTTCAGATTCACCTGGCTTTTTCACCGAATAGGCATCCGCCACAGGGAGCGCCCCCCCCACATACACCGGCGGGGGCTTGACCGCAGAAAAACCAGCCTCGGTGAGAATCGAATACAACAAGGGCACAAACTTTGATGACAAAGCCAATTGGCTCTCTCCCGGCTCCCACCCCGACATCATCAGATACACCCGGCCTTTGCCCTTACGGACCTCCACCCAGGCAGGACTGCCGTCATCAAAACCAGCCAGCAGCGAAACCCTGCCCTGCTCCTTCACCGAATCCGGCAAGCCTAATACCCGGTGTTTCCAAAAATGTATTTTGCTAAAATCCCTTACCTGCGCTTTGGCGAAGGCGGCCATCACCGGATGCTCAAAATTCAATCCCGCCAACATCGCATAATCAGCCACTTCGGCCTCCGATACCGCAATCCCATCGAGCCCCGTCAAAACCTCCACTTCACTATTCCCTATTCCCTCGGCAAGCGAGCAAATCACCACCCCTCCTGTCTGCTGAACAAAATTCGCCAGCTTGTCTGCCAGCCCCGAATTCCACCTGCCTGTCAGAATCACCACATCAAAATCCTTGAGCGCAGCTGCAGATTTGATATCTGTCCCACGCTGTGATTCGAGCAGAGGGTTGACTGCTTCCGTTTTCCTCAAAGCCCGGCTCAGATAGAACAAAGGTGAGCCCGCATCCACTTGTTCTACATCTTCGCCCAAATATAAAATTTTCACCGGGTGCGCCTGAGACGGAGCGATATAAATCCGGTTATCAAAGGGATGGCGATCGCCCTGAATTTCCAAAATACCCGCTGCCGCATCATTCAGGCGCGGTGGCGCCATCAACATCCTTGCTCCGCCAGGCGGCACGCTCCCTTCCAACTTATCATCTTCCGAAACCCCTTCCCCCTCCCAGCTCAAAGTAAACATTTCAGCCTCCCCCTGCTGTGAATTGGCCACCCGGACTCTCACCACCTGATTCCCCTTGCCCTTCCCTGTCTCCCTCCCCTCGATTGAAAAACCTCCTTCACCATCCTCTTCTGCTTTTTTGCTCGCTGCAAACAAGGAGAAATTCGACGAACCTTCCGTTGCCACCACCACATTTCGCAAACTCACCCCTTCCGGCCAGGCCAGGCGATTCAAAGAATCCCGTTCACTGCCCTCCTGGAAATCACTGATTAATACCACTTCCTTTTTCCCTAAGTGTTGCCCGGATGCCGCACCCACCGCATCACGATCACCCAGCAACTCGACCGCAGTCATCAGTGATTCTCCGATGGCAGTCGCGCTCCAACTCGGTGTCGTTTCTTTCAAACGGGCCATAACCAATTGAACCCGCTCTGGCGGGGGAAGTTGTCTCCATTCATCAAAACCGATCACCTTCTCCTCCTTTTTATCAAAAACTATCACCACCGCTTCATCTCCCGCTTCCAAAGTCTCAAGCTCATCCTCGATTTTCTGCTTAGCCTGGCTCCACAAATCCTCCCTTTGCATCGATGCACTTTTGTCCAACAGCAATACCACCCGTCTGCCCTGGGAAACGTCTGCAGCAAAAGGCTCATCGACAAGAAAGGGACGGGCAAACATCAAGGCCAGTAATAACAAGGCCAAACAACGCAAGGCCAATAAAAACAGTTTTTCCAACTTTGAGCGCCGCGTCAGTTTCTCCGGAGTCTTGTCTAGAAACATCAAGGAAGAAAACACCGTCTGATCCTTAGGCGGACGTTTCCGCAGATGCAGCAGCAGGGGCACAGCAAGAGCTGCTGCTCCTAGGAAATAGAGGGGGAAAAGGAAGGACATGGGGGGAAGGATTCAGAAGATAGAAGTGAGCAGGGAGAATCCCTGCTTTTAAAATCTCCAAGTAATTTCAAAACTTATTCATAATTCTAACTTCTTTAATTCTCACACCCGATTCACCGCTCTCGCCACACGACGCCCCTTACCTCCTACTTTTTCCCGCATCGATACAAAATCAAACAACACATGGTCAAGCGGTTCATCGGTCGCAACCAGTCGATAGTCGATACCATTACGCTCGCAGATTCCCTGCACTGCATCCAGGTGCTCCTGCAGTTTTTCCAAATAACGATCACGAGCCAGCCGCGGGTCAATGTAAACAGCCTCACCGCTTTCCACATCCTTGAAATGCAACGCCTGCTCAAATTTGAAATCCAACTCGCTGCGATCCAGCACCTGCCACACCACCAGATCGTGCCCCGCCGCCGCCAGATAACCCAAATGCACCTCGAGCTCTTCAATCGGTGCCAGCAAATCGGAGATCAACATCATCAAGCCTCGTTTACGCACCAGTTCCGAAACTTTTTTCAAAGGTTCAATTAAGTTGGTTCCCTTCCCTCCCTGTCCCGATTCCAACAGCGCCATAAGCCGTCGTAACTGCCCCGGTCGATTACGAGCAGGCACAAATTGATCCAGCTGTTCATCAAAAGTCACCAGGCCCACCGCATCCCCCTGACCCAACAAAAAATGCCCAAAAGTCGCCGCCAAAGTCGCTGCATAGTCCGCCTTGGAATACCCGCTGCCGCCCGCATAGCTCATCGAACGGCTCTGATCCACCAGTAAGAAGCAGCGCAGATTGGTTTCATCCTCAAATTTTTTGATAAACACCCGGTCTGTTCTTGCCATCACTTTCCAGTCAATAAAACGCGGATCATCACCCTGCGCGTATTGGCGGTATTCGCTGAATTCAACCGAAAAACCATGCAACGGACTGCGGTGCAATCCCTTCCAAAACCCCTCCACCACCACCCTTGCCCTCAGCTCCAGGGACCGGATCCTCATCAATGTCGCTGGATCAATAGATCCCTTCGTCGACACTGGTTTCACACTTCCTATACTCATCAAGACCAGCAGCTTGCCCAAGCGTTGTCTTTAATACAAGCCAATAAATTTCCCGCCAGGATGAGCAAACTGACCCAGGCCTTTGACGAAAGATAATACCGACTAGCGACGGCACCCAGATTTCGGAAGAACCTCCATGGCTTCAATATAGAGAAGAACCCGGTAATTCCGTGCCATAGCTGATTAGAGGCCATCCGCACTAACCCACCGATCCGAATTATCATCGTTGCCCCTGCTACGAATGGTCTTCCAGTAATCAGGGCCACTCTCCAACTCAAGCTTCGTGAGATACGACGAAAGCTCATGTTGCACATCAAACGTTGCTGATTACGCACCGCTATAGGCCATCGTGCGCATTTAGTGTCTTGTCAGTCTTATCTTAAGATGGTGGATTCACCGTGGGACAGAATTGCCTCTGGCTGTCTGCGTTACACTCCGGCTCCGATTCTACCATTTAAGGCCAGCGTAAACCACCCCCGACAAATATGGAAATTTGTCCTATGATCCCCATAATTTTAAGGTGCTCGAACACTAGCTTGTTCGGTGACTCTCTGCTATGAAGCGTCTTCTCATCAGTTACCTTCCCGAGACTTCAGTTCCGGCCAGATGCTCCTCATCTGCCAGGCGCGGAGAGAAACAAGCTTCGCTTCGCTCCCGCGTGCAAAAAGGGAAACCCCTGAACTATCCTCACGACTGGGATAGGCTCGGATGGTCAGGCATTGGCGCTCATTGGCAAACACTTCAATGATGCTCCGGTCAACAAACACACGCAACCGCAACGGTTCCCCGTTCTCCAAGTAGAGCAGTCCCGTCTCGGGCGCACGGGCTTGCACATCGGGAGCAAGGGATGACCCCGACACATCAATGCTCAGAGCCCGGGCGTTCTTGTTGCGTTGCCAGCCCTGCATATATAGCCGAATCGTTGTTTGCTCCTTACCGTCTGGCGAGCGCAAAACGTGAAGCTCCACTTCACGAGCATTTTTCGGATCAATCACGGCTTCAATCTCAATGGACTTTCCCTTTACTTCGGAGATTACGGCCTTGCTGTTCGCAGCAAGATCCATTGCACCCACCTCGACAGGATTAAAGCGCAGTTTGTCCAGTGCGGCAGGCGGCTCGATCCGAAGCGGGCTGAAGAAATTACGCAGGCTCGAAGGTTTCCCGGATGTGGGATTCGCTAGATAATCCTTATTGAGGGATATATGTCGAGGCAGTGACATCATTCCCTCCCACCCTCTATGCGGGCGGTTCTCACTGACATTGAAGATGGCAAAACAGCGCTGCTGTGAATCAGTAAACGCGGACGGTGCGTGAAGCGTACCCAATTTTACGGAACCGTAACTCATGCGCCCGTGATATTCCGTCACGAACTTCTGCATTTGCTTTTCCCTGTTGTAGGTTCCAACCTGGTACATAGCCCCGCGCGGATGACAAAACCAGAGCAGCAACCGCCTGTTGTGACCCATTGGCAGAAAGTTCGGACATGCAAAGTCGTCCCCGGGGCGTGTGTAACTGTCTTCCCGGATCAGCACCCCATCGTACTCCCAGTTCTTCAAGTCTTTCGAATGAAACACCGTCAGTTCGGGCTTTGTCCCGCGGAGGTGAGCCTCGGCCCATTTTTGCTTGCGGACGCCAATGAGAAATGCACCATCCTCTTCCCATATACAACTGTCGATGGGTTGCTGATATTCCTTCAGAACAGACAGCGGCAACGCTGTATGCACTTCCCATTTGAGTAATAACGGGTCACTTGACGTCGCAATCTGCACGCCCCCTTCCCGTGTAGTAAATGTCATCAGGACCTTGTCTCCGGTGGTTATCATCTGCCCGGTCATTCCTCCCAGCTGTGAGAGTGGTGGGAGGTCCTGCCAATGTACCATATCATCGCTGACGGCGTGCCCCTTGCCTCCCCAGCCGATGTAGAACAGGTGGTACTTTCCATTCCATTCACAGAAGCCGCCAGGGTCCCATAGCCTTCCGGCTGGAGATGAAAAATGATAAAGGGGACGGAACGGATCATTCGCCAGGGCTTCCCGCTTTTGGCGGAGTTGTTGCATTTTTTTGCTCACAGGATCACTGCCCCTGTCATCTGCGAGCACAGACATTGATGTGGCCACTACAATTCCAGTAACCACCACCAACTTTATGACATTTATAATGTATCGTCTTGTAGTCATACGTAGTATTCCCTCCCTTTGCACGCCAACCGGTTGCGCCCAGCTGATCCTCTGCGGGAGTGAGCGCAGCTTGAAAGTGAAGCTATCGGGTTATGGTAAAGTTTTCAATCGGGAATGGGCAGCGGATTAGCTGTGCCCTTTATTGTTGGTGGGTCTATCTACAATCTTCAGCGTTACTAGGCACCAAAACTCCGTTCTCCTGATAAACGTGGTGCATGTCGCAGTAACCGCTATGGCAAGGATTGCCACTCTTACCGCCATTGCTGCAAAAAAACGAGCGATCATTTTCTTAGCAACGTCAAAGCGGTGAAGCAACGTGCCTCGAAGTGTTTGTATCACGAGCAGCCTTTACAAGTCAGTCTCAGGCGTTGTCACGACTTCCTCCACTGGCTTGCTATATCCTTCATGTCTTGCGGTTAGCTTTCGTGCCCAGTTGGGTCCTGTTAAAATGAGTGCGAACGAAACGACTAGATCAATCACACAGTGAAAAAATTGTAAAGATCTCCCGATTCCTCACTTTCCTTAAATCATTTTTCTGCGTCCTCCATCGCAAAATAGTAAATCCAATTCATGGTCGGCGCGATAGAGGACAAAAAATAGTAGGTTCCCATCAACACGAACCCAGCGGCGTAGAGCTCCTCTCTGGATATCCCCTCAAACGAAACGTTACCCTCATGACGCCTCATAAGGAGCCGTGATAAGGGGTGTGATACAATCCATATAATGAGAGCAAAAACTATGTAAACTACCGAAAATCCAGTATTCCAAAAGACTCCGGGGGTGTGGAATCTAAGCCCGGTAATCACTAGCCATCCAAATTCATTAAATCCCTTTAGGAACCAGTATAGGGCAAAGAACCGGAGCAGAATAAATGCTATTGTTTGGCCCGGCATAATTGAGATCAACATTAAAATGATGAGGCAACGCGCCTCTTGGCGAACATACGACCAAAGGCTTCGCAGACTCAAGGTTAGTGATCATCACAGCTGCATCCATCTTCTTCTCTACTTAGTTATAATTCCATCGAGAATCTGAGGGCATTCTTAACTTCTTCAAGCGCTTCGCCATAAATCGTGCCGATAGGATCATTTAGTTCATGGTGTTGAATCGCCTGAAGTCCCTGCATGTTTGCGAAACTCTTCATCCTAAAAAATGGCCGGGGGGGGGCAGCTCCGCTTCGTACTGCGATTCGCAGCATGAGGAAGTAACCGGAACGCACAAAGATAAAGCGCGAGGAGAATCACAGTCCTCACGTGATACGACCAGCATCATACGGACTTTACCACCCGCGCCGAGATCAACGCGATAAACCTCGCCAGGTTTAGTCGTCATATACTGAATCGAGTGCGCTCTGCCTCATCGAGTTGGTAACCAAAAGGTCATCGTTTTGATCTGGAAGACCAACACTGAATGGAAGCCCTCGACGCAGTTTTACTTGAGCGAGGAACATCCTAATCGCATCAGTTAGTGGAAATGCCGAGCTCAGAAAAAATCTTGTCCGTCTCGTCTTTCAGGTCGTGGTCGACCCTCGCCCTTACTGTTGTATCATTCATGGCCCAATAATGACATAAATGGGCCACAGGGGCGATATTGATCTACAGAAAACAGTTTTATCCTACGAGAACCCCCTCCTGAAAAGCGGAGTCGTGATGTAAAGCGACCTAGGGGCTCGCTTCTACGAGATCATTCTACTGACTTCCCAACAAACTAGTCAATCTCATAATCATATCCGCTCACTTCACCGGTGTATCGTGAGTTAGAAGGTGCTCAAGTTGTTTACTCAAACGCGCTACTGCCTCGGCAAATCAAATAGAGTGCAACTCCGCCCCACATTAATCCATTCATCCCATATAGGGCTTCACATCATATAGCGCAGCATTCCATACGCCTTCTTACGTTTCTCCTCATCCTCAACCACTTCCACCAATTCTTCGAAGCCATACATGGTTTTCACACGATGCGTCAGCAGGGCACTGTCGTAACGAACTTTGCCGGAAGTCCAGAATTCAGCCGTATGCGGATTATATTTTGATTGGGGCAGAGGATCAAGTTCAGCGGCAACGTTCGGCAGGTTTTTCCACAAGCGCAGGTGTTGATGAAAGGACTTGAGTGCCTTGGGCAAAAGTTCCGGATAACCGTATTGCACCAGATCGGTGATCGCTGAAGCATGGTTGTTCACATGCACCAGGCCTCCATAACCCTGACGGCGCATTTTCGGATCCTGCTGGATAATTTCATCGAGCACCGCGATGGCCATTCCTTCCATTTCTTTGAAAAGAGGAATCGCATCATCATCCGGCAGAGTGATCTTGTCTCCTGTGATCCGGCCCTTCTTCTTCCCATAAAAACCGCTGCCTGGATGGGCATTATTGAAACCGGCTATCAATTTGCGGATCCCCTCGGTGACGGACGGGGTAGCCAGTTCCGGATGTTCCTTTAGCGCGCGAATGGCAATGGAGGCAAATATCACATTGTGACCGGACTGCCGGGCTTGGCCTATATTCTTATCCAATGCCTCTGCGATACCATCGATCAGACTTTCATCTGATTTCTCTTTCGGAAAGGCCTTAAACAATTCTGTATCCGTGATGCCCGGGTTCTTCTTCATTTTAGCCCCGAACAAGGACTCCCCACTAATCACCCGATCCAGATCCCCTTCGATCCCCTGGTAAACTTCTTCGTCGAGATTGGGACGTTGCTCGCCAATGAAATAGCCGGCAACCACGGCACCTCCGAGGTGACCTGCCATTGTGCCCATCAAGTGAGCCCGGGCTAGGGCATTAAGGCCCTTGGAAAGGTATTCATATTTAATAATAACGGTCCTCCTCCTGCATCACATTCCACTTACCTCCTCTATAATCTGGCACACTCAGTTTTACCGATTTATCAATCATCCCGTCAAGTCTGTTAAAGCTCCATATCCACCGCCTGATTGCATTATTCATTTAGCCGGTCTTGCTCGATTCTCGGGGCAAGCAACTTTTTGTAAGGCCCCTCACATGGAGACGTTCATTAGGATTTTAATACCCAATCCCTGCTGGAATCCTCTCTATTCCGGCTTAGGATCATAGCCGATGAAAACGAGAAACCTCTTATTCCTTTTTAGCCCCCTCTTTGCCTTCGCCCTGCTCTTCTCGGGAAACCCCTCACTTCACGCTGAACCCGCCCCCAACACCCTCAGCGCCGAGGAAAAAGCCAGGGGGTGGAACTTGCTCTTCGATGGGGAAAAATTCGAAGGCTGGCGGCTCTATGACAAAAATACCTTCCCCACACAGGGATGGATCGTCGAGAACGGAACAATTCACAAACAAAGTGGGATCCGGGGTGGCAATATCATGACCGTTAAGGCTTACGAAAATTTCGAGTTTTCCTGGGACTGGAAAATGGCAGCCAAGGGCAACAACGGAGTGAAATATTTTATTATTCCGCAACGCAAGGCCGCCATCGGCCACGAATACCAGATGATTGACGATGTCGACGTGAAGGATCCGATCTCCAGCAACGCTTCCTTTTATCTCATCGTCGCTCCCAAAAAAGATAAACCCAGCAAAGCCATGGGCGAGTGGAATCGTTCAAAGATTGTCGTCAAAGGCAATCACGTCGAACACTGGTTAAACGGCGAAAAGGTACTCGAATACGAATGTGGTTCTCCAGCGATCATGCAACAGTCAGCAAAAACCAAATTCAAAAAGTGGCCCGATTTCGGTAAAAAATTCAAAGGCCACATCCTGCTGACCGACCACAAGGACCCCTGCTGGTTTCGCAATTTGAAAATTCGGGAATTGGATTGAACCCCTAGCTCGAAGAGGCTTCAACGACTCCTTCAATAAACTTCTTCTGCGCTCGCACCCGTTCATGGAAAGCGAACTCTGAAGGAGTCTCGAAAGTCAGGGCTGCTTTGGAGTGATTCAAGTAAAGGTAAATGGTTTCCGGATAACCTCCGTCCAAATTTTCCTCAACCACCTTCCGCATGTTTCCGCTGCGACGAACGATGCCTCCA
>DAOUQC010000079.1 GCA_030625775.1 Verrucomicrobiota bacterium
ATGCGTTTTATCAGAAAAATCAGATCAGATTCAAATTTCCATAATTAGTTAAAGGGCAACGGGGGATATTATAATCTCCATACCGCTTTATAAGCAAGCCCAAAAAATACGGAAATCTTAATCATTTCCTGCGTAGAAAAGTTCTTTTCAGGGGATAAATCCCCCGTTTTTAATCAAAACACCATGGCAAGTGAACGCCACGACTCTCTCAAACAAGCAATACAGTGAATAACGAAGACTATTGCGAATAAAAAAGAAGCCCTCTGCTCATCCGACAGCAATGAAATGATAACTACATGCAAGGACTATGATTTCCTGGGAAAAATCGGCTCTTCTTCTGTAAAACGGATTGCCCGTCCTTTTGTTTGGATGCACGAAAAACACACAAAACCCCATGACTTCGCGAGCATCGAAGCCCTGGGAGCGAGTCTTCCCCTCACTTCTGTTTCTCATCCCCGGCCTCTGAATCCCGTTTCCTCCCGTGCTTTTTGTTTTCCATCCGTTCCAACAACACTTTTACTCCCGGATCAGCCTGGATCATCGCCTTGAACATTTTTTCCTTGGTCTGATGAAACATTTCCACCCGCTGTTTGCGCAAATTTTCGCCCTGCTTGAGCAGATCTTTCAGCTCTTCCTGCACTTTTTGAAGCTCTTCCGATTCCATCGCTTTTTCCCGAGCCGCCTTCAGGCGTTTTTTCTCATCTTCTGAAAAGTCTCCCAAAAAAGCTGTAAATCCCGCCGGTCCAATACCTCGCCCGCTTCCTGCTGCCCCCGGCCCACGTTCATGAGGCCCTGGCCCTTTACCCATCTTGCCGATCGGAGGTCGCCCTCCCCTGCCCTCGGATCCCGGTCTTTTTTTGCCCATTTCTCCTTTCAGTCCTTTCGAACTCCCCCGATTATGCATTTTTCCCACCAGGGCAGCCACCCGGGGATCCTCCTGCTCCACCGCCTTTTTCATAGCCTGACGAAAAGTGTCTGTCGCCCGTTTTACCTCATCCCTGGCCTGCATCACTTCCGGATTTTCCCACACTGCCTGCAAAGCCTTTTTCACCGCTTCCCGGTCTTCAGGCGACAAATCTGACAAGGGTGGTCGCCCTGCTTGCGCTTCCCTCCCTTCTGACCGCCCCCTTTTCACCCCCTTTTTATCAGCTGCTGACGACGGCTCTGCCAAAGCTGCTGCTTGGAAAGTGGCACTGACAAAAAATACCAACACCAACATTTTGCTCATCAATCGCTTATTCATCATTTTTTATGATTCTATTTGCCTGACAATTATTTCCGGGAACCGAATGCAGTTTTTTCATCAGACTATGACCGATAAAAACCCACCGCACCCAAAAAGTTGCACTAAATAAATGTAACCGCTGCCAGACATCTGTCGTCATCCATTTTCGAACCTGCCTCCCTGCTCCGGATCGCCATGACTTCTCCAGATTCCCAATCACACACCCAGTCTCCTCCCATCCCCCGCCCCCCCGGCTCCCTCATCCAAACGGCTTTTAATGTCTGCATCGCCGTGCTGGTGGTCGCCCTGCTTTCCTCCTTTCTCTGGAAGCTGACCCACAGCGCACTTCCTGACAAAAGCGATGACCATCACTTCGATAAAAAACCTGCATTCCAATCCACCATCAATAACATCGATCAGGCTTTTAAAAAACACTGGCAGACCGCAAAAATCTCACCAGTCGAACAAGCATCCAAACTCAACATCGCCCGACGACTTTCACTGGCCCTGACCGGCACCATTCCCTCCCTCGAAGAAGTCCGCCGCCTCGAACAACAGCCCGAGGGACAAGACATCCAGTGGTGGCTGACAGAAATCTTCAAAGACCGTCGCTGGTCAGACTATGTCGCCGAACGTTTTGCTCGCTCATATGTAGGAACCATAGAAGGACCCTTCCTCGTCTATCGCCGTCGTCGGCTGGTTGACTGGATCAGCGACCAGTTATTCGAAAACCGCCACTACGACCAACTCGTCCGCCAACTCATCACCGCAAACGGCATCTGGACAAGCAAGCCCGAAGTCAATTTTGTCACTGTAACAATCGACCAGAATAACGATGAAAAAGGCCCCAATGAAACCAAACTCGCCGCTCGGGTATCGCGAGCCTTTCTGGGAATCCGAATCGATTGCATGGAGTGCCACAACGATAAATTCGGTGATCATTGGAAACAGAAAGACTTCCACCAACTGGCCGCTTTTTTCGGGGAAGCGGAAATGTCAATTACCGGCATCCGCAACAACAGCAAGACTCCCTATGAATACCGCTACCGTGGTAAAAAAGAAGCTCAGAAAATACCTGCCGTAGCCCCATTCAGTCCAGAGCTGATGCCTTCGTCAGGATCACCTCGTCACCGACTGGGCCAATGGGTGACCCATCAACAAAACCGCCCCTTTGCCCGCAGCACCGTCAATCGTCTATGGGCCTTGTTATTTAATAAACCACTAATAGAACCCATTGATGACATTCCGCTGGATGGCCCCTGGCCGGCAGCGATGGAAATCCTCGCCGATGAATTAGTCGCCCACGACTTCGACCTGCAGCACCTGATCCGCATCATTGCCGAAACAAAAGCCTTCCAACTTGACTCCCGCTCCAGCGATCCCTCCAATCCCCTCACGGTAACACATGAAGAGCATTGGGCTGCTTTTCCCCTCACCCGTTTGCGTCCGGAACAAGTAGCCCGTTCGGTGATTCAAGCCGCCTCCATCACCACCGTCGATGCCCACTCCCATGTCATCCAGCGTCTCATGCGCTTCACCCAACAATCAGATTTCGTCAAACGTTACGGCGACCCCGGTGAAGATGAGTTCGCAGAATTAGGGGGCACCATCCCCCAACGCCTGCTGCTGATGAATGGTAAACTTGTCCGCGAACGAAGCAAAAAAAACCCCCTCATGAATGCAAGCACACGGATAGGCATTCTGGCCCCTGACAATCAAATTGCCGTCGAAACAGCCTACCTCTCCATTTTCACCCGCCGTCCTGAAGAAAACGAAAAAAACTATTTTGTCGAACAACTGGGAACTCTGGAAAATAAAAACCGCTCCCAGGCCATGGAGGACATTTTCTGGACTCTTATGAATTCCACCGAATTCTCATGGAATCACTAAGTCATAACTCGAATTATAACTTTACAACAACTATGAACCGTAGAAACTTCCTCAATACTTCCGCAGCCGGTCTGGCAGGATTTTCATGGATGACTCCGATGGCAGACCTGTTGGCAGCCAACGCGAAAAATACAAAAACCGGCCATCCCAAGGCCGTCATTCTGTTGTGGCTCGCTGGCGGGCCCAGTCAATTGGAAACCTTCGATCCCCATCCGGGCTCCCCTATCTCTTTTGGAACAAAAGCCATTAAAACCAAAGCCAAAGGAGTGCAACTTGCGGCCGGATTGGAGCAAACGGCAGAAGTCATGAAAGACGTCACCCTGATCCGCTCGGTCACCAGTAAGGAAGGCGATCACGAACGCGCTTTCTACAATGTCAAAACCGGATACCGACCTAACCCGACTGTTGTTCACCCTTCGATAGGTTCCATTCTATGCCACCAGCTTCCCAATCCAAAAATAGAAATCCCTACCCACATTTCCATTCTGCCAAATCAATGGCCCGCACGTGGAGGTTACATGGGAGCCCAGTTCAACGCCTTTCAAATGGGTGACCCCAAACAGCCGGTGCCCGACCTGGTTTCTTTTACCAATGAGCACCGGCAGTCACAGCGGGAAAAAGGGCTCTCCATCGTTGAATCCGCTTTTTCCAAAGGCAGAATAGCCAGGCTGGACGAGCAAAAAACTCTTCACCAGCAAAATATGGCCAATGCCCGTAGAATGATGGAATCCGACCAGCTTAAAGCTTTCGACGTGAGCGAAGTTCCGAAAAACGAGCGGCTCGCTTATGGTGACACCCGCTTCGGGCGCGCCTGCCTGGCCGCCGCTCGTTTAGTGGAAACGGGTGTGCGCTGCGTTGAGGTCACGCTCACTGGTTGGGACACCCATACCAACAATCATGAGAATCAAGCCAAACGCGTCGACATCCTCGATCCTGCTTTTGCCGCCCTCATCAAAGATCTCAAACGAAGAAAGCTCCTGGATGATACTATCGTTCTCTGCGGCGGGGAATTTGGACGCACCCCAAAACTCAACGGCGTGGAAGGACGGGACCACTGGCCAAAAGGCTTCAGTATGGCGATTGCCGGCGGAGGCATCCCCGGCGGGCGTATTGTCGGTGCCACCGATCCGAGTGGAGAAAAAGAACGGCCGGTCAATCCAGTTCGTGTTCAAGACATCCATGCCACCATCCAACACAAAATGGGGATTGATTTCGAAAAGGAACTCATCACCCCTGTAGGCCGCCCCATCGCCCTGAGCGACGGAAATGTCATCGAGGAACTGATCGGATCCTAGATCACTATCGTCAGCAACATCGACTTTTCATTCAAACCCGCCCATCTCTAGTTGATTGACACCACCTCCGCTTGCCAGCTACAGTCAAGCCATGGCATTGTTCACCCAATTAAGATACCGTATTATTTCCACCTTGGCCGCAACTATCTTATCCCTACTTCCTCATACAGGGATAAGTCAGGCCACTGACAAAAATGGCATTGAAAGAAGTCCCGAGGAAATCAAAAAAGCCATTGCTGTCGTCGAACAAAGATTGGAACGTCAGCAAAGCCGGGTCTCTGACTTGCGCTCCGAATTGATCCGCCTCGACGGCAGGATCGAAAAAGAAGTCTCCCGGATAGTCAAATCCCTCGAAAGCATCGGCGACTCCAAAGACTCCCGCACCCGGATTGCCCAGACCAAAGGAAAAGTCATCGAAGGCTTGAAAAAAAGCATCGGAATCTATCAGCAAAAACGTTCACAGATTCGCGCTCAACTGGTCAACCTGCATTCCGGCATGGAAAAGGCAGAACTGGAGGGTGATATGAAAAAATTCGATGAGATGTCAGAAAAAAGAATCGAGCAAATTATGGATTTAGCCAAATCCCTGACTACTCACGAAGATTACCGGAAATACAACACCTACGCCAACTCCGACTACACAAATTGGGGCTGGGGTTGGAGCACCGTTCAGGAAAAAAATCCGGACTACAAACAAAACAGAAGCGTCACCAAAATCACTGACAAAGAGCGGAAAGAAATCATCCAGGCTTTGCAAAAAAGCATAGCCGATCTTGGCACCCGGAACCGCGCCTTGGAAGGACGCCTTGATTCACCGAATTTTTCTAACCAGAAAGATCTGATAGAAGAAGATATCGAGAGAAACCAGCAAGCCATCGCCCGGCGTGAGGCCCAGCTCGAAGGAATGCTGATCCCGGCGCAGCCCTCCACCACAAAGATCAATAGAAGAGCCGCCCATGAAATGGAACTCATGATCCGCGATATCGCCGATGACCTGAAACAAGATTTCAATACCCTTTTCCGCCGCTACTCTGAATTCGTAAAAGAGCGGGCACAAAACAATGCCCTGCAAGAGCAATTAATCGGTTTGCATAAAATGCTGGATGAGCCTTCACCCAAATCCCAATAACACATGAAGCCTCTCCATTGCTTGATCATTTCACTTGGAATTTTTTGTCTGGCAGTCCCATCTCTTCCCGCCCAGGATGAAAGCAAGCCTGACCCGGAGGCCGTGAATGAGGCCATCTCCATCGTCAAAAGCCGGGTCGACCGCCAACTCCAACGTGTCTCTGATTTGAGTGCTGAAATCATTCGTCTGGACACACGCATTGAGCGCGAAGTTGAGCTCATCGTGGCCGACCTCAGTCAAGTGGGAGACTCTCGTGACTCACGAACCGAAGTGGCCAAATTGAAGGAAAAAGTGACAGCAGGCCTGAAGCGCAGTATCGAAAAATATCAGCGGGTGCGCTCCCAGGTGAATCTCGAACTGCAAAATACCAAGGCCGGACAAACCCGTCAGGATCTGAAAAATGACCTGAAAGAATTTGATACCCGCATCGGAAACCGAGTGAATCAAATCGTGGAAATCAGCCAATCCCTCACCACACAAAAAGACTTCCAGGCTTACGATGATTACCTGCGGGACACCCGTTACGACCGGACTTACTACAGCGAAGTGCAGCGACTGAAGAGTCAGGAAAAAACCCAAAACCGTCGTGTCACTCAAGTCACTGACAAACAACGCGAGGAAACCATCGATGCCCTGAAGCGCAGTATCAGCAATTTGGAAAACCAGAACAGATTGCTGAAATCACGACTGAATTCCATCCAATACGCCTCTCAATCCAACCTCATCCAGGAAGACCTTGATCGCAATCGACAGGCCATCATGACCCGTGACGCCCAGATTGGTGCCCTGCAAACCAGTCAACAAAGTCCCACCATGGAAATCAGCCGCAGAGCCACCAAAGAGAAGGAAAACATGATCCGCGATGCCGCCTCATTTCTAAGGAGAGACGTCGACACTCTCTTCCGCCACTACTCCGAGTTTCAAAGGGAGCGCAAACAACAAAACGGCTTGATGCAGCAACTGCAAAACTTGCAAGCTATGTTGCCATAAGCCGTGCTACACCTCCCCCCCATTCACCCTAACTCAAAAGTGGTGATCCCGAAAATATGATCCCACGGCAACTGGGATGCCTGCCCATCCTCTCCATAATACATCCGGGCACAGCCAAATACTTCCTTCATCCCGTTTTCCTGCGCCAACCCCATCGCTTCAGCATTCACCTCAGGCACATCGAGTATCAAGGGCTGCCCCACCGCATGATCACTCAAAGCCGAAAAAATCTGCCCGGCAATGCCAGCGTCATCAGCAAACAATGGGCCGATCTTAAACCCTTCCACGCACGGTCTCACCACTCCATAGCCCACCAGTTTGTCCTCATCCATGACTCCCAGCGCCAATCCTGCTTCAGGCTGAATCCACAAACGGAGAAAAGTCTCCCGGGAAAAACCGAAATGGCGCCGGTCATAGTCCGCCACTTTTTCAAACGGGACATCACTCAAGTCCACACAGCCCTCTATGGATTCCGCCTTTTTGCCGATCCCCTGCATCCTTAGATTTCGATGCAGAAAAACGAAGCCCCCTTTGGCATACCAGGCCTGCATATCAAAAACCCCATCTATGGCAATCGATGCTCCGGGTTCAAGACGGGCAAGCAAAACATCCCTGCGATGAAACCACAATCGAGTGCCAATCCCCTTCCCCCGTAAATCAGGACGCACGATGAAAAAGCCCATGAAACCAAATTTTCCCTCGTAAGAAACCACCGAGCCCGCCGCTACCACCTCACCGTCAAGCTCAACACCCAGATAAGCTTCTGGATCCGTCTGCCAGAAAATATCCGTATCGCACAAACCCGGGTTCCAGCCCTCCTGCCTGGCCCAATCCACCACCTGGTCAAACTCCAAGCGCTCCAGCGGGCGTATGATCAGTGACTGCACAGCCATCACTTGCTTTTTTTCTTCACCGCTTTCCCTATCCGTGGCCGAGCCGGCACTTCTGGCATTTTGTCGAGAACGGCCTTCAAATGTCTCCTGGCATCTTTGACATCACCCACTACATCCGCTGCTTTCACACCCGCTTTTTCCAGTTGGTCAGCATTCACATCGTAGAAACGACCGTCGGCATACAACTTATACTGTTTGTCCCGGGCAAATCTGGACTCAGTGAATTTTCCCCACCTCGGATCGTAGTGACAAAACACCCAATTTCGAGGATTCCCTTTTTCCCCAGTGAGTTGGGGCAAAAAACTCCGCCCATCCAAATCCGATTCTCCACTCACATCCACTCCCGCGATGTCGGCGAAAGTCTGGTAAATATCGGTAAAATCCACCAAGTCAGAACACACCGCCCCAGGCGTTTTGCCCTTCCAATAAACAATCAAAGGCACATGGGTGCCGGCATTGGGGGTGCTGCCTTTCCCTCCCCGATAATCCCGTCCGTTCACCAAGCGGGTGGTGATGCTCGGATGTGTCCCGTTATCACCGGTGAAGATCACCACGGTATTCTCAAGGACTCCCGCCTCATCCAGTTTCGCCACCACTTGACCCACGATTTTGTCCGTGTATTCAACCATTTCCTTAAAGTGATGTTTGCTGCGTTTCATCCTCTTTTGCGGGTCACTCCACTCTGGCGAATCAGGCGTTGGCACAAAGGGGTCATGGGTCAGCACCATCGGATAGTAGACCAAAAAAGGTTCGTCTTTTTTCCGCTCGATAAATTCCAACAAGTAATCCCGGAAAACATCCGGCCCGTATTTTCCTTTCCGCTTTTGTGCCGGTCCTCCATTGCGTTCGATCAACGGATCGGCAAAACGCTCACCACTCTTTGTCCTCACTTCAGTCAGTTGCCACAGGCACCATTCATCAAAACCAAAAGCTTCCGGCCTGCGATGATCTTTTCGTAAACTGACAGGATACCGGTCAGGATAGGACAAACCATTCAACTGCCACTTGCCAGCGATCACAGTCGCATAACCCGCCTGCTTCAACACCTGCGCAAAAGTCCGTTCCCCTGTCCGCAAATAGCCGAACTCTTCATAGTTACGAAAGTTGTATTTGCCCGTCATGATCTGCACCCGTGACGGCGTGCACAGTGGCGTGGAATAACAATTGGTGAATCGCAGCCCCTCACCCGCCAACCGATCGAGATTCGGGGTGCGGTAATCCTTACTGCCATTGCAGCCTAGACATTCATAACCCATATCATCGGCCATGATGAGAACGATGTTCGGTTTTTCCGCCGCCAGGCTCATGAAGTGCCCGCTGAACACAGCAAACATCGTGAGAACAATTTTCTGTAAATCACTCACCATGACCCCCCCTTTTTTTATTCGGGCGAAACACCAGAATCCCCCATCCCGCTAAAAATAACAATCCTCCAATCGGAGTGATCGCACCCAACCAGCGAATATTCGTCACCGACAAGAGGTAAAGGCTGCCGGAAAAAACCACTATCCCAGCCACAAAACAAAATCCCACATTACGCCGGTCAGCTGCCAGATATCCCATCACCCAAATGGCCAAAGCATGAATCAAATGATAAAAAACCGCCGTCTGCCAAGTATCCAGACGCCCGTTCTCAGTCAGTATTTTTTCCAAACCATGCGCCCCGAATGCCCCCAGACCAATGCCCAAAAACATCAACCCCGCGCCCAATCGTTTCAAAACCGTTCCCTCACTCATATCTGCACTCTACCACTGGGATTTCACACTAAAGACTTGGCAAGCAATACAGTAGGATGGATTCTTCGTCAATCCTTCCACTATGTCCTGATAAAAAGAGAGTTTAGTGGCCATCCTTTTAAAAAACCACCTTTTCCCTATCTTAATCCGCATCCGTGGCACCCTTGAAATCCGTGCTTAATTGTTTTTTAAAGAAAATTTGCAACTATTGTGCTTTATAGTCGTTTCATCCTCTGATGAAAATACCAGAAGAACAAGATCCAAGCTGGGAACTGCTGCTGAAGTCCAAGACTCAGCAAGCCAATCCGTCTTTTGTTCGCAACGTCGTCCGGGAAGTTCGCAAGCTCGAAGCCGAAACTCCGGAAAACGGGTTGATGTTATTTTTTTCCTGGTTCAAACGCCCCGCCCTTGTACTGCCCCTTGCCCTTGGCGCTACCGCCATTCTGTTTGCGGCCCTCACTCTCTTGCCTGGCATTAAGCCCTCTTCCTCTAGTAACTCTGTATCCGGGGCAAGCATCGCCAGGGCGAATGATCCGAGCCCGGCTGCATCAACCAAATCTTTTGCTGATCTTGCTGAAAGCACTGACACCGAATCCGGTATCACCCAGGATCTGGAGCAAATCGACTATATCGGCGAACTGGTAGCGATTAGCGATCCTGCAGATCTGGACGATGCCGCTGTCGCCGACCTCTTTTTCTAAAATTGCGCCTCTGTTTGCAGCGCCACCACAAGTTCTTTCGCGTATTGCTCCCGCGAGATTTCAATGCAGCCGAATTGCTCGAGATGCGGATTGGTCCACTGGGTATCGAGCAAAACGAAACCTTTGGCCTTCAAATGCCTCACCAAATGAACCAAGGCCACCTTCGAGGCATCCGTTCGCTGATTGAACATTGATTCGCCAAAAAAAGCCCCGCCGATGGCCACACCATACAAACCTCCCAGCAAATTCCCCTCATACCAGCTCTCTACTGAATGAGCCCAGCCCAAATCAAACAACCGGCTGTAACTCGCTCGAATCCCGCAACTGATCCACGTCTCTTCCCGGTCTGCGCATTTTTCAATAACGGCAGCAAAAGCCGTATCCATTCGGATCTCGTATTCTTCCTTCTTCAAGGCCCGCTTCAGCCCACGTGGAATATGAAATTTGTCCAAAGGAATCACTCCACGGGGATCCGGAGCATACCAGGAGATCTGTTCATCCCCTGATTCATCCACATCCGCCATCGGGAACAAACCCATCTGGTAGGCTCGCAACAGCGTATCGGCATCAATTTTCCCACTCATTCAAGCTTGTGAATCCAACCATTCATTACTGAAAAAAATCTCATCTTATCTGTGCTATCCACCAAATCCGTGGTTTCATTCTTTAATTGAAAAAAATGTCATGTATCGTGGCAACTATAAAAACGGCACTCAAGCCGCTCAAGATGCAAAAAGCAATATATCCAGGAAGTTTCGACCCCCTGCACAACGGCCATCTCGACGTAATCAGTCGAGCTGCCCGCCTGTGTGACTCAGTGGTCGTGGCCGTCGCCGCAAACTCCTCAAAAAATGCCCTGCTCTCGACGGCAAAGCGCATCGAAATCATTGAAGACGCCACCGCCGCCATACCTGGCGTATCGGTGACCGAGTTCGACGGCCTGCTGGTTAATTTTGTAATTGAACAGAAAGCTGACTGTATCATTCGTGGACTCCGGGCGATATCGGATTTCGAATATGAGTTTCAAATGGCACTGATGAACCGCCAACTCCAATCAAGTGTCGAAACCATCTTTCTGATGCCCAATCAGGAGCATATCTACCTGAGCTCACGAATCATCAAGGAAATAGCCGGCACCGGCAATGATGTTCGTGACTTTATCTCTGAAAAAGCCGCAGCAGCGATTGACAAAAAACTTGGCTTCAAAAAAACATAATTGTGATGATTATCCGATTCGGCGACCTCGAAAGTGACCAAGCTACCTTAAAAGGTCAACTTGGATGTGATATTTTTCAGATCGAAAGTAATGGAGATATTCGCTCCATCGGCCCAATCAGTTGCGACCTCCACACCTCGATCAGTGGCGAACACCTGATCATTGATGGATTACTCTCCATCCCGTCCCTACTCCGCTGTGTGGGATGTTTGGAGGATTTTTCCTATCTCCGGGATATCAGTGACTACCATGCGGAGATTAAAATCGATGATGACAATGTTGTCGACCTGACCGAACACATTCGTGACGATATCCTGCTGGGAATCCCCACTTATCCTCACTGCACCGAAGGCCAGGAAGCTGACCGTATCTGCCCCCTGAAAGGCCCTTTTTCCTTTGAAAACAAAGGAAATCCCCCCACTTCCGGTGAACCTGAAAATGCGCAAGCCCCTGATATTTGGGAAGCTCTTGAAAATTTAGATACCAAAGACCCTTAAGTGCGCTTAAGTCCCCTTGACAATCCCTTTTTTTGACCGTTAATCCCACACCAACCAACGGATAGATCATGGCAGTCCCAAAACGCAGAACTTCAAAAATGAAAAAACGCCTTCGTCGCAGCGGTCAGCGCTGGCGTATGGCTAAACTTAAAACATGCCCGGAATGCGACAGCGCAGTCCGTTCGCATACCGCTTGCCCTTCGTGTGGCTACTATCGCGACCGCCAGGTGTTGACGATTGACACTTTTTAGTCATCTGCCAACAATGGGCGGCTTCCCATTTGATTGATAAGTAGGGGCCACCTTTCGAAGGTGGCTCTTTTTGTTTCAAATCAGATCAACCTGCCCTTTAAAGTGGAGCTGAAGCTCTATTACTTCCATTCTCAATACTACCTGAACAACCGTGAAAATTGCAGTTGATGCTATGGGAGGAGACAATGCGCCTCATTGCGTGGTCGCCGGAGCCAAAGACGCTCTATCGGAACTGCCTTTTATAGAGCGACTCTACCTCACGGGGGATGAAACCACTGTCAAAGCCGAAATGGATCGGCAAGGCTTCAGCCATGCCAAAGTGGAAATCGTCCATGCTCCCGAAACCGTGGAAATGCATGAAGAAGCAGTGAAATCTGTCCGCCGAAAGAAAAAATCATCGATCAGCATCGCTGTTGATTTGGTGAAAAACGGTGACTGCGAAGCCGTTGTCAGTGCTGGAAATACTGGAGCAGCTGTAGCCAGTACCACCATCAAACTGCGTACCCTCCCCGGAGTTGAACGAGCAGGCATCGCCTCCGCCTTGCCAAATGAATACGGCCCCTGCAACATCATCGATGCAGGTGCCAATGTTGATGCCAAACCCAGCCACCTGTTGCAATACGCAATCATGGGCAGTGTTTACGCAGAACACGTGCAAGGAAAAGAGAATCCTGTCGTCGGATTAATGTCGGTAGGAGAAGAAGACAGCAAAGGCAACAGTTTCACCAAAGAAGTATTTGAGCTCTTGAAAAACTCACCTCTCAATTTCAAAGGCAACGTCGAAGGGCATGATCTCTTCGAGTCCCCCGTTGATGTGGTGGTGTGCGATGGCTTCATTGGCAATGTTGTGCTGAAAAGTTGTGAAGCCACTGCCAAAGTCGTTTTCAAATGGCTCAAGCAAGAACTCACTATATCCCCTTTCAGGCAGATGGGGGCCCTGATGGCCAAAGGGGCTTTTGTCGCCACTCTGGAACGAGGGAATTACGAAAATTATGGCGGAAGCCCTCTTCTCGGAGTAAATGGTACCTGCATCATTGCTCACGGCTCCAGTTCACCGCTGGCGATCAAGAATGCAATACGGGTCGCTGCAGAATCCGTCAGGCATGAAGTGAATCCTCATATCGAAGAAAAAATCCAGAAATACGGACTGATCGGATGACAAACAATGCCGCCTCAAATAAAGTAACACGTGCAGTGCGGATCGCAGGCACTGGCAGTTACGTGCCGGAAAAAATTCTGACCAATCACGATCTGGAAAAAATGGTCGATACTTCGGATGACTGGATCACTTCACGCACCGGCATCAAAGAACGCCGCATCGCTGGCGCAGATGAGTTCACCAGTCACATGGCCAGCCATGCAGGCCGCAGGGCTCTGGATCAAGCGGGCATTCGCGGTGAGGATATTGATTTGATCATTGTTGCCACCATCACACCGGACACCCTGACACCAGCTACTGCGTGTTACGTCCAAAAATCTCTCGATGCCTACCGGGCGGTGGCCTTCGACATATCCGCTGCTTGTTCAGGCTTTTTGTATGCCCTTGAGTTTGCCCGTGTTGCCATTGCCTGCGGAACCTTTAAAAATGCGCTCATCATCGGCGCTGAAAAACTCAGTGCTTTTGTCAACTGGACGGATCGTGACACCTGTGTTCTTTTCGGTGACGGAGCCGGTGCAGCCGTGCTCACCTCGCAAGACGATGACAATGCTGCTGGCACTATCCTTTCGACCCATCTGGGAACCGATGGCAAACAAGCTGCGATCCTGAATATACCCGGCGGCGGCTCCGCCTGCCCCATCACCCTGCAAAATGCAGAGCAGCATCTGGCCGCACTGGCCATGCAAGGGCGGGAAGTTTTTAAATGTGCGGTTAATGCCATGCGTCAAGCTGCAGAAATAGCCATCGAAGAAGCGGGATTGACAGCTGATGACATCAGTCTGGTCATTCCGCATCAGGCCAATCTACGTATTATCGATGCCATCACCGACCGCCTCAAAATCGAAAAGAATCGTGTATTCATCAACCTCGATAAATACGGCAACACCTCCGCCGCTGCTGTTGCCATTGCTCTCGACGAAGCCAATCGAAGTGCTGCGGTGAAACCCGGCGACCGTATTCTACTGGTAGCTTTTGGTGCAGGCCTGACTTGGGCCAGTGCTGTGATTGAATGGTAAAGAGGCTCCCTGCCTCCTCATTCCCATGTTAATTGACACCCACGCGCATCTGGCCAGCAATCAATTTTCCGATGATCTGGCAGAAGTGATCACCCGGGCGACAGAGGCCGGCGTCACCCGTATTATTAGCATCGGAACTGACCTCGAAGACAGTCAGCGAAATATCAGGATTGCTGAACAATTTGCTCCGGTTTATGCCACCGTAGGCATTCACCCCACTTCAATTCATGAAATTACTGAGACCAAGTGGCTTGAGCAAATCCGTGTCTGGTTTGAGCACGGCAAAGTCGTCGCTATCGGGGAAATTGGACTCGACTATTTCCACCCTCCCAGAGATGGCTCCAGCCTATCCGCCTGGCGTGAACAACAAATGAAGTTCTTTCGAGCACAACTGGATCTGGCTGCTGAACTGCAAGTGCCTGTAGTCATTCACCAGCGGGACAAAAATGGTGAAAGCGAATGCCGCTGCGATCTACTGAAAATCATTAGTGGTTATGAAGGCCGTGTCCAGGCTGTTTTCCATTGTTTCACAGGAAGCCTTGAGCAAGCTCAACCCTTTCTGGACCAAGGACACCTGATCTCTTTCACCGGTATTGCCACCTTCTCAAGCGCAAAAGACCTGCATGAAACTGCTCGGCGTATTCCGGCAAAACAATTCATGCTCGAGACGGACTCCCCCTACCTGGCTCCCACCCCTTTCCGAGGGAAGCGCTGCGAGCCGGCCTACACTCGTCACACCGCTGCTCATATCGCTGAGCTCAGGGGAGTTTCCCTGGAAGAACTCGCTTCAACCACCACCCACACAGCCGAAAGCTTCTTCCAGCTGAGCTGATATACCAAATATAGTTTGCTAAACATCTGAATAACACTATATTCGCCCCCCAGCATATTTTTACTATTGTCGGCCACCCCCAAGTTATTATGTTTTCAGTTCGCAATAGCTCTATTCGTGAAAAAAAATTCACCTCCACTCTATTCGGGGGAACTCTCAGGCGCAGAGACGGTGACACTCTCACTGACAACAATGCCCTCTTCATCGCCCACCAAATGCGAAAACAAGAGGAGCTACGCAAAAAACGCAAGTTGACCAAGCGGGGAAGGTAGGGCTGAACCTTGGATCGTGAAGCGGAAGCGAATCGACCAACCACTCCGAATGCACCCACTTTCCGGCAGGGCTTCCCTAGTCCGACAACTTGAGTTGCAGTGTAGGTGGGGATGCGCTCGGATGACGTTTGCTGGCAAAAGCGTGCACTAAGCCACTGCCCCGGCGAATCTCACCTGTCCGCCGCACCACCAGTAAACTCGCTATTCCATTCTCGCGGCTTTCCGCTTGGAGAAATTCCACCAGCTTGGGGCCTTCCACTCCTACCTCTCCGCGGTAAACCCCCTGGGGAATAACAAATGTTCCCAATTCAATCACCTGGGACACATCGGCCCCACCGCCAGTGTCATTATTCGCCGGTGCATTTTCCCAGGTTATTTTATCACGTTCCCAGTGGTCATCACGCAGTCCATACACCACAAACTCTGCATCCGGCACAAAAGAAGCGTAACCAAAATCACTTCGCTTGACCTCCAATCTCAAGCCCGCCTCCAAAACACTCCTTTCCGGTGACAGGCGACCGAGATCAAAACGCAGGTAAATCTTCCTCGAATAACCTAAACCCTTGTCAAACACCTCGGAATTTTTTGCCAATAGCAATACCTGTGATGTGTGAATATCAGAATCTGTTGCCTGCACATAAGTGTCTTCCCCCTGTCCATCAGCAGTGGTTATCACCATGGTATTCCCCCCATCCGAACGTTCTATCGATTGGCTCCCTGCACCACCTGCCACCAATTCGAGTGGAGCTGATTCCGTTGTTTCAAACACCTCGGCGCTGATCTTGGAACCGTTGCCCGTCGTCAAGCGCTGCACTTCACCGCTCTGTTTTTGTTCGACATCCACAATCCCATCGAATACCAGCACATTGGTTCTTCCCCCATGCCCATCGACATGCACTCCAAACTCAGTGCCGTGATCCACCAGTTTTGCGCTTTCTGTTTCAATCGTAAAACCTTGAGCCTGTTCGGGAACCTTTGCCACTACCGTACCCCGGTGCAATCGGCACAGCATCGGTGAAAGCAGCTCAATATCCACAGGCGCTTCCAGGGTAAGCTCTGCGCCGGAGGTAAATTTCAATCGGGCCAGGCCCTCCTGCAATCGCAGCCTTCCCGTCCTCAACTTGGCACCCTCTTCTGTCGGCAGAACCCCACCCTGCCATGAGCAATTCGCTGCTTTGATCAGAGTCGCAATGCTAGGTTCCAGGGGATTTTTTTCCGCTACTCCCCAGCCCATAAGCACGCCGCCGATCAATATCACCGCTACTGCGGCAGTTTTCTTCCAAGTCCACGGACCCAAAACTATATTTTCTGATGAAGCGTGTGGATCTGCCCCCCCCTTTCCAGCCTGATCAAACGAACCCACCCGGTTCTCATCAATCGTGCATTCCGAAACCAATGAGTTGAGAGCAAATGCTACGCCCTCATCCGCATGTTGCCAATACAAACCCGCATGCTGATGCATGTATTCGACATAAAATTTACGCGCCTGCCCATTGCCCACCACCAGGGTTTCAAGCCGCAGCAATCCCTCCTCACACAGTTCCCCATTCAGAGTTTTTTCACAAAGCTCAAAAACCTCTTCTTTAATCACCGTATTTTCCTCTTCACTCTTCATGCCAATTCTCCATCCGCTAAATTTTTATCCAGCTGATTACTCACACATGTATGCAGGGATCTCCGGATACGACTCAGTACCCGGTACACAGCCCCGCTCGTTCTACCCACCGCTTCAGCAATCGATTCAATCGACTCCCCTCCTTCGTAACGCAAACTCACAATACGTTGGTGTTCAGGGTCCAGCTTGGCTACGCAAGACGCCAGCGTTTGGTAGCGGGATTCCAAATGGCTTTCCTCATCCTTCATCTCTTCAGCTACCAGTTCGACAAATTGATCACTGAAACAAAGCCGGTCTCTTTGTTTGCGTTTGCGATAGGCCAGCACTTGATAAAAAGCCACCTTGCGTGCCCAGGCTCCAAAATTGGTGCCCAACTTGAAATCCCCAAAATGCCGCCACATCACCACCTTGGCCTCCTGCAGAATATCATCAGCATCGGATGCATGTGGCGTCATGGTCATCACATACAGGTACAACCCACGTTCGTGCTCGGACAGCAGGCGAATGAAAGCTTCGGTATCTTGGGAATTATGCATCATCAATAGGCGACTTCACATGCGCCCTATAACTATAAAGCCCCCCTGGAGTTTATTGGACAGTAAAATCACTGCTTTCCTCAATTTTGTTTCCCTCCATGCATTCTTTCCTGTAAGCTCCGGTGGCTTAAGTGCCCGCCTACACGCCTAAAAACATGAACACCTTATTCTTATTTTTTACCCAGCCCTCAAAACTTGCCTTAGTCGTTTTGGCTTCGATGATGGCTCTGTCCTCTTGTATCTCTACAACCACGTCAAAACCGAGTGATCTGGCATCGACCTCTACAGAAAAAAAGCGCCCGGTAAAAAAGAAAGTTAAAAAGCTCTTCGCAAAAAAACCAGGGGATGCCATGGCCGATTTTAAAAAGGACCTGGCGTCAGGACGTTTGGAGCTCAAACAATACGGAGCTCCGGGAAAAGTAACCCCCTATTACAACAAAATCCTCAAAGACGATCTTGGTATAAAAACCGAGGTGATCGCCGATGGCTTAATCGATCCGGATGAACTTCGCTACGCCAAACAATACAACGCTTTGATGACAATAGAAATCGAACGCAAATACGGCCCTGGCATTCTTAAAAAAGCACGCTACAGAGCGCTGCTCATGGAACAGCAAGTTCGTAGCAGTGGTCGGTAACAATAATCAAAGTTAGCCCGGAACTGATCAAGCCCCACCTCGGTGATCGCACAAGGTTCATCGCCGTCAACAATGATTGATTCCTGAAATCCCGGCAGGATAAAGCTGTCCTATGGCCTGATTGTGTGGCCGTGAACGTTTGACAGAAACCCCAAATCCCTTTTAAGTCACTATCCATGAAAGAACCCAAATTCCTCCATCTTTCCACGATTCCAAAGCTGGGATATATTCTGAGCCTGCTATTCGCATTCACTCTGAGCTCTCAGGCCGAATTTGCCTTCAAAAAGAACGACCATATTTGCCTGATCGGCAATGCCCTGGCCGACCGCTTTCAACACGACGGGTGGTTGGAAACACTGCTGCAGAATGAGTATCCCGATCTCCAGCTCATTTTGCGTAACCAGGCCCTGTCCGGGGATACCGTCACCAAAAGGCCTCGCAGCAAGGGCTTCATGCCGGTAGACGACTATCTGGTGCACAGCAAAGCCGACATCATCTTCATCTTTTTCGGATACAATGAGTCTTTCGCAGGAGACAAGGGACTCGATAAATTCAAAAAAGACCTCGATGACATGATCACCAAATACCGGGCCTTGAAACCCAATGGCAAATCCGAACCCCGCATCGTTTTATTCACCCCGATTGCCCATGAAGACCTGAAGAGTCCCAACCTGCCTGATGGCAAAACCAATAATGAGCGCCTGGCCAAATACGCCGCAGCTGTGAAAGAAGTGGCTGACGAAAAAAAGACTGGTTTTGTTGATTTGTTTTCCCCTTCCAAGACGCTGTATGCCGCATCAAAAAAACCACTTACGATCAACGGCATCCACCTGGCTGAAGAAGGTAATCGTCAGATCGCCGAGGTCATAGTCAAACAGCTCACCGGAAAGGATGTGGCCGCTAGTGATAAACTTGAGCCACTTCGCCAAGCAGTGATTGACAAAAACTGGCACTGGTTCAACCGCTTCCGGGCGACGGACGGAAACGATGTCTGGGGCGGTCGCTCCACCTTGAAATTCTACAATGATCAAAGCAATGCCGATGTACTGATGCACGAACTCACCATGCTCGATGTCATGACGGCAAACCGTGACGTACGGGTTCATGCCCAGGCCCGCGGCAGTGACATCGCCGTTGTGGACAGCAACGTGCCCAAGCCAGTCAAGGTGATATCCAATGTCGGTGGTGGCAGCAAAAGCTCCAATACCATGAAGGAAGGCAACCTTAATTACATCACTGGAGAGGAAGGGATCGCCAAATTAAAAATCCCGAAAAACTTCAAGGCCAACCTTTACGCCGATGAAAAAATGTTTCCCGAACTGGCCAACCCGGTGCAAATGCAGGTCGATGGCAAAGGCCGCCTGTGGGTTGCCGCCTGGAATACCTATCCCAAATGGGAGCCGATGAAAGAAATGGATGACCGCATTCTGATCCTTCCAGATGAAAACAAAGATGGTGTGGCTGACAAGGTCATCACCTTTGCCAAGGTTCACAATCCGCTCGGCTTTGAATTCTGGAACGGTGGAATTTTGGTCACCCGCCAGCCGGACATCCTTTTCTTGAAAGACACTGACGGCGATGATGTCGCTGACGTCGAAATCCGTTATCTCAATGGAATTGGTTCGGCCGACACCCATCACACTGCCAATAATCTCATCATGGGGCCTGACGGCGCCCTCTACTGGCAGAGCGGAATTTTCATGGAAAACAACATCGAGCATCCCTGGGGTCCCTCACTCAGCACGGGCTCCTCGGCGATGTATCGATTTGATCCCCGCCAATACACCATCACCCACCATGCAGGCAACAGCCCTAATCCCCATGGAACCGCCTTTGATTACTGGGGCTATCATTATGCCAATGACGGCACTGGAGGTCGCGCCTACCAGGTGCGCCCTGATGGTAAAAGCTTCAAAATGTTCCCTCTGCTGGATAAAGAAGTACGCCCTGTCTGTGCTGACGAAATTGTGTCCAGCCAGAATTTTCCCGATAAAATGCAAGGCGACTTCCTGATTTGCAATGCCATCGGCTACCTTGGTCTCAAGCAGTACAAGTTAAATCGTGAAGGCGGCGTCGAGCGCAGCCGCACCGAAGGAAAAGGAGACAAAAAGAAAACAGTCAAATGGACCTCCAAGATAGGTGAAGTCTGGGGCACTCCTTCAGGCAGTAAGCTGATCACCCAAGCTGCCGATCCAAAGACGGGAGAAATGAAAAAAACCGTCAATCAAGGTTTTCTAATCAGTGAAGACAAAAACTTTCGTCCCACCGATGCCATTTTTGGCGAAGACGGTGCACTTTACGTTTCTGACTGGCAAAATGTCATCATCGGACATATGCAGCACAATATTCGTGACCCCAACCGAGATCACAAACACGGACGTATTTACCGCATTGTGAATGAAAACAAACCCCTGCAAAAGCCGGTCAAAATTGACGGTGCTTCACTGCCTGAACTGATGGCCAATCTCGAACATCCGGTTGATGGGGTTCGCCATCGTACCCGCATCGAACTCAGTGAGCGTCCCAGTAAAGAAGTGATCACCGCTTGTCAGCAGTGGATGAAAAAATTCGATCCCAAAAAGAAAGAAGATGCCCACCACTTGCTCGAAGCACTCTGGTTGCACCAGCAGCACAACGTGCGTGACTCCAAGCTGCTGGGACAGCTTCTGACTTCTCCCGAACCACATGCCCGTATCGCCGCCAATACGGTGCAACACCATTGGTTTAATGTCGATTTCACCAATTCATCGGGGGAAAGATATGAGAGCCATGTGGAAACCAACTTGCCTAAAGGGGTGATCTCCGAGACAGATGAGCTCACGGTCGTGCAGATCAATACCATCGTTGAAAAAATGCGTTACGATGTGAAAAATTTCACCGTGAAAGCTGGAAAAAAAGTCAAACTGACCTTTACCAATCCCGACTTCATGCCGCATAATCTCATAATCACTCTGCCAAAAAGTGCCGATGAGATTGCCCTGGCAGCCATGGCAATGGGAGCAGAAGGATTCACCAGGGGATTCCGCCCGGATTCTCCCAAAATCCTTTGGGCTACCAAGATGCTGGATAATGGCCAAAGTGAAGTGCTGGAATTCAAAGCTCCTGACAAACCAGGTGATTACGAGTTTGTCTGCACCTTCCCCGGTCACTACATGCTGATGCGGGGAATCATGAAAGTGGTGAAGTGACTTAATTCTCCCAACCGGAATTGGAACTGAAACCTGAAACTTGGGGAGTCAATAGCGATTCCAAGATTCAAAAGCCATGAAAAAACTCCTCCCCCTCGTATTCGTAATATTGCTGACCTGCCTGATCCCCACCCAGGCCACACCACTCGTCTATAAAGGCGGCAGCGGTTCTGACAAGGGCAAGCATATCGTCCTCATCGCCAACGATCACAATTACCGCTCCCAGGAAGCGGTGCCCGCCCTGGCTCGCATTCTGGCCAAACATCACGGCTTCAAATGCACCGTGCTTTTCGGACTCGACCCCAAGACCGGCGTGATCCTGCCTGGTGAATCCAACATTCCGGGAATGAAGACTCTGAAAACTGCCGACCTTCTGGTTCTCTATACCCGTTTCCAACACCTGCCCCACGATCAAATGCAACACTTCGTGGACTATCTGGATCGAGCCGGCCCCATCGTAGCGCTGCGCACGTCCACCCATGCTTTCAAAATCCCTGAGGATGATCCTTACGCCAAATACTCTTTCAAATATCCAAAAGCAGATTACAATGATGGTTTTGGGCGTCAGGTTTTGGGCGAAACCTGGAACGGACACCATGGGAAAAACAACGAACAAAGCACCCGCCTTCCCATCGTGGCAGAAAAGGGAAATCACCCTGTTCTTCGCGGAGTCAAAAACATGTGGGTTCCCTCAGGTGGTTACTTCACGGAACCTACAAAAGACTGTGAAATCCCGGCGATGGCCCAACCCCTGAACGGCATGAATCAGGATTCAAAAATCGCCGCTAACCTGAAAGCTGCACCAGGAGCGTGGACCCGAACTTACAAAGGGAAAAACGGCAGCAAGGGCCGCACTTTCACCACTACCTACGGTGCCTCCGACGACATCCTCAATCCCGGCTATCGTCGCCTCCTCATCAACGCTTGTTTCTGGGCAATCAGCTTGGATGATGAGATCAAA
>DAOUQC010000062.1 GCA_030625775.1 Verrucomicrobiota bacterium
CCTCAGCCACCGATCTCATTGAGGTCGTCAAAGGCCTAATCAGAATAATTTGTTTTTTTTCACCGGTATAAGGGGCATCAAGCCGGTCTATTCCAAAAGCCTCCAGAGTTGTCGGAGGAATATCCGTGGGAAGTTCTGAAGTCTGCACCATCTTGTGCTTGTACCAACTTATTTTTGATTCGGTACCGGATTCCTGCTCACCAGACACCTTTCCCGAATAGCTTTCCGCAGCCACTAGAATTTTTTCCACACTGGTAAGGTCCCGAAAATTATCAATTTCCTGGGGAAGAATGCCCCCCCGCAGTCGAGAGAGAATTTCAAAAATCTTCAAGGTGTCAATTCCAAGGTCACGTTCGAACTCTGCGCTCTTATCAATGGCTGCCACATCGTATCCCGAAATAGAGGAAACTGTTTCAAATATTTGATCAATCAAATGCAGCTTTTCTCCAGGAGTCTCTACAACAACTTTCTTGCCCTTCTTGCGACTCTTGTTCTGAACCGGCAGAGGCTGCCGCTTGATCTCCACTGGCTGCTCAAGTTTCCCCGCCAACCCATTGATCTGCTGAATCGTATCAGTATCCGGCTGATTCAAGAATACCGTTTGCAGCGGTTTGTTCTCCAAAATCTGCTCAATCAAACGGGTAAGAGTGCCCTTTGGCCCCACCTCGACAAATCTCCGTATCCCATTTTCATAAGCCCCGTTTATTTGGGAAATAAAATCAACAGGATGATCGATTTGCCGACTGAGTAAACTGATAGTTTGCTGCCTGTCCTCATTGCCCATAGCCCCTCCAGATCCGAACCCCACAGGAAATGATTCCCGACTCAAACATGCCAGTACCGGCATTGTGCTTTGACTCAAATCAACTGACTCAAGTTGTTTCCTTATGGGTTCAACACAATCACCCACCAGCTTGGAATGAAAAGCTCTCGACACATTCAAAGGGAAAGCCTTCATCCCTGCTTTATCCGCAAGCTTCTCAATTCTGTCGATTGCCTGTTTCTCTCCGGAAATCACAGTCTGCCTGTATTCATTCAGGTTTGCACAGATCGCGTAACCGTCCACCTGCTCAATCAGCTCTTGAGCAAGTTCCTCTCCCCCCTCAATCGCTATCATTGCCCCTGCCTCTGCAGATCGTGAAGCACTCATCAACTGCCCTCTCATACAAACCAGGGTGAACGCATCTTCAAAGCTCAATATCCCCGCCGTATACAAAGCTGCGTATTCCCCCAGTGAATGCCCCAGAACCAGTCCCGGACTCGTACCTCCCTGCTGCTTAATGAGCTCAAGCATCACTGCCGAAGTAAGAAAAATTGCTGGTTGTGACACCTCGGTAGATAAAATATCTTCTTCCTGGCCCCTTTCAATTTCAGGAATTTCAGAAGGCAATTCAAGTAGCAGAGGAGTGAGCAGAGAACCTGAAATCTCTTGATAGATCTCATCTGCTTTCTGAAACAGGTGCGCCACTTCCGGACAATTCTTGAATTCAAGCAGCATCCCGATAAATTGAGATCCCTGCCCAGGAAAAACATACGCAACATCACTGCTCAGTTTGGAGAAAGTCAAAAAATCAGCCTTCCCAACCTCGATTAGAGGCGTGCGCTGATTTTTAGGTGAGCTTGAAAGCACCGCGTGGTAATTGATCCCGCCAAAACCAAATGAAGAAATCCCGCTTACGATCTCATCACTCGAAATGGCTTCTGGTTTTTTTGCAATATGCAATCCCAAGTCTTCATAATTCACCCCCTCTGGAGCCTGTTCAAAATTGACCTGAGGAGGCACGCTGCGCTGATTGATGGCAAAAATTCCGGACAACATACCTACAGCCCCTGCTCCGGATCTTACATGACCGGTAGTCGCCTTGCTACCTCCCATCGGAAGAGGGATTTGTTTTTTCTGAATTCGATCCTTCCCGAAAAATGCTGCTACTGTTTTACGCTCCTCAGCATCGCCTACCGGAGTTCCCGTCGCATGGCATTCCAGAAAGTCCACATCCGATGGATCAATACCGCTATTAAAGTAGGCATCTTTAAGGCAACGCGTTTGCCCCTCAAAATCAGGCGCGGCAATCCCCTTGCCCTTGCCGTCATTTGCAGCCCCCCAACCCCGAATGAGCGCATATATTTCATCTCCATTGCGTATCGCATCCTCATAGCGCTTCAATACAAAAAGCGTTCCCCCTGCTCCAATCACAAAACCATCGGCCCTCTCGTCAAAAGGGAAAGATCCCTTACCAGACAAAGCCTGTATGCGCGAAAACCCAATAAACTCTTCCGCTCCCGTGCCAGCACCCACTCCGCCACTGATGACCACATCGCAGCGCCTTTCCTGCAACAAGGTGATAGCACTCCCGATTGCTGCAAGAGACGATGAACACGCGGCATCAATGGCATTGGTCAAACCCTGGAAATCAAACACTGAAGCAAGACGTGATACTGCCAGACTGGGATTCCCCCCGAGAATGGTATCTGCCGTGATTTCAAACTGGTTGAACTCCTCATCGTACCGCTCAATCAATCCCCTCACACTTTCAACATCATAGCCGCCCTCTTTGATAAGATTTTCAAGCCGGTATCTAATTTTTCGCCATACCAGTTTATCGTGTAATTCAACCGAAGCGACCTTGGCCGATCCGATCACTGCACCTACCCGGTTTTTCGGGAACGGACGTTTATAATAGCCCGCATCCTCCAATGCCTGCTGAGCACATTTCAAGGTCACTATCTGTAATTGCGACATCTCATCTGAAACGCTTGGAGGAATCCGAAAAGCAGTAAGATCCGAGTCCACTTCCCCCGGCAAAGCGGCTATGCCAGAATAACTCGTATCACTTTCATCACCGTCATCGGCAAGATAAACATTGCGATCCCAAATCGAATCCGGAGTATCAGTAATAAAACAACGCTTGAGCAAAAGATTGTTAAAGTGCTCGGTTACATTTTTTGCCCCCGGCAGAATGGATCCGATGCCGACAATGGCAATGGGTTCAAAACGCTTCTCTTGTTTGATGACAGGTTCCTGCAATAAGCCTTGATGCAATTGCTCTATCGCGCAGGATTTCGAGAGAAGCATGCTAACAGCCCCTGCCATATAACTTCCGTCCTCTTCAAATTTTTCACTCTCAACTGCCAACTTCAAACCCCCGCGATAAAGCTTTTCATAGGCTTTCTTTTTTTCCTCCAGCTCCAGATCAGAAGAAAATATCGACCACTCCTTTTCCAACAAATCCGCCGAATGAGAAGTCGCCATCTGGCGAACGTTCCGATGCATGCTCTCTCCGGTGATCACTGTATCATTACCCAAAAGGATCGTCTGTCGGTAGGCCTCCGGAAGCTCGGTAAACTGGATTGCTTCCACGGTGCACAGATAGGCCGTCCCCATTTGCAAGGACACTGTCAAATCACGCTCAAGCCCGTAAAAATAGAGTAAGGTGGAAAGCATCTCCGACGCCAGTTGATCATGAATGCCACCGGCAAAAATCAGATGCACCTTGTCTTGCAAGTTGCCTTCACGAATTTCTTCCAACACCCCCTGCCAGGCACTCAGCCCCCCAATATTGGAAGTATGCCCACCCGCCTCTTCGCCTTCGATAATGAAGTTGCGGCAGCCCATGTCATACAACACTTTGAACATCGCTCGATTCGGCGCATGAACCACCACTTCCAGATCCGTCTTCAGCAAACGGTTGACATGATCCAATTGCGGGGCAGAAATAACTACATAAGCAGGTCGCGTTTCCTCAAAAAGCACTATCAACTCTTCAAGGCCCTCAGCAGAAAGAGACAAAGCCACAAAATTAGCAGCAAAAGGAAAGCCCTTTTTAGCTGTCTCGCGTACCACCTCACCTGAGCGTTGAACTGACAAACCCGCCAAAGCGAGACAAGGCAATGCCCCTTCTTTTGCGACAGCTTCAGCAAACTCCGGGCATTGAGTGATATTAGCCATCGCTCCCTGGAAAAAAGGATACTTGCTGCCGACTTTGCGAGCCGCCGGACTGGCTTCTGAAAAACAGCTTGGAACAACTATTTCACGAGGCGATAATTCATAGAGTTTTAAATACTCAAGAGTTTTTCCGCGTAGTTTTTCTCCCCACAAATCACCGTTCCCCGAGGTCCAGTAAACTTGCTCGAAACTAGTTTTCAAAAACCTTTCTGGGCTTTTTTGCTGCTGCTCTCGATAAGCAATCGCCTCCGGCGTACCACCAGCAAAAAACAGCCGAATAATACTGTTGCCTCCCAACGGGAAACGCACGGTTTTATCTCTTGTTTCAGAGCTGAACTGTTCTGCAGACAATACAATTCCCGAAACCCCCAAAGCAAGGTAAGCTTGGAAAAGAGCATAACCTGTGGCTCCATGGATATAAAAAGGGTGGCAACTTTCAGCCTTCAATAATTGATAAATAATGAATGCCGACGACTCCTTACTCGGCCCGGGAGCCTCAAAACTGCGCCCGATAAGAAAACAACAAGAAAGCCCGTTGGCGGCTTCGACATCTGCACGATTAGCCACCTCAATGGCAATGCCAGCCTGGTGCGGGGGCAAAGGATCGCCGCTTAAATCAATCAGATGACTGAGGATAACAGGTAAATGATCGAGTCGGTGAGCAGCAAGCTCTTGAATCAAGGAAAGATCATAGATACGCAAAACCGGATTTTTCTCATCCGGATGAATCAAAAGCCCCTCCAGATCCTCTTGGTCAAAAATATTCCAGATCCGTCCAGCCAAAGCATGATCACAAGGCTGGTACTGCCCTTCATTTGAACAAGCAGTTACATCATCAAGAAGAACGGGTGGAAATTTATTAGGTGAATTCATTTTCTACAAGCTCATCTGCATCTTACCGCCATACTCGATGCTTAAAACGCAAGCTACAATGAACTCAATCGTATAATACTCAAACATTTCCCCTCGCAACATTCCTGTAATTCACCTTGTTCGACGCCGTTCCAGGATTAGCCCGTAATTCCCGGGATTCTTGCGCGCAATCATGTCAAAATAATGGGCATCTTCACCTATCAATACGCGAGTAGCCTTGTTTTTTATCCCCTCGATGATCGCACTGGCAGCCTCTGCCGCTGTAGTTTTCACATATTTTTCTAGCTGCTTACTCACTCGCTCGAGATCTATTGTATCGGCACCATCTCCAACAAGGTGGGAGTTCCTAAGCAAATCAGTTTGCACACCTCCTGGAAATACCACCGCCACCGTTACTGAAGTGCCACGCAACTCTTGCCGTATTGCTTCTGTAAACCCCCTCACCGCAAATTTACTTGTAGAATAGGCGGTCTGCTGTGCCTTTGCGGTTAGACCATAGACGCTCGAAATATTCAGCAAATTCGCTTCAGCTTGCTCCAGTAAATGAGGTAAAAATGCCTGGGTCCCATGCACCACACCCCAAAGGTTGACATCCATGATTCTTGCAAAGTCGTCATATTTCAGGTCCTCTATGCCCACCGACCCCATGACCATACCTGCGTTGTTGATGACAATATGTACTGCCCCATAGTGACTGATTACATCTGCTGCAAAGTCATAAACAGCTTCCCTATCTGCTACGTCCACGATATAAGAACTCACCTCTCCTCCTCTCTGGCAAATCTCATCGACCGTCTGAGCCAAGGCCTCTTCATCAAGATCCGCTATAGCCAGCTTAGCTCCAGCTGAAGACAATTGAAATGCCAACGCCTTACCAATACCTGATGCTCCACCGGTAATCACTGCAACTTTATTATTAAAAGACTTCATGGCATCTAAAATTTTATGCTCTCTGCCCTCAAGCTGAATACAAAATCATCCTGCCCTGAACAAGCCAAATCACAATTCACAACAAAACAACATTCACTGAAAGCAAAGCCCCACCATCTCTCTCACCATTTCCTGCCATGCCCCTTTTTCTGCCAAAGCATAAGTCTCCACATCCGCTGCTTTGCCCCGCTTCCGAGCCCCTTTCCCCAATACCTCGGCCCTCTTCAAAACCCCCTGCTCAATCACTTGTTTTTGTTTTTCCATCAACTCATTTTTTTCCATCAGCTCCAACAAAGCCAGCACACGAAAACGATCCATCGCCTCCACGGCAAATGACAATTGATCCTCATGCCCCCCGTGCCGGGTCACCAGTGGCCCGGCATGGCTCCTTACCAAGCCTACCGGGTTATACAAGGCAGTACGCAACCATAATTCGTAATCCTCACAAACCCGGTAACGTTCGTCAAAGCCTCCCGACTGTTGCCACAATCGCCGCGACATCATCACACATGAAGGACTGATGCAGCATGCCTTCACGCAGTCCTCAAAAATCCACCCCTGTGGCTGCTCCTGATAACTTTTTTTCTGAACAGGCCTGCCCTTCCTCACCCAGGCTTCTTCACATTGGGAAATCTCAAATGCAGGGTGCCGCTCATGCCACTCCACCTGACTCTGCAACTTATCCGGTGCCCACACATCATCCGAATCCAAAAAAGACAGCCACTCGTTTTTTGCCAACTTTGCCCCGGCATTCCTCGCCGCCGCTGGACCGACGTTCTTTTCCATCTGCAGCCAATGATGCCCCTTGCCCTCCACCAGACACCTCACTTCTGACAAATCCTCAGCCGAAGCATCATCCACCACCACCAGCTCAAAACCTTGGAAACTCTGTGCCAGCACACTCTCCACCGCACGGCACAACATCACACTACGGTTCCAAACGGGGATGATCACCGTCACACAAGCTATTCCCATACCCCTATGATTCATCATTTAAATCAATGCTTTTAACACTTTAATCAATTTACTCCGTTTAACCGTTTTTGATAGGCTTGCCAGCATAACTCTTGATTTATGGATTACTTCATTCTTTTCATCGCCCTTCCCGTCGTCGTTTTTGTTGTTTACACCAAGCTGCGCAAACACTTGAAACAACTCGAAGATGAGCTCTCGAGCCAGCGTTCAAATTACGAAATACTGCGAACATCTACCCGTGAACTGCAATTAGAGCTGAAGCGACTTGAGCATAGAATCGATATGCCTGATTCCGAGGTCAGTCCCAATACTGATGTTGAAGTTAAAGACCTGGCTGAAACCCAAAGCGAAACAGCCAGCCCCGAGCCTCCGGTTGAAGCTGGCCCGGAAGCCATCGCTCACAGCAAAAATACCCCCCTCGTTCCAAAAACCAGCCCCCCTCCTTTACCCCCATCCTTTGCTGCCTCAGCCCCTAAACCCCAAACTCCTTCACCCCTTGTTGCGGAAATCCCGGTACATACTGAGCCCGCGATAGAAGTGCCAACCCCAGCTCCCAGCCCAAGCTCAACCGAGCCCTCCTTCTTCGAACGCATTCCCTGGCGCAGTCTGCTTGAACGTTTTCATCTCTGGCCGCCAGACAAAACAGAATCAGGTGAGAGCGCCGAGACCCAGCTCGCTGCCTGGTGGGCCATCCGCATCGGCCTGATACTGGTCATCATCGCCGCTGTTTTTTTTGGTGTTTACGTCAGCCAGCACACTCCCGCCTGGTTAAGAGTGCTGGCATTGTCACTGATTTCCCTGGGCACCATTGCTCTCGGCACCCGAATGAAAGACAACCTGGAAGGATTCGGACGCGCCATCACCGGCGGAGGTTTTGCTTTACTCTACTTCACTGCCTTTGCTGCCTTTGCACTGCCAGCCACCAAAATCATTGATTCACCAACCATCGGCATCCTGTCACAACTCGCAGCACTGCTGGCGAGCATCACCTGGTCATTATGGGAAAAAGATCAAACCGTTGCCACATTAACTTTATTATTAGGATTCATTTCCTGCACCTTTTCGCATACCCATGACCTCGACCGATTCACCTTCATCGGACTGATGCTGCTCGCCGCCACGGGTTCTTTCCTTTTTGCCCAACGTGGCTGGCTCACCACCTTCATCACTTCCCTGGCCGGATCGTGGACCGCCTACACTTTTTTCGTTCTGCTCGACTGGCATCACGGCAATGCCGCTTCATTTGTCTATATCACAGCAACCCTCGTCACCCTGAGCATACTCTTCGAGGCCGGCAATCTGCTCAGCATCGCTCGACAAGTCCACCCACTCAGTGATCGCTGGCGACGATGGCTGATTCTCAGCAATACCTCCGCAGCAGCTGTGATCGGCTACAGCGTCACCCGCCTGGTCTACCCGGATCAACTGTCCTCCTTTTATTTCATCTTTGCCCTGTTGTATTTTGCATTCACTCTCATTCACTACTTCCGCTCCACGGATGAAGCGCTCACAGAAACCCTCTTTCTAAAAAGCAGCGCCCTGCTCTGCCTCGGATTTGCCTCGGCTTTTGACGGCCCGGTACGCTGGCTCGCCATCGCCTTCCAAAGTTTTGCCCTCCTGTGGACGGCCCGTCGCAGTGGGTCCCGCTGGATTGCTCTGGGTTTTGCCCTGGTATTTGCTGCTTCGATCGCCTGGTTCTGGCGGGATCTCACTCTCGCTCCACCGGAAAAATGGCTATGGTTTGAAACCTTCCGCCTCGCCGGAAGCTTCTACCTCATCTTTCTCACCGTGCAGTTGACCCTGCATTCAAAATGGTTCCCCTCGGGAATTGGAGGCAGCTCCACTGACCACCACCAACAAGCCCATTGGGCACGCCTGGCAGGAGCGGTGGTGATCGGTATTTCAACGATTATTTTTGCCTTGAGCCCATCCACCCCGAGCAGCAGTGAGCCCCTCTGGTTTCTGCTCATTCTATCTGCTGCAATCGGACTTGTCTGTCCTGTGATACGACGGGCGACCCCTTGTTTGGCGGCTGCCCTTCCCCTGCTTGCCACTTATCTGGGTTATGTTTTCCTGTCCCATCGAACCAGCCAGACTCACGCCGCCCTCTTGCTGGGCATCACCCTGATTGCCCTTGCCTTCGGCCTTGCTGAAATCATCCGCCGATTCTGGCCAGCTCAAATAAAGGGTGCCGCAGTGAGCCGCAGTTTCACTCTGCTGACAGGATTGGTGACCTTATTGCCTTTCACTCACGCACTCAGCCAATTGCTCTCCATTTCCAACAATTCGACAATGGGTGTTTTTGCTTTGTTCCCCATCGTCGCCACTGCGGCCATCCTGATCCGCCAACAAAATACGGCTGACGGCCTTAAAACCCCGCCCTCGATCACCTTTTCCATCCTCACCGGCCTCATCGTTTTTACCGGAGGTTTGATCATTTGCTCAAGAGCCGACTTTTTTCCCAGTGCTCTCACCCTCGCCAGCCTGCCCTTACTCGCCACTCTATTCAGGATACACAACAGCAAGCTTGTTTTCGCCGGGGCCATTCCCTTGTCGGGAGCTTTTCTTTTTTTATGGCGAGGCCTGCTCAATACCCGCCCCGGCCATCTCACCAACGATTCCATCAATCTTGTGGTCGCCCTTGTGGCTGTCGTTGTTATCGCCACCCTCGTCTGGAAAAAAGTCACTTCCCCCGCCCTGCAAAAACTTGCGTTGTATTCCGACACCCTGCTTCACGGACTCGCCATCCTTTCCCTCCACCTATTTTTTCAAAAACACCTGGGCGAAGGGCCTGATTTTTTTGCCTCCAGCCTGCTGGGAATCACCCTGCTACTCATCAGTCGCCGCTTCCCCTTCCGGGTTCTCGCCGCCCTCTCATGGTTGCCCGTCACTCTGGCCATCTTTTCCGGGCTGCTGAACGAAAACTGGCAGGGAGTGGCTAACGGACAAATCTGGTTCTGGCTGACAGGTCTGGCAACTCTGCTGCATCTCTTGCTCACCAGCCACTGGACACAAAAAGGGGAGCAAGCCGACTCTGCTTTGCTCACTGACACCCTTTGGATCAGCTTCCCTCCGCTCGCATCATTCATCGCACTAGGCACTTGGACGCTGGTAGTGCTCGCCGCCACGGCAGATCCCTGGCAGGCGGCCGCCCTGAGTGGCATCGCCCTGCTTTATTCAGCTTTGTGGCGCTGGGGGGAAATCAAAACCCTCGGCCCACTGGCTTTGTTTCCCTTGGCTCTGGCTTCCCTGTTGGCATACAATATCATGTTTTTCGGCTCTGCCCCGGATTCACCCATTCATGATTTGCTCAGTGTCCTACTGACCGCCTCAGCCTTAGTCATCAACGGCATCCTTCTGGCAGGCGCCCAACGCCATCTCCTGAAACAAAAAATCACCTCTTACTCTGTGCTGCCCTGGTTGCACGCCGGCGCAGCCCTATTCATCACCTTCACCGCCTTTGCCATGGATCACCTCGTCAGTGAAAACCTCACCGCCGTGTTCTGGGGAATCGCCGCCATCACCCTCTTTGTCAGCGGACTATTTGCCGGCTTACGTGCCTATCGTCTAACAGGACTGCTCGGACTCCTGTTCTGCATCTTCCACATTTTCATCTGGGACATTCAGGACAATTTCTACCGCATCATTGCCTTCTTCGCCGTCGGCCTGGTTCTTCTCGCCATTGGTTTCCTGTATCTCAAATTCCGTGATCGCATCGCCGCTCTGGATTCTTGACTCCAGCTAAAATAATTATGCCAACTCACAAATCAGATGGGAATAGTGCTCACACAGCACATTTTTACAGGCTGCCGCAGGGTTCAAGCACCAGATTAAGCTGGCAATGCCTACCCTTCGCGAGAAAGGAGATGAAAAAGTGCCTCCGAGCAAAAGCTTACCGCAACCCCGTAGAGCAGAACTCCGATTCTGCTTCACAATCAGGCTACCCCCTCACGCAATAAGATCATGCACCACGCTGCCTTCGAGGTCTGTCAGACGATAATCCCTTCCTGAATAACGGTAAGTCAACGCTTCGTGGTCAAATCCCAACAAGTGCATAATCGTCGCGTGAAGGTCGTGCACATGCACCGGATTTTCCTCGGCCTTGAAACCGAACTCATCCGTCGCCCCGTAGGCGTACCCGCCCTTCACTCCGCCGCCGGCCAGCCACATGGAAAAACCATGGTGATTGTGATCCCTACCCAATTTAGTATCGGCAGCATTCGAGCCTGGCGTTGGCAACTCCACCGTCGGCGTCCTTCCAAACTCCCCGCCCCAGATCACCAGGGTATCCTCCAGCAATCCACGCTGTTTTAAATCCTTCAGCAAAGTGCCGATCGCCTGGTCACAATCTCCTGCCAGTTTGCCATGCGCCTCCTTGATCTTGCTGTGGCTGTCCCAGGGCTGCCCTGCTCCATGCCACACCTGGACAAAACGCACCCCACGCTCAACCAGACGCCTGGCGATCAGCATCTGCCTGCCCTGCAAACCCTCACCATAAGCCTCACGAATGTGGGCCGGTTCCTTTGTGACATCAAAAGCATCGCTCGCCTCCATTTGCATTCGATAGGCCAACTCATAACTCTGAATCCGCGCTTCCAGCTTACTGTCGCGGGGACGGGCCTCAGAAAAGCGTCGGTTCAGCGATTGGATCAAATCCACTTGCTGGCGCTGAAATTCAGAGGGAATTTTTTCATTCTCGATATTGGCAATCAGCTTGTCGATATCGGTGTGCTTGGTATCGATGTGGGTTCCCTGAAATGCCCCCGGCAAAAAGCCGGCACGCCAGTTCTGGGTTTCCATGATCGGAACCCCGCCCGGACAAAGAGATACAAAACCCGGCAGGTTTTCATTGTCGGTTCCCAATCCGTAATTGACCCATGCTCCCATGCTCGGTGTTGCCTGTCGGGCAAAACCGGTATTCATCAGCATCAAGGACGGTTCATGATTGGGCACATTCGCGTGCATCGACCGGATCACGCACAGGTCATCGGCGGAATGCGCCACATTGGGAAACAAGTCACTGATCTCCAACCCGCTCTCACCGTGTTTGCGAAACTCAAAGGGGGAGCGCATCGCCGTTCCCGTCTTGCGCTCGGTTTTCAAATGTTCACCCGGCAGCGTTTTGCCGTGATACTTACTCAACATCGGCTTGGGGTCAAAAGTATCCACCTGGGACGGCCCGCCATTGGCGAAAATATGAATCACCCGTTTTGCCTTCTGATCAAAATGCGGTGCTTTAGGGATCAGGGGATTCAGAGATGAGGTCGCTGCCTGCGCGGCCTCCCTGCCCGCCAGACTCGCCAGAGCCACCGAACCCATCCCCATTCCACAACGGCGCAAAAGCTCGCGCCGCGATAGTGGACCAAATGCATCTTCTCTGTGCCTGTCTTTCTTCATCAATCTACAAACATAAACTCATTTGCACACAATAAAGCCTGCGCAAGATTTTCAAGCGGCGTAGCTATCCGTCCGGGGCCTCCAAACTGATCAGCCAAACTCCATTTTTTCCCTCCACCCGGACGAACATCCAGCTTCCATGTAAAAGAATCCGAGTTGCTGCCTTGTTTGCAATCAACCACAAAATCCAGACTCTCACCCTTTTTCATCTGCACATCGCTGAGCTCGAATGCTTTATTTTCCGTCCCCATGATATCAAGTTCACGAATCAATCCCAAGCGTGAATGAACCACCCGTAGGCGAACACCATCCCCTTGATCTGAGCGACGATGTAAATTACCACTGACGATCGCTCCCATTTCATCGGGAGCCTGCCAACGCACAATAGCGCCATGTTTGGGATCATTGGACGGATGACCGCCGCCCCCGAACACATGCAGATACCCCATCCCTTTTTTATCCGGCATCGTCACCGAAGGCTGCCAGCGCTTTTCTTTAGCTGCCCATGTTGCAAAAGGCTGGTAATTCACTCGTCTGGTCTCCCCATCATAATAACCCTCCCCATACTGCCAGACGGTTGATGTCTGTTTGTTATCACGCGCAGAAGCCAGCACTTGCTGTCCTTTCAAAAAACGAAGCCCTTCTGCCAACTCCTCCGCAGCAGGTTCACGTAAAAGCACCTTGCGATACAAGTTTTTCACCATCGCAGTCTGATCTTTATCCGAGCCTTCCATCACCGACTTCGCAAGGTAAGCCGCTTGCTCCATCACAAAGGGACTGTTGAGCATGAACAAAGTCTGGGTCGGAATTGTAGTATAAGGACGCTGCCCGGTATGTTTTTGCGGACTGGCAAAATCAAAGGTTCCAAAAACAGGATCCAGATTCTGACGATCAACATAGGCATACATCGCACGCCGCTGGGTGAACGGCTGCGTTGTCATTTTCACCGAACGTCCGAACATCGCATCGTCCAGTCGGCCCGCCGCCACTAGAGCAGCGTCCCTCATCGGCTCGAACTCCAATCGCTGACGGTTCATTCTCCACAACAAGCGGTTCTCAGGATCCTTCGCTGCGTAATCAGAACCCCTGGCATTCACACTTCCCTGTTTGTAAGTTGATGAATTCAAAATCAAGCGGTGCAATTTTTTGAGCGACCAACCGTTCTCAACAAACCAGACCGACAACCAGTCGAGCAACTCCGGATGGCTCGGTTTTTCTCCCTGCAAACCAAAATCACTCGGTGTGCGCACCAGTCCCTCACCAAAATGATGTTGCCAGACCCGGTTCACCATGGTTCTTGCGGTCAGAGGATTATTCACATCGACAATGGCCTGCGCCATCTCCAAACGCCCACTGCCATTTTTAAAAGCCGGGGGATTTTCCCCCGCCACCAATTGCAGGAAATGCCTCGGCACTGCCTTGCCTGGCCGGCTGCGTGACCCGCGAATCAAGATCCGCCCTCCGGCCGATACCTTTTCCCTGTCCTGTAGAATCAATGCTCGATCTGCCTCCATTCCTGCGTCGGCGACAAACTTGTCCACTACTCTCTGCAGGTTACTCAATTTGCGCCGATCCACTCGATCCAACTTGGTAATCAATTGAAAACGACTATTGGCCAGGTTTGGAAATTTTTTGGCCAGCTCAGCCACCTTCGGATCCAGAAAGGCATCCACCACTTTTTGCTTTTCCGCCAGATTCACCAGGTAGCTTCGATAGGCTGCCGAATCTTCGGGTTCACCGATGACGGGTGCTTCACGAGGCTCCTCGGAATTAATAAACACGCTGGCCAGGGAGTAATAATCCTCGGTCGGTATCGGATCGAATTTGTGATCGTGACAACGCGAGCAACTCACCGTCAGCGCCATCGTCCCACGAAAGGTCACATCCAATCGATCGTCGATGTCATCATCTGCCGTCGAACGCCGGCCCAGGGTCAAAAAACCCATCGCCGCCAAATCGCGTTTATCCTTCCGGTCTTTGGTCAAATAATCGGCCGCCAATTGATACAGCAAAAACTGGTCGTAAGGCAGGTCTTCATTAAAAGCACGGATCACCCAGTCACGATAAGTATGAGAATAAATAAAACGCCGTTCGCTGCCTCCGCCACGATAGCCCTTGGTATCGGAATAACGCGCCACATCCAGCCAGTGCCTGCCCCAACGCTCTCCGTAACGAGGCGATTGCAACAAACCGTCGACCAGCTCTTCATAAGCTCGCGGAGATTGGTTGGACACAAAACTTTCCACCTCTTCAAAAGTCGGAGGCAATCCGCTCAGATCAAAATACAGCCGTCGGATCAGTGTGCGCCGCCCGGCTTCGTCCGCCAGCATCATTTCTTTTCCCTCCAAACCTGAAAGCACAAAAAAATCGATCCCATTGGCGGCCCTGTTCAGAGTTTTCACTTTTGGCAAAGCCGCCCGTTTCACCGGCTGGAATGCCCAGTGATTTTTGGGGTCTTCCTCCGATGCCACCTCTTCGGGCCAGGGCACGCCCATTTTCACCCATGATTCAAGATCAGCCACTGCCTGCGCTGACAATCGCTCCCCTTTCTTTGGCATTTTTTCCACCTTCACCGCCCCCATTTTGCCCGCGTGTTTGACCGCAAACAGCAATGCGCTTTTTTCCGGTGCCCCAGGCTCCACCACTTTTCGGTAATCAGTTCCCCGCAACACCCCTGCCCGGGAATCCAGTTTCAAACCCGACTTGGCCCCATGCCCCTGATGACATTCGTAACAAGATTCCACCAGCAAAGGGCGAATTTTAGCCTCAAAAAATTCAAGTTGCTGCTTGGAAAAATCCGCAGCACTCCCCACCCCGCCGCAAAACCACACAAAAATCCCCACAGCACCCACACGACACAGCCATCCCCTCACCTTTAAATTTTGCTCCCATCCAATCACCTGTGTTTAGAACCCAAACACCCTCATGATGTTCAAATTGAAAAGCCAGCTGGATATCACATAATCCCCACCTTCTCATTCTCTGCGCTCTTTGCGTCTCTGCGTGAGCCTCTCTTCTCTCTCACTCCCCTTTCGCCGTGTAATCAAATACAAACACCTTCTCCAAGTGGGGCTTCAACATTTTCACAAAAGTCTGGTGCGGAGCACTGGGAATATAGGCCTCCAAACCCGCCTTATCCTTGAAAGTCACCAGAAAACAATGAGTGAAACCATCATTCAAGCCCTCCACACTCTGACTCGGCCCCCATTCGTAATCAATAATACTCGGAATTTTGCTCTTCAAGGCCCCGAAAGCCAGTTCAATCTCTTCAATTTTGGCACGGGAAGTCCCCTCTTTGAATGCAAAACAAACCACATGCCTGAAATGACCTATATGGCTGTTGGCGTCCTTTTGTTTGGCATCGTTACTATCGTCCGCTAAAGTCATCGTCGTTACACCTGCAAGGATTGGGAAAATCAACACCGCCATCAACACTAAGTATTTGCTCGCACATTTTTTCATAGAAAAACTTCTGCGAAGCCACACCAACTGTCCAACAAAAAATGAACACTTCCTGGCAACACTTTCAAAAAAAATTCATCCGCTATCAAGAACTCGGGTTTTCCATCGACCTCAGTCGTAGCGGACTGGAGGATTCCTATATCGAATCTTTAGCCCCGCGGATTGAGCGTGCCTTCGAGGACATGAAAAAACTCGAAGCAGGTGAAATTGCCAATCCTGATGAAGGCCGGATGGTTGGTCATTACTGGCTGCGCAATGCCCGGCTCGCCCCCAGCGAAGAAATCAGCCAACACATCAGTGACAACATCAGCGAGATCAAAACTTTCGCCGAGGCAATCCATTCTGGATCCATCAAAACACCCGGCGGTCAGAGCTTTAAACATGTTCTGCTGATCGGCATCGGAGGTTCGGCCCTCGGCCCCCAGTTGTTGGCGGGCGCCCTCGCTGCAGCGGACGCTCCTCTGGCCATTCACTTCTTTGACAACACCGACCCCGACGGTATCGACCACACTCTGGCAACTATTGCAGGTGATCTCGACCTTACCCTGGTACTGGTCATTTCAAAATCCGGGGGCACTGCCGAAACCCGCAATGGCATGCTGGAAGCAAAACGAGCTTTTGCCGCCCGCGACTTATCCTTTCCTGAATACGCAGTCGCCATCACCGGTGAAAACAGCCAGCTCGACCAAATGGCGGACTCGGAAAACTGGCTCAAGCGTTTTCACATGGCCGACTGGACCGGGGGACGTACCTCCATCATGAGCGTTGTTGGTTTGGTACCAGCGGCGCTGACAGGAATCAACATCGACGCCTTGCTTGCTGGTGCCGCCGCCATGGACAAACTCACCCGCGAGTCTTCCACCCATCAAAATGTAGCGATGATGCAGGCCCTTGCCTGGCATCAAGCTGGTAATGGAAAGGGGGGAAAAGATCTGGTCATCCTGCCCTACAAAGACGGCCTTGGATTGTTCGGCAAATACCTGCAGCAACTCATCATGGAATCCCTTGGCAAAGCCGAAGATCTCGATGGCAAAACCGTGCATCAAGGCATCGCCGTTTATGGTAACAAGGGTTCCACTGACCAACACGCCTACGTGCAACAATTGCGCGATGGCGTCGCCAACTTTATGGCCACCCTGATCGAAGTGCAGCAAAGCCGAAGTGCAAGTGCCCCCCCTTTTGAAGTCGAACCCGGCGTCACCACCGGAGATTTCCTGGAAGGTTTCCTGCGTGGCACACGTGAAGCACTGAGCGCCAACGGCCGCCCGGTCATCACTCTCAGCATCAAACAACTCAATGCTTCCAGTCTGGGCATGCTGATTGCCCTGTTCGAACGCAGCACCGGATTTTATGCCAGTCTTGTCAACATCAACGCCTACCACCAACCCGGCGTCGAAGCTGGTAAAAAAGCCGCTGGAGAATTTTTATCGGTGCTCAAAAAAGTGAATGAATGCCTGGGCTCAAATGCTGGAAAAAGCTTCACGGCTTCACAGTTGGCTGACACAATGGAAGGCCCTGCTGACACCGAAACCCTCTACCACGCCCTGCAACACCTCGCCAACAATGATGCGAACATCACTGGCAAAACCGGCGACACCCCCAACGACGACCAATTCACCCTCACCTCCTGACTCCTATCTCCCTAAATAGCTAAGCTCATAAACAGCCTTCTTTCCTGCAGCCTACAGCATTCTTCTCAATGGCTTCCACCAACAGCAAAATTCATCTAAAAAAAGTTCGTGCGCACGCCGCCAAGGATCTGGTTCCTTTACGGAAAAAAGCGCGTACAAAAAAACAGCTTTTAGCTCTCTATCGTCGATTTATCAAAATCGAAAACCATCGCATCAAACTTTCCCACAAAGCAGGTGGTGGTGGTCTGGAAATTGCCAGGCAACGATCACAACTCATCGATCTTGTTCTAAACGATCTCTTCGACTCCACCAGTGAGGAACGGTTTACTGCCACCTGCAATGACAAAGATAAATTCCCCATCGCCCTGGTGGCTACCGGCGGTTACGGGCGAGGCGCACTGAATCCGGGCAGCGACATCGACCTGCTGTTTCTGCTGCCCAATAAAACAAAAAAAATACCTGATGAATTGGTTGAATGCATTGAGCAGATTCTCCTCATGCTCTACGATGTGGGATTCAAGGTAGGCCACGCCGTACGCACCGCTAACGAAACTCTTAAGTTCGCCAACCAGGATCATCACACTCACACGGCATTGCTCGATGCACGACTGGTGGTTGGCAATCAGGACGTCTACGATTCCTTCTACGAAGACTTTGTCAAACAATGTGTAGAAGGCCGTCAAAATGACTATCTGACTGCCCGGGCTGCCGACATCCGGGCCCGCCATAAAAAATACGAGCGCACTGTTTATCTTCAGGAACCCAATGTGAAAGAGAGTTGTGGTGGTTTGCGTGACTACCACAATATTGCCTGGGTCCTGTTCATGAAAACCCAGTCAAAAAAGCTTAAAGACTTGGTGAAAATGCGAGTTCTCACCCGCACTGCCGTCAAGGAAGCCGAGGCCGCATTCGAGTTTCTCATGCGGGTAAGGAACTCGATGCACTACAATCAACGCCGTGCTAATGACAAACTCACCCTGCGTCTGCAAGGCGTAGTCGCCAAAGACCTCGGATACCCCGAGCGCACCATACTTCGCCGCATTGAGGCCTTCATGCGCGACTACTACATTCACACTCGGAACCTCTACAATTACTGCACCACGGTCATGCAGATTTTTGAACTCGAAGTTGAGGAAAAAGAAAGCGCCTCATCCAAACTGCTGGGATTCCTGACCCGTCGCCAGAATAAAATCGAACGTTTTGACGACTTCAACAGCAAAGGTGATGGCCTGCTTTATCCGGATCGCGACAGCATCTTCGGAGAAGATCCCCACCGCATGATGCGGACCTTTATCCATTTGCAAAAGCGCCACCTGAAACTCAGCCCCAAACTGCGCAAGCTGTTCAAAGCCCACTACAGCCTTATAGATCGAACCTTCCGTTATTCGAAAGCCAACCGGAAAACCTTCGAAGAAATTCTCATGCACCGAGGTGACGTTGCCCGGGTGTTGCGCGCCATGCATCGCGTGGGATTCCTCGGGCGCTACCTGCCTGAATTCGGTGCCTTGGATTGCCTGGTACAACACGAATTTTTTCACCAATACACAGCAGACGAGCATACCCTCCGCTGCATCGAAGAACTCGATGCCCTGGTTGGATCTGACGACCCCAAAACTGATTTCTTCCGCGATCTCTTCCTTCACATAGAAGACCCTTACATCCTATATCTCGCTCTCATTCTGCACGATACCGGACGTGCCGCCAACGTCCGCCAACACGCCGACGCCTCCACCCTGCTGGCATCCAGGGTTTGCAATCGATTGCAAATCACCGGCAACCGCAGGCGACGCCTGCTTTTCCTCGTTGATCACCACCTCACTTTCTGGAAAACGGCGACCACAAAAAATATAGATGATCCCAGTGTCGTTGCCGAATTTGCTTCAGTGATTCGCTATCCGTCCTACCTGGAAACGCTCTTTCTGTTCACCTACGTCGACTCCAAAGGCACCAATGCCGAAGGCTGGAACGACTGGAAAGAGTCCTTGATGATGCGCCTTTTCCGCTCCACTTGTTCCTACTTCGACGATCAGGAAGCCTTCAGCGCCAAAGCAAGCCGCACCAGTGACGAACTGAAAAAACGAGTGACCTCTAAACTCCCTGATCGCTACGGAGAAGAAATCGATGCTCATTTCCGCACCATGCCGGATCGCTATTTTCGCTTTCGAGGTTCAGCAAGCGTTGTCCGGCACATCAAACAATTTCACAGCTTTTTCAAACGCCTCGTCAAACCGGATATCGATACGATAGCCCCCATCCTGAAGTGGGAAGCCCGGCCCGGTGAAGGTTATTCCCTTTTAGAAGTCTGTTGCTGGAACCGTCACCTCCTACTTGCCAAGGTTGCCGGAGCTCTGGCCGCAAGAAATATCAACATCCTCAGTGCTGACATCTACACCCGGACCGACAATCTGGTGATCGACATTTTCCGGGTCTGCACCACCGACTTCAAACCGATTACATCGGCACGGGACATCAAGGCGGTGGAAAAACTGGTCGACGAAGAATTTGATGTCACCAAACCCTTCACCGACTTTCGAAAGCTAATCTCAAAGTCCCAGAAAAAATCACGTTACCGGGATGTCGAGTCAGTCTTCGAACTCCCCCAACGTGCTTTTGTGTCCAATGAGCTCAGCCCTGATCACACTGTACTGGAAATCCAGGCTCAAGACCGCATTGGCCTTCTATACGATGTTTTTTCCATTATCGGAGAATTGAAAATCGAAATTGTTCACGCGCGAATTTCCACCCAGCAAGGGGCTGCCATCGATTCTTTTTACCTCACCGATGAAGCCAGCGGTGGAAAGATCATTGACCCAGGACGGCTGAAAAAATTAGGTCTGGCAATCAGAAAAACCCTGGATTTGAAAAGCTAGGGTTCACCCTTTGGGTCATGAAACTATTAAAAAAATTGCTGAAAGCTATCGCCATCCTGCTACTGGTGATTCTGGCATCTGTTGCCTTGATTAGTTACTACCTCAATCCCGACATCGAACACCTCCAAAAAGTGGTCTACACCCAACGGCACGGACAGGATCTGAGCTTCGATATCCTCCACCCGGCCAATGAAAAGGATCGCAATCATCTCGGTATTATCCTCATCAACAGCGGCAAATGGAAATCCGATTCAAATAGGGACCGAAGGCTCCTCGCCACTCCGCTTATCAGAAGCGGATATTCCATATTTGTACTATCACACCTATCCCAACCCAAAGCAACGGTGATGGAAATCGTTGAAGACCTCAATCGCGCCGTGCGTCACATCCGCCATCATGCCGGCGAATACGGGATCGATCCAAAACGCATCGGTGTCACCGGCGGCAGCTCCGGCGGGCATTTATCACTGATGCTGGCCACCCTGGGCGGGCCGGGGCCAAGCAATGCCGAAGACCCGATCGAACGGGAAAGCAGCGCGATCCAAGCCGCTGCCATATTTTTCCCTGTCACTGATCTACTCAACCTCGGCGACTCAACTGAGAATCTAGGTGACGGTGGCCCCCCGAAAAGTTTTGTCAAAGCTTTTGGCCCCGACTCACGTAATCTCGATAAATGGAAAGTAACCGGGCACAGCATGTCCCCTATTTTCCATATCAGCTCCAAACTGCCACCCATCCTTATCCACCATGGTGCTGCCGACACCTTGGTACCCCTCGATCAGTCACAACGCTTTCAGGCCGAAGCTGAAAAAGTCGGGAAACCTGTCACACTCGTTATTCGTCCGGGAAAAAAACACGGCTGGATCACCATGTTCATCGACATCATACAGTTCACCAATTGGTTTGAACAAAATTTATAAAACCCCGGCAATGAAAATGAAAGCTTCACTTTGCTTCCAATGCTTTAATTCCCTGTTCCGCCTTTTTCCGCAAACCCGCTTGCACTGAATCTTCCGCAATTACGAATCGATAATCCTTCAGCGCTGCTTCCTTACGGCCAGCTGCTGCAAAGGCATCCCCTCTCGCGATCTGCATCGAATGCCGCCAGACCCCTTTCAGTTTTTCGACATTCACATGGTTGATCGCCTCCAGCGCCTCATCGAATTTGCCCTGCCGCGTCAGAATGCCGGCCGCATTGATGATCGATCGAAATTCCTCTGCTGCGCCTATGCCTTTCTTTCCCTCATAATTTTGACGGTAAGCTTCCAGGGCCGCTTCATCATCCTTCAAATTTGTTTCACGATTGCTGCCCATCGTCGCCAGAATGCTGATGCGGATGCGGCGATCAGGGGTGTATAACAACGCCCGTTTCAGGTCTGCCTCGGCCTTTTCTCCATCTTTCAAAACGGCATAGGCCCTGCCCCTCACAAAGGCTCCCGCACCGATTTGCCAGAAAGGCCATTTGGCAAAATCCTCACCTCCAAATTGCTCACCCACTTCCTTCCACTTGCGCTGCGCCAACAAGTTCTCCATGCGCACCGTTTTTGCCACTGAGTCGAGCGGGATCTGCCCAGCCAATTCTTCAGCCCGGCCGTAATCCTTGAGCCTGCGGGCAGCGAGTGCGGCAAACTGACGAGCATCGGATTTCTGAAAATCTGAAACCTTCCCGCCTTCCGCCATAGCAACATACGCAGCCAAAGCTTCTTCCGTTTTTCGTTGGCGCCCCAAATCGGCAGCAGCTCGACCAGCGATAATATAATCACTCATCGAGTCGTCCGCGGGAAACTGATGCGAAAGTCCGGCGTAAAAATGGGCAAACTTCATTGGCACATGAAAGCCCTTTGTTCCCGTTGGAGAAAATGCGGAATGCTCCGAGCCGTTCTCACGGATGCGCTGGCGACAGAGATTGATGAACCACGGCAAGCTCTTCGTGGGTTTACGGCCGATGACCTGGTGGAGCGGATCATTTTTGTCCTGCGTCACTGGAATCCGAATCTCGACTGTCCAATGATCATCCTCAATCCGTGTAGCAACTTCTGCCTGCGAGCTCCAGTTGAACCAGTTGTTCCTGCTCGCTCCCCGATCCAGATCGATAATCGCACCGGAGGGGCTGATCGCGATCTGGTAATAACTATGAGCCTCGGTTTCGAGTAAAATTTCCACCGCATCCCCATACCAGATAGCCTGATCCCCATTTTTTGTCGTGGCAATATTAAGCTTATCTCCTGGGCGATCTTCGCAGCGAATCGCAAAATAAAGGTTATTACCTACCCATGCCGACTTAACCGAAGTTCCGTAAACAGGCTGACGTCCCGTTTGCAGTTCACGAAAGCTACCCCTTGCCGCGAACGCGCATTTCTCCCAAAGAAAATCATCGAGTTTGCCGTCCACAACGATCTTGCCTGGAGGCTGGCTGACCAGTCGCAGCTTGGGAACCGGACCGCGTTTCTGAGACAACTGTTTACTCTTATCGCGCAGGCTATTGAGGAAATTATCGATCAAGGCAATTCGCTCGGCATAAACAGAACCCTCTGCGGCTTTGTTTTTGGCGGCAGCAAAAAGATCAAGCGCCTTGTTGGCTATCTCTCCATCCGATTCCATCACCCGCCAGTTTTTTTCGCAATAAGCGAAAAAATCCCCCATTTTTTCCGCTGCTGGCCCGTAAAATTTTTCAACATACTCATCAAAAATCGCCTGCGGATCCCCATCCTTCCCCCCCCAGTAATTTCGCGCCGTGAAGTAAAGCAGGAAATGATTGTAACCAATCGCTTTCTCTTTGAAATCCATCGTAATCCAGATATCCTCGCCCCGCGTCTGGCCAATGGTTTCCTTGATACTCTCCCCGAGCAGGCGTGGGAAGTAGGCGGGCAGATACCATCCCCTTCCAGTGAAAGGATAGTTCTCAAAAATCTCAACTGGTCGGTCGGTCAACTTCGCCCAGCCCGCACGCAACTGCCGCAGTTCGTCCCGCGATTCGCTGGTGGGGCGACGCCCGCCGACAATGATGACCTGCACATTCGGCTCCAACTTATCAATATTGTCAGGAGGATTGGTGTAAATGCCATAAGCACAGTTGGAGATAAGTTTGTCCGGATGCGTCTTACCCACCTCCTTCGCCACCCGATTGACAAATTCCCAAACATAGTTGGAAGCCTTTCCGCGGCTCCCCAGTTGCGGGGACTCCTTGCCCTCACAGAGCTTACACTGGCAAAGAGCCGTGTAACCATCCGGCGGCATGATCGAAACCACATCCATGTCGAAATGGTCGAGTTGGGTACGCGCAAAAAGAACGGCCGCCTTCAATAATTCCTCATTGGAGTAACACAGCTGGTTGTTTTTTACAATGGGATCGATGTGACGCTTGCCTCCGTAAAGTGCAAACCAGTCTGGATGCTTTTTGAAAGTCGCCTCGTTATCGGTCATGCCGTGCAGACCATGGGCGGCCTGACGACCATAGGGTTGTCGCGTCCCAAGCCGGAAGCCCCACATCATCGCATCACGTCCATACAGGCCTGCACGAAAATTGAGAATACGCATCGGGAAATCTGCTGCCACGGTTTTATCTACCTGTGGCAGACTGATGCTTTTCATCTCCGGCAATACCTCCCCAATGTCACCCGGCATGTACCAGCGCACCCCCAGATCACGCAAAAAGCCATCCACCGCATTAAAAGAACCACGCTCGTCGTAAGTCCACATATTCACCTTGCCGTTTTTATCAAGCTTCTGTTCTTTTTCAGTGCCAAACAGTGAGCGGGAACCACTGTAGTGCTTGTGCAGTTGCGAATGCATGTAACCCCACTGCTTGCCGGTAATTTTGTCCCAGGCTTTTTGCATTTTGCCACTGGCGATGTCGGCATTGTTACGTGGCCAGGGTTCGATCGGCACAAAATCCGTATCATCGCCGATGAAGACCATCCACTTTTCTCCGGAAACTATCCGGTAAGCCCCGTTCTCCAAACCCTTGTCCGTAATACCGAGTTTTTCAGTGTGCGGACTCTGACCAACATAGAGTTTCACCGGCATATCATTGCCGGACTCACTAACAATCGCCAACTTCACCCCGGAGATTTTTTCAACGTAGGTTTGCAACTCCTGCGCTGCCAGATGGGTCGAACGCGGCGGGTCCTCGGCGATGACGATCTCCGCACGCGGCTTGCCGTTTTCGACAATGAAGGTTTCAGCAAAAGCAAATTCCATACAGAAAATACTGCTCAATATCAGCAAAAAAAATGCCTTGGTAATTTTAGAATTATCGCTCATAGACTTCATTCGTTTTTCAATTGCGCAAACAATTCAATCAATTTCGCCACAATCTTCGGCGATGCCCCTTTTTCGGCACGGTTAACGGTGAGCCAGGTTTCATAACCGCCCAGCTTATGCTGCTTAGGAGACGGCAGATAACCGTTGCCTCCATTGGCCAATTCAATCGTGAAAGTATCAGCAAAAGGACTCTTGGTTTCGATCTCCAGTCCTATCTCTGTGAAAACCTCAAAGGGTAAGGCCGCAATGCCGAGATCACCGATACGGAAAACCTGTGGAGCGATATCCAATGTCTCGGGAAATGCCGCAGCATCAATCGCACGACGGGCGAACAGTGCCTGCTTCGCATATTCACGTGAGTCAGGTTTAGGGTTTTTAAGAATCCCTTTTGCTCGCCTCATTCCCTCAACAGTGGGGCGACGATAGCGTAAGGTCATCTCCGCCTGTGCGGCTCCGAGTTTCACCCAATCCTTGTATTTGATTGTTTTACGAACTCGCAACACCTCCTGCGCCAAATCCTCGGCCACTTCGTTCATTTTTTCATAATGCTCGTAACGCCGGGGTTTCGCTTTGCCGTAATTGGCGTAATTATTGTTGTTCACATCACCGCTGGGACCGTTGCTCAGCATTCCCACGAAAAGTGGATCCTTCCCTCTCGGAGACAACAATTGCCCTATCCGTTTGCTGAAAACGCCAAAATAATCTGCCGAGATGTGGCCTTTACCGACTCCGCCCACGTAGTGCAGCCAGTAATTCGCCAACAAGGCAATCGGACGACCCTCCGTGGATTCCACCGAGAGAAAATAAATCTTCGGATTGACCGGCCCGGCAGGTTTGAGCAATTCCTTGATATATCGACCCGGGTTCATCACCGCAAGATCTTCATCGCCATAAGGACTGGTCACCGTCTTGCCATCGTTGAGCAACCAACGCCGGTTAAAAACATGTTGTGGAACCTCACCTGCACCCCAGCCGATGCGCGCCGGTTCGAGATTGTGCAGGGCGCGTTGCACACCGTCAGCAATTCGACGAACAACAAACTCCTGATAGTCATCCAGCGGTTGCTCGAGAATGGTGTAGCTGGTTCCACGCAAACTTGGAGCCGAATGCGAATGCGTAGCAGCCATCAGAATATTCTCCTTTGGCAGACTCGTGTTTTCATGAATGAGTTCCTTGGCCGCGTCAAAAACCTCATGCGGAATCTGAACATTATCGACAATAGCAAAAGCGAGTTGGGTCGTACCATCATCCAGCACCAGACATCGGGCGTGCAGTTCATCGTGAATGTAAAGTGATCCCTTGGGAGCAAAGCCTCCAATGATCTCCGTGCCCAGAAAGGGGGTTATATTGCTGGTTGCTGCGCCAGCACGAAAAACTTTCAGCGCAACTTTATCTCCCTCTTTTGCATCAAGCCCTTGAACCGTCAGTATACAGAATCCATATAGAAATGTTATCAGATTCGCTTTCATTTTCCTTCTAGAACTTTAATAGCCTCTTCTGCTTTTTTACGGTGAACTTTGTTGGCAGCCTCATCTGCAACAACAGCATGATATACCTTCAAGGCTTCATCATTGCGTCCAGCCGCAGCAAGCGTTTCACCAAGCGCACAAAGCATCGAACCCTGCCAGGTTCCACGCAGCTTGCTTTCATCCACTTGACGCAGCGTGGCGAGAGCCTCATCGTATTTTTTCTGCTGTCTCAGAATCCGCGCAGCCGCCTGCACCCCGCTCAGATACTCAGCCCCCCCGTTCCCCTTCGGCATCTCATCCATCAACTTCCGATAAGCCTCAAGCGCTGCCTTCTCATTTTTCAAATTTTTCTCCCGATTGTTGCCGATCGAACGTAAAATTTTAGTTCGAACTCGTTGATCAGTACTGAACTCGAGCGCTGCCTCATAGTCTACTTCAGCCTTAGTTCCATCATTGGTAAAAGCATAAGCGCGCCCGCGAATGTAGGCCGCCTCGCCAATCTGCCAGAACGGCCAGGTAGTGAAGTCCTCCTTGCCAAATTGCTCGATCAGTTCCTTCGATTTGCGCTGGGCCAGCAAATTTTCCATCTGTACCGTTTTTGCAATCGGCTCGAGTGGAATATGATCCGCTAGTTCTGCTGCCCGCGAATAATCCTTGAGCAATCGTGCACTAGCAGCAGCTTGTTCCAGAGAAGCCGACTTCTGAAGATCGGTCACATCTCTGGCGGCAATGGCAACAAAAGCTTCCAGCGCTTCCTCAAACTTGCGTTTTTTCATGAGATCAACAGCCGCTTTGTTATCCACAAAATAATCCTCTTTCAGATCCGAGAAGGGAAATTTGTGAGATAACCCTCTGTATAAATGCGCAAACTTCAAAGGCTTGTGAAAACCACCTGCTCCGGTCGGTGAAAAAGCGGAGTATTCCTTGTCCTTACCGCGAAGCCGCTGACGGCAAATATTGAAATGCCATGGAAGACTGCTCAACGGTTTGCTTCCGATGACCTGGTTCAGTGGGTCATTTTCATCCTGAACCACCGGAATGCGCACCTCGACCGTCCAGAACCCGTCTTCCACCTGAGTGGCCACCTCTGCCCGCGAATGCCAAGCAAACCTCGCCCCGCCTGAAGCGCTGCGATCCAGATCGACGACAGCCCCGGCTGGATTGATCGCGATCTGGTAATACGAATGCGAATCGGTCTCAAGCAGAATTTCAATTACATCCCCATACCATATCGCCTGATCTCCATTTTTGGTCGTGCCTACATTCAACTCCTCTCCGTTACGATCCTCACAACGAATAGCGAAATAGATGCTACCGTCAGCACCCCATGCCGCTTTGAAGGTCGTTCCGAATATTGGGAATTGGCCGGTCTGCAATTCCCGCAAGCGGCCGGTATAAGGGTTTTCATTCCAGATTGCTTCATCCAGTTTGCCATCCAAAACGATGTCACCGGACTCGGCTTCGGTGATCAGGCGCATTTGCGGAACAGGCCCGCGTTTCTCTCCCATCTGCCGGCTCTTGTCCCTGAGTTTCTCCAGATACTCATCAACCAGCGCAATGCGCCGGGCATAAACGGAATCGGCCGCTGCTGTATTTTTTGCCGTCGCAAATAGCCCTAGTGCTTCATCAGCTTTGGCCTTGTCCTTATCCATGTGCTGCCAGTTATTCTCACAGTATTCAAAGAAGGATTTCATTTTCTCCCCGGCAGGCCCGTAGAACAGACTGCAATATTCGTTAAACATCACATCGACATCCTTCTCCTTGCCTCCCCAGTACATCCGTTGGGTGAAATAAACGGGAAAGTGATTGTAACCGAGAGCCTTGGTATCAAAATTCCCCGACAGCCAGACATCCTCCCCTTTCGAGATACCTTTGGTGGAGTTGATACCTGAACCTGTTGCATGAGGCACAAATGACGGTAAATACCATCCACGATCGGTGAACGGGTAGTTCTCATAGATCAAAAGCGGATTATCCGTCTTCTTTACCCAGTCCTCGCGAATTTTGAGAAGCGCTTCCTGCTGCTCCGGCAGGTTGCTCGTTGGTCGCCGTCCGCCGACGATGATCACCTGTATGTTCGATTCCAACTTGTCGATTTTTTCCGGCACCAGAGTATAGGATCCGTAAGCACAGCATGAGATCATCTTGTCCGGATGAGTCTTTTTCACTTCTTTTGCCACCCGGTTCACAAATTCCCAGACATTATCGGACAAACCTCCCCGATATCCGCGTTCCGGCGTATCCCTACCGACACACAACTCACACTGGCACATCGACGTGTATCCATCCGTTGGCATGATCGAAACAATGTCAAATCCCAAGTGATCAAATTGCGCACGAGCAAAACGGGCAGCCTCCTGAACCAGTTCATCACTTGAATAGCAGAAGTGATTATACCTCATGTCCGGCTTGTTTTGTCTCTTGCCTCCGTATAGAGCAAACCACTTCGGATGCGCCTTCAAAATCTCCTCGTTATGATTAGTCATCAGCGACAGGCCGTGGGCGATATGAGTCAAATTATAGTCAGTTCTGAAACCCATATGCATGGCCCACATCGCGGTATCATGGTTGCCAAATCGATGGTGGACATTACGGATATCAAAATCGGGGATCACCGTCTCATCGATTTTATCCAGCGGAATGGTTTTCATTGACGGCAGGACTTCACCGATTTCGCCCGGCATATACCAGCGCACACCCAGTCCTCTCAAAAAACCACTGACCGCGTTGAAAGATCCGCGCTCATCATAGCTCCAGACATTCACATTGCCGTTTTTATCAACCAGTTCCTCTTCAGGTGTTCCAAAACGCTTGTTGTTTCCTGTGTAGCGTTTCCATACCTGCGACAAGGGATGCCCCCACTTTTCTCCAGTCACCTTTTGCCACTCGTCTGTCACCCGACCATGCACATCCTTGTTATTTCGTGGCCAGGGCTCACGGGGCACAAAATTGCTGTCGTCACCGATCAGCACCAGCCACTTGTCCCCCGACACGATGCGGTATGCACCGTATTTCAGATCGTCAGCGGTGATCTTCAGCTTATCCGTGTGGGAACTACGTCCAACGTAGATCTTCACATCAACACCTTCTCTAGGCTCAGTTACAATTTCCAACTTCGCCCCGGAGATCTTTTTGATGTAATCCTGCAAGTCCTTCGCTGCCAGTCGGGTCGATCTCTGAGTTTTTCCTGCGATGACAATTTCAGCCTGCGCTTTGCCGTTTTCGACGATGAACGAATCGGCGGCAAAACCTTGAAGTGCTGAAATGCCAACCGCGAGAATGATGACTAAGTTGTGTTTCATAGAATTTGAATATTTTCGTCAGCAATAATTTATTTTAAAACATGCTGCAGAGCCGCCATCACATCGAGGCGCCTGAAAGTTTGACCGGTGGCAGGATCCTCCACTGCCTTGCCGGTTTCCTGGAAAATGGCCATCATCGCTTCAGGCAAATTGGCTCCGTCTTTTCCCCACTTATAATTTGATTTTTCAATCGCCTCGCGCAACAACATTGAAGCGCCGCAAACGATGGCATTGGATGAACTGGTAGCTGCCGCAGGAACCACCAATTCCACTTTTTTGTGACGATCCAGATAGACCTCATCCTTGCCGGGTCTGACGGCGCCAATAGCAAAACAATTCGGCTGCGATGCGGGCCACGAAATCCCCTTGGTGAAATGGTGATTCCCAGCCGGAGCACTGACCCAAATGCCGAGCTTGCGCAATTGAGCAAGCTTTGCATCTATATCTGTCGGGACAGGTTCCGCGTGTTCTTTATCATCCACAGGAGAGAGATTCACGGTGGTGATTTGATACTCCTTGTGATGATCGATGACCCATTGCAAAGCGCGGGCAAGCGGAGGGCCGTCAGAGACTTTGCAATGACAACACTCCAGACTCCGGACGATGGCGATCTGGTTATTAAAAGCGACGCCGTGTTGGCCTTTGTAATTCAGTGACGACGGATTGCCAATGGTGCTGCCATGGTAACCACGCCCCTCGTGTTTGGCATCGTCATCTCCGTCCACTGCGTCATAGCGAACGCGTGTCTTCGGCTTTCCATCAATCACCACCTTCCACTGCGGCATCTCCGGCTTGCAGCCGTCGTCGAGCAAGGCAAGCGTCTGGCCACGACCAAAAGTCAATACGTCAGCAAACTCAGCCCATGCTTCCGTGATGCGGGCATGTTCGAATCCGGGTGACTGCACGGGCTTGGGATTAGCGGCAAAAGACGCAGATACAAATAGAACACCGAGGATAATGATTAGAGGGGATTTCATGCTTGATGACATGCTTGCCGAGCGCTTGAAACCTGTCAATAGCGTGATGACGCCCTCCTTTATTTCCCGTAAGTCACCTTCTCTTTACCGATCAGGCGAACCCGGTCGGTAAAAATGAATAATAGCAAGCCAGATATAATTCACTGATTACAAAGGGCTCCAGAAGATAAATCATGCTGGTTTTTCCCGCCAATCCATGAAAAGATGACTATATGAAAACGATCATGCCCCCCTGTGAAACAAAGCTCATCGGCCGTCGTGAGGCCATCCGTGCCCTCGGTGCAAGCGCCGCATTTGCTGCATTCCCCGACTTGCAGGCAGCTGAAGCGGAAAAGGATTCCCTTCCGATGCAATTCTACAAGAGCCTGACTGAGGAGCAACACGGAAAAATCTGTCTGCCGGTGGATCACGCCAGCCGCCAATACATCAGCAACTGGTGGTATGTGTGTCCCGACCAGCGGCTACACACTTTTTATACCAAAGACCAGCAGGATCTCGTTC
>DAOUQC010000046.1 GCA_030625775.1 Verrucomicrobiota bacterium
CACCTTGATCAGTAGCCGCATGAGCAGAGGGCACTGGATTCATCATATCAGCCAGAGCCAGTCCCCCGAGCCCCATCCCGAATTTGTTCAGAAAGCCACGACGTGACAGTCCCCAGCTCGACTCCCTCCCAGTGCAAAGTAGCTTCTCCCCATTTTTAAACATCGGCATGTCCATAATCCTATCTCCTATCTCCTATCTCCTTCCCCAATCATCTTTTTGTAATCGTTTCATCAAAATTCAACATCGCTTCACACAAAACAGTCGTGGCAGCAAAATCATCCAGCATCAGTTTTTGGTTTGCTTTGCTGTCACCGATTTTCAGCAACTTCCCAGCATCATCCGGATGCCTGGCAAAATGTGCTTTCTGTTCATCGTAGAGTGCTTTCAATATTTCCACTTCCCGTTCTTCCGGGGCCCGGCTGGCGCACTGGCGAAAGCCCTGCACTATTCTCGCGTTCACGTCAGTCCCGTTTTTTTCGATCAGATGCTCCGCAAACACCCGTGCCGCTTCCACATACTGGGGGCCGTTCATCAACACCAGGGCCTGCAACGGAGTTGATGTGCGCTCACGCCTCACCATGCAGACTTCACGCGCCGTCGCATCAAAAGTGGACATCACCGGCGGTGGCGCTGTGCGTTTCAAAAATGTATACAGACTACGTCGATACAAACCATCCCCCTTGTCTGGAGTTTGCCGTTTAAATGCCGCCGCCAGTTCGTATGGCTTCACCGATATACCTCCAACTTTATTCACCAGCAAACCACTCACCGCCAGAGCATTGTCCCTCACCTGCTCGGCAGACAAACGATGCCGTGGCCCACGCGCGAGCAAAAGATTATCTGGATCTTCAGCGAATGATCTAGGGTCTTTCGGTGTCGAATCCTGACGGTAAACCGATGACAGAGCGATTTTTTTCATCATCGCTTTCACATCCCAACCCGAGTCCATGAAATCCCTCGCCATCCAATCCAGCAGCTCTGGATGGGTGGGCGGCACTCCCTGGGTTCCTAGATCTTCCGGAGTTGCCACAATTCCCCGCCCAAAAAACACCTGCCACAAACGGTTCACAGCTACCCGAGCTACCAGCGGATTGCGCTCATCGATCATCCACTTGCCCAGGCCTAAACGACTTTTCGGCCAATTCTGGTCCATCGGAAACAAACTTTCAGGAGTCGCTGGATAAGCTTCTTCTCTGCGATCCGTGTACTGTCCGCGATTCAGACGATAAGCCGCCCTCTGCCCCTTCATGTCACGCATCGTCATGATTTGTTTCACTTGGGTGATCAAAGCATTTTCCTCTTCACGAAGTTTTCTGGCATCCGCTTTCGCTTCTGCGAATGGCGTATCATGCCTGAGCAAATAGTGATCAAATGGCGCCTCGGAGGCCTTCGCGCCTCCCTCACCTGCCACCAGCGCCGCTTCCACTGGGGAAAGCTCACGTTCAAAAACCCGAAAGTCATCAATCATTCCTCCGGCGAAACCGATATCGCGAAACCGACCTGCGAGCTTTAATCTATTCTTTCCTGCTCCGGAATCTCCCCATTCCTCACGATGATCAATATCACGTGTCAGTTTATCCTGAAGCACCTCCAGCTTGACCGCCTGCCCATCCTGAAAAATTTTTACTCCTGATGCATGGCTGCTACCGTCATAAGTAACCGTCAAATGAGTCCATGCATTGAGTGGCAGTGCCCTGTCCACCTGCACACGCAAGGCATTGCCCGGCCAGAAATGAATCAATGAGAAAGTTGCTTTACCTTTATAAAGCATCAACTCATAACCACGGAAGGCCGAGTCCTCAGCAGCTCGTGAGCGATGAAAAATCACCTGACGTGATTTGAAAACCGAAGGTTTCAGCCACAGCGAGAAACTGAACTCATCGGTCCTCTGAAAAGCTCCGGTTTTTTCTTCTCCCACCACATAGGGGTCATCACCACTGAATTGCGGAGCCTTGCCATATTTACCCTCAACGATTTTTGCTCCCTTGACCTGTTTCCCATCGTCAAAAGTCAATTTCACCACCGCTTTTGGAATCACCACTTTCAGCACTTCGGCCTGCCCCTGACCTCCTCCTGCTTTCCAAGTGGTAAAACGTTTTTTGGCAGCCACAGCGATAGTCCGGAGATTTTTCTCACTGTTGTCAATCTGCTTCAAAAGTGCTTTGTGTTTTGTTTCCTGGTCTCCAGCATAGAGCAACAGGGTCGGTGTCGGTGCCGTCTCGGTGAAGTGGGAATACAAGCCCGACTCATCGATATTATTAAAAAACGCGCTCATTTCGTAATACCCCTGCTGGGTCCAAGGATCGAATTTGTGATCGTGGCATTTCGCACAACCAATCGTAATTCCCAGAAAAGCCGTGCCATTGGTTTCGATCCGATCCGAGACATATTCGATGCGAAACTCCTCATTGATGCTGCCTCCCTCATTCGTCTGCCGGTTCAGGCGGTTGAATGTGGTCGCCAGTCGCTGATCCAAAGTCGGATTAGGCAAAAGATCTCCCGCCGTTTGCCACAGCACAAATTGATCATAAGGCAGGTTGTCATTAAAAGCCCGGATCACCCAGTCGCGCCAGGGCCAGACATGCATCAGCCGGTCCGCCTGATATCCAAAGGTGTCCGCATAACGGGCCGAATCGAGCCAGTCAGTGGCCATTCTTTCCCCGTAAGCATCAGAGGCCAGCAAGCGATCCACCACTTTGGTATAAGCTTTTGCTCCGGATTTATCCGCAAGGAAATCATCGATATCTTTCAGTGCAGGCGGCAAGCCGGTCAGATCAAAACTGACCCTTCTCAACCAGCGCTCGCGTGAGGCTTCAGGACTTGCCTGCAGTTTTTCTTTCTGCAAACGTGCCAGCACAAAAGCGTCAATTTCATTTCGCCCCCATGATGACTTGCCCTGCAATTGAGGCAAAGAAACCTCCTTCGGGATCTCAACAAAAGACCAGTGTTTTTTGTACTCCGCTCCCTCTGCAATCCAGCGCTTCAATATATTCTTTTCCTTAGCCGTAAGCGCACCCAACTTTGCCTCCGCTGGCGGCATCAACTCATCCGGATCGTCATGAAAGAGACGCACCAGGAACTCACTTTTTTTTATATCGCCGGGAACGATCGCCCCCATTTCAATCGCGACCTCACGAACGTCCAGACGCAAATCCGCTTCACGGTGTTCTTTGTCCGGCCCATGACAGTGAAAACACTTGTCCGACAAAATCGGCATCACCTCCTGGTTGAAATCCACCTTATCCTCATCGGCAGCACTCATCTGCCCTAGAGCTCCCACACTACAAACCGCCGCCACAGTGTATTTAAAAATTAAGCTCCTTCTCATCGTATTTTTTCTGCGCAACAGCATCCGGTCTTCCAACCTGGAAAATTTCCTTCAACTCCTCAACACTCAATGCTCGATCAAACAACATGAACTCGTCGATTCTTCCATTGAAGTTTCGCACATTCTTAGACCCGGTCGCTCCCGGAGGATTGTAATTACCCATCTCCATGGCGCCAAATTTCAGGGGCAAACGCTTGTCCAATTCGACGATACTTTCCCAGCTGACCTGACGCCCATCAATCAAATGACGCACCTCGAGTTTGTCCGGATCAAATACCGTCGCCAAAAACATCCAGCGTCCCAGGTCTTTAAACCCAATCTCCTTTTTCGAATAAAAATTGTGATCATCTCCCCGACCTCGAACTCCCAGAATCATTTCTCCTGTTCGTTCCAACTGCCAGTGCGGGCTGCCCGTCTTCCAATCATCGGTCAGCAAAAGACTGACCCACAACCGATCCAATCCGTCGATCCTCACCCACGCGCCATAAGTCAATGCCTTGAACTCACCCGGCAGGATCAGGCGCACCCGGTCAGCCGGGCTCTTGAAATCCAAAGCTTTTTTTCCCGGCCATCGCCCGCCTGTCCATTTAGCTCCGACAATCGCACCGTTCAATCCAGGTGCATCCCCCTGACCTTGATTGTGTAAAACCCGATCCCATGATCGCTCAGGTTCAAAAGTGTAATAAGCAACCAGACTCGGATCATTTTTTAATTCATTGGAAAATGCCTTCCATTTCTGAAAGCGGGATTCAGCGCGAGCTCCATCGACATCATCCAGTAAAGAGGATTCTGGAAACAATGCCGGATCCATACCAATCAACGCTCCCGTCGCCGATCCCTTCAGACGCATCGCTTCGCCTGCAGCTAAACCCATGGTTGTTTTTGCATCACCACCCACCCCTCGCAATTCTACCTTGCCCTCAAAGACGTGAACCTCCGACGAACCATTTTTATCCACGGATATTCCAAACTCAGTCCCCAAATCCACCAGATCGTATTCCGGAGTTTTTACGGTAAAACCGATTGCCTGTGGCGGCACATTACCGCGAACTTTTCCATAGTGACAAAAGGCCTCATTAGCTGACCGAATATCGAGGCTCGCCGGCCCTTCCAGTATCACCGTGGCACCACTGTAAAATTCGATCTGCACCGTGCCCGATGCAATCTGCACCTCTCCCACAGGAATACGATCACCGAGGCGGTATTGAGTCGCTCCATCCGCCCACTCAAGTCCCGAAGCCCTCGTCAAAACCGCCACTCCGTCATCCTGCCCCCTGACTTCTGAATTGACTCCGTCTGTCTCCGCTACGCTCCGGCTCTGATCTCTGCCCCCTTCTTCCCTCACCAACATGGCCCCCAAAAACAAACTCGCCACCAAGGCAGCCGCCAGGGAAAGCCTCGCTTTCCAAGGCCAACGAAACATCTCTCCACTTTTAGAAAATTCCACTATCGCCGCCCCACCTTCCTCACTCTCAAACTCACCCGCATACTCATGCAAACTCGCCGACAATCCAAGCACCCGCACATAATGACGCCGCGCCGCTTCATCAGCTGCCAGCCACTGCTCCAGCTCAGCGTGCCGTGCCGCAGAAATAGATCCTTCCACCAACTCATCGCACAGCGCACTGAGCTTCAAAATATCTGCATCTGCCAGTTCTTCGCCCATTCTAACTTATAAGTTGACTCCGCCTATCTACGCTTTGCTCCGGCTCTAACTTATGAACCTCATTCGTCACACAATCCAACAACAACTGGCGAATCCGTCCCAGCGCCTTATACGCCGCCGGCCTGCTCCGCCCCGCTTGTGCCGCCGCACGCTCCACGCCGCTGCCACTTTCATAACGCGTCAATACCATGCGCCGATCCCGCTCATTCAATTTTTTCAAACACGAACCCAGTGCTTCGTGCCGGTCACTCATCTCTTCCTCCATCGTTCCCACTGTTGCCACCACCGCTTCCATCACCTCCTCGTTGAACACCACCTTCGAGCGCGCAAACTTCTGTTGCGCTGCTTTCACCTTCCACCAGGCGATGCGATTCGCCCAAGCGACAAAATCCGTGCCCGATTCAAATTCATCAAACTTTTCATAAATGGTCACCGAAGTTTCCTGAAGAATATCCTCTGCATCCGCACGATGGGGCACCAGGGTATAGATATAGGCAAAGATCTTGCGTTGATTGCGTGTCAGCAATCCAACCAGCTCCGCCCGGCTATCTTCGTGATGAGGGTGATCCAAATTCATTAAAATCGTCCTGTCACCAATGTAATAACAAGAATTGACCAGAATAGGACAATTATTTCAAAAAAACAATTCAGCTGATACGTAGGATGGAGAGTCAATTCCTCCATCTTCGTATGACGCAGCAAGAGCCCCGCACTCGAGCTACATCCCCCTCACTCCACAGCCTTGCTGCTCCTCGGCACTCCCAGACAAACCCGAAAGCCATCACGGGAATCCGAATAAGTAACGCTCTTGATCCCCAATCGCACCGCACAACGGGCATTGCCGGGCACGTCGATGAAATTTCCTCCCCGGCAGACGGGACGTTTCACTAATCGGGTTTTGGCGTCTTCATAGTAGACTTCTTCATGCCCGCCCTTGGGGTCAAAGTGATCGAGAACAAACTCCCACACTCCCCCGCACATATCCGCCAGACCAAACCCGTTCCGCCCGCGTTCGCCATAGTGATCAACCGGTGAAACCATCGCATAACCATCACTCCACGGTAGCGTGCCCCCGGTCCAGACATGGTCTGTACCGGGCAAAAAATCGATGGCCGAAATATTTAACCTCCCCTTGCCTTCATACATATTATCACCCCACCAGAAAGCAGCACTGTCAGTGCGCCCTCCACGACAGGCGTAAGCCCATTCCGCTTCCGTCGGCAGTCGGTAGATCAAACCCTCGGGAAGCGTGCCTACTGCTTGCGCTTTTTTGGTGAGCCACGAGCAGAAAGCCTTCATGTCATTGTAACTCACACAGACCACCGGAAAATCATCCTGTTCGGGAACTCCATGATTGGGATCCCGCCAGCTTTTATCCTCCATCGACAGCCAGAGTATCTCGTCCTTCCTCGTCAGCGGCCCCCATCTTGGATTGAAGCACTGGGTTTTTCCCCCTGGTTTCTCCGCATCAGTCACATAGCCCGTTTCATCGGCAAATTTTCGGAACTGTTGAACAGTAACTTCCGTGCGCCCCATCCAGAAACCCTCTTTCACCTTCATCGAACGCAGCTCTCCCTCGAAAGTTTCGCGCCTGCCTCCACCCGAGGAAAACGAAGCCCCACCCTCCTGACTGACCGCCCACTTTTTTTCCTCAGCAGTGCTGCCCATCATAAATTTTCCCGACGGGATGTAGACCAAAGCGATGGATAGTTTTTCATCCAGCTCAACCTGCTTCGTTGATCCTTCCACTGGATCTTCAGCCCAAGCCGCATTGGGCATTAGCCATAAAACAGACACCATCAGTAGCAGCGCCGACGTAAGTTTGAGGGATTGTTTTTTTTCACACATAGTTATCTCTGATTGTTTATTCCGATTGTCCGCCGCAGTGGAATAGCGTGGGTTGGAAAATTTAGGACATTTTATTCAAACAAAAAAATACCGCTGACCTCCAGCAGGAGATCAGCGGTAATATTGATTCATCAATGTTGCCGGATAACTTTACGACAACTTCCAAGGTGCGCGGTATGGCAAGGCCATCAGCTTTTTCTGAGCCTCTTTATCGTCAATGATCATTTCCTTCGCCGGATCCCATTTCAGTTTCTTGCCCATCGCCTGTGCAACATAGGCGATGTGCCCAGGTGTGATCGAACGATGCGCTGTTTCAGCCGGCGCCACACATTCTTTACGGTTTTTGACTCCATCGACAAAATTACGGTGATGGTTCGATGATTTATAAGCTTTTTTCGGTCCGGCGCTAAACCCTTTTTTCACCCACTCCGGATTGGAAGCTTCCAGTTTGCCGCGATTCACATACACCCAACCATTCTCACCAATCCATTTCGTACCCATCGTATTCACCGATCCGATACTCGTCTCGATTCCACCTGCATAAGTACAACGCACTTCGTAATCCACCGGGGAATCATAAACCTTGGTCTCGGGATAAGTCCAACCCACGGCCTCCACCGTTTGCGGTCCGCTTTTATCCATGCCAATGCCCCAGTGATTGATATCATTATGATGACCGATCCAGTCCATCAGTTGACCTCCGCCGTAAGCCAGGCTCCAGCGCCAATGCCAGTGGCTGCGCGCTTTCATATAGGGCAACATCGGACTCGGCCCCGTCCAGAAATCGTAATCCAGATGTTCTGGAGGAGTGTTATTCTTGGTATCTGCCAGAGGCTCATTGTGCCCCTTGGGCAAACCCACTTCCACTCGTTTCACTTTACCAATCACTCCGTTGTGAATCAGCTCGACCGCCTGATGAAAATTCCCGGTTGATCGCTGCTGCGATCCAGTCTGGAAAATCGCCTTTTGTTTTGCGACTTCCTTATACAGCGCTTGTCCCTCGGCAAACAGATGTGTCACAGGTTTCTCGCAATAGACATCCTTGCCATTTTGCAAAGCCTCCAGCGCCGCAAGAGCATGCCAATGATCGGGTGTCGCCACTACGACCGCATCAATGTCATCACGCACGCATAACTCGCGGTAATCCGAGTAGGTATCACAGCCTTTGTATGTGCTGCCTGTTTGTTTTGCGTAATGCTTTTCAACCGCCGCCTTCGCCGCATCCCGCCCCATCGGATTACCTACCCGTCCTTCATGTTTACCATAGTGCAGAGAGTCAACATCACAAACCGCCACGATCTGGGTGTCGGGCTGGTTCATCAAGCCGTTCATGTTGGCAAAACCTCGCCCACCTACTCCAACGACCCCAATCGTAATGCGTTCACTTGGTGCCGTTTTAGTTTCACCTCCAAAAATCGAGGAAGGCATAATGGCCGGAGCGGTCACTGCAGCTGCAGCGGTGGAAATAAATTGGCGACGAGTTTTCATAACTAGTGGGGTATAAGGGATTCCAGAAAGCGTATTTTACGCACAGATACAAACTCAAGCACATTATGACGCTAAGGACAAGTCACGCGACGCCGCCTATTGAAAGTCTCGACATTACAGGGATTATTTCCGAATAATTGAAAGCTCCCCGTGGCAAGCCACGGAGAATGCACTCGTCAAGTATTCACCTTAATTCCCCCTATCCAGACCATTCCCATGAGCGACCCAATCAACCTTACCAGCCCGTCCGACTCCGCTCTGCCCCGCCGCCGCTTTCTCGAAGGCTCCACCGCGGCCCTGGCTGCAAGCGCGTTTCCTGCAGGCGCCTTTGCCGCTGCGGGGAATGAAGAACTCAAGATTGCTCTCATCGGTTGCGGTGGTCGCGGAACTGGAGCCGCCTCGCAGGCGCTTCAAGCCGAGGACAATGTCAAGCTGTGGGCCATGGCCGATGCCTTTGAGCCCAATCTCGAAAAAAGCCGTCAGGTTCTGGAAAAAGGCGGCAAGATCAGTCGTTCACCGGACGGACTGGTTCTCAGAGATAAAGTCGACGTGCCACCGGAAAGACGTTTTGTCGGCCTCGATGCCTATCGCCAGGTCATGTCCATGGATGACATTGACGTCGTCATCCTGACCACCCCTCCCGGATTCCGCCCGATTCATTTTGAAGCGGCAATCAAAGCGGGTAAACACGTTTTCATGGAAAAACCGGTCGCCGTGGACGGACCCGGGGTGCGCAAAGTTCTCGCTGCCGCAAAAGAAGCCAAAGCGAAAAATCTAAAGGTGGGCGTTGGTCTTAACCGTCGACACAGCCCCCTGCACAACGACGCGATGAAACGCATTCACGATGGCGGCATCGGCGATGTTCATTCCATCCGCCTTTACAACTGCCGATCCGGAGTGGGTAAGTACCACAAACGACTTCCATCGGAAACCGAATTGGAATACCAGGTCGGCAACTGGTACTACTTCACCTGGTTGAGCGGCGATTTTATCGTCGAACAAAGTGTTCACGACTACGATCTCGCCCTGTGGATCATGAATGAAGAAACTCCGGTTTCCTGTCAGGGAGTTGGTGGTCGACTAGTGAGAACCGGAGCGGATTACGGTCACATCTATGACCATTTTTACGTCGAATACAAATACGCCAACGGTGCAAGAATTTACACCGAACACCGTCACATGCCAAAATGCTGGGGGCAATTCGGCGCCGAAGCCGCAGGCTCGAAAGGACAGGCCGGCATTATCTCCAAACAACGCGCCTACATCCAATTGAACGGCGAACTCGAACCATCGTGGCGTGAAAGGGAATCGGGGAACTCTTACCAGATCGAACATGATAATTTGTTCAAAGCGATCAGAAAAGACCTGCCGCACAACGAAGCACAACGTGGAGCCCACGCCAGCTTGCTCGCCATCATGGGACGCATGGCCGCTTACACTGGACAACAACTCACTTGGGATGATGCGCTCGCTTCTGAAATCAATATCGTAACCGATGCGGAAACCTGGGACGGCAAACCTACCATCCTGCCTGATGCCGACGGAAGATATCCTGTGGCCATGCCGGGACGGAAATCTTAACTACCTCCTACCTCCTACCTCCTACCTCCTACCTCCTACCTCCTACCTCTTAACAAATGATCAAACTCCTCCTCACCACTCTCTGCTGCCTGTACCTGACGGTTCTTTCCGGCAACGCTGCTCCCGATCGCCCCAACATTATCATCATGATGGCGGATGACATGGGTTTTTCTGATATCGGCTGTTACGGCAGTGAGATCCAGACTCCCAACCTCGACCAACTCGCATCCGGCGGTTTGCGCTTCACTCAATTCTACAACACTGCCCGTTGCTGCCCGACCCGTGCCAGCCTGCTCACCGGACTCTATCCTCATCAGGCAGGCATCGGTCACATGATGAATGACAAGGGACTCGATGGTTACCGTGGTGATCTCAATCGAAATTGCGTCACCATCGCCGAAGTTTTAAAAACCGCCGGTTACGGCACATACATGAGCGGCAAATGGCATGTCACCAAACAAACCAACCCGGATGGCTCGAAAGACAACTGGCCGCGGCAACGTGGCTTCGATCGCTTTTTCGGCACTATTCACGGTGCAGGAAGCTTCTTCGATCCCAACAGCCTGACTGTCGACAATACCCAGGTCACTCCGAGTGAAGTCAGCGATGATTTTTACTACACCGAACAGATCGCCAGGATGACATCAAAATTCATCCGTGAGCACGTAGCGAAAAAACCGGATGAACCCTTCTTCATCTACAACGCATTCACCTCTCCTCACTGGCCGATGCATGCACGGGAAAAAGACATCGCCAAATACAAAGGACGTTATTCCAAAGGCTGGGATACCCTGCGCAAAGAACGACATCAGAAAATGATTGAGATGGGTATCGTCAACGATCAATGGGCCTTGAGCCCACGTGACCCGAAAGCACTGCAATGGGAGAATCTCGATAACAAAGACAAAACGTGGTTCGAGCGGCGCATGGAAGTTTATGCCGCAATGATTGATAACATGGATCAGGGCATTGGCAAAATTGTCGCGACGCTGAAGGAAACCAATCAGTTCGACAATACACTGATTCTTTTTCTCGCGGACAACGGCGGCTGCGCTGAAGAATACGGCAACCGCCGCAATAGCACCGCGATACCGAAGGAAAAACTAGAGCCGATGAAAGCCGGTGAGTTGCAGACCAAGATGCAACCGGACAAAACCCGCGACGGCTGGAAGGTGCGCACCGGACACGGCGTCATGCCCGGACCCGCTGACACTTATATGTCCTACGGATTGGAATGGGCCAACAGCAGCAACACCCCCTTCCGCGAATACAAACACTGGGTTCACGAAGGAGGGATCTCAACTCCACTCATCGCCCATTGGCCAGCAAAAATTTCCCGCAACGGCGATCTGGATTCCACTCCCAGCCACCTGATCGACTTGATGGCTACCTGTGTTGACATCAGCAAGGCAAATTATCCGAAGACATTCCACCAGAATCAAAACATCAAAGCCATGGAAGGCCGCAGCCTGCTCCCTGCCTTTGCTGGAAACGGTAACCGCATCCAACGCGAAGCCCTCTACTGGGAACACGAAGGCAACCGAGCCGTGCGAGCGGGAAACTGGAAACTCGTCGCCAAAGGAAGAAAGGGAGCATGGGAGCTTTATGATCTCAGCAGGGACCGAACCGAGCTGAAAAATCTCTCCAGTGCCAAACCTGAAAAGGTAAAACAAATGGCGGGAATGTGGGAAACCTATGCGAAGCGCGCCAATGTCATCCCCTGGCCAGCACAAAAAAAGAAAGCGAAAAAAAAATAAACAGTATCTCGCTTACACTCCAGGAGATGTAGGACAAATTTCCATATTTGTCTCTGCAAATTTACGCTTTCTCTCGACAGATATGGAACCGGAGTGCAAGGGCGATAGACGGAGTCAAATCTGTCCCACGAGCCCATTCCCAAGCTCATCTCATCACATCCTGAATCGCATCTTCCAACTCTTCATACCGCCAGGTAAAACCCTCAGATTTCAACACAACAGGATCCACCCGCTCACTGAACAGCAGCATTTCCGACATTCCACCAAGAATCAGTTTTAAAACCGGTGCCGGTGCCCAGGCAATCGCCGGTCTTTTTACTTGTCGAGCAATCACCTTGGTGAATTCACTATTCCTGACTGGATTCGGAGAGCAGAAATTAACCGCACCCTGAATGTTTCCCTCTTCGATCACGTAAAGAAACATCTTCACCACATCGTCAATATGTACCCAGGGCATCCACTGCTTCCCTGACCCCAGACGCCCACCAAGCCCCCCTCGAAATAAAATCCTTAGCATGGGAGCCGCTCCTCCCGCCTTCCCCAACACCATCCCGATCCGACCTCTCACCACACGGACCCCAAACTCTTCCGCCTCCGTTGCCGCTGACTCCCAGGCTAGCGAAACTTCTGCCAAAAACCCTGACCCAGAATCGCTGCTTTCCGACAAAATTTCATCGCCACGATCTCCATAAAATCCGGTGCCGGAAGCCGATACAAAAACCTGTGGTGGATTCTCACAATGTCTCATTGCCTGCACCAAGCCTCGAGTCCCTTCTACACGACTTGAACGAATCTCCTTCTTTTTATCCGATGTCCAATAAGTCATCACGGGTTCACCGGCCAAATGAATCAGAGCATCCAATCCAGCCACATCTGTTTTTTCAGCTTCTTCAGGCAGGAATTGCCTCAGTTCGTTCACTCCCACTATGGATGATCGAGGATTCCGCGTAAACGCCACCACCTCGTGACCACGTTTATCCAGCAAGGCGGCCAATGCCTTCCCCACCAAACCGCGTGCTCCGGTGATTCCTATTTTCACTCGAGAATGAATGTTTCGTTTCCTGACGCCGCTCAGTCTTCCTCACTATCTCCGCCTTCAGCTTCACCCGTGTCCTCTTCGACAACTCGACAGAACCGAACCTCACGCACACTGCGTTCGTCCGCATCAGTGACAAGGGCTTCGTAATTTTCCACTCTCACCTTTTCACCTTTTTCAGGAAGGCGCCCCGCCACATGGGTCACGTAGCCGCCGACCGTGCTCACATCGGGACTCTCCAGATCCAAATCCGCCTGCACGGCAAGCTCATGCAAGGGGTAGGTGCCGTGCACAACAAATTCATTTTCATTCACTCGACGGAACTCCTGATCCTCTTCATCAAATTCATCCTGAATCTCACCCACCAGTTGCTCGACCACGTCATCAAGCATCACCAGGCCCAGTGCTCCACCAAACTCATCGACAACCAGTGCCAGGTGGGCATGTTTTTCTAGAAATGTTTTCAGTAAAACATCCAGCTTCATCAACTCCGGGACTGGGAAAATGTCCCGCTTGATCTTCATCAGGTCGGGAGAGCTCTCCCTGACTTGGCCGAGCAAATCCTTGATATGAATCAGCCCGATCGCATGATCGAGATGCCCTTCTTTTACCAGGGGGAATCGGGTGTGCTTGGTTTCGAGTGCAATATCCAGGTTTTCCTCAAAACCTTTTCCAACGTCCAGAGTCACCACCTCATTGCGTGGTGTCATGATGTCCCGCACGTTCAAGTCATTCAAAGCCAGTGCATTGATCAAAATCTCACGTTCGGTGTCCGTTACATCATCCGCTTTTTCCGTCTCTTCGACCAGAATGCGCAATTCCTCAGCGCTATGCACCAACTCATGCGCCGGCACCACATCAATCTTGAATAGGCTTCTCATCAACCACTTCGCCGAAATATTCAGCAACCAGATCGGCAGCTTGAATGCCTTATAAAACCAAGCCAATGGCCGAACCACCCAAAGTGAAGTTGGGGCAGATTTTCGAATTGCCAACGACTTCGGCATCTGCTCACCAACCACAACGTGCATAAAGGTGATGAAAGAAAAGGCCAGAAAAAATGACAACCCCTTGCCCCATACGTCACTCAATCCTAATTTGAAAATCAAGGGTTCCACAAGTTTGCCAACAAAAGGCTCACCGATCCACCCCAATGCCAGACTCGCCAAAGTGATGCCCAACTGACAGGCCGAAAGATAGGCATCCAGATTTTCGCTTTCTGTCATGTGACGAGCCAGCTTGGCGCCCTTTTCACCTTCATCGATCAGGGTGTCCAGCTGGCTTGATCTGACCTTCACAAGGGCAAACTCCGCAGCGACAAAAAAACCGTTCAATAACACAAAGAACAATACCAACAACAAGCGCCCGGATATGCCGCTCCACCCAAGCGTCCACTCATGAGCCAACTCACTCTCGTGACCCGTCAAAGCTAGAATACCCGGTAAAGAACCCATCACATCCAACACAGCTGTCATAGCTCCACCTCCCGGTTAGATACATGAATGCACAAGACTGCCGTCCACCTACTTCCAGGGTCAGCGTCATCGTTTGAATCAGGCATGGACTGTTCAAACAAAACACTCATAATTTTTCGTAAACGCCCTTGTCCCGCCTTTTTAACACAGTGAACCCTGCACTTTTGGCGTCACTCACCGATAAAGGTTTGTTGATCTTGGGTGTATTGATCTGGGTAATCAGTTTTTTGACCGGATTCCGGCAAAGCGGACATTTTTCCAAAGCGGGGCGACTGATAGGCCGTCTGAGCTCGAACCCCCGGGCACAGTTGCGGCAGCCCTTCTCAGGTTCAATGGCGATGTATTCGTAGATTGGCATGAATGCTTCTCCGAAAATCGCATTACCAAGCCTGGCTTGGCAATACATTTTTTCGACTCAATTGTGATCAACCGAGTCTAGGTGACTTGGAGCGTAATGTCCACGCCAAGCTCCAGTCAAACTACCAACTGGACTTCGTCACCCCAGGGATAAGCCCGTGGGAAGCCATTTCCCGAAAGGAAATACGTGACATTTTGAAACGACGAAGGTAACCATGACGGCGTCCTGTCACCTTACAGCGATTGGTCGTGCGAGTCGGACTAGCATCTCTCGGCAACATGGACAAACCCACATAATCACCTTTAGCTTTCAACTCCTCGCGAAGTTTAGCGTATTTCTTTACCGTGCGTCTTTTGCGCTCGTCTCGTTTAATCCAGCATTTTTTAGCCATATCCGCCGCATTTCTAAGCCATAACCCGAAGTATGCAAGTGGATTTTCCTTAAAATGGAAGGAAAAAGCAGATAGCTCCCCCATCCAGATCACTTTAAACTCACTTTTTCGCTATTGATTCATTGCTCAAAAAAATGCACCTTTGCCATGATGAACCCATTTCCTTTCCATTTTCAACCACTGCCCTTTTTTTCCTCTCAAACGCGCAGAGCCACTCTCGCCTTACTTCTGCTGGCCTTCAGCCTGTGTTTATCCACTCCCACGACCACTTCTGCCGAAGAGAAAACTCCGGCCAACGGTGATGACTGGCTCACCTTTTACTACCGCAACCCGCGCCCCGACCAATTGATTCCCCAACTCAAGGCCTGGAGTTCGGAAGGCACATTGCAGGATCAAAATGCCCGGGCCCCTCTGCTCGGATTTCTCAGCCAGGTTTTTCGTCAAAATACAGATCAAATCGCAAGCTGGTATCAGCAAACCAAGGATTTGCCTCCCAAGGATCAAGAACTCATCAACATGGCAATATGGATCTCCAACACCAAAGAAAGTAATCAGCTATTGGAAAAAGAGCTGCCCACGGCTTTTGCTGGGAAAACACCTCCCGACATCCTCACCCTCAAACTGGACTCTTCATCTGCCCTTGATCTATTGTGGGGCTATTATTTTGCCACAGGTGACAGTAAAGCACTGCGCCGAATCGCTGCCATGTTCCGCTACGCAGATGCTCCGGAAAAAGTGGATGGTCTGCCTGAAGGAAGAAGCCCCTTATACGTCATTTTGCCCAAAGCGGCAAAATGGTCGATTTCCAGTAATGCCCGGCAGCACCCGAAAGTTCTTGGAGATTACAAAAAAATGCTAGCCTCCGACCAACTGAACGATACCGAGAAAAAATGGCTGGATGAGAGCCTTCAGGATGCCGAGGATACCTCAAAACAACCTTAGGCGGTCTATTTAGGAAGAAAAAACTTTCTCCAACGACTCACGCATGATGGCTGCATCCGGTGTGCGACCAGTCCAGTATTCGATGCCGATCACTCCCTGGGCCACCAGCATTTCCAATCCGTCGATCACTCGACACGCCCGCTCCCGGGCTTCCTTTACCAAACAGGTATCCGGAGGGTTGGGAATGACATCCGCCACCACCATGGACGGGCTCAGCGCTTCTATATCGAGATTCAAGCAGTCCTCCACATCCGGGTAAAGCCCGATCGAGGTCGCATTCACCACTATATCTGCATCCTCGGGCAGCCGGTATTTTTCATTCCACTGCACAAAATCCACCTCCAGGTCTGCCTCGATCACTTCCATTACTCTCCCCTTCAGCAAACTCTGTAATTCCCTTCCCCGCTGCTCTCCACGATTCACCAGAATAATCTTCTTCACTCCCGCAATAGCCATCTCCACAGTGATGGCCCGTGCTGCTCCCCCCGCTCCAAATAAAACCATCGTCTTGCCTTTCGGGTCTTCAATTTCACAAAAAGCCGAGACGAAGCCCTTTCCATCCGTATTCTCACCTATCAATCGCCCATTGCGATTGACGACACAATTCACCGCGCCCATTAATTCTGCAGATTCACCCAGTCCATCAAGATAATCGATGACTGCCACCTTATGCGGGATGGTGCAATTGAAGCCCTGAAATCCAAACGCTCTGGCACCCGCTACCGCCTGCTCCAGATCTTCCGCTTTCACCTCCAGAGTCAGGTATCGCCAATCCAATCCCAACGCATCGAAGGCAGGTTCGATCATCGCCTGCGTGGGATTCTCAGCGACAGGATCTCCAAAACAGCCCACCAATTCTTGTTTGAAATTCAATTCCATAAATCTTGACTCCCGTTCAGTGCCCAATCGACCAGGTCAGTTCCAGTTCCATTCCAACAGGAAGGGGCACAACGGGTCCTTCTTCGCTCTGATAAACCCTGGCCACGGAAGGCTCTTTTGTGAGTGTGAAGGTATCACTCGAAGCAGCAAAACCATAAAAGCGAGGCCCGTTGCTGGAAAGGAAACGAACGAAAGCCTTTCTGCCTGAATCCGAAGCTAAATCCATTCCCGCTTCTTCAAAGGCCATGGCATACAATTGTGGGGCACACCCTCCAGTGTAACAGCCAGCCGCACAGCCACACTCGGTGGCTTTGGTGGTATGCGGTGCGCTGTCAGTGCCGGCAAAAAATTTGCTTTGCCCCGGCTCGGTGACAGCCCTTCGCAGGGCTGCACGGTCGCGCTCGAATTTCACCACCGGCAGGCAGTAGAGATGATACTTCAGCCCCTGGATCAAATGCCCAATGGTGTAAAGCAAATGCTGGGGAGTGATAGTTGCACCGACATGATCAGGTGCTTGCGAGACAAATTCGACCGCTTCTGCCGTTGTTATATGCTCACAAACAATACGCAATCGTGGGTGGGCTTCCAAAATAGCAGGTAGGTCTTTGTTATAAAACTCCGACTCTGCCGTTTGTTTTTCATCAAAATAATCTGCCCCGGATAGAGTGTGCTGTTCGCCATGAATACAAAGTACGATATTATGATCCTCCATGGCTTGGAAAACCTCTCCACCAATCCACTCCTCCATGGCAAGCCCATGTTCGGCGTTGGTGGTGCCATGCGGCGGATAATATTTGGCAGCGCGCAGCAAACCCGAGGCAGCCCCCTCGGCGATCATGGCGGCAGTGGTATCACCGCTTAGATATAGCGGGACAATGAGCTCGTCAAAGGCATCGGCTCCGGCGGCCAGTAAATCAGCGCGGTAGGATTCGATCGACCAGGAGGTTTCAGTTTTTAAACCTGAGACATGGGCGATTGGCGGCCTTGTATTGGGCATCGCCAAAGCACCGGCACAGCCCATCGCCAAATGATCGGCAATGTACTGCTTCACATTGACACCCTGTCGGAAGTGGGTGTGCAGGTCATACCATTTTGGTAAAGTGAAAGAATTGGCCATAAAAAGCAAATGATGTCTTGGCGAAAGACTCATGCCTTTAGCTTCTAATCAAGCCTATTTATTGCCGACCTCCCATCTCTTTCAGTTTTACTGAAAATTCCTGCAACTGATTGTCACTAGAAAAAACACGTCAGCACGTTTGTTCCAAGGAAGATCAGCATTGCCCTCCCTCCCGCTTCCTTTCAAGGTGACGCTTCAGGGCTTTCAAGTAATCCATCTTAACACCTTTCATAACCCGGGATTGATTGCTTTCATGAGCACGACGATAGATGAGCGGAGCTTCAAGAGTGTGGGATTGCAGCCCTGCCAATTCCGCCCGGCCACACCATTCGAGAAACTCGCCAGCTGTCAGACTTTCTTCCATCTCTCCAGTCAGCCCCCAGACGTCAGCCCTCCCCAGGAAGCTACTGACATTGACTGCCGGGCGGATCTTGGCAGGATCCACCTGGGAATTGATCAATGTGGAACGCAGGATTTCCTCATGAAATCCAATTTCGTGGGAAAAAATGATCGCCATATCAGGATTTTCAGCCAAATAATCCAGCTGCTTCTGCAACTTGTCGGGGTGCCAGAAATCATCACCATCGAGAAATGCAAAAAAATCACCGTCAGCATGCTGCATTCCATAATTCCTCGCTGCGCTTGCCCCTTTTTTCCCCTGCCGCAATATCGTGACGTTTGGAAGATACCTTTCAGCAATCCCTGCGCAAGGATCCGCGCGATCCTCATCAACAATCACAATGGGATTGATCGAGTATTCCGGAGCCAGTCGCTGATCCAAAACGCTCTCAATGGCATCGACAAAATGCGCCTCCCGATTCCAGCCGGTTATGATGACGGTGGTCTTCATTGAGCTTATAAAACTACAGATGCTCGACAAAATCACGCTTTAAAAATTCCCTGAGCTTTGTGATCAAGTCGACCGGATCCCGTCCAAGATGCAATTCATACGCCGGGCAGGCTTTTACAAACGAAGTGATCAGTTGAAAGCTCTTCTTGCCTCCCCCGAACAGGGCTGCCAGAGTGCTCGGGGCGATATACTTCCAGGTTTGCAGGGGTGATTGGCAGGGAACGATACGGGATTTATTCTCATTGGTGATTCGCGGCAGCAGCACGGCTTTTAGAAAAACTCCCGGACCGCCTGCTGAATTTTTCAGATCAAGCAGAAAACTGGCTTTACCATCGTCCGTCTGGGTATGCTCCCCACCAGCAACCAGGTCATTCAGTTCAGCATTGTGGGAAGGTAACATTCTTGCACTCCGGTAGAGGCTATGCAGTTGAACCGGCCCCTCTTCCGGCATTTCGGCGATACAGTAGTCATCGCTGATGTAATCAAAGTCGGCCTGATGACAAAGCAGCGACGTTGTTGATTTTCCCGATCCCGAAGGTCCGGCAAAAACAATCCCTTTGCCATCCAGCGCGACCGCCCCTCCATGAATCATCTGGGCCCCTTTCCGCACCAACCAGAGATTCATCAAGGTTCGCATAGGAGAGAACAATTCCCACAAAGGAATGGACGCATTGTCTGCAATCCAGGCATAACCCTCTCCCTTCTTAAAATCAAAGGTAGCCACCATTCCTGTATGGGGAACCGTAATGGTTTGAATACTCTCATCACACAGATGATCCACTTTTGATCCCCGGAAGGAAGGGGCCTCCCCCTGGGCGAATGGAGGAGGAATGGGGTGACTGCACCCTTCCCAGAAATAGAGAGTCATTTCCGGCTCAAGCACATAACCAATGTCATCTACCAAACGAAGATGCTCGAAAGCTGGAGTGTAAGTTTTTTCCAAAGCTTCTGACGCAAAGATAAAACGAAGACAGCGCCCAGCCACGATGAAGGTCGCCGCGATGACATTTGTTTTCGACGCTTCACTCTGATACTGCTCAGCCGATCTATCGAAGTATTCCCGTGGAGTCATTGCTGACAGAATATTCACGCTTCCACATGAGGCCATCCCCCGGCATCGACTTCATGAATGGGGTCTGCCAATAGCAGATCGCGCATATCATCAAATCGTTCGAAAGTCGGTTTCTCAAAGGCCTGGGCAATGCTAAGGCTTTCTTCACCCGTCGGCTTACTTTCTATAACTTCAGCCTTTTCGACAAGCCCTTCCTCACCCAGGGATTCCAGAAATGTTTCAACCAAAACGACCGTTCCAGTATCACTCCCTTCAAATAGGGACGCAATATCTTCTGCTCCACCCACTGACGCAGCAAGAGCCTCCCAAATCCGCGCGGCACTGTCTCGAAGACTGTAATACGCTCCCGTGTCGAAATGAATAGCAATCACTTCACCCTCAAGTGATTCATGGGTAATTTTTGAGCCAATCTTATAAGTAGCCATAAGCCTGTTGACCCTCACTCAGCTGGTCTATTGTGTCAAACACCCATGAATCCGCTTACCATTTCTACCGTGATCCCAAACTTGAATATGGGGAAATTCATTGCTTCCGCCCTTGAATCCATCGCCACACAATCCCGGCCTGTTGATGAGGTCATCGTGGTAGACAACCAATCGGCAGATAATTCACTGGAAATCATCGAAACTTTTCGCCACCGCTTTCCCCGCTTTACGGTCCTTTCCCACGATGAGCGTAATCCTGCCGCAGTCAGGAATGTCGGCATCAGAGCTGCCCGCAGTGAGGCTATTGCTTTTCTTGATGCCGACGACCTCTGGCATCAAGAAAAAATGGCTATCCAGGCGACCCGCCTCGAATCCAATTCCCCTGTCGATGCCGTCGGCAGCCACATCTGCTTTTTTGACCAACAGCACCCGACCTTACCCTTACCCTTACCCTCGGAAAACGCACAAACCAAAACCTCAGTCGCACCAAGCATCGAAAGTTTATTGATCCGCCGCTCCACACTTGAACAATTAGGATTTCTCAATGAAAAACTCCTCTACGGTGAAGACTGGGATCTCTATTTCCGGCTAAAAGACGAAAGCATTCCCTTTGTGATCCAAAAATATGTCTCGGTTTTTGCGCGGCGACACAGCGAGTCTATGATGGCAAACAAACACCCCCGCATAGAGCAAGATGTGACCCGGGCCTTCATGCAGTCGATTTTGCGCCGACGCAAACTGGGACTGGGAGCCGAGGGATCAAAAGATTTCTCTGAATTTGAAGAAGCTATCTAAGTCTGGAAACCTCGAACCATCGTGCCCTAGCAATTCAAATCAGATGCCTCTCTCAAATTACTTCACCCCATCATCAACATGGCCTCGGGGCTGTTGGCCAGACAAAAGCCAACAACTCCTGCTCGCCGCTTGTTTGCTGGAAGATGACGATGCCAGTCTGACTGCATGGCAGACTTGGCAAGACAGCATTCCTCTGGATTTCGTCGATGGCACTTCCGCCCGGCTACTGCCTCTGCTGCATCGCCGGGTGAGCAGGATAGACAGTAAAGCCCCTGGGCTGAAAGATCTGGCCGGTGTGGTTCGCTACCACTGGGTTCATACTCAACTCATGATGCGGGATGCCTCTGCCATTTTGCGCCTGTTCAATGATGCCGGCATTGATACCATGTTGCTCAAAGGTGCCGCGCTCAATGCAAGCATCTACCCTTTAGGGCTTCGCCCGATGAAAGATATCGATATTGTCATCAGACCTGAGCAGACCGAAAAAGCCCTGTCGCTATTGAAAGACGAGGGATGGGAGCACGAATTCCCGCAACCCAAAAAAATGCGGGATTTATCCCATGCTTGTCACCTTACCAAAACAAGCAACCTCGATTTGCACTGGAATTTTTTCCATGGCAGCATCCTGACAAATGCACAAGTAAATGAGCTCTGGGATGCGAGCGAACCCATCCAGATTCTCGGCCAAACAAGCCGTGTCCTTTGCCCCTCGGATCAACTTCTTCACACCTGTGAACACGGGATGCGCTACGCCCCCTCACCTCCTTTCCGTTGGTTGGCCGATGCCCACCGGATAGTGACAAGCTTAAGCGAATCGATTGACTGGGATCGTTGCTGCCGACTTGGCATGGAACATGGCTTGCTCTATCCCCTGCTCAAAACCCTGCAGTATCTGGAGCAAAACTTTCAAGTTATGCTACCGGAAAATACATGGAAAAAACTGACATCCTATCACATCCCGATGAGCAATCAGCTTGCTCATGAAACCCTTGCCAGGCGGACTCCCGGCCAGCACCCCTTCTGGCACGATTTGCCCGCTAATCTACTGAGCTATCGAAGATTAAAAAAGATAAATCCACACCTTTCCCTGAGTGAGTTTCTAAAAGTAATCAATTCCATCGATATGCCGATCAGGGATTTGTTGATGCTCCTCCTGAAGCAAAACACAGTCGCTCTGAAAAAGCAGATCGAACAAAAAATCGAAGCCCTTGACCTCTACCTATCCGACGAACCCACTCGAACGATCTCAATGACGACCATTTCCCAAGAGCTGGTGGAAGGATTTCATTCACGTGAGACCCATGAAGGGAAGACCTTCCGCTGGTCATTCCCCGATGCCACCCTCCGAATAAACCTACCTGTCGCCAATTACGAAACCACACTCCACATCCTGCCCAACCGCGATTGTCGCAATATTGACCTTAATTTGAAATTCAACCGCTCGAATCTGAATTGGAAAGCGATCAATGCAAACAGCGTCAGCTTCCGTATCAAGAAAACCATGTTCGTTGACTACCACCAGCAACGAATGACACTGCAATGCGCCCCCTGGTTACTTCCTGATTCTGATCCACGGCAGCTCGGCCTGCCTCTGCTTCAGCTGAAATTCAGAAAGCTCAACGATCCCCTGCAGAATTGAAGCCCACAGAGCTTGCCTATACCTCTCACACTTCCCCTCAGACCTTCTGCCCATTTGCTGCATCCATCTCCTTCAACTTCCGCTGCAATGTCCTGCGGCTGATCCCCAACAAAAGGGCTGCCTCGGTGCGGTTCCCCCCGGTCCGATCCAGTGCCCGTCTAATGTAGTGCTGCTCCATGTTATCGAGGTTCAATTCGTCTTCACCCGCCAAAGCTGCAAGCTCGTCGAGAACCGCTCCTCCCCCGGTTTTATCACTGCCAATCCCCAAGCGTTTAATACCTCCGGTCATCTCTTTCACAAACTGGGGCAAATGCCGCAGGGTGATTTTGGGGCCATTGCTCATCACCACCCCGTGTTCGATGGCTGTGCGCAGCTCACGCACATTGCCCGGCCAATCGTATTCTATCAAAGTCCTGAGCGCATCCGCGGTCAGCTCCCGATAGGGCTTTTTGTTCTCCTCGGCGAACTCTCGCAAAAAGGCCTCGCTTAACAAAACGATATCCTCCTTCCTGTCCCGCAAAGGCGGCATTACGATCCGGATCACATTCAAGCGGAAATAAAGATCATCCCGGAACTCACCCTGCTCAACCAAAGTCGCCAGATTCTTATTGGTCGCTGCGATCACCCGGACATCCACCTTGAGCACCTGATTACCACCCACCCGCTGAATGGTTCGTTCACCCAAAGCCCGCAGTAGTTTCACCTGGGTACTGCTGTCGATCTCCCCTATTTCATCGAGAAACAGAGTGCCGCCGTCGGCCTCTTCAAAACGTCCCTTGCGCCTTTCCGTCGCACCAGTAAAGGCCCCTCGCTCATGGCCAAACAATTCACTCTCCAACAACTGGGGACTCAATGCCGCACAATGCACAATCGTCAGCTTGGATTTAGGCCTACCGCTCAAGTTGTGAAGCGAATGAGCGATCAGCTCCTTACCCGTGCCACTTTCCCCCTCGATCAACACCGTCGCCTTTGTTGGGGCCACTTGCTGTATGGTTTCAAACACCGGATGCATCACCGGTGCGCTGCCGATGATATTTTCCATCGAAAATTTCTTTTCGACCTGGCGCTTCAGCGAGACATTTTCACTCTCAACCTTGCGGCTTCGGATCGCCCGTTTGATGACCAGTTCCAGCTCATCGATATTCAGGGGTTTGCTTACATAATCATAAGCCCCTCGTTTCATCGCCTCCACCGCTGTGTCGACAGAGCCGTAAGCCGTCATCATAATGCACACCGGGGGCTTTGGAATTTTCAAAGCCTCGGCAATCAGCTCCATGCCATCCTCCCCCCCCAGACGGAGGTCGGTCACCATCACTTCTACGGATTCACTGCGTAGAATTTCCAGTGCTTCAACCTGATTGGCCGCCACATAAATATCGAACTCATCCTCAAAAGAACGACGCAATCCATCCCTGGTATTTTTCTCATCATCGACGATGAGCACAGTGGCCTCTTCAAAATCAATCATCATTTGCCTTTTTCATCCTCCACAATTTCCTCATCAATCCATTCAACCTCGATCACCTCTCCCTCGTCACCACCGCCATCACCTGGACCGGGCAACAGGCGCATGCGCTTGTCTATTCTCGGCAAGTAAATGGTCACCGCTGCTCCCTTTCCCTCCTCGCTATTAAATTCCACTTCACCACCGTGTTCACGGACAATACGGCGCACAATCAACAAACCTAGCCCGGAACCCGCTTTTTTTGTTGTGAAATAAGGCTCAAAAACCTTTCCTACCTTTTCTGCTGTGATCCCTGGGCCGGTATCGGCAATACGAATACTGACATTGTAATCATCCCGATCCACTTCGATTTCCAATTCACCGTCCGACCCAATCGCCTGGCAGGCATTGCGAATCAAGTTGTACAGAACCTGTTTCATTTGATCCCTGTCCAATGGCAATTCAGGAACTTTTTCGTTCAGTCTCAGCTTCACTTCGATTCCACGACCCTCAATCTCACTTGCCAGAAACTTCACCGCATGTCGCACCAGTTCATTTAAATCCACCAACTCTATCCTCGGTTGGGTCGGCCTCACCGCACTGAGAAATTTTTCCACGATCAAATCCAGACGAGTGATTTCACTGCGGGCGACATCGAGCAGTTCATCCACTTCTTTGCGCAAGTCAGGATCCTCAACTTTCCTCAATTTCCTCTGCACCAGTTGCAGATGAATGTTCAACGAATTCAATGGATTACCTATCTCATGAGCCACCCCCGCCGCCAACATCGTCAGGGCATTCATTTTCTCAGACTCAATTTCCTCCTCTCGCATTTGCCGGGATTGTGTCGTGTCGCGCAACAGCAATACAAAGCCTTCCAAATTGCCTTCTTTGTCATCCTTCAGAGGAGCTACGTAAAAATTGATATAACGATTCTCTGGATAAAACACCTCGAGATCCCGACTGACCACTCGGCCCGATTTGGTCAATTGCTCCCAATCCAGCCCCCGCACCTTTGAGACAATCGGTTGACCAATCGCATCCCGGCGATCAATGCCAAACAGTTCCCCTGCTGACAGATTCAAATAATGAATCAGCCCATCTTCATCGGTGACGATCACGCCCTCCCGGAGCGCATCAAAAACCTTCTCCAGAAAGCCCATTTCCTGAACAATCCGCAAGACATGGCCCTGAAGTTCCTCGGGCCCCACACGATCTACATGATCGATAAATTTGTCGATAAATCGCGATTTCATGTGCTATCTTTCCCCATGGCTAAAGATCAATACCTCCTCATCCTGACCACTTTTCCTGATGCCGAGGCAGCGCGTCAAATTGGCACACTTTTGATAGAATTGCAAATCGCCGCCTGCGTCAACCTGTTACCCCCCTCCCAATCCATTTATCGTTGGAAAGGGGCGATCGAAAATAAAACCGAAGTGCCGGTTTTCATTAAGACAACAGCAAACAACTACCTGGAAATCGAAACGCGAATCCGTGAATCCCATCCTGATGAAGTTCCTGAAATTATCGCTATTCCGATAGAGCGCGGTTCATCTGACTATCTGGCCTGGATCTCGGATGTAACCTTTGATTGAGGACCTATCAAGTGTTCCCGATTGAAAAAGTCTCATTGTGCCCTTATGGAGGGCAAAACTATGAATGCAGATGACCAGCAGAATCTGTGGCAGGGCTTGCGGCCCTCAGCCCGTGAATCCTTACAGACTCGTGACTACGCAAAAGCGGATCTCGCCACGCGCCTTGCCACCAGCGGTGTCGAAGCCGCTGAACTTGCCACCCAACAGGCAGGGCCCAAAGCCGGACTCGAAGAAGTCTGGATCCCGGGCGTGGAAATTTTCCATCGCCCCGTTTACCAGCAGCGCCATCGCGGCTGGTTCGCCGAGTTTTCACGGGAAAAGGAAGGCCGCTTGAACGACATCGGCCTGTGGCCTCAACAGTGGGCCACGGCCACCATGTTTGCCAACACCGCCAAAGGCTTTCACATTCACCCGCCCTCGATCCCCGAAGGCACTGCAGCCGCAGACTGGTTCCAGAAACTTTATGTCGACGAACCGCAATCCTACGATGCCCGCCCCTACGATCGCGAACAGTGGGACGCAATGTTTTTTGTTCAGGGAACCATCGAGTTTTTTCTCGTTGAAGAACGCATCGGCATGCCACGCCGGGTGATGCGTTTCATCATCGAAGGCGACAACCGGCCGGGAGGCAGCAACATCGGCCTGGTCATTCCTTCCGGAGTCGCCCACGCCCTGCGCTGCGCCAGCTCCGAAAATGTGATCATGGTCTATGGCACCAGCACTTCCTTTGAGCCCGCCTTCGAAGGCCGACTCGCCAGTGAGGTGGAAGAATGCCTGCTACCGGAAGACTGGAAGGCATATATTAATCAGGACTGAAAACTTCGGTAAATTCCTGCATCCCGGATGCCTCCGTCGTTGCACCAGATCACGCCCTCACCTAAGCTCACTTTACTTTTATGGCTGATAAAATCGCACATAGAAAAATTTCTCACAAAGAGGTGAGTGGCATGTCCTCGAAAGAGTACAGGTCTCACGCCAAGAATATATACCTGCGTTTACTCAGCTACGTCAAACCTTACAAAGCACGCTTTGCAGCGGGGGTGTTTTTCGGAGTGGTTTCAGGGCTTTTTTATTCCGTCCTCTTCCTGGTGATTCGGGTGGTATTCGACTTGGTATTGAACCCTCATTCAGACAAAGTCATCCGCCCCTTCGAAGGATTTAAATTCAAGTTCGGACAAGACATCGCCTTCACCCCTCCGGCTTTCATCACCGAACACGACTGGATATTTACCGCCTTTGTCTGTGGTCTGGTTCCTTTTTTGATGCTGATCAAGGGCCTGCTCACCTATTTGCATATGTACTGCATGCTATGGATAGGAAACAGAGTGCTATTCAAGCTTCGGGACGAATCATTTGGCAACCTGGTCAACCAACCTCTCAGTTTTTACAGCCATGCCCGACAAGGCGAGTTGATGCAAACCGTCTTCAACCAGACCCGCATGGCCTCTTCAGCCGGAACCGACCTCGCTTCAGCAATGATTAAACACCCTGTTTCAGTGCTTACTATTCTCGGCATGCTTCTGGTTACGAATCCCATATACACTATCGGTGCCGTAGTGGTTTTCCCTCTTTGTCTGCTTCCGGTTATATATATCAGCAGGAAAGTCCGCAAGGCCGGCGGAAAAGAGGAAGAAGAAGCCGGCATGCTCATGGTTACGATGCAGGAAGCCTTTTCAGGCATCAAGGTGGTCAAGGCCTATGGCCGGGAGGATTTTGAACGCACGCGTTTTAACAAAGCCAGCCAGCGAATGCTGGACTTCATCATGCGCTGGCGAAAAGCGATGGAAATTGTCGGCCCCCTGGTTGAGACAGTCGCCTCACTCGGCATTGCCGTTGGTTTGGTCTACGCAAAAATGACAGGCATGCCGACCCAGGATTTCCTAATCCTGAACTTCATGCTGATGGCGATGTACCCGCACGCCAAAGCACTTTCGCGCATTCAGGTGCAGCTCCAGAAATGCATGGTTGCTACATCGAAAGTTTTCGAAATTATCGATATGAAACCCGATGTTGCCGACGCACCGGATGCCATCAAGTTAACAAAACCCGAAGGAGCACTGATCTTCAATGATGTATCCTTCGCCTATGTGCCCGGCACCCCTGCCGTGGAAAATATTTCACTTACCTTTGAGCCAGGAAAATTCTACGCTCTGGTTGGGAAAAGTGGTTCTGGAAAATCAACCATGCTCTCCCTGATGATGCGCTTCTACGATCCCACTTCCGGCAACATCACTATGGGAGACTCCGACATACGCAAATTCACCCAAAGCTCTCTGCGGGATCAAATGGGCCTCGTATTGCAGGAAACCTTCCTGTTCCATGATTCGATCTTCAACAACATCCGCTATGGACGTCTCAACGCCACTAAAGAGGAAGTGATCGAAGCCGCTAAAATGGCCCATGCCCATGATTTCATCTTGGAAAAGGAGCAAGGTTACGACACGGTTTGCGGTGACAAAGGTGCCCAGCTTTCTGGCGGCCAGCAACAACGGATTTCCATCGCCCGCTCCATCCTTCGCAATGCCCCTATCCTGCTGCTGGATGAAGCCATGTCTTCACTTGATTCGGAATCAGAAAAAAAAGTGCAGGATGCCATCGACAAACTCGAAAAAGGGAAAACCGTCATCGCCATTGCCCACCGTCTCTCCACTATCCTCAATGCCGATCAAATTATCGTCATGGATCAAGGCCGGATCGAAGCTGTCGGCAAACACAAAGAACTGCTGGATAGGTCAGCAATCTATCAACACCTCTACAATTTGCAATTTCACAATCATCAGGAAAAAAATACCCCCTCTTAGCCTAGTTTGTGATATAATGCCGATCCGCACATTTCCGCCAATATGACCACCCTCACCAGCCCTGACCTTTCACCTTCCCGCCATGTCGATATTTTGGAGGGAACGGGCATCTCTTTGTCCTCACGCTGGTCCTCCGGCGGTTATGAGAAAGAAATCGTCGATGCCGTCTGGGAACTCGCAGAAACCATCGACGGCAATGATTCCGCCTTATGGCGTAAGGACGAATGTGGGGCCTGGATCAATAAATTGGAGTATGGCAAACGCCACTCTTCTTTTGGCTGGGAAATCTGTGATCTCAGCCTGGGACGCCGTCCCGGCACCCTGAGTGCGCTGCGCCCGATGCAATGGGAGAATTACGTCGACCACATCGCCGCCATCACCCAGAGCCGCGTCACCGCAGATGGACTGCGCAATGTCAGAAAACTGCTCTGAGCCCTCGACGCTCCACCTTGCAGCACTTCGTTCACTTACGTGTTAGGAATTTGAAATGCAGAATTTTTTCCGCATCATCCTATCTGCTTTTCTAAAGATTTTTTACAAAATCGATTCCTCCCACATGGATCGATTACCCAAAACCGGTGGTGTTTTGATGATCGCCAACCACGTCAGTTATATCGACTGGCTGATCCTCAGCCTTGCCTGCCCCCGCCCCATCCGTTTCATTTTGGACGAACGTTTTGAAAGGAAACCTCTGGTCGGCTGGTTCACCCGCCTGTTTTCCAGCCTGCCCGTCGATTCCCGCCGTACCCGCTCGGTGATCCGTAAAACCGTTGAAGCCATCAACAACGGGGACATCGTCTGCATCTTCCCCGAAGGCCAGCTCTCCCGCAGCGGTATCATGAACGAGCTGAAAAAAGGCTTCACCCTGATTGCTTCACAGGCAAAGGCCCCCATCCAGCCCGTCTACATCGACTCTATGTGGGGCTCGAATTTTTCCTTCGAACGCAATCGTTTTTTCAAAAAACGGCCACTGCACCTGCGTTATCCCGTCACGGTAAACATTGGTGAGCTCATCCCCTATCAGGAAGCCACACCGCAACTAGCCCGCGAAGCCCTGCTCGCCCTCTCGGCAGAATCCCTCCACAACCGGGTCAAACAGATCGAAGCAGAAAACTGCTTCGCCGCCACCCTGATCCGAGCCTTAAAAAAACGCCCTGCGGCCACCTGCCTGATCGAACACGGCAAAAAAAACCATCCGCTTAAAAGAGAACAAGTACTGGGACTGGCGATTGCCTTGGCTAGATATTGGAAAGAAAATCTCAGCAACGATAGCGATAAAATCGCCCTTTTCCTGCCCCCGGGAGCCGCTCCTCTCTATCTCAACCTTGGCCTCTTGATCGCTGGCAAAATGCCCGTCAACCTGCCCTTTCACCACCAAGCCAATCTGGATCAACTCTCCACCAAACTCGAAGAACACGGCATCACCACCATCCTCAGCTCGCGCGCATTTTTTCCCCAACTCGAAGCTTTATTAAAATCTAAAAGTCCCAGCTACCAGCTGCTCGACATGCGCAGCGAGATCGATGCCGCGAGTGGTGTGCGTGTGATAATGGAACGCCTGCTCGCCCGATTCGAGCCAATGCGATCCACCCTACGTCGTCTGGAACTGAACGGCTCTGCTGACTCAAAAACTCAAAACCAAGCTGCTTTTGCTTTTGTCCCTCCTGCTCAATCAGCTTCCGCACCATCACTGCCCAAAACTGTTTTTTTATCGCCCACCAACATCCTCGCCCAGGTGCATCAGCTGCAATCGGTCAACTATTTGAGCCCACGCGAAAACATCTTCAGCGAATCACCGCTCAACAGCCCGGAGGGAGTGATGTTTTCACTCTTTCTTCCCGTATTCTCTCACACCACCGCAGCAATGCGTTCCTTCGGACGCCAAAGCCAGGGTGACTCGATTGAGACCATCCTGCGTGAAAGCTCTACATCAACCATTCTCTTGTCTGCTAACCTGCCACAACAAATCCTCGACGAAGATGACTGGCACCCTGAAATAAAAGAGCAACTTCACCAATTCCTCGACTTCAATCTGAGCCCGGATCCCTCCAGAGAAGATCTCAGCAAACACACCGGCATCCCTGTCCTGCAAGGATTCGCCTCGCCAACACTCGGCCGCATCATCGCGGTCAACATGGCCAATCCCCCCAAAGGTTCTGCCGCCAGCCTCGAGCAACATGGCAACAAAGCCGACTCAGTCGGACGCCTGTTACCCGGTCTCGCTATTCAAAGTGATGAGGACAACTTAAAGGTGCAAAGCCCCAGCCTCGCTGATCTCAAGTATTGGTATCCCTTGCCCGGGAGAAGCCATATCGATGAAGAGGGTTTTGTTTTTCTTGAGCCTCAGCAAGATTAAAAAAATCATCCAGGACCGCCCCCTTTGATGTCCCCGTTTCATGCCGTCGATGGAGGCAGCCAATCAAAGCCTTGCCGCTCGTAGCACCTCTTTTCTCAAATCCCGCAATACCCGTAATTCACCCCAATCTGCTGAGCGCATTTGGCGCCCCCCATTAGTGCGACGACTACCGAAAAACTCCCGCTTCTGTTCAAAAAAGCCATCCACATAACTTTGCCCTCCCAACACTGCCCCATCACTGAAATACCTCACCCGGCACCGCAAAGCTTCTGCTAGAGACAGCTTGCCTCCCACTGCCCAGACTTCCTCAATCTGTTCCTGAGTGAATCCCCCCTTCCAACGACCTGTGCCATCGACAGTCTCACCACCTAAGCGCTCCTCTCCCATTCCAAACAACAGACAACGGTATTCCGCCACCACAGTCCTCCATGCAACCCCTTGTTTACTCATCACAGCAAAGGTCAGGGCCTGACGCGCTCCTTTCACTCCCGCCACCGCTGCCGCATAACTGCACCAACGGTAATCTGCCGGATCCTTCACCAAGCCTGCCCGGATTGGATTCAAATCAATATAAGCTGCCACTGTCCGCACCGCATCACCGCTCTCCAGCAGCACACTTTTGAAACGCCCCTCCCACAAAGCGCCACGACGCTGATGGGTATTGTTATACGCCATCGTCATCTTCATTTTCAGTTCCTTCATGAACTTCGACAGATCAAACATCCGGTCTTTCACCCGTTCCACGATTTCACTGATCCCATCTGAATGTCCATTCTCCCGATACATTTTCACCTCACCCAACAGCTGATGAGTGCTCCACTCACTACGCAATACCTTCAGCCGTTTGATGTAATCCTCATCCTTCCACCCATTCAAAGCACCCTCCTTATCCGGCACCTCCAGAAGTAAATGAAAATGATTTCCCATAAAACACCACGCCAACACCCGCAAACCACTGAATTTCAACTGCTTGAGCAAGATAATACGAAAGACCTCCTTGTCCTCACCCCCAAACAATAACTCCTGCCCCGCCACCCGACTCACCACATGGTAATAATTCGTCTCCCCCGCAGGTCCCAATAGAAATTTGCGCGTTTTTCTCATGGCCAAATTTATATCATCCACATTCCAAAGGCAAGAACAAATTTTACTTGGGGTCTGTCCCCTTTTACTACTTGCCGGATCACGTCCTTCACGGACATCCCCGCCTCATGTTGTTTGAGGAAACCAATGATCTGTTCCTCGCTATGTCTTTTCCTTTTCATGTCGTCTTTCTGGGTTCTATTTCACCCAGTCAGACTAACATTTCAAATCCTCCAGTTTTTGGGGAGCGCGCCAATTACTCCCCCCAAGACGACCTAGACCACCAGAGCGGCGATGACTGTGTCCGTCACAGTAAGTGCGCGCAAATCCATGAAGGTGGGAAGAAAGCTAGGCAAAAGACGATTACTTTGGGATTGCCCAATGTGATAGCCAGTCCGCTCAGAAAATCTGAGCCGGAAGTCGGTTGTGCCACAGAATCCGAGAGATGAAAATCACCGGCTTTCGACATAAGCATGCGAATCCCAAGCCAGATCAGATAAACGCCCCCAGCGAATTTCACGACGACGACGAACACCCCCAGAAATTCCGCTACAAAAGAGAGCCCGTAAATCGCAGCCAGCAAAAAGAGCAAGCCTCCGAGCACGATTCCTCCCACTGCAGCGGCTACTGGCCTAAAGCCGCTAGCTAATGCACGCGCCACAGTTGCCATGACTCCCGGGCCTGGGATGATAGCTAGCAGAAGCATGGCAAGTGCGAGAGCGATAGTGCTTGAAGGTGTCATCAAGTTTCTTGGTAGACGTTAACAGGTGTGGCAGCGCGGGGTCAATGTTACAGAGCGAAGCAAAAGGTTATCATTTGTCGCGCTTGCCACCGCCTTTATTGTTCTGCACGTTTTAAGGCATCTTTTGCTTCCTGGATTCCCTTGTCGGCGTCGAGTTTGTTTTCCTGATCCCTACGCTTTCTATCTTCAAGCATCTTCCCAACATCAATTCCTTCCAGCTTGAAGTCTTCTACCTTTTGCTGCGCTTGCGTGTGAACAAGAATCAAAGCATTAAATTTCCTGTCTGCCTCTTTCAGTGAGAGGGTGAATTGGCCGAGCTGGGATTCCTCAGTATACTTGGAGTATACTTGGGGTCTGTCCCCTTTTATTTACTTTTATGCCTTTCATTCTTTTATTTTAATGAAAGCACTCTATTGCTCAAGCTTCGGCTCAAAAATCCCTTACCAAAAGGTAATCGGCGATCTCCCGCAAGCGCTGGCCACGGGCACCGAAAATATCCAAGGCTGCCATCGCTTTTCCTGTAAGCTTACGGGCTTCTTTTTTTGAGCGTTCCAACCCCATCAGCGATGGGTAAGTTGCTTTATCAACCGCCTCGTCTTTGCCCGCGCTCTTGCCCAGCTTTTCCGAAGTTTGGGTGACATCCAAAATATCGTCAATCACTTGGAAAGCCAGGCCCAGTGACTGACCAAAAACTGTCAGTGCTTCCAGACGTTTTGTCGTTGCATTGGCACTCATGCCCCCATAGCGAATCGAAGTCGTCAGCAAAGCTGCCGTCTTGCCCATGTGAATGCGTTTCAACTGAGTCAGAGTCAAAGCCGTGCCCTTGCCCTCCCCTTCCAGATCCAAGACCTGGCCGGCAATCAACTTGCGACTGCCCGAAGTTTCCGCCAACTCGCGCACCAGCGTAGCCGTATTATACCTCGGCTGCGGGTTGGCATTAGCTACCATCTCAAAGGCAATCGTCAACAGCGCGTCCCCCGCCAGCACCGCAATGCCCTCACCGAATTTTTTGTGACTGGTCGGATTGCCTCGGCGAAAATCATCATCATCCATGCATGGCAAGTCATCATGGATCAGCGAATAGGTATGTAAACATTCCACCGCAGCCGCCAGCGGCAACGCATCTTCATCTTCTCCACCACAGGCTTTGGCTGCAGCCAGACAAAGGATAGGGCGCAACCGTTTACCCCCCGCAAAGATGCTGTAGCGCATCGCCTGATGAATCGTGGCGGGACTCGCATTAGCTGCAGGCAGCAAACGTTTCAGCTCACGATCCACCAGCTTTCGATTCTCAGAAAGATAAGCCTTGAGGGGTTTTTCTGTTTGTTTCATTGCCTATCAAAAGCTTACAGCAACTCGGCAACTTGCACCGCATTCAAAGCCGCCCCTTTTCTCACCTGATCACCCACTACCCAGAAAGTCAGGCCATTTTCAAATACCAGGTCTTCACGAATTCGTCCCACCAGGCAATCGTCACCATTGGTCGAGTCGAGCGGAGTCGGATAAAGTGCCGCCAAACGGTCATCCACCAACTGAACCCCCGGAGCCGACTCAATCGCCTCCCGCGCAGCTTCAACCGAACAAGCATCATTAAATTCCGCTGTGATCGCCACTGCATGGGAACGATAAACCGGCACCCGCACACAAGTCACCGACGCCGTCAGGGTATCGCTGTGCAAAATCTTGCGCCCCTCGAAATGCATTTTCATTTCCTCCTTGGTGTAACCGTTGTCCTGAAAAACATCGACGTGCGGAATCACATTAAATGCGATCTGATGCGGATAGACATTTTTCTCAATCGGTGAACCCTCCACCAAAGCGGCCACCTGTTGCTCCAATTCCTGCATACCCGCCGCTCCACTCCCCGACACTGCCTGATAACTACTGGCGATGATATTTTTCACTCCTCCAAAAGCCTGGTGCAAAGGATTCAAACCCACCAGTGAAATAATCGTCGTGCAGTTGGGGTTGGCGATAATACCTTCATGTTTAGCGGCATCTTCGGGATTGACTTCAGGTACCACCAAAGGCACTCCTTCGTCCATGCGGAAAGCCGAAGAATTATCAATCACCACTGCACCCGCTGCAACTGCATGCTCTCCAAACTCTTTTGAAATGCCCGAACCTGCGCTAAACAAAGCCACATCCACTCCCTCGAAGGAATCCGGCGTCAGTTCCTGAACTTGGATTTCACCATCTTTGAATGGCAACATTTTGCCTGCCGAACGGGCCGATGCCAATAATGTGATTTCCGATGCCGGAAAGTCGCGCTGCTCAAGGCACCTCAGCATCTCGGTTCCCACTGCTCCCGTGGCTCCAGCCACTGCTACATGTAGTTTTTTACTCATTGATTTTCCCTTCAAAAAGGGGTGCCATTTTACCCCCGAACCCGCATTATGCAAACCTGGTTGTCAGAACCCTTACTTCTCCCTCCTTCACGAACTTCGTGCTCTTCATGGTAGAAATCTTTCTGTATTTGCTCTATATGCTCAAAGCCTCGGGCAGCCCCATCACATAATCCCGGATCTGATCTCTCACCTCCCGATAACAATCCAACTTCTGATCTTCATCATCCAACTCCTGCGCCATTTTCGGTGGATCATCAAAACCCGCAAATACTACCTTCGCATCACCGGCAAAAAACGGGCAAGTTTCGTTCGCATGCCCGCACACAGTCACCACGTAATCAAATTTCACATCGGCAAATTCATCAACATTCTGTGAGTAATGTCCTGAGATATCCACCCCCGCTTCCGCCATCGCCTTCACTGCATTGGGGTTCAAGCCATGTGTCTCGATCCCCGCCGAAAAAACGTCGATCACCTCTCCCTTCAAATGCCGGGCCCAGCCTTCAGCCATCTGGCTGCGGCAGGAATTTCCCGTACACAAAAACAAAACCTTTATCTTATCCTTCATCGTGAGTCACCGCAGTTCTCCAACCCTCAGCCGATATTTTGAATGTAGAACGGAACATCATTCCGTTTTTCTTAGGGTATTCGGATAAACGGATTGGCAATCCGTTCTACCTGCTGTGACCCAAGATCACCCCTATCTTTGCCTCCCATCTACTTGGCTCATTTAGCTGCTTTAACCAAAAAATCATCATAAAAAACGCCCTTACCCGGCGTTGCCATGCCCAGTGATGACTTGCTCGCATGTGCAATCCCTTCGGACTTCAGTTCCCCCACTTTCTTCCCATCGATTACTACCGTCATCACATCACCCTTCGTCTGGATCAACAGATCATGCCATTCACCCTTTTTCAGTTTCACCGGCAGCCTGACTGATTTGGTTTTAAGCAATTCTTTGGTTTTTTCATCCAAGCCTCCCGCTGACCTCTTCATCTCAAAAATCTCATTTTTGAAATTTCCCGTCTTTCCATCCGACAGAATAATCATCGCTGGGCTGACAATCGCACGACAAATATGTCCGGCATGGGATCCTTTGTATTTGTTGTCATCAAACTTGATATTGAAGCGCTTAGCCGTCAGCCCGGAAAATTTAAACTTCACCAAGACCTCCATATCCTGTCGACCTTCGAACTTGATCGTATCAACCGCCTGATGGTCCGAATCCGGCGAAGTGATGCCCGCAAACACCCCATCCTTCACCTCACTCGCGCTTTTGTAATGTTTCCACCTCTCACCAAATCCTTCGCTGGAAAAATCATCCTTAAAGATCAGCTCCTTATAATAGGACTCATCATCAGCCCGCACCCCGACGACCTGCAAAGCCAAAACACCAATCAAAACAATTAATTTCACCTTCATAATATTTTTCTAATTACTGGCGTCCATTCGCAATTCTTACTTCTTCTCTTCCTCTTCGTCTTCTATCGCAGAATTCGAAGACGCCTTGATCACCAGATCATCATAATGCACATCGTTGACATTGGTCGTGAGGCTCACCAGGGACTTGGTCATATGCGCTACCCCCTCTGATTGAAATTCACCTACTTCCTTGCCGTCAATTTTCACCACCAGCTTGTCGTTTTTGGTGCGGATCAACAACTCATACCATTTCTCTCGATCCAACTCCAATTCGAAACGAACCGTCTTGGTCTTGAGCAATTCTTCGGTCTCCTTATCCAGACCCTCTGGTGATTTCCGCTTCTCGTAGATTTCATTCTTAAAATTTCCTGTCTTCGCATCGGAGATCGACAGAGAAGTCGGACTGATACTGATACTCGAAATATGCCCCGCATGGGATTCCTTGTAGTCCTTGTCATCAAACCACACATTAAAACGCTCCGCTTCTTCCCCCACAAAATTAAACTTCACCGCAACCTCCATATCCCGCCTGCCCTCAAAACGAACTGAATCACATCCGGCGTGAACCTTGATGTCGACCGTTTTGCCAATCATCACACCATCCTTCACCACACTCTCACTTTTGTAGTGACGCCACAGCTCGCCAAATTCTTCACCGGAAAAATCGTCTTCAAAAACCAGTTCCTTGTAATACAATTTTTCTTCATCCCCTTTACGTGCAGCATCCCATTCCAACAAAAAATCCTGGTCCACCTGCGACAGTTTATCCACCGGCACTTCGAACACCCGGCTGTTGGCTCGAATTTTGAGCTTCCCTTCATTGAGATCCAGTAGCTCAGCCTTGATCTTTTTCCCTTCCAGATTCGTGAGCTCCCGAAAATCCCGAGCTCCAGCGACCTGAAGCGCCAATACCGTGACCAATGCGATTAGATATGCTTTCATAATGCATAACAATTCGCACAGCCTGAGCGATGGTGCAAATAACGGTCTGTGAGGTGAATGAGCCATTTAGTGTGGGGCAGATTTCCATATCGGCCTTGTGGAGCGCGCTCTTTCCCTCAACGGATATGGAACCGGAGTGCAACAGAGATAGACAGAGTCAAATCCGTCCTACTTGATGGCACAAATGACACCTCATTGACAACTCAATCCTCTTTCACCTGACTCTCCCCAGCCCAGTATGTAGCAACACGCTTTCATTGGTCGCATCTCATCACCTTACAAAACGGCAAGCCTATCACAGACTTGTTTTGAGCTGGAGAGCCCCGTTCTCGTATTCTTTGCGCAAAACGGGTTCTGCGCCATATTCCCACTGCTATGGAAACCATTCTCCATCAAATCAGCGAAAACAGCAGCTGGGTCAGCGTCGTGACCTTGCTCCTGCTTTTAATCTGGGAAGGTTACGCTCCGTTTTTCTCTTTCTTCCGCAAACAGATGAAAAAACGTGCGCATCACGCACTGCGCAATTTTGCACTCACTATCATGAACGCCGTCATGACTTCCTTTGGGTTCATCTGGGTATGGCTCTGGGCAGCCGATTTCACCACTGCCAACCAACTCGGACTCTTGAATCAATTTTTCCTCCCCGTTTGGGCAAAAGCATTGGCAGCCGTTCTGCTCTTCGATGCCTGGACCTATTGGTGGCACCGCTTCAGTCACATCGTCCCTTTTCTCTGGCGCTTTCATCGAGTGCACCACAGTGACCCGCAAATGGACGTCACCACCTCGAACCGTTTCCATATCGGAGAGATCTTCATATCCAACACCGTAAGGATTGCTCTCATCATACTGTTTGGAGCCGAATTCTGGCACATCGCCCTCTTTACTGCCCTGATGTTTCCCGTGGTGCAGTTTCAACACGCCAACATCGGACTGCCTCCCAAATTTGACCGCTTGCTACGCACCCTATTTGTCACTCCTCACATGCACAAGGTGCATCACTCACGTTATTACAAGGAAACCAATTCCAACTACACCTCCATGCTCTCTATTTGGGATCGTCTGTTCGGCTCGTTTCGTTTGAGTAAAGATCTGTCGAAAATCGAATTCGGTCTCAACCATTTTGATGACGACAGCAAACAATCAGTGTTGGGAATGCTGGCCACTCCTGCAAGCAAAAACCGTACTTTACCCAAAGCCGAAAACCCCTCGAAATCATGACCCGTTCGCTCCACTTGATTCTGCTTACGCTTCTCTTGGCCGGACACACCATTGCCCAAGACAACATCACTCTGGCTGTGGGTTACGGCGGACGGCGCATGATCACTGTCGACGCTGGGAAAACCTGGACCCACGACATCGCCTGGGTCGAAAAAGGCGGTGACGACAACAACCTGCTGCGTGGTGTTTGCTACGGAGCCGGAAAATTTGTCGCTGTGGGCGGTTCGCAAATCGCACCCATCGTGGTTTCTAAAAACGGCGTGGATTGGAAAGAGCAAAAGCTCAAAGGCGGATGGCTCGGAGATGTCGCCTATGGCAACGAATGGTTTGTCACCGTGGGTGGTGGTGGATCCTACCTGCGCTCGAAAGATGGAGTCAAATGGAGTCCAAGAGAACGCAACCAGGAAAGCAAACCCGGTTACCCCCGCCATTACCGCAAGATTGCTTTTGGCAATGGCCTGTTCGTTGCAGTGGGTGACAAGGGACGACGTACTATTTCCACTGATGGTAAAACCTGGACCGATGATCAGCCGATCAATGAAAATTTGAAACGCCAGAATATCATTTTTGCCAATGGGCGTTTTGTCATCATCGGCTCCGGTGGATACCTCATC
>DAOUQC010000124.1 GCA_030625775.1 Verrucomicrobiota bacterium
GCTGCCATTCCCAAAACAGGGCCACCACCTTATCGGCGCATCGCGCGAGGCCTTTCCGAACCGATGGGGTTAGCGGTGTTGAATGAGCGCATTTTTGTTACGGAAAAAAATCAAGTCACTGAACTAATAGACAAAGATGGCGATGGCCAGTTTGAAACTTATCGATGCGTTTCAAACAACTGGCCCTGCTCCCTGGATTACCACGAGTATCTTTTCGGTGCTGTGGTGAAAGAAGATCACCTATATTTTTGTTCCAGCGTAGGAATGTCGAGGCGTGGTATCGACAACTACCAGGCGCCCCTGCGAGGGAGCGTCATTAAGGTTCATATTGACACGGGAGAAACTGAAATTGTCGCTGCTGGATTACGCACTCCAGATGGAATTGGGAAGGCAGCCGATGGTTCTTTACTCGTCACTGACAATCAAGGCGAGTGGTTACCCGCCAACAAACTTATCCATGTTGAGCAGGGCGGGTTTTACCAATTCCGAAGTACCCCTCCACGGCATCCTCTCGACGTTCCGGAAGCCTCCCTGCCGGCAGTGTGGCTTCCTCATGGAGAGATCGCTGCCTCACCTACAGAGCCATTTGCAGCCCCCTCCAGTTGGGGGCCTTATGCAGGTCACGTGCTTTTTGGTGACATAACTTTCGGTGGCTTGCAGCGTGCCTTTCTTGAAAAAGTGAACGGCGTCACCCAAGGCGCTGTCTTTCATTTTTCGCAAGGCTTTCGTCATCGCTTTCATCGTTTCGCTCTTACCCCGACTGGGGAGCTTTACGCCGGAGGTATCGAACGTGGGAAAGATCGCAAATTTATCCATCGCGTGAGCGGCCTCACCCGTATCCACCACACTGGAAAAAACGTCTTTGAGCCCCTCGCTGCGCGTCTCCGTTCCAATGGGCTCGAAATCGAATTTACCCAAGCGCTGGCAGAGGCTACCGGTTGGAACCCGGCAGCCTATCACGTTACCCAATGGGGCTACCAGCCAACTCAAACATACGGGGGACTAAAAATCCGGCACCGTCGTGCCGAAGTGCGTTCGGCCACAGTTTCCGCTGATAGGCGTCGTGTTTTCTTGGAACTGGGTGAAATAATCCGGGGTGAAGTCATCCATGTGCGCCTTTCAAAATCATTTTCCTCCGAAGACAAACAGCCCCTCTGGGCGGGCGAATTATGGTATACGGTCAATCGCATTCCCGAAAACTTGCCAGGCGAAGTGAAGAAGGCACCGCCAGTCACCCTCGCTGTGAGCAAACCTTTTTTCCGCTACTCTAAAGGAGATCCCGGGCAAATTCTATTCCAAAGCTACTGCGCCTCCTGCCACAGTCTGGATGGTACGAAACTGGTAGGACCAAGCCTGAAAGGTTTAGTTGGATCCCATTTGAAAGTCACAGAACCCGCCAGCGGCAAAATACGCAATATAGAAGCCACTACGGACTACATTCGGCAGTCTATCCTGGATCCCAATGCACTGCTTGCTGATGGCTACCCTGAAAACCTTATGCCACCGATCGGTGCTATCCTGACCGAAATACAAATCGAGTCCCTGGTGAACTACATCGTTAAAGCCTCCAAGAACCCATAAATCGTAACTGCTTCATTCAATTCAACCTGAGTCATGAAAATCCGTATTCTCCTTTCCGTATTCGCCCTCTTATGCCCCACCCTCACCAGCGCACTCGAACCCGCTGAAGAACGTCTCGGGTTTGTCTCTCTCTTTGACGGAAAAACCTTTGAGGGCTGGAAACACGCGGGTAACTGGGTCATCGAAGACGGCGCATTTTATCGCAACGCCAAAGGCGGTTCCCTGACTTACACCAACACCACCGTGCCTGACGATTTTGAATTGCGATTCGAATGGAAAGTATCCAAGGGCTGCAACTCCGGTGTCTACTATCGTCCGGGTCAGGTCGAATACCAGATTCTGGACAACGTCAACAGCCCCTACGGGGAAAATGCACGCCAGGCAGCAGCTTCGATCTTTTTTTGTATGGCGCCTAAAAAGGATGTGACCCGGCCTGTTGGCAAATGGAATACGGCCCGCATCCTGTGCAAGAACACAGTGATCGAGCACTGGCTTAATGGCGAACGAGTGCTCTCCTTTGACTACACCTCAGCCAAGTGGGCTGAATATGTGGAACTGCTTGGCATTCGTGGAGGCAATCTCACAGGCCGTAAGGGACAGCTTTGGCTACAGGATCACGGACAGGATGTCTGGTTTCGCAATCTTCGTTGGCGAGTCATCCCCGATGAAGAAACGATTACTCCCGATCCCGATTTTTCCCCAATGGCAGTGACAGGTCGAGCTCTCGAAAAAGAACAGGCACGTGTAAAAAAGATGCTGAAAGCAACTAAGAAATAGGGCGCGGATGGTCCGAATAATTGGTAATCAATAACACAGCCATTAATGGAATTACGCTTCTAGTGTCTTGTCATGCTTAAAATGGCAGATTCACCGTGGGACAGAATTGCCTCCGGCGGTCTACGTTACACTCCGGCTCCGATTCTGTCATTTAAGGCCAGCGTAAACCACCTCTGACAAATATGGAACCGGAGCGTAGCGAAGATAGACGAAGTCAAATTTGTCCTACGATCCCCATCATTTTAAGGTAGTCGAAGCACTAGTGTAAACACCGCTAAAGATTTCCGGGGTTCGTAAAACAGCTCACCTCCCCTTGTGCTGCCCAAGTGGTAAAGCTTTGGAACGAGATGTTTTGGATATTTTTGAGCTGGAGGTAATTTTCTTTTCCCTCACAACAGTAGGAGTGTAGGCCAGTCCGGCGTGCAGATAGAGAATTCTCCTTAGTTCCTCGATTTCCACCTGATGCCCGGTGAGCCGGGTGTGTTTGGCATTGACGATCAGCTCAGATTGAGCTCCATCCAGGTGTGCACTCGAATAGGGAACTACTTTGTCACTGCCTTTTTCGATAGGCATAGTGAGATCGGTTTGCCCGATGATTGAATGGTAATGCCCCCCCTTCTTCACAGGCTGGTCCAGAATCGCATTAAGCATGGGGTTTTCAGGCTCCAGACTGTTGATGCTGCTGGCACCTTTCGTTACGATGCGGCGCCCGAAATCAGTCAAATCATTGGACAAATCATCGGTCAATAACAACTCACCTGCGGTAAGTGCCGTGATGGGAAATTTGATCAATCTTTTCATCAAATTACCGATAGGGTTAATCGCAAAACCACTGCCGCGATGTGGAGCTGCCACAAAAACAGCACGGGTAATGTCCGCGTTGGCACTGTAAACCAGTCGTTGTTTGAGCACCGTTTTTTGTTTGGCACTGAGACCATCCACCTCTTCTATGGGTTTTGTAAAAATTGCTTTCGAAAAGGAATTACCACTACTCCTGATGAGGGTATTGCTCAGTATGCCCCCCATGCTATGTCCGATGACAAGCACATTACTCATGTTAGGGTTGGTGTCTCCCAGGTCATAGAAATCTTGAAATTTCTGTAAATGTAAGCGCAAACCGGCAGCGTTGTAAGCGATGGGAAATCCCGTTGGATAATAAAAAGCAAGTAGCTGATAGCGTTTTCGAATGTTGGGATCTTCCCGCAACTTATTCACCGCAGCCATCCATGTAGCAGGACTGGAAGCTAGGCCATGCACAAAAACGACAGGAATTTCCTTTGGGCGGAATGGCTCGAACTGGACCAGCCCCATTCGTTTAACATAGCGTTCAGGATGCAATAAACCCTGTTTTCCTATATTGCCCTTCGGTGTGTAATTGTAAAGCATAGCCAGCGGGGCAGTAAAATCGGCAGCTAGAGTAACGGTTTTTCCTGCCAATTTTGCTGTATCCTCGACCATCACATCGTAGAAGGCCATTTCCATCAGGCCGTTTTTTCCAATAGGTTCAATAATGACCGACACAGGCAGGGACATTCCGACCTTGGACAAAAGAGGCTCGTTGACGAGACGTTCTTCCGAATGTTCACGATGCCCCACCATCATCTCACCAAAACCGGGCCGGATATTCCGTTCCAGATTTTTTATTTTTTTAAACTCGAGATTTTTGGCCATCCAGAATTTGTCAAAATAGTCAGGGGAAATGAAACCACTGCCGGATGTGTGAAAACGCAGACGGTATTTGCGATCAGGCCCTTCAAGCACAGCAATTTCTTTCCAATTGTGATCACTTTGGTATAAAATCTGTGCCACTCTTCCACAGCTGAAATTATACATTTCAAGCAAATGCTCTTGTGCTTCACTAGCATCTTTATTCATGGCAGCAGGCAATGCCACCTCTACCGCAGCCAGGTGATAAGCCACCGCTTTCATCGGTTCGTCTGAAGCCAGATGTTCTCCTGAATTAGAACAAACCTCAATCAAGGCCAGGCGCAGTTGCGGTGAGGGGTTTTTTTTCAGACTATCCCGCAATGTGATGACAACTGCAGCGGGATCGTCATGAAATTTATGAAGAAGGTCTTTGCTCTCTAATAGTGCGTGAGTTTCTTCCGTAAATTTATCTGGATTGATCAGTTCGCCTACAAAATGCGAATTTAGTATCGGAAAATCCAGTTCCTTGACATAAGGGATGGAAGAACAGGATGTCAGGAATGCGACGACAATGAGCAGACTGAAGCGCATGAGATTTGTATGCCGAAATTGCCCCCTCGCTACACAAGGATTACCTCCGGTTGTGATGCCCGAATGTAGTGACTTTGCGTTTCGGTGCCTTTACCGGCTTGGCCGCATAAAGTATTTCATCCGGAGTCCGAGTGTAGTTCAGCCCGGCATGCAAATAAAGAATCCTTCTAAGTTCTTCGATAGCATCCGGGTTTCCATTGATGGTCGTATGAGTTGCTGTCACCACCTTTTCAGAAGCAGCTCCATCAAGGTGGGCGCTTGTATATTTCACCACCTTGTCACTGCCTTCTAACATCGGAACATCGGGATCTGCCTGGGCAATGATCGAATGATAAACCACTCCGGACCTTACCCTTTGTGCCAGTATCCCAGTGCTCATCACTCCATCAGGCTCTAGGCTATTGATACTACTGGTGCCTTGATTTACAACACCTTGCCCGAATTCAGTTAGATCATCGGATTCAATATCTTCCCCAAAATTGATACCCGCTGTTACGATCTCCAGCGGGAATTTGATTAATTTTTTGGCTAAATTACCGATACCACCAGTCGCAATCGCACTGCCACGATGAGGGGATGCCACAAAGACAGCACGTGAGATATTCGGATCAGCGTTATAAATAAGCCGTTCTTTGAGTTTCTGTTTCTGCAATGCACTAATTTTTCTCACTTCAGCAATAGGTACAGTGAAAACCCTCTTCGTAAGGGTGTCTCCACTATGCCTGATTTGCATGTTGCTTAGCATACCTCCCATACTATGACCGATAACAATCATGTTGTTCAGACGAGGATTATTTCCATTGGGATTGTAAAACTCCTGAAGCTTTTTTAAGTGATTACGCATTCCATGCGCGTTGTATGCAATAGGAAATCCTGTGGGATAATAGAAAGCCAGCAATTGGTATTTTCCTCTTAACACCGGATCGTTACGTAAGGTGTTTACAGCCACCCCCCAGGTAGCAGGACTGGAAGCCAATCCGTGCACGAATATGACCGGAATCTGATCCTGATGAAATGGCTCGAACTGAATGAGGCCCATTTTTTCGGCATAACGATCAGGATGTAGCAAGCCCTTGGCACCGACATTACCTTTCTGCTTGTAGTTGTAAAGCACCGCCAATGGTGCGGTAAAGTCAGCCGACAATGCAACCGTCTCGCCTTCTAATTGAGCCTCATCCACAATCAAGTCATCATAGACCGACATTTCCATTACTCCTCTTTTTCCTCCGGGAGAAATGATAACCGTTACAGGAACAGACATTCCCGGCACACCCAAGAGAGGCTCATTTTTCTTACGTTCCTTCTTGAAATCACGATGCCCGACCATCATCTCCCCAAATCCCGAACGCGTGTTTCGTTTTATATGATCGAGCCCTTTGAATTCAAGATTCCTAGCTGCCCAAAATTGATCAAAGAAGGTAGGCGAAATCATACCTTTACCTGACGTTCGGCAGCGGAGTTGGTATTTTTGGCCGGGTCCCTCAACCTCAATGGCCTTGATCCAGTCATAGTCGTTTTCAAAAAGAATGCCCGCCACACGACCGCAACTGAAGTTGTACAGTTCACGCAATTCATCCCGCTTACCTGCATCATTACCTTTCAATGCGCCGGGCAGTGCCGCTTCTGCTGCCGCCAGATGATAACCTACTGCTTTCATTGGATCTCTCGATGCCAAATGATCTCCCGCATCGGAGCAAACTTCGATCAGGGCAAACCGCAGTTGCTGTGATGGATTATCTCTCAAGCTGTGCTGCAAAACGACCACAACCCCCGCAGGTTTGTGCCGGGCATCGTAAAGAAGGTTACGGGATTCCAACAAAGCATGAGTCTGCTCTGTGAATCTTTTAGGATGGAGCAATTCACCCGCAAAATCGGAATTCAGGATGGGAATTTTCAACTCCTTAACAATCGGCACCGATGAGCAGGATGTCAGAAATGCGGCAGCAGCAACCAGGTAATATCGAATGTATTTTGTAATCATATTTTTATTTAAACTCAGCTATGTTTTTCCCACAAATTCACTTGCCCTCCTTCACAACAATAACAACAAGCCGTCTTATTCAGGCAGGCCTATAACTTTTTTCCCCATGAACAATGGCGCAACCTGATCACGAATGAATTCCATCTTGATATTGTCAAAATGGTGACCTTTGTTCCCGTCTTTCTTAAATTTCTTATTCCATTTGATAGTGACAATCTTGTCCGCATACAGTTTGCGGGTTTCCGCGTTGGCTCCCTCCGGTAGAACGAAGCCATGAATGTCGGCACCTTCATCATGATACTTACGGTCAGTACTACCCGAAAATTTCATGAAAAAACCGACCATCAGGTCATGAGTAGAAGTGTAAATATACATCTTTCCTTTTAGCCGTTTTAACATCTCGGTCAGATCGTAATCATGACTGATAGACGCCCCCAGTAAGACCACAGTGTCGATCTGCACATCTTTCGGCAAATCCTCCATAGCAAAAATCACTTCAGCTGTGCCTGCAGAAAAACCCAGTAAACCAACTGGTGCTCCAGGGTGCTTTTTTGTGCGCGCTTCAATCCGCTTTGCCAACTCCCCTGCCTTTTTGCGTTTGTATTTCACACTGGCTTTTTGATCAGCCATCATGCCCTCGCCGAGTTCCCAGGAAAACATCTCCCCTGCACCGGGATAACCCGCTTCAAGAAAACCATCCTTCACTCCTCCTGCCCAATTTTTCTTTTCAGTACCACCGCCAGCGCCATCCAGATAGAAAAGGTAGCTTTGTGTCTCGCGCTCAGCACGGTCAGCTTGTGGTTTCAGCAAGCCGGTTGGCTTGCTTGCACAAGCTGAGATCATCACTATGAAAGCCGCAACGGCCAGGCATGATGCAAACTGTTCAAACTTTGAGAAATTTGAAGGATTTTTCATAAATAGGATAAATTGATGCGTATGTAGCGAATTATCAGGTTAAGTGTGGAAAAAACAAGTAAAACGAAGTTGGAACTTCGTTGTACAAAAATATTACCACTCCTCTTGATCCCGGTGGACGCTGATAATTTTAACCTCTTCCTCTCTTCCACGCAATTCCACGCTACCAATAGGACTCATTGTAAGGTCATCCGGAACATTGGTGAGTTGATCACACAGTTTTTCAGCAATCAGCAGCCTTTCCCCCAGATCACCACATTTCCCCTGGATGCGAGCAGCCGTATTAAGAACGTCCCCGAGATAGGAGATTTCGCGTTTGATCTCCCCCACTTCCAACACGGTCACACTGCCGATATTGATGCCCGCCTTGAACACCGGGACCACGCCATACTGTGATTCGTAATAGTCACTTCGAGCTTCTAGTTGATCGACATATCTGAAATAAGCACGAACACAGTTGGCATCACGCAAACCATCCTCAACATCCCAGAATAAAATCGCCTCGTCGCCCACGTATTGGTAAACTTGGGAATAGTGATCGATCACCACTGACAGATCGATAAAACAATCCTGGATCAAGCGACTGAATTTCACATGCCCCAGTCGTTCGGCGTGTGTCGTGGACGCTTCAAGATCAAGAAACATGAATATCCGTTCTTCTTCTCGCGGGTGATGATACATGCCGATGAGCAACTTCCACAAGTTTCCCGGCCCGAATTTCCGATCCACTTGTTTGAAAAAACCAAATAGAAAGCTCACAACCGTGACGTAACTGGCAGCAACCATGAAGTTGGTACTGATAACCCGGCGCACAAGACCAGCTGCCATGACCCCTTGCTCAGTCTGAGCCATTTCAATCAGTGCTACTGCTACCAATGCAACCACAACAAGAAGTAAATTTCCAGCTGTCTGAACGATCATCAATACTCCGAATGGCTTCCGCCGAAGCGCAGGTCGGTTGAGTGCTCGATCGAGCAGATAAAACACACTACCCAAAATCCCCCCAAGCATAAGGCTCTTGGCAAACAGCTTTGCGTAATTGATTTGGCTCAAGTCGAAGCCCTCGAACTCAGGAACCGTAGTAAGCCCGACGTAGCGGATCAGCATGAAAAGCTGCGCAGCCGCGACCCAGCCGAATACAGAAAGTAAATACCCACGAAAATGATTACCTGGCATGATTTATTTAGGAGTTAGAATGAAGGAGAAGAGAAGGTGAGAAGTGGATTAATGATTGGCTATTATTGAAGTAAAAAGAGTGATGGAGCGGGTATCTTAACTTCATTACTCAAATTCTAACTCCTTATCTCCT
>DAOUQC010000023.1 GCA_030625775.1 Verrucomicrobiota bacterium
CAATCGTAGCTATTAGTAGAGATGATAATATCAATATCGGGGTTGTTCCGGCGAATCCGTTTGATGAAGACCTGGTCCCATCGATCAAGCACAAAATAGGGCGACTGAACCAGGATTTCATCTTTCGCATCCTGAAAAAGGCTACGCAGCCTCTGGGTAAGCCGCCCACCGCCTCTCAAGCCGCTGGTTTCGTTCTTGCCCGGAAAATCACCAATGTATTCTGCCCGTTCCACCGATCGCAGCCGGGGCAGAAAATTGTCGCGAATGAAGCCTGAGTCACCTGCGAGGCGATCGAGTTCATCAAAGGTCTCTTGCACCTTCGGTCTCTCCTCGTCATGAACCGGCTTTTTCGTGAAACGAAAAGTGTCTGTGATCAATTTTCGAATGTCCTTCATATCCTCCGTATCGATACAGTTTTGATACGACCAGAACTGCTCGAACGATTGCGTCATGGAAGCGACTACCGGGCCGGTAACCAACACTTCCCGATCACGGAAGTTGTTCGCAAGGGATTGATTAAAATAATCGTCACCGGTATTTCGGCCTCCTGTCACGCCTACAACACCATCAGCAACGAGCAACTTGGTGTGCATGCGTTGATTGAGTTCACGAAATTGGGATAGTGCCTGCCCGACCACTGCCAACATACGGAGTTCGACTCGACTTCCAACCGGTCGGTAGAGCTTGACACTTAGCTTCGGGTTTCCTACGGCAGCATGCGCGATCACACTCACCTGCCCCTTCGCACCGAGGTGGTCGACGATCACTCTCACCCGAACACCGCGTAAGGCGGCGTCGGCCAACTCCCGGGCGAACATCCGCCCAACCGCGTCGTCGCTCCAGACGAAAGTCTGCCAAACAATGCTGTGCTTCGCACTACGGATCAGATGCAGCCTCATCACCAACGCATCGAACCCCTGATCAAACACCGCGATCTGATTGCCTTCCACTGCACCCCTGCGAGCGGGATCCAAAAGTTCGCGTCCGGTTTGTGACGCAATTTCTGCGAAGGGGCTTTCCGATAGCACGAGGCCCTCACTAAGTGCTTTCACTAAGGGGCCATCCGGCTGCCAGCGTTCCTCCACGGACAGCGGCGGCTTGCGTCCGAAAATGCCCGCCATTCGGATCAAAGTTGGTGACTTCTTCCCTACGGATTGCTCATGCCTGCTCGACCCGGTTAACTTGGGCGATACGTGGACACGGTCAGTGTGAACTGTCGAGCATCCCACTATCATAAACGCAAGCGCAAACGCGGCAATGGCAGTAAGCGGAATTTTCAGATGGAATTGCCTACGGCAACCGTCACGATCACAATGGATCGATCCGCAGCCGCGATCATCGGGATGGATAGTGTTTTCCCTAGCCCTGTTCATAATACTCGTTTTCACAAATGCTGGCGACATCACCAATCACTCACATAAAGCTTGCTTCTCCGAACGGGGTCAAGATGAATCTGGCCGACTAAGTATGATGCCGCCGCCATCACACCGTGCAATGTGCACTTGTTCATTTCTGTCCAAAAATCTCAACTCCTAAGAATTTGATTTTTTACCCTTCCGCTCTTTCCTTCCCTTCAGCTTGATGTTGTAGGGGGGGCATTTATCAGATGAGTTCGACCATGAATTTGGATAGTATCCGGAAAAAGTATTACGAAGCTCAGTACTGGTCTCAATCGGAATTGGATTCTTATCAGAATACTGCGCTTACTCGCGTTTTGAGGCGAGCCTCCTCACGGGTGCCATTCTATCGTGACCTTTATCAGCGATCAGGTATCGATCTTGAATCCATTACGGACGTTCGTAAGCTTTGGAAAATCCCGTCTGTCGTCAAAGATGACTTTTTGAGAGTTGGTCCTCAAGAATTTTTGTCTCAGGATTTCGACAAGTCTCAATTAAAAGCATCAACGACCAGCGGTTCTTTGGGGCGAGCTTTGACTCACTACAAAAACACCAGTGAAAGCCATAATGCTTTGGTTGGATTTTGGTCGGCATTTTGGACCAGAGGACTTACTAAAGGTGACCGGGTTTTATTGCTGGCAGCTCCTTATTTCGACATTTTTCCTAGTGGGTTGATCTGCGAATACATGACGGTTCAAGCAACAGCAGAACAGATACGCCAATGTTTTTTAAAACTGCAGCCTACAGCGATTATCGGTGCCACGGAAGCCATCGCCTTGTTAGCAAAGGACCTGCATGACCTCGACATCAAAAAACGCTCATCTGTAAAACGCATATTTCCTTTTGGCCAGACTCTGGGTGATTCATTGAAAAGTATGATCCAACTGGGCTTTGATGCAGAGATCTTTGATTCTTATGGTTGCAGTGAAATAGGTTGGATTGGGATTGAGTGTGGGTCTCATTCTGGGCTACATGTTCCCGGAGAGAGGGTCATCGTCCAAATTTCTAAACTGGGAAAGCCTGATGAACCGGCTCAAGCAGGTGAACTGGGTGAAGTTATTCTGACGTCATTGGAGCAGAATGCGATGCCATTTATAAGATACCGCATCGGTGATGTTGCTCGCTGGGAGAATACGCCTTGTTCTTGTGGGCGAAATGGAGCACGCCTGGTTTCATTGGAAGGGCGAGTTCAGGATTTGTTGTTATCTACGCAGGGAAACTTGATTTCTCCGGGAGCAATTCAAACGGATCTAGCCTACGGCCAGGATGATATTGATGACTTGCGGGTGATTCAGGTGGCTCAAAATCAAGTTCAAGTTTTTTTGGTTTTAAAATCGGACTTACAGGAATCTCTTGTTTCCCATGTGAATGAAGTGTTTACCCGGCAGTTGGGAGAAGTTGACGTCAGTATTGATCTTGTTGATGAGGTGCCGCGTGATCCTTCCGGGAAGCGCCGCCGGGTTTACCGAGCTTTTTAGTACCGAGAAGAGGAGCTTCTGCAAGCCCCCCCTAGCGGCGAGGTGGCAGTGGGCGTCTGCCACCGGGAAATCCAGGGGGGCCTCCAGGCGGACCGCCGCGTCGCATAAAATCCTGGGAAGGCGTGCCACGGTAACTGCGCGGAATCACCGGCCAGGTTTCAGTCAAAAAATAAGCATAGGTTCCATCGGGAAATGCTGGTGTGCTCGTGAAACGACCATTGCTTTCATCCAGATCACCATAGCCTTTCACATACTCAAAGTCCGCTACAAAAGCACCGTCATATTCACCACCCGGCTGACCCTGACCACTGGGACGACGCCCAACCTTAAGACGGTAACTGGATTTCATAGCTTTGATTTTCAATTTTGAATCCCCGGCATCGCTATATCCGTTCAAAGCATATATGGGAAATCCGTGATAATGATAAGCGCCTGTCGGCTGCACATGCGCATGACTCATGTCTATGCCCAACCCAATCGCTCCCGACAGAGGCTCATACCCAGACGCTGGATCGATCTCCGAGATACCATTCAGCAGCACCTGGATCAAAAGGAACACCGTTCACTGCGATTCCAAAATTGTGCATTCCCAGGGAAGTGATTTTTCTCGCTGTTTCAGGATGAGCAGGAATTCGATATTCGTAGGACTGCGTCTCTATCTCGTGAGGATTGCCTCTATTCGGAAATACCCCGGTAGAATGATCGGGAATGCCATTGGCCCGGATCACACGATCATCTCCCTCGATCTGAATCGAAATATCACTGGGAATCGAAGGCGCTTGAGTTGCCGGGACAAGTTTCAGCTCACCGCTGGATTGCGTTACCGTGTGCGCTCTTCGCGGCGGAGGGCCTACCCGCCTTTGAGCCTTCGCTATTGAAAATACGGCAATGCTTACAAACAAAAGCAATAGAGGTGTTTTATAATACTTCATCATGAACAAATCTTCCAACTCGGGGCCCCGGGAGCGATGCAAGCTTCATGATGTGGCAACGAGGAAATGTTGACGGACGATCGAGGTCAATGATTCCAGCAATATGAATGGGTAATGGATATTGGATATTTGCTACTCAGCAGAATGTCCGAAGGTGATGATAAATGTAAGGATGCTAATACAGAAAGCGAGGCAAATCCTTTCAAGGCAGCAACGCCAGCCACAATAACACTTCCCTGCCGTGAGCCAGGCGTTAATGCTTTGCAGAAGATAATAAAAAGCAAAGGCGCGCGAAGCAATGCTGATAAGCTGGAAGATGTCAGCGGTCCAAACGAGGAGGATGGCGGCAAAGGTAATGATGAGGTAGCTACGTCGGTTGTTGAGTTTTTTTCCGGTATTCTCCGACATGAGGCCACCGCCGCCGATCGTGTCGGCCACGGAAGCGCTGAACTGGCTCATCACAGCGGCAACAACAAGCAGGATCGGAAGCACGGGAGAAATCAGTCGAGCCAATCCAATAATGGCGGTCTCATCCGGATCAGTTCCCTCCAGATGGGTCAGGAATGGTAGAGCGAGTAAGACGAAGACAACATAGATAACCCCGGAGATAAACTGGGCTTGCCGCATGGTGTTGATGCGGGTATCTGCGTTGTATTCATCGCCGAGATAGCGCGAGGTCTCAAAGCCTTGCACGATCAATAGAATGCCTGCCAGCAGGCGGAACTGGTGAAAGATGTTGTGATCCTTTATTGGAATATCATTGGTGAAGATATCGCCGAGGGAGCGGTTCGAGATTGCGAATGTTGAAACGGATGATACCACCAATGCCGTAAGCAAGAACCACGATAGCCAACATCGCAATAGGCGCAGCTTTTCCAACAATAACGGCAACAAGAGGAGCGAGCAGTATAGGGGTTGATTTTAGCAGGAAATGGCTAGTCGACAAAATTGTGCCGTGTTTTAGTTGTCGATGAAAATATATAGGAATCCGTCCTCTAGCCCTAGGATTCCATCCCAACTCTCTGGGTTCCCCCAATTCCTCACATCCCTCACATCCCCTCACACCCAAATCCAACCCCGGTTGGGTGGAAGGATGAAACCATATTCTAAACAAAGTAATGAAACCTAAATTGACACCCCTCCTTCTGGCCAGCTCTTTTTTGCTTTGGTCGTTCAGTGGAAAGCAGGCAGCGGCCCAGACTGCTGATTTGCTTGTAGCCATTAAAAAAGCGACGACAGAACTGGCGGCGGCCGACAAGGTCGTTGTGGGTGCCAGGAAAAATCTGACAGCGGCTGAGAGAGCCCTCGACATCAAGCAGTTCAACTCCGCTTCCTACAACAACAAGATCGTCGTCGAGCAAGAAAAGGCTGCCAAGGAAAAGTACGCCAAAGCCGATCCAAAAAAGACTCAGGAGAAAGAAGATGCCCTGGAGGCATACCAGTTGGCCCAGGAATTGGCTACGCAGAGAAAAAAGGCACTGGAAGATGCCCAGAAACTGTTGCCGAAAAGGCAAGCGGAAGCCAAGGCTGCCGAAGCAAAATACACCACCTCACTGGTGGCTGCGAAAACGGTGGCAGGTCAAATCAAAGTCCAGGTGCGCCAAGCTGAGGGTGATGCACTAGCGAAGCTCAAAGAGTCCAAGCAAGCCACGGAGAAGGCGGCTTTTGCAAAGGCGGATGCTGAGCAGAAAGCGGCAGTGAACGCCGGGATTCTCAAGACGATAGTCACACTGGTGGCGGCAGACAAGGCTCTCCAACAATCCGCTGCAGCATTGAAAAATGCTTCGGACAAGGATCGGCCCAAGAAGTTGGCAGAGACTGAGAAGGCGACCAAGGCATACGCAACTGCATTGCTCGTCGTGGCAGAGCATATCCCGGCATTCAAGGCGGATCAGGCCAAGGCCGTGGGTTTTGCGGTGAGCGTATCACTGGTCGATGCGGACAAAGCTGCCCAGAAAGCCACCGCGACCTTGAAGCAAGCCACACAGGATGTTGCAAACAAAGTCAAAGCTGTCGAGACTGCGGGAAAACGCGTGAAAGCTGGTGAGGAAGGGGTAAAAAGCCGGGTGGCCAAGATAAGGGCCCGGAAAGATCTTGTGCGTGAACAGGGAGCAGCCAAACGTGCCGCAGAGGCGAAGGTAGTTGCGGAAAAAGCCCTGCCACCGATAAAAGCAGAAACCGAGAAAATACAAAAAGCTTACGCTTCTTCTCTGCAAGTGGCAGTGAATACGCTGGCGCAGGCTCCGGCAGCGGAGCAAGCCCTAGCCATCAAGAAGGTGGCGGTTGCCAAGGCCACCGCAGACAAGGCGGCTGCTGAAAAGGTTGCCGCTGTTGCAAAAGCCAGTGCTGCCCAGGCTACAGCCAAAGCGGTAGCTGATAAAGCGGTAGCTGATAAAGCCAATGCTGAAAAGGTTGCCACAGCAAAAGTGGTAGCCGCCAAGACCGCCGTTGTTCAGAAGGCCACGGCAGATTTGGCAGCAGCAAACAAGATTGCTGCCGACGCTGCAACAAAAGCTCAAGGAGCCGCTGCCCAGAAGGCGACGATCGCCAAGGTAATGGCCGACAAAGAGGCCGCAATCAAAAAGGAGAATGCAGCTTTACCCGGCACAGCAGCCGGGGTTCAGGCGGTGGCGAACAAGGCCAAGGCGACTTTAGTAGCTGCTAACAAACTAGTCGCCACGCGGGTGACAGCACGTGAAGGCCTGCTGAAGATCCAGCGGCAACGGTTTTTACGCGAGGCCAGTTCCGCACAGACTGAACTCCGCCGACTCGAAGCGGAGCTTGCCAAAGTCACCAAGGAGCGGCAACCCAGAATCACGACACTCAACAAGGCTGCCACCGCCCTCAAGCAATCCAAGGATAATGCTGCGAAAGCTCAGAAGAACGCCGCCGCCCAGATAGCCTTGGTGGCGAAAGCTGCCAAACCGAAGGAGGCTGCCCAAAAAACGTCCCAAGAGAAGGCCACCATCAGGGCTGCTGCCGAGCAGAAAGTCAAGGTGACCGTAGCGGCGGCTAACGCCGCCCAGCAAGTTTTGAAGGCAGCACCGGCTGCGGAAAAGAAAACCGCGGAAAAACTGGTTCAGGAAAGCACCGCGGCCAAGGCCGCCGCCGAGCAGGCCGCCAAGCAAGCCCAAGCGGCTGCCAAGACTGCCAAGGCAGCTTTTGATAAAACTCTGGCCGCACTAAAAGCGATCGAAAAGAAGTCTACCGATGCTGCCAAAGCAGCCAAGGCCGCCGGGGCAAAAGCGGTCGCACTCCAGCCGGCTTTCGACAAAGCGACAGCGGAAAAAAATGCCGCCGAACAGAAAGTCAGCCAAGCGCAGCAGGCCGTCAATGCGGTTCCTGCCAAGGTGGCTGTCGCCAAGGCGGCTGCCTACGGCGGCCTCAAACCGCTCCCGGAATCTTCTTGGACCTATGCCACGGCCCGCCATCTGCTGGTTCGTGCCGGCTTTGGCGGTACTCCTGAGGAAGTCGCCGCGCTGCATGCCAAGGGCCTGCACGGTGCGGTCAAGCAGTTGGTTGATTTCACCAAGCAGCCAGCGACCGACATCGCTTTTGAGGCCTACCCCAAAGAGCAAGCAGAGAACTATGAGGCCTCCCTGACCGGAGACGAGCAGAGACGCCTGCGGAATGAGCGGGCGGCAAGAGACCGCAAGCAGATCCAGGACATGCGAATTTGGTGGCTGCGGCGGATGATTGAGTCACCCCGGCCTCTGGAGGAAAAACTGACCCTTTTCTGGCACGGGCAAATCCCGGCGCAGTACAAAGACGTGGGCGACAGCTATTATATGTATTTGCAGAATCAGTTGTTCCGCGACAACGCGGCCGGCAACTTCGGTGCCCTGCTGCACGGTATCACCCATGATGGAGCCATGCTCAAGTATCTGAACAACGATACCAACGTCAAAGGGAAAGCCAACGAGAACCTGGCCCGAGAGGTTATGGAGCTATTCAGCATGGGCCGTGACCAGGGCTACGACGAGATCGACATCCGCCAGGGTGCCCGCGCATTGACCGGCTATACCTACGAACCCGCAACCGGGCAATTCCGCTTCATCTCACAGCGCCACGATACCGAGCCCAAGACGATCTTCGGCAAGAAGGGCAACTGGAATGGGGATGATTTCACACGGATGATCCTCGAGACCCCCTATCCAGCCAAATTTGTAGCACGGCGGATGTTTATGTTCTTCGCCCACGGCGATCCATCCACCGATACTGTCGAAGCACTAACCAATGTATTGAGGCTGAACAAATACGAGATGAAGCCGATGCTGGAGAACCTTTTCCTTTCAGAAGAGTTCTACAGTCCGAAGTCCATGCGCACCCAGGTCAAGGGACCTGTTCAACTGGTGGTAGGCCTGCACCGCGATTTGGGCCTTAAGAATGCGGATTATTCCTACCTGGTTTCGGCGGTGCGCACGATGGGCCAGGATTTGTTCGAACCTCCCAGCGTCTTCGGCTGGCAGGCTGGCCGTACCTGGGTTACCACCAGCCGCACTTTTTCCCGTTACAATTCCTTGGCGGAAATTCTTGAGAAAAAACCGCGTGCCGGCAAGACCGGGGTGGATGTCGTCGGAACTCTTCTAGCTGGCAAGAAGTTCCAAAACCACGCCGAGGTGGTTGACTATTTGGTGAAATGTTCCTGGAACGTCCCGCTGTCGCCTAGCAAGCGGGAGGGTCTGATCGAGTTCCTCAAGCCGCTTTCACCGCCAGCAGAATGGGGCACAAAATCTGACCCGGCAGTTAATACCCGCCTGACTCGCTTACTGGTCATGCTGATCTGTTCTCCTGAATATCAGCTGGGCTAGGGAATTTTATTTTGTCATAAAAAAACGTAACAACACAAACACATACGAAGGATATAACTCATGACTAATTCTAAAATTGCAACACGGCGGGATTTCCTAACTAAAGGGCTCGGACTCGTAGGCGTCGGTGCGACACTACCGAATTTCCTGGTGCATTCCGCCTTGGCCGGACCGCAAACACAAGGTGGTGACCACCGCACCCTGGTGCTGATCGAGATGAGTGGCGGCCACGATGGCCCAAGTGGTCTGGTGCCATACTCCATGGACGGCTACCACCGCCTCCGTAAAATGACCCGTATCAACGAGCGGCAGGTAATCCGCCTCAACGACGAGGTGGGGCTCAACCCCAATCTACGGCCTTTCAAGGAATTGCTCGACCAGGGCAAGTTCGCGGCTATTCCAGGAGTGGGTTATCCCAACCCCAACTACAGTCACGAGGCAGCCATGTATATCTGGCACAGCGGTGACCCGACCAAACGCTTGAATGTCAATAATCCCAGTGCAGTTACGGGAGCTGGTGGCGGTCGTTCTGATGCCGTTGGCTGGATTGGGCGCTATGCCGACAATGCTTTTAACAACGACTCCGAGACCCAGCCAAGTGTGGTCGTCGGCAGCACTGGCAGCCGGTTTTGGCTAATGGACGCGAACCGTCGCCAGGCTTTGAACATCAGTGATCCGGCAGCCTTTGGTTTTCGCTATGGCCAGCAAGAGCCCTTGTACCAGCGCCTGAATGCCGTCGATGCGGCCAAGCAAACCAAAATCGATGGGCTGGAGTACATCACCCACACGGCGATGGCAGCCAATTCCACCAGTCAGCGCATTCAGGAGGCTGCCGCCAAGGCCAAAGCCAACACCGCCAATTACCCCAACTCTGCATTGGGCAAGTCTTTGCGGACTGTAGGGGCACTGATCGGCGGAGGCATGAGCACCCGGGTGTACTTCGTGCGCCATGGGGGCTATGACACGCACTCAGGCCAACGCGGGCGCCACGACAGGCTGATGGCCGATTTATCCAACTCAATCGCGGCTTTCCAGCGTGATATGACAGCCCAGGGTAATGACGACCGCCTTTTGCTGATGACCTTCAGCGAATTTGGCCGGACTGTTGCCGAAAATAACAGCCAAGGTACGGACCACGGCTCGGCAACCCCGATGTTTCTGGTTGGCAATGGTGTCAAAGCGGGAGTGCATGGCCACCATCCCAGCTACGAGCACTTCAACCCGCAAGGACATTTCATCCCGACACATGATTTCCGCAGCGTCTATGCAGAAGTCCTGGACAAATGGCTAGGTGCTCCATCCAAGCCAATTCTAGGAGGTAAGTTTGAGCCAATCAATTGCCTCGCATAGACTGCTAGGAATTTGCTTTTTCACCTCCCCTGTCCTTTCGATATCAAACCAAGGTTGGAGGGGGTCAAGCGGTATCTTTAGAGCCAAAGGAAAAACGAAGTATTGTGGCGGCTTAAAGTCCTGAGCTTTGTGCGGGCAACCTTTCAAGTTGCATTTTTGTTATCAAATCTGAACTTGTAACTGAATCGCAGTATTTAACTTTGTCGCCAAAAACAACTGTTGAGACAAAACAACGAATTCACTTCACCTAAAAACAGCACACCTTTATGAGCAATCCATCCAACACTAATTCAGTTAAAAATAACATTTCCCGTCGGCGAATCATTCACTTATCGGGAGCTGCTGCGGTGTCTGCAAGCGGCGCAATCCTGCCCGGACTTTTTGCAGCTGATGGCGATGCAAAAAACAAAAAGGTAAGGATCGGAATTGTAGGGGGCAGGTTTGGTCTTGGGTTTCAATTTCATGAACACCCTGATTGCACCGTGACGGGAGTGGCTGAACTCCGCCCCGAGCGATTGGAGCGTTTGAGTAATACCTACAAATGTGATACCAAATATGACTCGCTTGAGATCATGCTCAAAGAAGCCAAGGACATGGATGCAGTCGCCATTTTCACCGAAGCGCCGAACCATGTAAAGCACAGCGTCGCAGCATTAAAGGCTGGAAAACACGTTCTTTGTGCCGTTCCCGCAGCAATGAATTTAGAAGAATGTCAGGAACTCATCGATGTTGTAAAAGAAACAGGGCTAAACTTCATGATGGCAGAAACCAGCTATTGGCAGCAGAGCACAATCTCCGCACGAAAATTCTTCCAGGCAGGGAAATTCGGAAACCTTATCCATTGCGAATCCGCCTACCAACACGACGGGCTCGAATCTCTCTTTTGGGAAAATGGCAAAAAGACCTGGCGACATGGATTTCCGCCCATGCACTACCCTACTCACTGTACGGCTCACTTGGTCGGAGTAACGGGACAACGTCTCACCGAAGTTGCCTGCCATGGCTGGGGTGATGGTAATCCTATCCTGAAAGACAACGCCTACAAAAATCCTTTCTGGAATGGTTCGGCGATGTATAAAACCGAAAGCGGTATTGCGTTCAACATGCGAGTCTGGTGGAAGGGTGCTCACAAAGGCGGAGAGACAGCGGAATGGATCGGTGATAAAATGAGTTTCTATGGACGTCAGGCCAACGGACAGAGTCCAGTCATAATCCGCAAAGACAAACAAACCGAAAAAGACGATGGTGGTTTCGAGCGCACGCTGCCCAAGTTTGAGGAATACAAGCAGCCCGATTGGTTCATGACTGACATGCTCCCCAAAGCACTGCGCCACAACAGCGGCCATCATGGGTCACATACGTTCATCACTCACGAGTTCATCGATTCCATTAGCAAAACAAGACGCCCAGCAGTAGATGCCTACGAAGCTGTTGCCTATACAGCTCCCGGCATCGTTGCACATCAATCAGCATTGAAAGGTGGCGAGCTGCTGAAGATTCACGACTTTGGTCGGGGGTGAAGTTTATAAAGTCGTGGATTGCGTATCCCACACTCCTTAAAAGAAAACGCTCCGACTTCTTGCAGAAAATACCATACTGCTATACCCGGCGATGGGCATCGCTCCATACAATAACAATTAGTACCAAAAAAAAATTGTTTATTCTCCTTCCGGACAACATTTCTGCCCATTTACTTGAGACTTTTAAGCGCATCACCAATCTCAAATTCATCAGGTAATCGATGCGAACTTGCCGCCTCAATTGGATGACAGTCTTCCAAATAGTGAAGACAAGGGACGTTGAAGGATATAAACCGCAACTCTTCTTCGCCGTCCATCAGCTTGTCGCCTTCGAGGAAAACAAAGTGGTCTAAAATAGATTGGCCAACACCAGGGGTGGTTACGAACAGAATCATTTTTAGGATAAAAGGCAAAAAAATCTCATTTCTTCAAACCTGTTGCCTTACTGCTAGGAATTTACTTTTCTACCTCCCCTGCCCTTTCGTTATCGAACCGGGGGTGGAAGGGGTTAATCCGGTTAATGTTCGCTGATTAGAACATGGGATATTTCTGCCGTCGAGACCGACACCCCCCGAATCCTGGTGATCGTTATACAAAATAGTAGCCACACCTGGTTAGGTTCGGGAATACATAAAAATATCTGGCAGCCCTACTAAACAAGCCTAAACTTCAAATGCTCTTACTCTTAACTCTTACCCCCTAAACTACCATGAAACTTTCCCTCCTTTCCCTCCATTCCCTCCTTTGCCTTTATCTGCTCAGTATTGCAATCACAGCCGATGCCAAAACCACCAAGGCCAACTACCCGGGCGCTAAAGCAGAAATCTACAAACACGCTTCCGGCGACGATCTTTACCTCTACATCTTCAATCCCAAAGGACACGACCCGGCCAAAGACAAACGCCCGGCCATTGTCTTTTTCTTTGGCGGAGGATGGAATGGCGGCAGCACTGGTCAATTCAAACAACACGCCGCCTATCTCGCTTCACGTGGCATGGTTGCTGTTCTCGCTGATTACCGTGTCGCCAGTCGGCAGAAAACCACCCCCAGGGAATGTGTCGCCGATGGCAAGTCTGCCGTACGCTGGCTACGAAAAAATGCTGATCGTCTCGGTATTGATCCCAAACGCATCGCTGCAGGCGGAGGGTCAGCGGGAGGACATGTTGCAGCGACTACTGGAATCATAACCGGGATGGACGACCCGGCGGACGACCTCTCCATCAGCTCCAAATCAAACGCCCTCGCTTTATACAACCCCGTCTATGACAACAGCCCGGAGGGATACGGTTACAGCCGCGTCAAAGATTACTGGAAGGATATCTCACCCTTACAGAACATCGACAAAAGCTCTCCTCCCACCATTGTCTTCCTCGGCACCAAGGACAAACTCATTCCGGTAGCCACAGCAGAGAAGTTCAAAGCTAAAATGAATGAGGCCGGGATCAAATCCGATCTCCACCTTTACAAGGATCAACCCCACGGCTTTTTTAATGAAAGCAAAGGCGGAAGCGACATTTTCCTTGATACTTTAAGGAAGACAGATGCATTTTTGGTAGAAATCGGCTACCTTGAAGGCATCCCCGCGGAGGAACAGCTCAAGGCAGCTTCCAAGGGCAAGAAGAAGAAATGAATCCCCTCCTTTCTAGCGTAAAATCCCGCCTGTACGCCTCTCTGGCGACCGGGATTGGCTTGTGCATAGTGGGGCTCACTCCCTGTTTTTCCGCTGAGCCGGAAATCCAGTTCAATCGCGACATCTTGCCCATTCTTTCAGACAAATGTTATCACTGTCACGGACCTGACAAAGAATCACGTGAGGCCGATCTGCGTCTCGATATTCTGGAAGGCTCGACAGCTGATCTTGGAGGCCATGCAGCCATCGTTCCTGGCGATCCGGGTAAATCCGAGCTCCTCAAGCGCATCACTCATGATGACAAAGACGAAGTGATGCCTCCCTCGAAAACAAACAAGGATCTCACTGATAAAGAAAAAACGCTGCTTTCAAAATGGATTGCCGAAGGAGCTGAATATCAGGAACATTGGTCTTTTCTTCCGCTGGCCCATGAAGCCCCGCCGAAAGTCAAAAATGAAAAAGCGCTCAAAAATACCTTGGACCGCTTTGTTCTGGCAAAATTGGAGAAACAAGGATTGGCGATGTCACCCGAAGCCGACCCTTCGACCTTGGTGCGTCGACTCTATATCGACCTGCTCGGCTTGTTACCGCCTCCCGAACTGGTCAAAAAATTTCGTGACAGCTACGCCAAAAATCCAGATGGCATCTACCTGCAACTCGTCGACGCGCTGCTCGACAATCCTCACTACGGCGAACGCTGGGGACGTCACTGGCTCGATCAGGCACGTTACGCTGACTCCAACGGTTACACCATTGACGGCGACCGGGTGATGTGGCCTTACCGCGACTGGGTCATCCGCGCCGTCGGTGACGATCTGCCCTTTGATCAATTCACCATCGAACAAATCGCCGGGGATTTGTTGCCAAACCCAAGCAAATCCCAGTTGGTGGCTTCCGCTTTCCATCGCAACACCTTGATCAATCAGGAAGGTGGAACTGACGACGAACAATTCCGCATCGAAGAAGTCGTCGACCGGGTCAATACTACCAGCGCAGTCTGGCTCGGACTCACTGTCGGATGCGCCCAGTGCCATAATCACAAATTTGATCCCATCGCCCAGAAAGAATTTTACAATCTGTTCGCTTTTTTTAACAGCACTCAGGACGTCAACAATACCGGACCGACACTCGAGATTAGCCAACGCGAACTCTTCATTGATGAGTTCGACCCGGTCATTTTCAAACAACTCGAAGCCGCTCGCGAAGAACTCGCCTCTCTGGATCGCGCCAAAAATTTACGCCAGACAACCTGGGAGAAAAATCGAATTCAGGCAAGCTCATCCCATTCCACCGCCAAATGGAAATTACTGACTGCTACTGCTTTCGAAGCTGAGGGAGGTGCCAAACTGAGAAAACTCGATGACGGTTCCCTGCTGGCAGGAAAAGGAGGAGCCCGGGAAGTTTACAACCTGACTCTGGCCCGGCCTGACGAGCCGCTTTCCGCATTACGCCTTCGGGTTTTACCCAACACTACTTTGCCAAAAACAGGTCCCGGTCTGGCTGGCAATGGAAACTTCGTGCTCACCTCTTTTGAAGTCTGGCAAGGCAACCAGCGCATCCCTATCAAACGTGCCCAGGCCGATCACGCACAACCGGATTTTGCCATCAGTGGCACTATTGACAACAATGCCGACACCGGCTGGGCAATCAATATTGGTAAGGGATCCGCTCCCGGAGCAAAGATGAATGCCCCCCACGAGGCAGACTTCATTCTTGCCAAAGCTTTGGACCCAAGCAAAGAACCCATTCGCATCACTCTACGTCATGAGAAAAACGACCACTACAACATCGGTCGTTTTGCTATCGACGCCAGCTCCACCAATCCAGGATCAGTCAACGATGAAAAACTGCTGACCGCTCTCCGCATCGATCCGGAAAAACGAGACAAAGACCAAAAGAAACTGGCCAACAATGCATTCACCGCAGCCGATACAAATAGGAAAGCAGTGGTAGCAAAAATCGAGCGACTGAAGACTCAACTGGGATTAGGCCCCGCCGCTAAAGTGATGGTCACACGTGAGTTGGCTAAACCACGCCCCACTTATTTGCTCACCCGGGGTAATTTTTTACTGCCCGACAAAGGCGCCGGCGCCCTGAACCCCGGTGTGCCTGAAATCCTGAACCCGCTTAAAATTGGTAAGGGCGATAAAGCCACACGACTCGACCTGGCTAAGTGGCTGGTCAGCCCTGACAATCCCCTCACCCCACGGGTAACGATAAACCGGGTCTGGATGCGCTATTTTGGCCGTGGTCTGGTTGGGACAGAAAATGATTTTGGAACGCAGGGCTCCTACCCCACTCACCCGGCTCTGCTTGACTGGCTGGCAGGACAATTCATCAAAAACGGCTGGTCCATGCGTAAGCTTCACAAACTGATTGTCACCTCAGCCACCTACCGCCAATCATCCGACAATCGCCCCGAGTTGAATGAAACCGATGCCAACAACAATCTCCTGGCACGGCAGAACCGATTGCGCTTTGACGCCGAGATCATTCGTGACGCCTCTCTGTCAGCCAGCGGTCTACTCACAGCAACCATCGGCGGTCCCAGTGTCCGCCCTCCACAACCCGATGGCGTTTACGCTTTTACCCAGAACAAAAAAATCTGGAACGCCGAAACCGATGGCAACCGTTTTCGGCGGGCACTTTACACCCAGTTTTATCGCAGTGCCCCCTACCCCATGCTGACCACTTTTGATTCCCCTGATTTCCAGGCCGTCTGCACCCAACGCTCTCGATCGAATACTCCCCTTCAATCCCTGACTCTGGCCAATGACGCCTCTCTTTTTGAAATGTGCCAGGGAATGGCCAGACGCATCATGACAGAGGTTCCCGGCAATGACGCCACCGCTCATCAAAGACGCATTCGCCGCGCTTTTGTGCTCTGCTACTCACGTCAACCTTCGGATGCCGAACTCAAAACCGTCTTTGCTTTTCAGAAACTCCAGAACAAACGCTTCAGCAAAAACCCTGAAGCAGCAAAAACAATTGCCCCGTCAAAAACGCCCGCCGGATATGACAAAGCCGCCGCCGCCTCGTGGACGGCTGTCACCAGGGCCCTGATGAACACCGACGAATTTATCACTCGCGAGTAGCCTCCATGAACGCCGACGAAGAAACCAGACTTGCTGATGCCGAGAACGACTTCGTTCTCGCACGCACGCGCAGGCATTTCTTCCAGGATACCGGTCTCGGCCTGGGATCCATCGCTCTGGCGAACATGCTCGGTTCCGGAAAAACCCAGGCGGCCACTTCAGTTTCCCAACCTGAATTCACCCCCAAGGCCAAGAACGTTATATTCCTGTTCATGGCGGGTGGCCCCAGCCAATTCGAACTGCTCAGCAACAAACCCAAACTCCAGGAACTCAACGGTCAGGTTGCTCCCGACTCATTTTTTCCCAAGGAAAAAAACTTTGCCTTCATTGGCAAGGGCGCAAAATTGCTCGGCTCCGAGAGAGCCTTTAAAAGGCACGGCAAATGCGGAAAAGAAATTTCCGAGTTATTACCTCACACCGCCGGCATTGCTGATGACCTCTGTTTTCTCGACGGCATCACCACTGATGTTTTCAATCATGGCCCGGCCAAACTTTTCATGAACACCGGCTTCCAGGTTCCCGGACGCCCGAGTATGGGATCCTGGGTGACTTACGGATTGGGTTCAGCTTCACAGGATCTGCCCGGATTTGTGGTTCTGCAATCCGGCCCCCGTGGACCCCGTGCAGGCAATGCGCTCTGGTCCTCCGGTTTCCTTCCCACTTCCTATCAGGGAGTGCCATTCCGCAGCACTGGCGATCCTATTCTCAATCTGACCAGCCCTAAAGGATTCGACGCTGCGTCACAGAACGATTTTTTTAAACTGGTTGGCGACCTCAATCGCAAACGACTCGAAACCACCGGAGACCCGGAGATTGCGACCCGTATCGCCGCTGGAGAAATGGCTTACCGCATGCAGACCAGTGCGCCTGAATTGATGGACATCAAGTCGGAGCCAAAATCCGTGCTAGAACGTTACGGCGCCACGCCCGGAGGCAATTCCTATGCCAACAACTGTCTGCTTGCCCGCCGTCTGGTTGAGCGCGGAGTGCGATTTGTGCAACTCTACCACACCGACTGGGATGACCATGGCAATGCCGGTACCAACCTTGGTCCGCCACTCGCAAAACGCTGTAAGGAAATTGACCAGGCCAACGCCGCTCTTGTCACTGATCTCAAACACCGCGGCCTGCTCGAAGACACCATTGTCATCTGGGGCGGAGAATTTGGCCGCACCCCAATGGGCGAAGTTCGCAAATCACTCATCGGCCGTGATCACCATATCGACGCTTTCAGCATGTGGGTCGCAGGAGGAGGCTTCAAACCCGGTTTTCAATATGGCAAAACCGACGAACTTGGTTTTTCGATCACTGAAGAAAAAGTCCATGTTCATGACCTTCAGGCCACCATCCTCAATCAACTTGGCTTTGACCACGAGAAACTCACCTACCGCTTTCAAGGACGCGACTACCGCCTGACCGATATCGAAGGCCACGTCGTCAACGACATCATCACCTAATAAGGCTGTAGCTATTTAGGCTATAGGCTTTTAGGTTTCTGCTTTGGTCCCCTTCATCCATTCCTAATTCTTAATCCCCCATGCCTACCCGCAGAAAATTCCTCACCACCTCAAGCGGTGCCGTGCTTGCCAGCTCTCTGCTTGCTTCTGCCTGCAAACCGACTAATTCTACCGACAAGGAAAGCACTTCCTCAGCCAAATTGACCAAGGGCTGGATCGATGCCCACTCGCATATCTGGACACCAGACACAGATGCCTACCCGATCAATTCTGCCTACAAAAAGGAGAATATGAAACCGGCGAGTTTCACTCCCGAGGAACTTTTCTCCCACTGCCACCCAGTAGGCGTGACGCGTATCGTATTGATCCAGATGAGCTTCTACAAATACGACAACAGCTACATGCTGGACATGATGAAAAAATATCCAGGCGTATTTTCTGGAGTTGCCGTCATCGATGAAAACGCTTCCGATGTCGAGGGAACCATGCTTACCCTCAAGCAGCAAGGGGTCCGCGGCTTCCGGCTACGGGCGGGAAAAAAAGAAGCTGTCGAAGCCTGGGTGAAATCCCCCGGCATGCGTGCGATGTGGAAATACGGAGCTGACAATGGCCTCGCCATGTGCCCGCTTTCCAACCCGGGAGCCCTGCCCGCCATCGCTGCGATGTGTAAGGAATTCCCCAAAACGCCCGTCGTTATCGATCATTTTTCCAGAATCGGAGCCAGCGGCACGATTGAAAAAAGCGACCTCGATCAACTTTGCCAACTGGCGGATTTCGAAAATACTCACGTGAAAGCCTCCGCCTTTTATGCGTTTGGGAAAAAGGCTGCCCCTTACACCGACCTCGGCCCGATGGTCATCCGCCTGCGCGACACCTACGGTGCCCACCGCATCATGTGGGCCAGCGACTGCCCCTACCAGGTAGTGCGCGGCCACAACTACGCCAATGCCATCGCCCTCATCCGTGATCGTCTCAATGACAGCTTAAGTGAGGAAGACAAAAACTGGATCCTGAGAGACACAGCGAAGAAAGTTTTCTTCGCTTAATTGACAACTGTCAATTGGCCGCTACCACAAGGTATATCCCCCATCTATCAACAATGCTGCACCCGTCATGTAGCGCGATGCATCGCTGGCCAGATAGACTGCCAGCGGTCCGAGATCTTCCGGTTGGCCGAATTCACCCATTGGAATCTGGGCCTTGAAGGATTCGATCACTTCAGGGTTCTCCTTTGACCATCGTTGATTGGGTGCGGTCATAAAACCGCCCGGACAAATCGCATTCACTGTCACGCCTCGCGAAGCCCAGTCGGCAGCAGTTGCCCGGGTGAATTGAATGACCGCAGCCTTCGAGGTTTCATAACAACGACCGCCAATGCCGCGGTTGGCGATCATGCCTGACATTGAAGCGGTATTAATCACTCGCCCGGGCCTTCCACTTTCAAGCATGGCTCCACCGATTATTTTTGTACACAGGAAGGTGCTGGTCAGGTTCAGATCGATGATGCCTTGCCACTCGTCCAGAGGCATCTCCTCGGTTGGAATGTCGATCAACCTCCCACCTACATTGTTCAACAAAATATCAATTGACCCGTACTCTTCCAAAACCAACTGGCACGCTTTCTCGCACTTTTTCGGCTCACCCATATCAGCCTGAATGGTCACCGCTTCCCTGCCTAGTTTACGAATTTCCTCAGCAGTTGATTCAAGACTTCCCTCATCCCGTCCGGACAAAACCACATCCGCGCCTGCATCCGCAATGGCCAGAGCCATCTCCCTTCCCAGGCCACGGCTGCCTCCGGTAATAAACAAACGTTTCCCCGCCAATGAAAAGCGATCAAAGATACTCATCCTGGAATGAAGCTGCTCAGAAGTGGAGGGGCAAGGGAATAGCATTAAAACTGCTCACAGTAATAAAAACCAGAAATTAAATAATTTTCACTTTTTTTATAAAAACCATTGCATAATGCTTAACTTTCATTTATAATTAAACAGTTATTTACGTTTCCCATGAAAACCAAAACACTACTAACAAGTCTTGCTGTGGGCCTCATGCTCAGCAGCTCCGCAATTGGCGGCCCCGTCAATTACCAGAACAACGCACCGGTTTCCGGTGCACTTTTTGGCCCCGAAACCAGCGTCAGTGCATTTGCCATGTATCTGAAGTCTGATCAGGAAGGTGTCAGCAAGTCATGGGGTGGAGGTGTCGGGATTGAACATTTTTTCTCCAGCTATTTTGGCGTGGCAGGTACTGCTGCCTGGGTGGAACCAGATAACAGTGATCTGTGGCACAACTATATTGCCGACGGAATTATCCGTGTTCCCATCGAAAGTTTGAGAATAGCTCCTTACGCTCTTGCTGGCTTGGGTGGAATCTACGGTGACGGCGAACTTAACCTGGTCGGCAGAGCAGGTGCGGGGGTCGATTTCCGAATCACAAAAGGCTTCGGCGTCTTCGGTGACTGGATTTACCACTTCCCTGAAGGTTCCACTGGAATCGCAGGTGAAAACTATGCGCTTACCCGGATTGGTCTGAAATTTGTATTCTAAGCAAGTTTCTAGTTTTTCAAAATTTCAAAAAGCCCGGTGCTGCAAGCATCGGGCTTTTTTGTTGCCCACCTTCCCATCTCGGCTTTAGGTTTTACCACTATGGAAAACCCCCGCCGAATCCTCACCTCGATCTCTAGCCTATCCGCTCTGTGCTTATTGATTGTATCCCTTCCCGCCGCTGAAAAAAAAGCCGCTGCAACGGAAAAGCTCAATATCCCCTCCCTCCCGGCAACTCCCGCTGCAGAAGCACACAAAACATTCGAAACCATCGATGGATTCGAAATGCAACTGGTTGCCTCCGAGCCACAAATCCAGGAACCCATCGTTATCAAATACGATGAGAACGGCCTGCTGTTTGTCGCCGAGTATCTAAAATTCCCCTGGGACGGGAAAAAGGGTGGTGAAGTCAACGGTCGCATCCGTTTACTGCAGGACGTCGATGGCAACGGCCACTACGAAAAGAGCACCGTCTTCGCTGACGATATCGCCTGGCCAACCGGCATCCAAGCTTGGAAGGGCGGCGTGTTTGTCGTCGCTTCCCCGGACTTGTGGTATTTCAAAGACACCAACGGGGACGGAGTCGCTGACGTTCGGAGAAAAGTCTACACCGGATTTGGATTCACTACCGAAGAAGGAACCGCCAACAATTTGATCTGGGGTTTGGATAATTGGATTTATGGAGCAGGCTCTGGATCAGGTGGGCAAATTCGACCAGCCGATGATCCACAAGCCAAGACTGTGGCCCTGGGTGGACGCGACTTTCGCTTCGATCCGATGAGCGAAAAATTCGAAGCCATCTCCGGCTCCGAGCAATTCGGCAATGCCTTCGACGATTGGAACAACCGCTTCCTTTGTCAGAATTCCAAGCCTGGTGTTCATGTCATTCTGCCAGCTCGCTATTTGGCAAGGAATCCTTACCTGCCCGTTTCCAAGGTAAGACAAAACATATGGGAAGGAGATAAGGTCTATCGCACCAGCCCACCGGAACCCTGGCGCGAAGCACGCTCCAAATACCGCCGCTCCCTGGATCGCAAATGGGCGCCGTCTTATGTAGCTGATGATGTTTTCACCGCAGTGAGTGGTGTCACTGTTTATCGAGGTGCTGCTTATCCGAAGGAATTTCACGGCAACATTTTCTTCGGTGAAGTACAGAGCAACCTGATTCACCGGCGGGTGCTAAAACCCAATGGAGTCAGCTTTGATTCCAAACGTGTGGACAAGGAGACTGAGATCGTGCGCTCGAGGGACAACTGGTTCCGCCCGACCAACCTGACCAACGCGCCGGATGGCACGCTTCACATCGCCGATATGTATCGTGAAATCATCGAAACCCCCACCTCGATGACTCCGGAAATTCTCGCGGCCATCGATCTGCAAAGTGGACACAAGCGTGGACGGATTTATCGTCTGGCTCCCAAAGGCTTCAAAGCACCCGCTCCACCGAAATTGGGTTCGTCCACCACAGTGGAACTGGTGAGGGCTCTCGAAAACCCCAATGGTTGGTGGCGTGACACCGCACAACGCCTAATCTACGAACGTCAGGACAAAGCCGCGATCGAACCGCTACGCGCTCTCGTGAAAAACAGCCAGCATGACACCGCACGCCTGCATGCGCTGCACTCCCTGGCCAGACTCAACGCGATTCAGGATGAGGAACTCCTCATCGGCCTAAGCGACCCTTCGGCTGGTGTCCGGGAACATGCCCTGCGGCTCGCGGAACAGTATCTGGAGAAGAACAAACAGGTGCGCAACAAAGCCATTACTCTCGCGAAGGATGACAATGCACGCGTACGTTTTCAAGCCGCTTTCAGTCTCGGTGAAACCACCGACCCACGCGCAGCAGCCGCACTGGCCAGCATCGCCAGTCGTGATGCCGAAGATTACTGGATGCGAACCGCCATTCTCAGCTCGTCCCTGAATCTCGCTACAGGAATGATCGAGCAATTACTCGCAGACAACAGTGACTTTGCGGTGAGCAAAAGTGGCCAGCAATTCCTGCGGGAGCTGAGCCAACTCGTCGGCAGTCGCAACCAGAAGGAAGAAGTCATGCGCATTCTCAAAGCAGCGGAAAATGGCCCTGCTGCAAAAGACCCGAAAATCCAGCGCACACTCGTTCTCGGACTCGGAGATGGACTGGTTCGTTCCCGCTCCAGTCTCACCCCCTATCTTGAACAATCCCCTGCTGCTGCAAAACTTCTGAGTGGCATGATCAGCAGCGCAATAAAAACCCTGCAGAAATCCTCGTCGTCTTCGGCTCAGCGCAAGCTGGCGATCAAAATGCTCGCCCATGCAAGTTTCGACGAAGCCAAAGATCCACTGACCACTCTGCTCAACCGAAGCCAGTCTCCCAGTGTGCAAATAGCCGCTCTCAATACTCTGACGGGATTTGCTTCGGCAGACGTCGCCGGCCGGGTCGCTGCTGCCCTGCCCAATGTTTCCCCTTCGGTTAAAAACGAAGCCATCGAATCCCTGCTCGGCCGCAAGATCTGGATCGCCGCCCTGCTGAGCGCCGTCGCTGACAAAAAAATAAGTGCGGACAGCATCGACCCTTCTCGCCGCGCTTCCCTGATGAAACACAAGGACGAAACCATTCGCAAACAGGCCAATGAACTCTTTGCCAGCAGTGTTCCGCATGCACGCGACAAGGTCATCGCTGCTTACCAACCCGCGCTGAAATTGAAAGGCAATGCGAAACACGGCCAAATCGTTACCGAACAAATCTGCATCGCCTGTCACAAAATCGACAAAAAGGGCAACGACGTCGGCCCCAATCTGGCCACCATCCAAAACCGAACCCCCGCCGATCTGATGATTCACATCCTCGACCCCAATCGCGAAGTGCAAGCCAACTACACGCAATATATTGTCGAGCTCAATGATGGTCGCGCCGTTTCAGGTTTTATCGTCACCGAATCGCCCACCAGTATTACGCTGAAACGAACTGAAGGTGTTCAGGAAACCCTCCTGCGCCAGAACATCAAGGATATCACCAGCAACAGTCTGTCCCTGATGCCCGAAGGCTTGGAGCAAATCATCAACCAGCAACAGATGAGCGACATGCTGACCTATTTGCTGAGTTTGAAGAAATGAGATTTGTTAATGTGGGGTAGGTTTGCAACCTGCCATCCCCCAACAAGAACAGCTTGCAAAGCTGTTCCACAATTTTTTCTCTTCATTCACTATTCACTATTCTTCTCATCATCCCCTCCGCCTGCGTGGCATAGCCTCCTCCAAACAGATTATAGTGATTGAGAATGTGGTAGAGATTGTAGAGTGTTTTACGCTTTTCATAACCGCCATCCAGAGGCCAGGTGGAAGAGTAAGCCCCGTAAAATGCAGTTCCAAATCTACCAAATAATTCAGTGAAAGCGAGATCGGTTTCACGATCTCCAAAATAGACCGCGGGGTCAAACAGGACGGGCTCACCTTTCTCATCGAAGCCGGCATTACCTCCCCACAAATCACCATGAAGCAGGGAAGGTTGGGGATTGTAGTCTTCAAATAAACTTGGGATTTTACCCAGCAATTCCTGCGCTTGCAAAAAGCGATGCCCCTTTTGCTCAGCCAATTCGAACTGGCATTTCAAACGATACTCGATGAAAAACTCTATCCAGTTATCACACCAGTCATTGATTTGCGGTGTCTCGCCGATGGTATTATCACGATGCCAGCCAAACTTCCCCCCGGTCGATGTCACCCGATGCATGGCTGCCAGTTGAGTGCCCATTTCTCTTTGTGCTTCAGCATCCCCACGCGACGACAATTCAATATACGGCAAACAAAAAAACGCAAATCCTCCGACCGTTCCAATCCCAATCGGCTCCGGAACACGAATGGTTTCACTTTGTGCGATCTCCGACAAACCCGCCGATTCCGCTTCGAACATCGATATCGCCGAAGCCTGGTTAACCTTCACAAATACCCGCGCCGCATCATCGCCCCTCTTCGACAAACAGTAAGCATCGTTGATACATCCCCCCGCCACCGTCCTGACTTCCGCCCCATCGAAATCGATCCCCTCCTTCTCCCTTACGAGTTCAATGATCGCCTGGCGAACTTCACTTCTCACTCTTCACCTTTCACTACTCCTATACCATTTCACAATTCCCTGGCAGCCATCCTCGATCAGGTCGAGCACTTTCTCAAAACCTTCTGACCCACCATAATACGGATCGGGCACCACTTGATCATCGAAGGCCTCGCAAAACTCGCAGAACAAATTCACATCTGCCTTCACTCCCTCACGATCTCCTTTCATCGCCAGCACCTCGGACTGATTGTCGAAGTCCATCACCAGAATCAAATCAAAAGTCTCAAAGTCTTCGAGCTCTATCCCTCGCGCCCTGCCATTCATCACATAACCCCGGCTCATCGCTGCTTCCATCATCCGCGAGTCCGGTCGATTGCCCGCGTGCATGTGAAGCGTGCCGGCAGAATCTACTTCAATCGCATCACTCAAGCTCTCTTGTTCGATCACCGCTCGCATGACGTTTTCCGCTGTTGGTGAACGACAAATATTTCCCCAGCAGACAAACAAAATTTTAAATTTGTCCTTCATCAGGATTTTCCACGATAGCGCTGCGCAATCGGATAACGGCGCCCCATTCCGAAAGCCTTGCTACTGACCCGAATGCCAGGAGCCGCCTGAAAGCGCTTCCACTCATTGATATCCACCGCACGAGCCACCCACTTGACGACCTCCTCCTCATACCCCTCGGCGATGATCTCGGCCACACTGAGTTGCATTTCCACATAGCCCTCCAGAATGCCGTCCAGAATTTCATACTCCGGCAAGGAATCCTGATCCTTCTGATCCGGTCGCAGCTCGGCACTCGGCGCTTTGTTAATAGTATTCCAGGGAATTACTTCCCCATCCCGATTGAGCCAACGGCACAATTCAAAAACGATGGTCTTGGGCAAATCACTGATCACCGCCAAGCCGCCACACATATCCCCGTAAATCGTACAGTATCCGACCGCCAACTCACTCTTGTTTCCAGTGGTCAGCAACAGCTTACCCATCTTGTTCGAAATCGACATCAGCATCAGGCCGCGAATACGCGCCTGCATGTTCTCCTCGGTCACATCTTCCGGACGATCACCAAACACAGGGCTCATTTCGTTTTTCAAAGCCTCGAACACTTTTTTAATCGGAATCTGCTGACATTCAATCCCTAGAAATTCAGCCAGAGCGACTGAATCATCCACACTGCCTTCGGATGAAAACTGACTCGGCATGGTCACCCCCAATACATTCTCCGGCCCGATCGCCTGAGCTGCAATCGCCGCCACCAGAGCGGAATCAATTCCTCCACTCAAACCGATCACTGCTTTTTTGAAGCCGCATTTCCTCATGTAGTCCCTCACCCCGAGAACCAGGGCATCCGACACTTCAGCCATTGGCGACGGCCAGTCTTCCACATCACCCTTGCCGCCATCCAAATCGACAACTTCCACCGCTTCCTCAAAACCCGGTAACCGATGCAAGACCTTCCCATCTTTCCCAATCACTGCCGAATGCCCGTCAAAAACCAACTGGTCATTTCCTCCAACCGCGTTGGCATATACGATCGGCACACCCAGATCGCGGCACAAATTGTCCATCATCTCTTCCCTCACAACAGGCTTGCCCTGATGGTAGGGAGACGCACTCAAATTCAAAATGAGATCAGCTCCTTTTTCAACCAATGCTTTGGGAGGGTTTTTTACATACAACTTGGACGGCAAATAATCCTCGCTCCAAATATCTTCACAGATCGTAATGCCTACTTGCTTGCCTGCGATTTCAATTGGCTCAACCTCACAACCCGGTTGAAAATAACGCGCCTCATCAAAAACATCGTAAGTCGGCAACAAACATTTCATCACCACCTGTTGCACCTCGCCATCCTGCAAAACCGCTGCCGCATTCACAAACGGGGCTCCTGCTTCCTCTTTGGAAAAATCGACAAAACCGGTGATCAAAGGCACGCTGCCTGTTTCTTTCGCAAGGTTTTGCAAAGCCTCCAGATTCCCCTCCACAAAACCCGAGCGATAAACCATGTCCCGCGGCGGATAACCAGGAATCGCCAGCTCGGGTGTGACCACCACATCAGCACCACCCTCCACACATTTGCGATAGGCGTTGAGCAAACGCTCCACATTGCCGGAAAAATCTCCAATCGTAGGATTGATCTGTCCGATGCCAATCTTCATCACCCCTGATTCAAAGTCTCGACCACTTCCGGGTCGCGCACATCCGCCCAATCCCCGGTCAACTCAACCGCTTTCACTTTCATCCCTTCTTCAACCATCGCCGCAATGGCATCAGTCAATTCGTATTCACCACGCGGAGATTTCTCAAGCTTCGCTGTGTATTCAAAAATGCGCGCGCTGAACGAATAAATCCCTGCGTTGTAATACGGACTCGTTGGCTCACCCGGACCCGGCTTTTCGATCAAACCCGTCAGCCAGCCGTTCTCATCAATAAACACCGCCCCCCCTTTCGACACGTCCTCATTGATCTTCACAGAGATCTTGCCATCCACACCCGTAAACTCGACCAAGTCGGCATAACTTTCAGCCGGCACCAGAATATCTCCGTAACTCAAGACAAAAGGATCACTGTCCGAAAAATCGATCGCCAGATCCACCACCCGCCCAGTGCCATCCTGCACTTCCTGGGTCACATAGGATATCGTACAGCCAAATGCCTCTCCGTCACCAAAATAATCGCGAATCACTTCCGGACGATATCCCACCACAATGAGAATTTTTTGCACTCCGTTTTCGACCAGTCCACGCACAATGGTTTCCAAAATCGGACTGCCATGTACTTTGATCATCGGCTTCGGAAGATCTTCCGTCAGCCCCTTCATCCGTGTGCCACGACCAGCCGCAAGGATCACAGCTTTAGTAATTTTCACTTCATCACTCATCTCAAAAAATATGCTATCTCAATCTTTCAACAAAATCCCCCATACGCTCGAGCGCAACTTCAAGCTTGTCTATTGCCGTTGCGTAACAGCAACGCACAAAGCCCTCTCCCGCTTCACCAAATGCACTGCCCGGCACCGCCGCCACATTCTCCTGCTCCAGAAATTTAAAAGCAAATTCACTGCTGCTGAGACCGAACTCCCGCACATCGGGAAACATATAAAATGCTCCTCCCGGGGAAAAACACGGCACTCCGATCTTCTCAAATCGATTAAGCATGAGATTACGCCGCATCGCATAGGACTGACGCATTTCTTCAACTGGCCCCGCCCCATTCTGCAGAGCTTCGACCGCAGCTGCTTGACTGGTAATCGGCGCACACAGCATCGCATACTGATGAATCTTCATCATCGCCTCGGTCAAAATCGGCGGTGCACAAGCATAACCCAGACGAAAGCCCGTCATCGCAAAAGCCTTGGAAAAACCGTGCAGCAAAATGGTGCGCTCCTTCATGCCCGGCAGGCTGGCAATTGAAACATGCTCGCCTCGCTGCATGCCCTCATCGTCTCCATAGGTCAGCTCGCTGTAAATTTCATCGCTGATGACGATGAGGTTATGTTTGATCGCAAGAGCCGCGATTTTCTCCAACTCCTCCACCGGCTCGACCGCACCAGTGGGATTGGTTGGAAAATTAATCACCAGAATCTTGGTTTTGTCAGTGATATGCTTTTCCACATCGTCAGCCATCAAGGCGAACTTGTCCTCAGCCTTGGTTTCAATGGCTATACCCACCCCACGCGCCATCACGATACCCGGGTGATAGGACACATAACAAGGCTGGTGAAAAATCACCTCGTCTCCGGGATTCAATAGCGCGCGAAAAGCCAGGTCCAACGCCTCTGACACCCCAACCGTTACCAGAATCTCATCATCCGGTGAATACTGCACATCGAACTGGTCTTCCACGTAATTTGAAATCTCACGCCGCAGAGTCATCAATCCAAAATTGGATGTGTAAGAAGTTTCGCCTTTCTCCAGCGAATAGATCGCCGCCTCACGGATATGCCAGGGCGTCGAATAATCAGGCTCGCCCACTCCCAGCGAAATCACATCATCACGTCCTTGCACCAGCTCAAAAAAATCACGTATCCCGGATCGCGGGATCGCACGCAAATGCTCAGCTATAGAATTTTCGAGATTCATAAAAATTTACTTCTTTTCCCAACTACAAAGAGTTTTTTATCAACCACGGAAAGCACATAAATTCACGGAAAAAGCTTTTAGGTTTTACACTTCACTTTTTATTAAACACTCAAAAAATCCGTGTATCACCATCATAGCTCACATTAATAGTATTCCCATTCAGTGCTTTTCCGTGTCTTTTGACTCCGTCTATCTCCGCTTCGCTCCGGTTGTGGTTAAATCCCCCTGTATATTATCAGGGTGCCACCGCCAGACGCTTGCCCTCGCTTTCCGTATGTGCAAGAAATCCGCTTTGTTTGTAGATTTTCAATTGGAAATGAGTGGCCGTTGAAATCACTCCTTCAATCGTACTGAGCTTTTCCGAGACAAACCGTGCCACTTCCTGCAAAGTCTCTCCGTTGACAACTACCGCCAGATCATAACCTCCACTCATCAGGTAACAACTGGTCACACTATCGAACTTTGATATCCTTGCTGCCAGCAAGTCAAAACCGCCGCCACGCTCGGGGGTCAGCTTGACTTCTATCAGGGCAGTAACACCCGAGTTTCCGGTTTTCTCCGGATCGACTACCGCATGATAACCCAGAATCACCCCGTCTTTTTCAAACTGGGAAATTTGTTCTGCAATCTCCTTCTCGTCACGCCCAAGAAGTTCAGCCAAGTCACTCGCGCTGAGTTTCGAGTTCTTCTGCAATTGTTTTAGTATTGGGTCTGTCATGTCATCTATTAGCTATACTTCCGGCCACAGCTGCTTCTTTCATCTTAATTGGAATTCGGCACATCCAGAATCTCTTCTTCATCCTGAATCACCATGCCCGCAGCCATCCATGCGTCATACCTCCCCCATCCATTATTGAGCAACTGGCTTGTTTGCCCAAAGCGATTGGGTGAATGCAAAACTACAGAAAAGATCCGATAGGGAATGCGACTTTTTTTATCAGCGGCAATTGGAATAATTTTATCAGGGCGGCGGGCACTCGCCACCAGGCAGTCACCCGCCTTCGCCGTGCGTCCGGTTTTGATCCCGTCGACAAAATTGCGTCCAAGCAAATCATTAGTATTTTTTAAATTGAAAGCCAATTCCTGCCCGCCACGCTGAAAGGTAATCCTGCGCGTTTTCTGATTACAAATGAAAGTGAACGATGACTTACCCATCGCAAAAAACGTCAGCCGGGCTATATCACGCGCAGTCGAAAGACCCGGTTTGCCCGCGTGGTCCAAACCACTCGCATTGCGGAAACGAGTCCGGGTCATGCCTTTCATTTTTGCCAGAGCATTCATCTGCCCCACAAAAGCAGCGAACGGATCAGTCTGCCCGGCACGCGCCATCATCTGCCGTCCAAAATGAACCGCCAGGGTATGCGCCGATACATTGTCCGAGACCATCATCGCACAAAACATCGCATCCCTCACCCTGATGCGGTCACCGGGGATCATTCCCACCGGATTGGCTCCACCAAGATACGCCGCCGAGGGTGGCACTGTCATCATCTGATTTTGGTCCCCCCGGCTGACCTTCAGCCAATCCATCGCCACCACCACTGTTGCGATTTTAGTCAAACTCGCCACCGGCACCTTCCTGTCGGCATCATTTTCAGCCAGAATTTTGCGGTAGGTGTAATCCACCACAATGTAACTGTTATTTCCCTGGGCCATAAGTGACTGACAAGCAAAGCCCGTGATCAAGCCAATCAAAACCAGGCTACTTTTCCATACAGGAAAAAAACCTCTGTTCAAGATCGAGCTAAAAGTCTCTTTTTTGTCTAAAATGGCCGGCATGTGTTCACTGTATCTTTTGGTATTCCCGACGCAACCGTGAAATCGACAAACAAGAGACAATAAAAAAACCCTGAACCCGGCAGTTTGAAGCCAGCTTCAAGGTTCATCAGACATTTAAACTGCTGTGATCTAAAGCTGCTTTTTCAAGGCATCAAATTCGGCGTTCAAAGCCGCAATTTTTTCCTGAATCACCGTCATCCGGCTGAGAGTCGCCGTGACCGATCCTGACCCCGCTACCTTTGTTTTTTTCACGCTAGCTTTCTTCTTCGATGCGCCTCCTCCTTTCAGCCAGTTGCCAATGGAAAGCACACTCACTTTGAATTTTTTAGATGCAGCCGCCTGCCCCCCCCGCCCGTTTTTTGCATTATGGTCCTCAACAAAACCAATGATCTTCTGCTTCTGCGCAGTTGAGTAACGTTTTCTTTTTGCTTTAGCCATCTTATTTTCCTTCCAAGTAAATTCCTAATTTAGCGTAGGAAAATGCATTGTATGTATAGGTAAGTGTAATAGCTAGCGATTATTCAAGATTCAAAACCGTTACTGCTAAAGCCGACACTACGAAAAATCCTGACCAGCTCTCCCAATTTCCCAAAGATTTACTTGGAAGTCCGCGCCAGATACGCTAGGAAAAACTACTTAAATAGTTTTTACCAACCACTCAACCCACCCAAAATCAAATGCCCTACGTCGATACCAACGGAATCAAAATGTATTATGAAGAAAACGGTGAAGGCGATCCCGTCATCATGATCATGGGAGTCACCGCCAATGGAGCTGTGTGGGAAGCGCACGCCGAAGACTGGTCACAGCATTTTCGCTGCATCATGCCGGACAACCGCGGAGTTGGACTGAGCGACAAACCTGCAGGCGACTACAGCGCCGCAATGATGGCCGATGACTACGCTGGCCTGATGGATGAGCTCGGCATCGAAAAAGCGCGCATCGTCGGGGTTTCCATGGGCAGTATCATCGCCCAGGAGCTGGCTTTACGTCATCCGGACAAAGTGCAAAGCACCGTGCTGATGTGTTCATGGGTAAAATGTGACCGCTACGCAACTGCGATTTTCAATCACATGATCGACTGCAAATCACGCCTGCGTCCGGAGCAATTCATGGAATGGGTGCAGACACTTATTTTCACCAAACCTTTCTGGGACAATGACGATGCTTTTCAAGGTCTGAAGGACGGCTTGAATGATGCCGCGACCAACCCGAGTCCCCAACCGGTGCATGGTCTCGAAGGTCAGGCGGCGGCTTGCATCAATCACGACACTAGCGGTCGCTTGAACCAGATCAGTTGCCCGACTCTGGTCATCGGCGGCGAGAACGATATGTTCACTCCCAAATGGATGGGTGAAGAAGTGGCAGCCGCCATCCCGAATTGCGATCAACATATGTATGCAAATGCCGGCCACGCTTTCCACTGGGAATGCATGGATGACTTCAATCCAAGAGTCCGCGAATGGCTCACAGCCCATTAAATTCTATCTCCTAACTTCTCACTCCTAACTTCTATACACTATGTCCAAAATCAAATTCGGTTCACAAGTCTATACCTGGTTCATGCAGGAAACCGGCAAAGGCTACGACAACAAACTCGATCACATGATCAAGGTCGCCTCTGAGGCGGGCTTCAAAAGCATCGAACCGATGGTGCTCGAAATTTCCGAGAGTGCACTGGGCTGCGAAAAATACTGGCTCGGTGATTTCTGTGATCCGATCAAACTCAAAGACGCGCTCGACGAGCACAATATGGAACTTGCCGGACTGGCTCTGGTTTGCGGGTGGGACGGAGAGGAAGAAGCGCCTAATGAACGTGAAGCCGCTGACTTCACCATGGACTTCCTCAAACATTTCCCCGGCGCCATGTTGGGCACCGTGACCCTGCCTAGCGGACGGGCCAAGGATCTGCAACGCCGCCGCCTCAACGTCGCCAAAAACGTCAATGCCGTTTCCAAGCGTGCCGCCGATCTGGGACTCACCTGTTCCTACCACCCGAACAGCCCGCCGGACTCACTGGTCCGCACCCAGGAAGACTACGATGTGGTGTTGAGCAGTCTGGATCCCAGCGTAACCGGTTGGACACCTGACGTCGGACATATCATCCGCGGCGGAATGGATGTCATCGAAACTTTGAACAAGTGGTCACATCTGGTGAACCACATTCACTACAAGGATTTCAGCGGCAACGGCCCTGAGCCATGGGCCCAGATGGGCACCGGCAAACTCGACTTCCACCGCATCACCGGATGGCTCACCCAGCACAATTATGAAGGCTGGATCATCTGTGAGGACGAATGCGAAAAAGCCATCGATGATCCCGATGGCGTGACGATGCAGAATGGCGAGTGGTGTAAGGAGAATCTGCAGCCTTTGGTGGAGTAAAGTCACTAGCCCACAATGTCAGATTGTTTCGATAGAGTGACCGCGGAGTTGCCCTGCTTGTTGCATGGCAACGATAAAACCGAGAAGGCGATTCTCCATGAGGTCGAAACAAAAAGAACAAATCTGCACCCTTCTCAAAGGCATCGAGACCGGTGACCCGGAGGCTGTCACTGTTGTTAACGAAGGCAAGTATATCCAACACAATCCGCTGACTCGCGAGGGCAACGTCGGTTTGGCCGAGCTCTTCAAACGGTTGGCCAAAACATCGCCCCGGGTTGAGATCGTGCGGGTTTTTGAGGATGGTGACTACGTCTTTGCTCACACCGACTACAACTTCAATGTGGTCGAGGTCGGTTTTGAAGTTTTTCGATTTGAGGAAGGGCTCGTCGTCGAGCACTGGGACAACCTGCAGTCCAAAGTAAGCAGTCCAAATCCATCCGACCACACGATGCTGGACGGTGCAACGGAAACGACAGACCTCGACAAGACCGAAGACAACCGGGAACTCATCCGATTTTTTGTGGAGGACGTGCTGGTTAACGAACGACTGAACAGTTTAGACCACTACATCGATTCAAAAGACTACACTGAGCACAACCCCCACATGAGTGATGGCTTGCCGACCCTGCGTGAAGCGCTCTCAAGCAATGACAAGAAAAGAAGTTACGAAAAGGTTCATCGCCTGCTTGCCGAGGGAAGTTTTGTGCTCAGCGTTTGCGAAGGTCACCTGGATGAAGAACACGTCTCGTTTTATGATCTATTCCGCGTTGCTGATGGGAAAATCGTGGAACACTGGGACACGGTTGATCCAGTCCCGCCACGCAGCGAATGGGTAAACAACAACGGTAAGTTTTAAAAACTGAATATCCCCCAAACACCGGGTATGAATGAAAGTGATGCTTTTTCTTAGTAAATAGTTGATGTCAACGTGGGGCAGATTTCCATATCTGCCGGGAAAAACGCAAGCTACAGAAGGCAGATATGGAAATCTGCCCTACATTAGGAGATACTCTTAAGCTCTGAACGTTGACTAATGTCCACCGCTTTCATTCACACCCCCAAACACCAACTCATCTCCCTTCACCCCGACCTTGACCTTATCCCCTTCACTGAATTTCCCTTCCAGGATTTCCATGCTCAACGGGTCTAGCAGGCGTTTCTGAATCACCCGTTTGAGCGGACGCGCACCATAGGCAGGGTCGTAACCCTCCTTCGCCAGTAAGGACATCGCCTCATCGTCCACATCCAACTCCACCCCCTGCGCCTCAAGACGCTCAAGCACTCGCTGGATCTGTATCTGAACGATTTCCTTGATATCATCTTCGCTCAAGCGATCAAAGATGATTGTCTCGTCAATTCGGTTGAGGAACTCCGGACGAAAATGTCCACGCAAGGCTTCCGTCACCAGTGCATCACGTTTTTTCGCATCATCCTCCGACATGATGTATTCACTGCCGATGTTGCTCGTCATAATGATGACCGTGTGGCGAAAATTAACCGTCCGTCCCTGGCCATCCGTGATGCGTCCGTCATCCAAAACCTGAAGCAAAACATTAAACACATCCGGATGCGCTTTTTCGATTTCGTCAAACAGAACGACTGAGTAGGGTTTGCGGCGAACCAATTCACTCAACTGCCCTCCCTCTTCATAACCGACATATCCCGGAGGGGCTCCGATCAAGCGCGAAACAGCGTGTTTCTCCATGTATTCACTCATGTCGATACGCACCATGGCGTGTTCGTCATCGAACAAAAACTCCGCCAGCGCACGACTAAGCTCCGTCTTTCCCACCCCGGTCGGCCCGAGGAACAAAAACGAACCCAGCGGACGATCTTCATCCTGCAACCCCGCGCGCGAACGCCGCACCGCATTCGACACCGCTGCCACAGCATCTCGCTGACCGATCACGCGATCCCCCAGTCGGTCTTCCATGTGGACCAATTTCTCACGCTCTCCTTCCTGCAATCTCGAAACCGGAATCCCCGTCCACGACGCCACCACTTTGGCGATATCCTCCTCTGTCACTTCCTCTTTGAGAATGCTGGTCTGCTGTTGCAGATCGGCAAGCTTCTGCTGCGCCTCGGCCTGCTTCTCTTCCAATCCTGGAAGCGTTCCGTATTGAATTTCACTGGCCCTCCCCAGATCGCCATTCCGTTGCGCCTGTTCAAGTTCATTGCGAGCTGCTTCCATCTCCTCCTGAATCAGGCGGGTCCCATCAATGACCGCTTTTTCATTCTGCCATTGGGCTTTCAGGTGATCGCCTTTTTCTGTCAGATCCGCCATGTCACGTTCGACCTTTTCCAAACGCTCCTTGCTCGCGGCATCCTTTTCTTTTTTCAGCGCCTGCCGCTCCATCTCCAGCTGCATCACCTGACGATCAATTTGATCAATTTCCGTCGGCATGGAATCAAGTTCGATCTTCAAACGCGAAGCCGCTTCGTCAATCAGATCCACTGCCTTGTCTGGCAAAAAACGATCAGAAATATAACGATCCGACAAAGTCGCCGCTGCGACCAGTGCCGCATCCTGGATGCGCACTCCGTGGTGAAGCTCGTAACGCTCATTGATCCCCCGTAGGATAGCGATGGTATCCTCGACACTCGGCTCGCCAATCGAAACCGGTTGAAAGCGCCGTTCCAGCGCCGCATCTTTTTCAATATACTTGCGATACTCATCCAAAGTCGTTGCCCCAATCGCATGCAGTTCTCCACGTGCCAGTTGCGGCTTGAGCAAATTGGAGGCATCCACCGATCCCTCGGCAGCGCCAGCCCCGACGATGGTGTGCAGTTCATCGATAAACAAAATAATCTCCCCTTCGGAGGAAGTCACCTCCTTGAGAAATGCTTTCAACCGATCCTCAAACTCCCCGCGATATTTTGCCCCGGCCACCATCGCTCCGATGTCCATGGCGATCAGACGTTTGTTTTTAAGCGAATCGGGAACATCCCCACTGACAATACGCCGCGCCAATCCCTCGGCGATCGCCGTTTTGCCAACCCCAGGCTCACCAATCAACACCGGATTGTTCTTCCTCCGCCGTGACAGCACCTGCATCACCCGCCGGATTTCGTCATCACGCCCGATCACCGGATCGATCTTGCCAGCCCGCGCCTGCTCGGTCAAATCCTGACCATATTTCTCCAGCGTCTGGTATTTTCCCTCCGGATCCTGATCGGTCACTCGCTGCTGCCCGCGCACCGAAGCCACCGCTTCAAGCAGACTTTTTTCGGTCGCTCCAGCTTCTTTTAACAAATCAGCCGCATCTGTCTTACTCGCCAGCAAGCCCAGCAAAAAGTGTTCGACACTGAGGTATTCATCTTTCAGCTCATTGCGTTTTTTGTCAGCCGCATTGAGCACAACGTTCAGTTCATCTCCCAGATAAACCTGCCCCACTCCGGCTCCGGTGACAGACGGCTGGCTGTCCATCGCCTGCTCAAGTTTATTCCGCAAAGCGTCAACCGACACCCCGAGTTTTTCCAGAACAGGTCGTGACACCCCCTCTGGCTGATCCAGCAAAGCGCTCAGCACATGCATTGGAGTCAAGGCTTGGTGAGACTTCGCTGACGCAACATCCTGCGCCTCCCGAAGAGCCTCCTGCATTTTCAGAGTTAATTTATTCAAGTTCATATCCGCTTATTATTTATAGTTATATATCGTATGTATAAAGACGAGCAAAACCTGCAACATCTCTATATGCTTAGACAATTATTTTATAAATATGTTGGATATTTTCCTGGAAAACGGGTGAAATTTCCCCCTCTCCAGATTAGCTGGAATTCTTAAAAAAAAGACAAAACTTTTTCAGAGGATTCTCGGAAAATAAGACCTTCGGCAAGGCGGTTTCTCTAAAAGCCTTGTTAATAAAGCCTCACCGACCAGCTTGCTGCATCAGCTGGTTTTTTACCCAAATTCAAGGTGACCAGACTTCGAGCATCCCTGAAATAGAGACCTGAATTGGCCAGTACCCATCGTCTGTCAGGAGGGAAACTGCCTGCCCCCGCAGGATCCGTTCCCAAAGCGCCCAAAGAAACCCGGGCATTCAAGCCCAAGACCTGTCCTGCTGCGCCAAGTTTCCAATCGTGACGATAAAGGTAGATTCGTGGGATGCGAATTTCCACCTTCCTCGATGTATTGCCTTTTGTTTTCAATTGACTGAGAATGCCTTCCGGAGGAATTGCCCGGTCATAAGCATCTCCAAAAAGCCCCATCTTGGTGAGCCTCACCACACCACGACCATCCTCACTGCCAAACGTAACCCTCACGCGGTCCACAAAGCCAAACTGCCGGGATTCCTGGGCAGGGCGCCCGTCGATAAAAATTTCAGCCACCATGGAACCCCCATCGGGAATTTTTACCAGGTTGATTTTTTCAAGATCCAAGGTCAGATACAAAGCATCTTTATCTGCGTCTACCCGTAAATAGACAGCTTCCTTCGATGCAGGTGCAGCTCTCAACATCCGGGCACCTGGCGTAAAATACTCGTCGTGAGCCAAGGCAACTTTTTCTCCCAAATACAAATCTCTGATCGCCTCGATTTCACGGAAAAAAACAAATGACTTTCCTTCCACCGTCACCTTCAATTGAACACTCTCTTTAAAGCTAAGCACATCATCCTTTTCATTGATCGGAAATTCGGCAAAAAAATCTTTTTGAGTATCAGCTGCCAACTCAAATACACCGGCAGCTTTCCGCGCCCCCATCTTAATTTCATAACTCCCCTTCACCGATTTTTTTTGTCCGTTTTTGAACCTCCAATCCAAACGAACTCCACTCTCGACTCCCAACTGCAGACCTTCTTTCCAAGTCACCGCAACCGGTTCCAGAATGGGGGCGGTGTCCACTACCCTCGAGCTCTCTTCATCCGCCACCAGAAAACTAACCGGCAGCCATGGCTCCCCCGGATCCAAACTTTCATATCGTGAGGGTGCCCCTCCCCTGAAAGTGCGCTGTTGACGTTTATAGGTGAAAGAAAAAACAGCCGTCTTGCCAGGCTCGATCCGGTAGCTTTGAAAAGCCGTTTCCTCTGTTGGCTGCAGCACTTGCCGGGTCGTCAGCGCTCCAAGGTATCCCTCCTCGATCTCACTTCCTCCGTTCTTGATACTCAGCTCGACTTGAACGGTTCCCGGATCTATGAAAGTAGCCTGCGACTGAGCCCGGAAAAGAGCCGGCGGCTCACCGTTGAACAATTGCTCAAAGACTGCTTCGCCCATGGCTTTGTGCGCAGCCAGATTCGGATGCAACACTTCTTTCACAGGATCAATGAAGTTAAAATTCGTCGCAATCTTATCCGCTACCACCCGGATGGCCAGCTTGGTGTCCAGTTCCTCATCGCCCACTCCACTCGTTTCTGCGATCACCTGGCCCATATCGGCAAAAAACACCCCGTTTTTTGCTGCCAACTCTCTGGCTACTATAGCATGCCCACGTGTCATTCCCCATTCGAGCGGCCCGTCGGAAATTCTCACCATTGTTGGGGCCAATAAAATCACATCTACTCCCTGCTTGCGGCATTCGTCGATGCAGAACTGGATCGACCTCCGATAGGTGTCAAACGACAAGCCAATCCGGGCGTCATTAATACCAAACTGAATAATCATCAGGTCCGGCTCATTCAAAAAAGCGTCCGTAGTGATTCTTTGCACCGCATCAATAGCCGTCCGCCCGCCAATACCAAAATTCTCAAGAGTGATTTCATCACCAAGGTACTCATTGGCTTTCTCCGGCTTGCCTTTCTCAGGATTGAACAATCGCACCTCCCCCGGATAAAAAAACTCCAGACACAACAGTTCGGCAAATTTGACGTGATAAGCGTGCAGGTAGTTATGATTTGTCTCCACATCTGGTGTGTACATTTCCGTCACACTGTCCCCCATCGTCAGTATGTGCACGGGCTCGTGCGCCTGCAATTTGGCAAAAGTCCGGGGAATCAGCTTCTCCAAACGTGCCTTCTGGGCATCGGTCAAGGGGTAAGCTGAAAGCTGGGTTGTTGTCCAATAACAACAGAACACCACCAGGCAGAAAACTGCACGTTTCATTGTATTTACGGCTATCATTATCAATTCCTGAACCAACCAGTCCTTCATTCAGACTTCATCAGCTCCCTACCTGTTAGTATTTCACTGGCCCGATGTCAAAAACCAAGTTTATGACCCTACTCTGCTGACACTTCCTGTAACTTCTTTCTTGCACCAAACTACTATACTGGGCAACACTCACCTGTGGCCTCTGGAAAAGAACGAATACTCGATTTACCCGATGATGAAAAGCCTCGGGAGAAACTCAAACAACGTGGTGCCTCAGCACTGACCGACGCTGAGTTGTTGGCACTCTTTTTTGGCACCGGCCTACCCGGCCTGAACGCCATAGGAATGGGGCGCCAGCTTATTCGGCAATTCGGCTCGCTGCAGGCCCTGTCCCGGCGCAGTCTGGAAGACCTGATGCAAATCAAGGGCATTGGTCCGGCAAAAGCCTCTCAATTGGCAGCGATTTTTGAATTTGGAAAACGTCTGGCCCTCGAACGACGATCCCAGTCCCCACTCGACAGCCCGGATGCCGTTTATGACCTGCTCGGCCCCACCCTTCAATCCCTCGAGCACGAATCGCTGCAAGTGATCCTCCTCAATACCAAATACCACCTCATCCAGATCCAGGAAATTTCCCGTGGAGGCCTCAATGAATGCATCGCCCACCCGCGGGAGATCTTTCGCGCCGCAATCACCCACTCCGCTTATGCTTTCATCCTGGTGCATAACCATCCCAGCGGCGATCCTGCCCCCAGCAGTGCCGACCGCAAGTTGACCCGGCAGTTGAAACAAGCCAGCGAACACATCAGCATTGAAATGCTCGATCACATCATCATCGGCACACCTTCCACCCATTCGCAGCAAGCTTATTTCAGTTTCCGGGAAATGGGTTTGTTATAAGGATCCCCGCTGAGCTTTAGATCGTTGCGCTTTCACATTCTTTCACTTACAGGTTTGCCTGTAACCTTGAAAATACACAAGACAGCTATCATCAGCCCGGAAGCAGACATCGCCGACGATGTCGAAATTGGTGCATTTTCCATCATTGAAGCCAACTCCACCATAGGCCATGGTTCCCGAATACATTCGCACGTGCATCTCCTGGGTGAAGTTTCCCTTGGAGAGAATTGCCACATCTGGCCCGGCAGCATCATCGGTGGTGATCCACAATCGATTGGTTTCGATCCTCAAACCCGCAGCGCCGTTGTCATTGGGTCCGGTACTACGATTCGGGAAAATGTCACCATTCACCGCAGTTTGACCGAAGGCGGCAAAACGGTGATCGGTCAGAATAACTTCTTCATGGTCGGCACCCACCTGGGCCATGACTGTGTTATTGGAGACAATAACATTCTCGCCAACAATACCATGCTCGGAGGGCACATCACCGTCGGCAACCACTGCTTCCTCGGCGGGGGCGCCGGCATTCATCAATTTGCCCGAATCGGCGACTACGTCATGCTGCAGGGACACGCTTCGATATCCCAGGACATCCCACCCTATGTCACCGCAGCCGGCTTGAACAATATTGTAGGATTAAACTCAATCGGCCTGCGTAGAGCGGGTTTTGATCCGGCTACCCGACGGGAAATCAAGCAAGCCTACCTGCTTTTTTACCGCCAGGAGCTGAACAGACAACAAGCCATCGAAACAGCCAGTGAAAAATCATGGGGCGAAGAAGCGAATATTTTTATCAATTTTTTGAGTCAAAAGTCAAAACTCGGCTATTGTATGCGCACCAGATAAGGGCCTTTATAATGTAATCTACTAATAGTTTTAGTAGGGAAATTGCAGTTTTTAGTGGTTTTTTACTCAATTTATTGTTAAAAAGCATGTTTCTACTGTAGACGCCTTGCGGTTTGGCTGTAAAATTTTACAATTCCTAATAATTAGAATTTCCATATACTTTCGTGATTGCGATTTAAATGCGATCCCATGAAACCATTTTTTCTCCATCAAAGCGTAATGAGAACCTTACCACGTAAAGCCCTGCCGATCATTTTCGGTCTAGTCACCGGATTAACCAGCTTGCTGTCTATCCCGCAAACTTTTGCCCAGCTTGATGCCGCAGCCAAGCAACTTGAAAAATTGGACGGAGTCGATGGAGCGGTTGTCGATCAGGCAGTCAGCAACGCCGCACAGGCAGTCGACCTTGCTTCAAATCTCGAGATCCAAAGTGACGAGACCAGTTTCGATGAGCAAATGGGCATAGCCAAAGCAAAAGGCAATGTGGAAATCAATTACAAAGGTATCACAATTCAAGCCGACCAGGCAGAGTTCCATCAGACTACCGGCGATGTTTTTGCCCGCGGCAACGTAATCATTTACAAAGATGGAGGGTCCTACACAGCCGAAGAAGCCATCTACAACATCAATACCGGTGAAATGACAGCCTCCAGCCTTCGTGGAGCATTGATTCCGATCTATTACGATGCCAACGACATTGAGATCCCGACCAGCGCAACCGACATGATCGAAATGACCGATTCATGGTTCACCACCGATGACAGCGCCGAGCCTTCCTTCAAAATAAAAGCCAAGCGCATTCGTGTTTACCCAGGTGAACGGGTCACCTTCAAAAACATGAAGTTCTATGCCGGTGATACTCCGATCCTTTGGTTGCCTTATCTTTCGCAACCATTGGATGACGAACTCGGTTATTTTTTCACTCCTGGTTACAACAGCGGTTGGGGAGGCTTCCTACTGAATCAATACGGCTTCATGATTGGCGACCACACTCTGGCACAAGCTCAATTCGATCTTCGCAGCAGTCGCGGGATCGGCGGCGGAATCGAGTTCAAATCGCAAAGATACCGCAACAATGAAAACTTCGGCCGCCTCAAGCTTTATTTTGCCAGTGATAACGAACCTAACATCAACTACGGAGGGCAGGAGCGTGCCACCGATCTGAGTTCCGAGCGTTACCGCATCAACCTTCAACACCGGGTGTACTTCCCCGGCCCGGAAAAAAGTACTCTTTACCTGGATATTGATCTCAACAAACTGAGCGACGCCTTTGTTTACAATGACTTTTTTCCTCGCGAATTCACTGTCGATCCCAAACCCGATAACATCCTCAACTTGGTAAAAACCGATCCTCGTGGCACACTGTCGCTCACCGGGCGTTTCCAGTTGAATGATTTTTTCCAAACGGACACCCGCCTGCCCGAGCTTGCTCTTGATGTCACCCGCCAGCCCATTTTTGACTCAGGTATATTTTACCAGGGCTACACAACCTTCGGCATTCTCCAGGAAGAACTGGCTGACGATGTGCGTGGCCTCAGTGAAGCCAGCCGAAAAATTCAGGGAAATTACCTGAGAATGATTGATGCAGGCAAAGCCGAAATAAAAGACGGAAAACTTGTCACCGTTGTTAAAGATGGTGAGGAAAGCGTGGTACTGGAAGAGGAATTCAACGAAGACGATTCAAGATCACTGCTCAACAACCTCGACCTGCTGCTCGACGATCGCAGCTTCACCCGTTTTGACACTTATCACGAAATCCTTTACCCGGCAGCCATCGGCGGCTGGCTGTCTTTCGTTCCACGTGCCGGTGTTGGTTACACCAAGTATTACGATGTGGGCGCAGCAAACGTTGGCGATCAGGATCGCACGACTTTCCATCTCGGATTCGATGCCTCTTTCAAAGTCTCCAAAGTTTACCCCAATGCCGTCTCTGAAGCCATGGGCATCAATGAGCTGCGCCATATCGCGCAACCTTACGTTAATTACTCCTTTGTCAGCGCTGATTCCCCGGCTGAAGGCTTTGCCACCCGCATCGACCGCCTGACCCCCACCACCCGCCTGCGCCCTCTGGATCTGCCGATGTACACCGCAGTCGACGATATCCGCAGTTGGAACATTGGCCGTATCGGCATGGTCAACCGCCTGCAAACCAAGCGCAATCAAGGGACTTTCGGCTGGTTCGAAATTAATACCTTCTTCGACACTTATCTTGATGACCCTGAATTCGATCGCGATTTCTCCAACTTATTCAATAACATCACCTGGCGCCCACTGCCTTGGTTGGCCGCTCGAGTCAATTCCCAGATTCCCGTTTTTAATCAGGAAACAGATTTTACCGAAGCCACCAGTGCGATCACCTTCATGCCTTGGAAATCCTTCCAATTCTCACTTGGCCAGTATTACCTCAGCGACCACCCCTTCTTCGTCGACAGCAATTTGTATTCTCTGGGCACATACACCCGTCTTGGAGAAAACTGGGGTTTCAGCACCAGTCACCGCTTCGAATCAACTGACAATACCCTGGAAATTCAACAATACCAGATTCACCGTGATCTCTCTGCCTGGACAGCCTCCTTTGGTGGTATCATTCGTGACAGCCGACGTGGAGATGAAGAATGGGGGGTTGTGATGAGCTTCACGCTTAAAGCATTCCCCAGAATCACCCTGCCTATCGACCTTCAGCCTGGCGGATTCGGCTCTAATTAATCGAGCGAGTCCCCAATTGCTGGAAAACCTTGTCTGAGTCTGTTCTCTTTCGGGTTTTCATCTCCATCTTTAAAGCTGACAAGCTATCCATCGCAGATGGCTTTGGTGATTTTCACTGGAGTATCGATGAAGTTGGGTATATTGGCGCTTCTTATCTTAAGCCACTCGCTCAATTTTTATGAAAATCACTATTATCGGATCCGGCTACGTTGGCCTTACTACGGGAGCTTGTTTTGCGGAGGTTGGCCACGAGGTTCTTTGTGTCGACAATGACGAGAAAAAAATTGCCCGTCTATTGAAGGGAGATATCCCGATTTATGAACCTGGTCTCGAAGAAATCGTCCTGAAAAATGTGGCCTCTGGCAACTTGCGCTTCACCACTTCGACTGGGGATGGGGTCAAAAGCGGGGAAGTTATTTTCATCGCCGTCCCGACTCCCCCCAATGAAGACGGCAGTGTCGACCTGCATTTTATCGAGAAAGTGGCTCGTGAGATTTCACCGGCTCTAGAGGGATACAAAGTAGTGGTAGACAAAAGCACCGTGCCGGTGAACACCGGTGAAAAAGTTGCTGAAACCATCAAGCGTTATGCCCCGGATGCCGATTTTGATGTGGTCAGTAACCCGGAATTCCTTCGTGAAGGCTGCGCCGTCAGCGATTTAATGAATCCTGATCGCATTGTGATCGGTGCCAACAGTGACCGTGCACTGGCATTGATGAAAAAAGTCTACGAACCCTTTGTGGCTCCTATTCTCGTAACCGACATCAACAGCGCCGAACTGATCAAACACGCTGCCAATTCCTTTTTGGCCCTGAAAATTTCCTACATCAATGCAGTTTCAGCTGTTTGTGAAGCTACCGGAGCCGATATAGAAATGGTCGCCGAAGGCATCGGCACGGATAAACGGATCGGCCGGGCCTTTCTCAATGCCGGTTTAGGATACGGTGGTTCCTGTTTTCCCAAAGACATCGCTGCTTTTATCGCCATCAGTGATCAACTTGGAACCCCCTTCAACCTGTTAAAAGAAGTCGAACGGATCAATGCCAATCAACTCGAGCGTTTCATTGATCGAATCCGCAAAAAACTCTGGGTTTTGCAGGAGAAAAAAATTGCCGTCTGGGGACTCTCCTTCAAACCGGATACCGATGATGTTCGTTGCTCTGTGGCTATTGAACTGGTTGAAAAACTGGTTGAAGAAGGAGCTGAAATTACCGCCTACGATCCGCAAGGTGCGCAAAAGGCAAAAGAATTACCGGTAGGAGAAAAAATCAAAATTGTTGATTCTGCCGCTGAAGCTACCAAGGGAGCCGAAGCCCTGATCATCGCTACTGAATGGCCTGAATTTGCTTCTGCCGATTTTTCCGCCATTCGGGATAGCATGCTCTCCCCACTGATTTTTGACGGACGAAATCTGCTCGACCCTCGAAAAATGACCCAGCTCGGTTTCGAATACCACGGTATTGGGAGAGCTCCGGTTAACGGGGAATCCTCCGGAGAAAACAACTAACCCTGCCATCATTTCAGGCCACCCCGCCTGGATTTCTGGTAAGAAACGGAAACTCACCTCTTATGGCTTCACCCAAACTGAGAAGTATCACACTGAAATGCTTGGAGCGCTGGGAAAACGAAACCGTGCACGCCGACCGGATACTTTCCGACCTGAGTAAAAAACACAATCTGGAACCTCGCGATCACGCTTTCGTTCAGCAAATTTTCTACGGCATCATCCGCAATCTTACCTTGCTCGATGTCTGCATCGATCATTTGCGCAATCACAAAGGACTCAAACACCGCCTCCGCCTCATACTGCGCATTGGCCTGTTCCAACTCCGCCACACCAACATCGCTGCCCACGCAGTGATTAATGAAACTGTCGGGCTCGCCGACAATCGACAAACCCGTTCTCTCGTCAACGCCATCTTGCGCAATGCGCAACGCAAACAAGAAGAACTCGATGAACTCGTCGCTTCACTTCCACTGGATGAAACCTACTCCCAACCCGCTTTTTTAATCGAACGTTGGAGCCGTCATTTTGGTGAAAAAGAAGCCGAACAACTCTGTGCCTGGAACAACGAAGCTCCCTCCGTCTATTTGCGACTCAACTCGCTGAGTCAGAACAAAGAAGGTTTGCAAGCCATACGGGATTCGAAATCCACCCATCCCGTAGAAGGTGCTCCCGATGATTTCCTCCGTTTGACCGGCCCCGTTCCCAGTGACTGGATCAACCAGGGCCTGATCTATATCCAAGACCCCAGCACCAGTCTCTCCTGCCAACTGCTCGAAGCCAAACCCGGCCAGAACATCCTCGACGCCTGCGCCGCACCTGGAGGCAAAACCATCTGGCTGGCTGGAGCGATGGAAAACTCCGGCAGCATCATCGCCGCCGACTGCGATGAATACCGGCTCGTCCGCCTGCAGGAAAACCTCGACCGCAGCCACGTCGGCAATTACCAACTGCGCCAAATCGATTGGGCCCAACCTGACACCTCCGCATCCGACTTTCCCAAACCCGCTTCTTTTGACAGCATTCTCATTGATGCCCCCTGCAGCAATACCGGTGTCATCAAAAGGCGCATCGATGTGCGCTGGCGGCTGAGGCCCGAAGACTTCCTCAGCATGCAAAAACAGCAACTTGAGATCGTCAGGAACTGCCTGCCCCTGCTCAAGCCTGGCGGCCATCTGGTTTACAGCACTTGCTCGCTCGAAGCTGAAGAAAACCAGGAGCTCATCGAGATCCTGCTCAAAGAATTCCCAAGCCTGGAACTCGAAACCAGCCGGGAAAGCCTGCCCTGGCAGGATGGATTTGATGGAGCCTTTGCAGCTCGACTGAGACTGAAAGCCTCCTGAAAATGCCCTACAAGGGGATCTTGTTGCCCTCGTCATCAACCCTCACCATCGTCACCTGGTTTGAAAAAACAGGCTCAGCCGATCGTTCATGCCCGGCAGCATGACGACACGTCACATCCACCTGATAGCTGACCGATGTCCGGCCTACTTTCACTTCATTGACCGATAGCATCAAAATCGAACCTTCCTGGACCTTGTGGTGAAACTCTACTTTTTCCATTCCCACAGTCACAAAATGACATTTGGGACGGTCAAGACTGGCCGCAATCCAGGCCGCCTCATCCACCCACATCAGCATGTAACCACCGAATAAAAAACCGTAGTGATTCAAATGCTCCGGCCTGACCTGCTGCAACGTTTCCATTATCCTATCTCCTATCTCCTATCTCCTAATTCTAAATGCCCATCCCCGCCCCCCATGGCTCCACCTGAGCCAATTTTTTTGATCCGAGTTCTGCATAACATTCCGGCAGATCGAACTTTCTCAACACTCCAGGCAAAAACGCGGCCAGAGGCCATTTGTAAAGCTCTGTCTGGGTCACATCAAAGTAACTCGTCAGGGCATTTTTGAGGGTGACCTGTTTCACATTGTCGCAAAGCAGTGCCGCAAAAGTTGCCGGCAAAGCCCCCCACCCCTTGCCCACCAGATGAACATCCTTGTAGCCACGTGCTCCCATCAAGTCCAGCACAGACAGCACATCGTAAGTCCTGCCACCAAGATAGGGTTTGTTAAACATCAGGGAATAGATTGCATAAAAATAATCAGCTCCATAATACCCGTAAGGATCAGAAGACGGCGTGGTGCCCGGCTGCGAGTCACCAATGCCCCTTACATCACAGGCAAATACCCGTGTATCCGCCCCTTCTTTCTCGATGACGTCATGCAGCAAGCTCTCCTCCCTCAGCTCGGCATCTGCTGACAGATGCGACACATAGAGCAAAGCCCGCCCCTTCCCTTCTGCTTTTGGTATCCGTGAATACAGGCGTTCATCACCCAGCATGGTGCAGATGGCCATTATTCCAGGGTCACTTTCCACTCCATAGTTGATGTAATACTTTTTCGGGTAATGCCGGGAGCTGCCGGAGGCCCTCAAAGTTCGAGCACGGGGAGCCTTTTCTCTTTTTGGCATCCGCAAGGCATCTTGAACAGCGGCCTTCAAAGCGTCTCCCTTCAGCGCCTGCTCTTTCCTCTTTATTTCCTGGCTTTTGGCTTTTGCCGATGTGAAAGAAAATACCGTGCGTGATTTCAACTCCTTCACCTGCCCGTTAGGTGTACACTGAAGGGTTTTGTCATCCTCAATCTGGATATCCGGTTCCGCTTCAACATCAGGCAAGCCCGTCGCTTTGTTAAACACATGATACATCGCCTCACGGTTTTCCTGGCTATAGCCGTGAGTCGACGGCCCGATGAACAGGCTGATATTGTCCTCCTTGCCCAGGAGGCGATAGAGATTTTTCAAACGCCCATAGGCCTCTTCCGCTCCGCGGGCATCAAAGTAGTCTTTTTCCTTGGCCAGAATCACTACCGGCTTGGGTGCCATCGCCGCTAGAAAATCATCGTGGTCCAAACCAAGAGCGAGTGATTTCGGCGGGCACTGCTCGGTATCCTGAGGCAGCTCATTTTCCATGTTATGCCTCCAGGTCGTCACAAAACAACTCGGTGCGCCCATCGCCCAACGCGGCTCGACACCACACAACCAGGTTGTCATCGTTCCCCCTCCCGAATTCCCCGTAACCCCGATTTTTTTTGGATCCACCTCTTTACGTGTCAGCAGATAATCCAAAGCCCTTATCCCGTCCCAGGCTCTCCACGTACCAAAAAATTCACCTATCAAAAACTGCTGGTTGCCCGCCTGGGCATGTTCCCGGGTTCCCCCGCCAGCCAGCGGCTTCAAATTGTCATCCAAATACTGCAAGCGCTCGCCCTGACCAATCGGGTCATAGATCAAAACCACGTATCCCTGTTTAGCCAAACCCTGGGCGTAGGATTGATAAGCCTCCGCTGCTTTTCCATTGCTCGAATGACCGCAGGTCCCCACCACCCCCGGCATAGGTGCCTCATGCCCTTTCGGGATGTAAAGATTGGCGGTCACCAGAAAACCCGGTCGACTTTCAAAAATCAGTTTTTCAATTTTGTAAGTCTCACGCTCGACAGTGCCGGTGATCCTTGCTTTCAAAGGTGATTTTTCCTGGGGAAAGGGAGAAAAAGCCGTTTTGATTTTTTCCTGCACTTCCTTCACATAGGCCTCGGCATCGGCTTTTGTTTTCAATTCCGACTTGGCGAGCAAACCCTTCATTTCAACCCAGCTCACCTTACGAACAAAATGCTCCTGAACCATTCTGGGAAAACGGTTGAATGCCTGCATCTCCGGAGTTTTTGCCCCTTCAGCCGCCAACAGCTCAGTCACACCTGCCATTTCACTAAAAGTTAAACCGAATGCGGCTCCGCCAGCACCACGCAGCCAGTCTCTGCGCTCCATCAGGAAGGGGGTATTCTCTGTTTTCATATCATTATTAAGCTTGGCTTGGCTAAGAAGTGACAAAAACCCTACGCTCGCGAGGCAAAGACAGCAAATCCAAATCAAGACACCATTTCACCGCCCTCGTGCAGGCAGCCCCGCCCCATGCGCCATTCCATCCTTGATATATTTTACTTTTTTCATAACTTGTATCTGCGACTATCACCCTTTCTCCCATTCATCCAATGACCTTCCGACTCACCTTTTTTTGTCTGCTGCTGCAATTCGCTGTCCTGGCAGATTCCTACGCAATCACCGTCATGGACACCAAGGGACGCATCATGGACATCGAGGTGATGTCCTACACAAAATCCAGCGGGAACGTGCGCATCAAAAGAGACGACGGCAATATCTTCAACGTGAAAATTTCTCTCTTTGATGCGGAATCGCAAAAAAAAATCGAAAAAGCCGCTCCGGCAGCTTTTCCGAAGTTAAACATCGATATTTCAGTAGGTAAACGCCGCCAAAAACAACGCGGCAGCTCTTACATGAAAAAAAACCTGGTTTCTGTAAGTGCAAAAATTAAAAATATTTCCCGCGATGTGGATATGCCCAAATGCCGTTTTACCATTTTGTTGGTTGGACGGAATTCAAAACGCTACGCTGACAGAAAAATGGATTGGTCAAAAATCCTCTCGGTACAAAAATTTGAAACTGCCATTCTGGCTTCAAAAGAATACTCACACGAACTCGCACCCATCTCTACTTCCTATGATTCGGACAAAGACTCTTCTAATCTCGGCGGCTGGGAGTTTGATGGTTATCTGCTGGTGGTTCAAGGCCCCAAAGGTGAAGTTCTATTTGGAAAATCATCAATTGGCCCACTCAAAACCACAGTGGTGAATAATCCCCAGCTGTTGAAAAAGGCCTTGGGTTTCAAACAAGACCTGCAACTCAATCGCGACTTCACTCCCTTGAAGAGCTTCTCCCCGAATTAGCCGGACTAACCAGATTAACCAGACTGGATTCAGCTTGGAATTTTACCTGCCAGCAAAGTCAGGCGCTGCCACCACCAAATGGTCTTACCCGCTTCCTCCCCCACTCGAAATAAGCATCTGGCTTCATCCGGCGTATTCCGCACCAGTTCCCTGACTTTCACCCGGTTTTCCTCAGCGGTATTCGCCGCTTCGAAATACCATTCCAAATCCGGCATTTTCATCGGCTGTAATTTGCTGGATTTTATTTCCAGCCCGGCTCCTCTACACAAATTATTCCATTCCCCCTGTCGCAAAAAACGCCCGTGACTCGGATCGCGTAGTTTTTCAACTTCGTGAGTCCATTTTTCAGCAAGCGGTTCGCCATCGGGAATACAACCATCAATCAACAAAAACCATCCCTCCGGCTTCAACACCCGCACTGACTCTGCCACAAATGCACCGGGATCACTGAAATGGTGACCCGCCACCCGACAAGTCACCAGATCAAAAGATTCATCTGAATAGGGCAAGACTTCAGCCACATGCTGATTTAATTCGATTTCCAGACTGCTTTCTTCAGCAGCTTCCGCCGTTCGATCCAGCATCGCCCGGGCCACATCACTGGCAGTCACCCTGAATCCCTGTTCGGCCAGAAACAAGGCCGTATGCCCCGCTCCCGTAGCCACATCCAGTGCTGTGCCACCTGACAAACCCGTCTTTTCCACAGCCGCCGCCACGTCACTCACATCAGCCAGAATATGCCCCTTGCCATAACAACTGCTCTGTTTGCCGAACTGTGCCTGTGAAGCGCGTTGTGTGTCATCGAGTTCCATAAAAAAGAGAATTTATTTTACCATGCTTACGTTAAAATTGAGCGCAAATCCCTGTTTGATGCCTGAAAGTTTTCATATAGGTGAGCAACTGCGCCTCATGAATCCCCTTGATCTGATCTACAGCTTTCAACTCTAATATAATCTCATCCTCAACCAGCACATCAATCCGGTAGCTGCAATCAAGTTGAAGCCCCTTATACTCGACAGGCTGCAAATGCTCCAACTTGAAAGCAATATCATTCAATTGAAGCTCTCGGGCCAAACATTGCTGATACGTAGACTCAAGCAAGCCAGGGCCATTGGCCATTGGCCATTGGCCATTGGCCAATTTAACGAGCCTCCTAAACCGTGGCAAGGCAAATATCAGAATGAAGTTTCCTCACTTCTCCCTCCTTCATGTCCTTCAAGTATTTGCCTCAAACAGCGGAATTTGCCTGTCTCTGTTTCGCGCCGGCTCATGGTGAATATATCCCCCTCTCCATATGCTAACCCATAACATGTACAACCCCTTTATTACCTGCTTGATCTTACCATGTGTTTCTGCCTGCCCGGCCTTGTCCAAAAACCTCCCTTTAGAGCTTCGTATTTTTAATAAAAAAATCCACCTACAGTGCCTGTGTGCATAGTCTGTGTTTTTGCATAACGATGAGGCTAGGGGTCGCTGTGGGTTTAATGGTTAAAGTGGTTTGAAAACTTGGCTGCGGCGCGGTAAGCGGTCGATCTGGGCCACCTTGTTGTGCTGTCAGCCTGTCATGTACGGCTTAAAAAATGCATGATCAACGTCGAATACGGTTTTAGAATTAACACCGATCTCCTCAGTCTCCAACATTTTGACAAGCTCATTACCATTGACTAATTCAATCGCAGGTGCTCCCTCTCTCACAGCCTCTCTCTTAGCATCTTCAGAGAAAATGCCTGTAGTAATCATGATTCCTTTGTCTGCTCGACCGATCATTGCATTCCGAAGATCTCCTACTTGCGCCCTCGAGACCGTATTTTTGTAGCGTTTACACTGAAAAATCACCTTAAAAGAAACAAAAGGATTAATCTGAAGAATTCCATATCCGTCTACCCCACCATCCTTACCTACGGGGGTAACTTCTACACGCTCAAACCCATAAACACGCAGAAGATACTTACAAAAACGTTCAAATCCATTAGGTGTCATACTTTGTAGAACTCCCAGCAAATCAGACGCCCCCTCTATCTCTTCTTCAATAGATTCTTCATCCTGAGTTTTGGATTCAGTTCTAGATTTGAGGGCTTTCTCCCTACGTTTTTTCGCGTGTATTTGAACCCACTTCTTAGAGAGTTTGTGTGCATCTTCTTTAGATAGAACGGTCTTTTTCCCCTCTTCCGTCAAAGTCCAGATACCTCGCTTCGCTGATCCCAATAAACCCTCCCAAACCAAATACTGCCTAGCCCAACAAACCTGATTATGAAATCTAGGAACACCAGAATTCATCAATTCTTCCTTCTTACTATCGGGAAGATTGTAATTAACCGCTATAAGATCTGAGGCTTCCTGTGGAGTAGCAGAGTCCCCCAACTCTTTAAGTGCTTCCAGGAGAGGTCCCATCCACTGAACAAATTCTGCTTTGCCTTTTCTTTTCATTTTTTTTTACACAACATTATAATTACAGATCTGTCCTTTATAACATATTACACAGGGCCGTTCCCCTAACAGAGGCAAAAAGAACCTGCATGAGCAAATTTTGCCCCTTCTACCTCACTCTAAAATTAATTTCTGAGTGAGATATTTCATTGGTCAATCCGAGTGAGACATTGCATTGGCCAATTTAACGAGCCTCCTAAACCGTGGCAAGGCAAATATCAGAATGAAGTTTCCTCACTTCTCCCTCCTTCATGTCCTTCAAGTGTTGCCTCAGACAGTAAAACTAGGTATTTGCCTATGGGCTATCTCCACTTCGTTCCGGTTCGGCTCATGGTGGAAATCTCCCCTCTTATCCAACATCAACCCCACCTTCTCCATCCAAACGCGCACTTCCCCCAAACATCAGCGATGCATTATCATCAATATGCCCGGCAGGAAAACCCTTCACCACCGGAATACCTAGCCCCCCCAATCTCTCAACCAGGACATCATCCACCGAAACCCCATCCTTGCCCGCTTCCCCCTCAGTGAACGCTCCAAGAATAACACCCGCACATCTTTCCATATACCCGGCTTGAATCAAAGTCGTCAGCATGCGGTCCACTCGATAGGGGCGCTCCCCCACATCTTCAAGAAACAGAATACATCCATCCAGTGAAGGGAAAAACGGAGTCCCCAACAATGCACACCACACGGATAAATTCCCACCAATCAATCGACCCTCCGCCATCCCTCCGGTGACCATTTCCAATCCTGTCCACGAACGAGCCTCACCCTCAATCACCTTCCGCCAATCTCCTCTCACTTCAGCATTCGCCCGCCCCAACGCCGATACCATCGGAGCATGCATAGACCGCACCCCCGCCCTCGCCCACAAGGCGTGCAAAGCCGTCACATCGCTGAAACCCACCAGCAATTTATTAGCCTCCCTCACTTCCTCCACCGACAAGTCAGGCAGCAGCCGGGTCGCCCCGTAACCACCACGCGCGCACAATACCGCATCCACCTCAGGATCCCGAATAACGTCCTGCAACTCCTTCAAACGCCGCTCATCGGAACCCGCAAAATAACCCTGCTGCGAATAAATCCCCTCATCAAATCTCACCTCATACCTCTCACGTAACCACTCCACTCCCTGATCAAAAGACTGCGGATGAAAAGCCCCCGAAGGAGCCACCACCGCAAGCACCGCCCCTTCCTTAATCGTTCGAGCCACTGGAAAACATTCAGCCATAACAAATCCTAATTCCTAATTCTCCTATGTTCAAGACTCTCCATTCCTATTAATCAAATTGACTTTGGTCAGAAAGCTTTGGACGCTGCTCTCACCCCCCGGGTTGCCTGTCTCAGTTTCTTCGGCTGGCTGTCTCGTCCCGCGACTGCGGTACTCGGCTCATAATTCTTCTTCCCATTCGCGTTTCTTAGCAATTTTGCGAGATCATTTCTTCCGAACGTTCACTGTCTCCCCCGGTACAAACTTCGGCATCAGCCTCACCGCCTTCGCCGGCAGCCTCCCCGTCTCCGCCAGTTGCCGCGCCGCCATAGCTACCCGTCGCGCAAGTCCGGCGGGATTAGTAGCGTATCGTGCAATCACCGGGCTGGTGGAGTCCAAGTAATGAGCATCATCGCGCGAAATCACCGCCACATCCTGTGGAATGCGTTTGCCATGCCTCTGCAGATGAGTCACCACCGTCAACACATGCCTCGGGCGCGCCACCAGATAAGCCGTCGGAGCCTTTGCTGAGCGAAGGCTCTGATCTACCAGGGCACAGAGATGCGCCGCCGTGCCGTCATGGCGCAACACCTCCACTTGCACTTCAGGCAAAGCTTGCAGCGCTTCGTTCAATCCCTTCTCACCATCCACATCTCCACCCTGTGCGTCCGCAAGCTGCACCAAGGCAATTCGACGATGTCCATTTCTCCACAACATCCCCCCCGCATGATGGCAGGCAGAATAATAATCCACATCCACAGATGGCAGGGAAATTCCAGCAGCGCACGATCCCACCACCAGGCAAGGCAAACGGCGACGAACAAAGCAACGCTGCAAAGGCTCCTTGGATCCCAACAACAACCACGCCGCCGCCGGATGTTCTGCCACAAGTTGATCCAGAGCTTTCGCTGGCCTTGATGAAAAACAAGCTCGTTTGGAATGAAACTCCACCACAAAACCCGCCTTACTGAGTTTGTCCCGCAATACATCCATCACAAAAGTGATGGGCGTCGAAGCATCGGCAAAAGAGTCCGAACAGAGCACCGCGATCACCTTCTCTTCATTACCCACCTGCTCATTACTGCCTTTGGCAACGATCCGGCGACGCTGACGCGGCAAGACCGAAATCCAGCCCAAACGTTGTAATTCCTCCAACGCAGAGCGCAAAGTGCGCCGACTGACCTGCAGGCGCTCACTCAGTTCACGTTCGCCGGGCAGAAAACCCTTCCAGTAACCCGACTGAATCCCCTCACCCAAACTCTGCACCGTTTCCTCAACCAGCGAACAGTGTTTGGGTAATGCAGGGCTTGGAATAGCTTCTTTTGTCATCTGGTCCCTAAAAGATACCAGAAGATTATATTTGTTTATGCCTGGTCGCAAGGCAAGAATATTAAGCAAACACTTCCCTCCTATGAAAACACCTCGATCCCCGAAACAAAGTCTCCTGAAATCATCCCTGCTGCTTGGCGCCAGCCTTCTGGCAATCACCGCTTCCAGCCTACTCGCCGCCGATGCACCGCAAGTCGCTCTAACCCTGGCTCCCAGCAAGGAAAACCCCCGCAACAGTGAAGGCGATTTCATCACCCTGAAAGATGGACGCATTCTCTTCATTTACACTCACTTCACCGGCGGCGGTGGCGATAATTCTACCGCTTTCCTAGCCAGTAGAATTTCCAGCGATGGTGGCAAGACCTGGTCGCCGAAAGACAAACTGGTCATGAAGAATAATGCCAAGGAGAATATCATGTCAGTCTCTCTGTTGCGCTTGCAGGATGGCCGCATCGCCCTGTTTTATATGCACAAAAACTCGATCACTGATTTATACCCGGTTATCCGTTTTTCAACTGACGAAGGTCAAAGCTGGTCGGCTGGCACCAGAGTCATAGGTGAAAAAGAAATGGGTTATTATGTGGTCAACAATGACCGTCTGGTTCAGTTGGCTGACGGCCGGCTGATTTTTCCGACCGCCCAG